>CAIUMM010000206.1 GCA_903900265.1 uncultured Pseudomonadota bacterium
CGCGCAGCCCTGCGGGAGCGTGCGAACCACCCGCACCGCGCGCACGTCGGGGCACATGCGCAGCGTCTGCGTGTGATCGGCGAGCAGATCGAGCACCGCCGCGCGCGAGGCGTTGACGGTGACTGAGCCGCTCACCGGCTCAGCGGCCTGGGCGAGCGGCGTGAGCATCCCTGCTACGGCGAGGGTCGAGAGCAGCGTGTGAATTCGCACGGCGGTCGATTATCCGGGTTCTGCGCTCTTTCCAACGGCTTTGCGCATCCTTCGCGCGTTCGTTGCGGGAGCGCGGTCGACCGGGTAGTCCGACAAACGTGACAGGGTCACGGTTTTCAACGCCGGGCCTCCCGGACAGCTCACGGAACTGACCATGCGCCTTCAGCTCGCCTCGTCCTACGCATCTCGGATCATCCCTTGGATCGCCCCGGTTTTGCTGCTGGGCTGCGGGGTCAAAGACGCCCCCGCCGATGACAGCGCGGCGGATGCGGACACCGACGCGGACACCGACGCGGATTCCGATGCGGACGCGGATTCGGACACCGACACCGACGCCGACACCGACACCGACACCGATTCGGACACCGACGCGGACACCGATTCGGACACCGACGCGGACACCGACACCGTTTGTGGCGATTACCCGGCGCCCGCCAGCGGCATCACCTTCGCGTGCGTGCCGGGCGGCAGCTTCACTATGGGCTGCACCCCGGGACAATCAAGCTGCGGCGACGACGAGTCGCCGACCTTCGACGTCACGCTCACCCACAACCTGTGGGTCGCGGTCACCGAGGTCACCCAAGACCAGTACACGTCGGTCGTCGGTACGAACCCCTCCAACAACACTACCTGCGGCGGCAACTGCCCGGTCGAGTCCATTCATTGGGATGACGCGGCCGCGTACGCCAACGCGATGTCCGACGCTGAGGGGCTCACCAAGTGCTACACCTGCGACGGCACCAGCTGCTTCCCCAGCGTGGATCCCTACACGTGTGACGGCTACCGCTTGGCCACCGAAGCCGAGTGGGAGTTCGCCGCCCGCTGTGGCGTTGACCTGACGTATTCGGGCTCGACGGTGTCTTCCGACGTCGCTTGGACGGGCCTGAACAGCGGGGACACCATCCACGCGGTCGGCACCCTCGCGGCGAACGGCTGCGGTATCTCGGACATGAGCGGCAACGTCTGGGAGCTGGTGCAGGACTACTACGGGCCGTACACGTCGGACTCCAAGTCCGATCCCCGTGGACAGACCACCGGTTCAGAGCACGGGCTGCGCGGCGGCGGCTACTCCAGCCGCGGCGGCAGCGCCCACGTGAGCGAGCGCGAGAGCACGGGGCTCGATGTTTCGGGCAAAGCGATCGGCATCCGCATCACGCGCACCGGGCTTCCGGTCGCGCGCTGAGCGCCTCGGGCGGAGTTCATGCTACTTTCCCGACCCTTCGAACGAGCGTAGTCTTGACCATCCGCGATTTTCTGGCGCACGCTGATCTGTCCGAGTTCATCGAGGTGTTTGAGCGCAATCGGGTCAGGCTAACGGATCTGCCGGACCTGACGGACGCGGACCTCACCGACACGTTTGGCATGGACCGCTTTGTAGACCGCAAGCGCTTCAAAGCTGCGGTTCTGGCGCGGCAGCCGGCCGGTCAGGTCGTGTCGCTCTCGGGACCCACGCGGATGGGGGAGCCCGTCGTCGCGCCCGTGTCGGCGCCGACGTCTGCGCTCACGCCTTGGTACTACGCGGGCGCAGACGCCACCGCGCGCGTGCTCCCGCTGGGCGACATCGTCAGCGCCGTGCTCGCCGCTCCCCACGAGCGTCACCTCGTTTGGACCGAAGGGATGGGGGATTGGCTGCCGTACACGGATGTGCCGGCCGTCGCCACGCAGGTGCGGTCGGCGATGGCGGCCGCCGCTGAGGCTGTCCGTAGCGCGCCCCGCGGGCCTGCTCGACCGCCTGCGCCTCCAGCGCCCGCCAAGCCGGTCGCATCGCCGCTCCCTGCGGTCTCCGCTTTTGATTCGGGGGTCACCCGGTTTGATGCGGTGAATGCGGGCGAGTTTACGCTCGCGCTCGCGGAGCGCACCGGCCTCCCGGTCGGCGCGGCGTGGGTCGCGAGCCAAGCGATCGTCGCGCGGGCGGGTGACGTGCTCCGCCGAGGCGGCGCCTTCCGAATTCGCGGCTTCGGGACCATCCGCGCGAGCATGAGACGCGCCTACAAGGTGAATAATCCACGAAACGGCAGGCTGATCACGGTGCCCGCCCGGCGCTTGCCTTCGTTTGTGGCGGCGCGGTGGCTGCGGCCGCTCCCGAAGGCGGTGGCGCTGAAAAAGCTCGGCGGCGAGCGTGATCCGGTGCGGTCGCTGTCCTTTTGGGCGCCGCGGTCGGTGTCGGGGCCTACGGGAAAGGTGGTGACGCCCAGGCGCGCCGCTCCGAAGCTGGTGGTGTCACCGACCGATGCGCGGGTTTCCACCATGACGAACACCCGGCGGTCCCTCGCGCTCTATGTGCATCAGCAGTCGGGGATGCCGCTCAGCTGGGCCGCTCGCCTCGTGCACGCCTGGATCTTGGGCATCGTCGAGGGCGTGGTTTCGGGGGAGGGCGCCCGGGTTCCCAACCTCGGGCACTTTGTCGTCGTGCGCCGCCGCGAACGGACGATTCGTCACCCCCAAACCGGCAAGCGCATCAAGCTTGGCGCGCGGACGACGATGCACCTGCGGTTCTCGCCCCGCTTCGTCGCAGCGATCGCCTCGGGTTGATCCCGGGTCACTTGGTACCGCCTTTGCCGCCGGATCCGCTCCGGCGCGTACGGGCCGCGCTCCGCCTCGATGATGCCCAGCTCGTAGAGCTGGCGCGCACGGCGGAGAGCCGCTACCGCCGGTTTCCGCGGGTCAAAGCCTCGGGAAAGCTGCGCTGGATCACCGCGCCCGATGACGCGCTGAAGGCCGCGCAGCGACAGATCCTCGACGTGCTGCTGGCCGACATGCCGGTGCACGCCGCCGCACACGGCTTTGTGTCTGGCCGCTCGATCATCAGCAACGCCGCCGCCCACGTCGGTCAGACCTTCGTCATCGGCTACGACCTCCGCGATTTTTTCGGCACGACCACCGCCGCGGCGGTGCGTCCGCACCTCGATGGTCTCGACGCAGCCGAGCGCGACTGGGTGTTGGCGGTGTGCACGCGGGAGGGCGTGCTCCCGCAGGGCGCTCCGACCAGCCCGCACCTCGCGAACCTTGCGTTTCGGGACGCCGACGTGGAGCTGGCCGCGTGGGCGCAGGAGTCGGGCCTCCGCTACACGCGGTATGCGGACGACCTTTGCTTTTCCGGCGGCCGCGTGCCGGAGGCGATGCACGACCACATCAAGCGCGTCTGCGGTGCGTACGGCTACCGTCTCGCCGGTGAGAAGACGCGTGTTCTGCGCCGCGACCGCTCGCAGCGCGTCACCGGGCTCGTCGTGAACGCGCGGGTGTGCGTCCCTCGGACAGAGCGTCGCTTGCTCCGCGCGGTCCTGCATGACGCGCGCGCCCGAGGACTGCCGCAGGCCTTGGCGCGGGCCGGTATGGTCGACACCCACGTCCTGCGGGGACGGATCGGGTTTGTGGCGCAGGCGGACGCAGCCTTGGGCGCTGCGCTGCTCACCGAGCTGGACGGCTTGATGGCGGTCCATCACGCGGGGCTCGCCGAGGTGGCTTGCTTGCCTCCGACGATGCGTTAGCTCTGGAGTGGACTGGAATCTTTCACTTCTTTGGGTAGCCTCAGAGGTGAACGGTACGGCGCTCCGCCGTGCTGTTGACAACGTAGCCTTCGTTATCGAGTATCCGCCCAGATCCGGCCCTTGCAGGGCCAGATGAGGGCGGATGACTACGATACCTCAGGAGCAGTCCTTGACCCTCGCCTTCGGGCGGGGGTCGTTTCGTTTTGGGCCTCGCGTCGCGCCCCGCGCAGCCACGCGGGTAGATCGGTTAGGCGCTCCACGTACTTGCCCTGACTCGCTCTCACCCGCTCTTACTCGCTCGATAGTAGAGGTCGCCACGTGTACATGGTGCTCGCGCTCGCTTTCCTTACGCTGGTTGCTGGGCCTTCGCGCGCGGGGGACGGCGTGGCCGCGGCGACGCCAGGCGCAGCCGCGCCACGGCTGATGGTGCGTCTTGATGCCAGCGCACATCCGCTGACCGGAGACGTCGTCGCGCACTTGACGCCCGACGGCGGCGCGGTCGTGGACTGCGCGCTCGCAGACAACGGCGAGCGCCCGGATATGGCCGCGGGGGACGGCGTTTGGACGGGATTTGCCGAGGTCGCGGGCGACCACGCGCGGGTCAGCGTGTCGGCGTCGGGCTGGAGCGGCGACGCGGGAGACGTGGCGTTGAGCGCCGCAGACATCACCCGCAGGGCCTCGGGAGAGCGGCTTCGGCAGCTGGGGCTCACGGTTGTGGACGGCAAGCTGGTGGCTGCGCCGGACATGGCCGCGGGCGCCCCGAGTCCGGCCGGGGCCGCGATGGAGCGTACACGCGGGGGCGGCGGCCGGGACGAAGCGGCGTCGGACGAGGGTTCAGAGGGCCGCGGCCGTCGTCACCCCAAGACGGCGGCTGAGCCTGCGTCCAACACGCTCTGGTATGTGGCCGCCGCCATCGCGTCGCTCAGCCTGCTTGGGGTCGGCGCGCTGTGGTTCCGCGGCGCGCGTCGGGCGGCGCGGCTGCCCGAGGGCGTGCGGCGCTTGGCGGATCTTGGGCTCTTCGGCCCGGGCACGCCGGCGTTGGTCCCAGGGGTCAGCCAGTGGATCGTCGCGGAGGCCGACGAGGCGGCGCTGGTTCGTCACCTGCTCCTCGCCGTCGCGGGGCAACGTCCGGTGTTGGTGCACGCTGCCGATGCGCTGGAGCTGCCTGCGACCCAGCCGGGGACGGGCTTTCGCGCCTGCTACTCCAAAGCCGCCGAGCTTCAGGACGCGGCCTACGATCTGCAGGAGCTCCACCCCGCGCTGGCGATCCTGCTGGTGGGCGCTGGGACGGGCGCTGCGCCCGCGGGGGCGCTGGACGAGTGGACGGCGTACATCCGGAAGGATCTGCCGATCCTCGCTGTGGTCCGGGAGCCTACGCCGGGGCTCGGCGTGGCGGTGCGGTGCGCGCTCACCGACGGGGCGTGGAACTACAGCTCAGCCTCGTAGTCCGGGCCTCGTAGTCAGGGCCTCGTAGTCCGGGTTTCTATCCGGCAGGTCCGAGGTAGCCGGCGAGCAGCTGCCAACCCACGATCAGCGCGAACACCGCGTTCAACGTCAGCAGCGCGGCGGCGATGTACAGCCCCGGCGAGGACCCGAGGCGCGTCGGCGGAAACATCGGACTCCGATGGGGCGTGTAGGATAACGTCCCTGCATGACTCCGCGCCGTCTCGAGCACTCGCTGATCATCGCTGCCCTTGGGCTGCTCGCGGTGCAGGTGCTGTTGCTATCGGCGGTCTGGAGCCAGCCGTTGGCGCCCGCGGAGCTTCCGGCAGAGCAGGCCGCTTCACGCGGAAAAGCGATCAACGCGGCGGTGTCTCCCGCCACGGGCGAGCGGGACGCGGTGGAGCTGCTGGACATGCTCCTCGCGCAGCGGGTCTCGGCTGCTGCGGGGCGTCGGGGGGTCGATCCCGCGCAGGCGGGGCCGAGCGCGGCGCTGCGCACGGCGGCGCTCGCGAACCCCGATCCCAACGGGCCCGCGGTCAACGCGCTGATCGAAGGCTACGCGCAGGCGCTCGCCGCGCTCGGGGAGACGCTGGACGCTACCAGTATCCACGCTGGCGGAGCAGATCCCGGAACGCCGGGTCCAACGCCGGGCCCGCTTGCCCCTGACCCTGCGCCTTCCGGCTCGCCAGCCACGACAACAGGTGCTCCCTAAGCGTCCGGGCGACGTCGGGTTGGGTTTGCAGCACGTTGATCTGCTCGGCGGGGTCGTGCTCGAGGTCGTAGAGCGAGAACGTCGGCGCGGCGATCGGCGCCACCCGCACGAGCAGCTCCAGCAGCGGCGAGTCCAGCGGCAGGCCCTGCACGGTCAGACGGTGCGTAAGCGTGCGCACCGCGATCATCGGCAGCACGCCTTCCTGGATGATGTACGGCGGCGCCGGCGCGTCCGAGAGCAAGTCTCGCCCGGGGAGATCGGGCGGCAACACCGCGCCCGCCGCGTGCAGGAGCGTGGGTGCGACGTCGATCGCGGAGCACAGGCCGGGGATGTGATGGCCGCGCAGCGCCTCGGGGAGCGCGCCGCCGGTGAGGATCATCGGCACGCGGGTGGCGCTGTCGGCGAGCGTCGAGCGGTGGTTGTAGAGCCCGTGGTCGCCGAGATCCTCGCCGTGATCGGCCACGACGGCCATCAGCGTGTGGTCCCACGCGCCGCTCGCGTGCAGCGTCTCTACAAAGCGCGAGAGCTGAATGTCGGCGCTGAGCGCGCCGCTGTCGTAGTGGGCGCGGATGTGCTGCGCGTCGCGGGGGGTGATCGGCTTGCCGACGTGCGTGGCTGCGTATTCGCGCAGGCGCGCGTAGCCGCCGGGGTCGAGGATGCGCTCGGCGGCGCCGGGGTGCCAGAAGTACTGGAACGGGAAGTCGCTGTAGTAGCTGCCATCGACGACGCGCTCGATGCGCGACTGGATCAGCACGTCGTCGACGTTGCCGGCGCTGGAGGGCCGGTAGTCGCTGTCGAAGACGTGGTTGTAGAGGCCGGCGTGCAGGTAGGGCCGGTGCGTGTCGTAGCCGTGCAGGAACATGAAAAATGGCGCGCGGGGCGCTTCGGCCAGCCATGCTTGGGCCTGCGGGACCGTATGGAAGAAGGAGCCAAAGTCGGCGTCGTCCCAGTAGGGATCAAACCCCTGCTCAAAGCCGTACACGCCTTTGACGTGCCCGCCGGCGACAAACGCGGCGCGCGCGTAGCCGTAGACCTTCAGGATCTCCGGGATCAGCAACGCGGAGCTGGGGAGCACAAAGCTGTGGTAGTCGGGCGGGGCGATCTCGGACGGGTGCCGTCCGGTGAGCAGCGCGGCGTGGCTGAACAGGCTCTCGTTGGACTGGCTGAGCGCGAGATCGCAGACGAGGCCGACCGCCGCGAGCCGGTCGAGGCCGGGCGTCGGGCTGGGCGAGGCGCCGTAGACGCCGGTTCGATCGGCGCGCAGCCCGTCGATGGAGACGAGCACGAGGTTGGGCGGCGTCGTAGGCGCGGCCTGTACCTCGGGCACGGCCGCGATCAACGCGATCAGCGCGCCCAGAACGCGCTCACGATGACCCTTCACGGGGGCTCCTGGAGCGCTTCTTGTGCCTTGGCGGCGTCGCGTCCAGAGCGCGTGCTGTGCGACTCCTCGTCGCTCAGGTACTTCAGGTGGGCGCGCGCCTCGGAGCGCACCTCCCAGATCTGATAGCTTCGGCGGACCTCTGCGGCGCGATCGGCGATCGCCAGCGCGACGACGCCGTTCGCGACGAGCAGCAGCGGCAGGATCCAAGGGCGCAGCGTGCTCATAGCGCTCGCGGAACCCACGACATCGACGCGCGCAGCGGGCTGATGTACCGGATGATCGCGTCGACCTCCCACGGGGCCAGCGACCCGTCGCCATCGGCGTCTACATACGACATCGGCAGCTCGCCGTCGCCGACGCGCGCGTACTCCGCGGCGCTGATCTGCGCGTCGCCGTCTTGATCCACGAGGCGGATGAGATCCATCGCCGCCGGACTGGCTGGCGGGTCGCGCAGGAACACATACACGCTCGCGCTTAGCAGCGCGCCGCTGACGGCGTACAGCAGCCCTTGGGCGGCGCGCCGCGCGGTCAGCGGGAGCGCGCCGGGCGGGTCTCCAGAGCGTGAGGCGTTGCGGCTCATCCGCTCCCCATAACGGGCAGGGAGGCGCGCGGCGTGGCATGATGCACCGCGATGTCCCGCCCGCCGCTCCGCGTGTTCCGGAGAAGACTCCCGCGCCGCTTGATCTCGCTGTTTCTCGGCGCGGCGGTGACGTTGGTCTTGGTCGAAGCGTCACTCTCGCTCGCGTACCGGGCGTTTGCGGCGTGGCAGCTCCGCGCCAACGAAGCCGCCTTGGGCAAGAGCAGCGGCGATGAGGTGCGCATCCTGTGCGTCGGCGAGTCCACGACCGCCGTCGCGGGCGACGAATCGGGCTCGATGCTGGTCCCGCGCACCTCCTACCCAGCGCAGCTGGAGACCATCCTCAATACGCGGCAGTCGGCGGTGCGCTTCCGCGTGTTGAACAACGGCATGATGGGCGGCACCAGCGGGTCTACGCTCGATCTGCTGCGCATGACCCTGCCGAGCGCGCGGCCGCAGATCATCATCGCGATGATGGGGATCAAAGACACGCCGAACGAGTGGGTGCCGGTCTCGGCGATGCTGCCCAGCGGGATGAATTCCTTGCGCACGGTGCAGTTAGCGAGCTGGCTCTTAGAGGGCGTACGGCTGCGCAGCAACGCGAACGTCACCGAGATCAAGTCCTACGCCGATCTTCCTCCCTCCGCGCAGGAGAAGGTCGTCCAGCTTGGAAACTACCTGCGTGAGCTGCGCATGGCCGACGACCACGAGGCGATCGACCGGGCGCAGGCCGCGATCTACCTGATGCGCATCGGCCGGCTTCGGCAAGCCGAGGACATCATGCGCGAGGTCATCGCGCAGCGCTCGGTGGGCTATTGTTTGTTGGCGGAGATCCTCGTCAGCGAAGGGCGCTACGACGACGCCTACGCCATGCTCGCCGACGCCATCGCCCAGCACCCCGAAGAGGGCATGTACGCGGTGGAGCTGGCGGACATCCACGTGCGCCAGAAGGAGTTTGATCAGGCCCAGCAGGTGATCGATCAGGTCGCGGCGCGGGCCGAGTCCCAAGCCGCGTCAGATCCGACCGCGTCCCCGCAGGGGGCGATGCTGGAGCCGGACCTCACGCAGCAGTTCATCCAGCTCGAGCAGGTAGAGTTGATGCTTGCCCGCGGTCAGTACGACGAAGCCCTCGCGGTGATCGACCAGATCGTCCCGGTGGTGCGCATCCGCTACCACGACGTGGTCCCGCCGGTGCGCTTGCTGATCGAAGCGGCTGAGGGCCGCGCGTACATCGGCAAGCGGGATTGGGACGCCGCGGAGAAGAGCCTGCTCGAAGCGCTGGCGATCAGCCCCGGCCGGCACTCGAACATGTGGTTGTTGAGCCAGGTGTACCGGGAGACCGGCCAGACCGATAAAGAAGAGGCGATACGCTGGAAGTTGCTGGAGTCTCAAGGCCGAGTAGCGGAGTATTTTGAGCTCGCGAAGCTGTTTCGGCTCTCCGGCCAGCCCGAGCGCGTGCCTGAGGTGCTCGCGATGGCGGTCGAGCATACGCCCAGCTTGAAACAGAACTATGCCGCGCTCTACCAGCTTGCTGAACAGTACGGAAGCCGGCTCGTCGTCATGCAATACCCGTCGTTTGACCTGGACTCCCTGCACCTGTACGCGCCCGAGCAGCCCGGCGTGGAGTTCATCGACAACCTGCACGTCTTTGACGCCGATCCCGAAGGCTACTTTTTCGAGCCGACCTTCCCCAACTCCTTCTCGCACTACACCCACGAGGGTGCGCGCGTGCTCGCAGACCATGTCGCGGATCGGGTGTTGGAGATCTACGCGCCCGGCGCGGGTGCGGCCCCTCGCGACTGAACTGATTTTACCTATGATTTTTTCTGGGATGCGACTACGGCATCCGCAGCAGCCAGCGCGGATCCAGCTCGTCCATCGCGATCTCCAGCTCGCGCGCGTCGATCGTGTGGTCGCCGTTTCGATCGTGCGTGTGCCAGGACTGCCCGGGAGGATCCCGACCTTCTACTTCGGCGGGCTCTAGCGCACCGCTGCCGTCGGCGTCGAGCGCGCGGAGCAGGCGCATGGTCTCGACGGGATGATGCAGCTGCGGCCCGGCGCGCAGCGTCAGCCCGGCCAGCCCTGAAAAACCCGCCGCGACCGCGAGGACCAGCAGGATCTCGGCGCGTTGAAGCACGGTCATGGCAGCTCCGCCCGCAGGCGGGCCCACAGGCGGGCGGTGCGCGGATCGCTCCACGGCACCGGAGCGCCGGTCGCGTCGGTGACAAACGCACGGTCGGGCGCGGTCTCGGGCAGCGCGGCGGGGAGCCCGCGGGGGACCGATAAGCGGCCTTCGCGAGTTCGTATCGAGACTTCGCCCCGAGCCGCCTCGCTCAAGATCGCCCGGTCTGGACCTGCGCCTCCATCCGGGAGCTTCGGCTCAGGCAGCGCCAGATCGGGGAGCGCCCGTCCCCGGCCTTCGGGTGCCTGCAGGCCCGCCAACCCCGCGATGGTCGGGAGCACGTCGACCAGCGCGGTCAGCGCGTGGCTCACGCCCGGCGTCACGCCCGGGCCGCGCAGCATCAGCGGTACATGCAGGTTTTCGTCGTGCAGCGAGAGCCGGTGGTTGACGTGCCCGTGCTCCAGCAGGTCTTCGCCGTGATCGGACAGGATGACGACGAGGGTGTTGTCGTCCAGCCCGCGGTCGGCGAGCGCGCTGAGCAGCACGCCGACTTGGTAGTCGGCGTAGCGCACCGATGCGTCGTACATGCCGCGCACGTAGGCGACGTCGGCGGCGGTCAACGGCACGGCGTCTTCGGGGTGCGCGGCGGCCCAGACCTCGAGCGCGTCGAAGATCCCGGCGTCGAGGATGGTGCGGTCGCCCCGGTCCACCAGCGTGGGTTGAAAGCCCGGGTACCGCGCGCCGCGCAGGATCTGCTCGAAGCTCCAAGGGACGAGGCTCGGCTCGAGCAGCGGCCCGTCATAGCCGGGGGTCTCGCTGCGGAACACCGGCCCCCAGTTCACGTAGGGCGCGTGCACGTCGTAGCCGTGCACGAAGAGCAGCCACGGCGTGGGTGCCGTCCCCGGTAGCGTCCAAGCTGCGCTTCGCGCGTCGAGTCGCTCCAGCGCGTCGAGTCGCTCCAGCGCGAGCGGGACCGTCTGCTGGAAGGACCCAAAATCGCGGCCGCTGGCGTAGCGATCAAAGCCGGGATTCAGGCCGAATTCCGGAGCGAGGTGCCCTCCGGCCACGATCGCTTCGGTTCGGTACCCGGCGGCGTGGAACGTCGACGCCAGCGTAGGCGCGCCGGCGATGGTGAAGCGCGCGTAGTCGATGGGGCCGAGCTCTGAGGCGTAGCGACCGGTGAACAGCGCGGCGTGGGCGTAGAGGGTCTCGTTCGCTTGGCTGTAGGTGTTGGCGTAGACCGCGGCATGTTCGGCGAACGCGTCGAGGTTGGGGGTCCGCGCGCCGATCCGGTCCGCCCGCAGGGTGTCGATGCTGATGATGAGCACGTTGGGCGCGGCGCGGGACTCCGGCGCGCAGGCCGCCGCGCACGCTGGCGCGAGCAGCAGCAGCAGCAGCGGTTTCGTCAGGCGCACGGTTCAACCCATCGACCCCCTCCTGTTATACTGCGGGGCGTCTGGGTGATCGATGGCGTGGGTTTTCCGAGCGCTCGCCGCCTTGATCCTCGGGGCGCAAGTGTGCGTGATCGCCGCGGTCTTGGTGGGACTCGCGGGGGACGCGCCGTCGTGGGTCGCGCTGCACTACGCGCCCGCGGTGCTCCCGTCGGACCGCTGTGCGCCCACCGTCGCGCGACTGCGGGCGACGATGCGGCGCGCGGGGCACGAAGTGCCTACCGCCGAGCAGTCCGCCCTGTTGGAAAAGATGCTTGCCAGCGGACAGTGCGACGCGGGCTCGGCTGAGGTGCGCGCGATCGAAGCGGGGATCGCTGCGCCAAAACCGTGACCCGCGCCCTGTACGGCGCGCAGGTTCAGCGCAACGCGGGAGAGGTCGGGTAGTGTCCCGGCGTCTCGGATGCCACGAGCGCAGCGATGCGCGCGGTTTGGGCCGCGGACCACGTCGCCAGCTCCTCGGGGGTGGATGTGGTCTCGGGCAGCGTCCACAGCGTGGCGAGCTCGGTGCGCTGGGGAGGGCCGCACAACGCGGTCAGCAGGCTGTCGTACTGCGGGTCGAGGCCGTTGCTCGGGTGGGTGAGCAGGATGCGCTCAAACCCGCGGTTGTGGATCAGCGCGAGATCCTCCCGGTAGACTTGACCGGGCTTGGGCGGATTGGGCAGGTGCGCCGTCAGCGCCTGCGTGATCGGGAGCGCGCGGGCCCAGCGTGCGCCGCTGTCGTTCCAGCGATCGAGCCGGTCGATCGGCACCGCTTGCGTGGGGCTGGACAGCGCCATCTGCACCGACATGTTGAGCAGGCGACTGGCGCGGGAGTCGTCGAGCGCGAGGCCGAGGTCGAGGATCGCGCCCTTTCCCGTCAAGCCGGGTACGGCGGGAAACGAGACGGTCTCGCGTGGCCAAGGGACGAGGTCCGCGCTTTGGATCTCGAAGATCGCGATGGGAACGAGCAGCGCGGTCCAGCGCCAGCGGGTGGCGAGGCTGGCGAGCGCGGGGATCGCGATCATCGTCATCGCGAGGAAGCGCGCTGGGAAGTTCACCGGCTCGGCCACGCGGGCCAGCCCGGCGTTCAACCACGCAAAAGGCAGTCCCCAGCGCCCCCAGAGTCCGGCGAGCGCGGGGTCTCCCGCCGGCGCCGATCCCAGCGAGAGCACGACGCCGACCGCGGCGACCGCGATCCACGGCAGCGCACGCTTCGGCGCCGCTCGTAGGCCGATGAGACCGAGGATCACCGCGACGAAGCCCACATAGCGCCCGCCGGTGTAGGCGCGGTCTTCCGCGCTCAGCCGCTCCCGCGCCCAGGCCCGCGGCAGGTACAGATCGTCCAGCGACGCGGCCGCGCCAGAGTCATCGGCGGTCGCGGCCCCCGTGGCCGGGTCCACCAGCGCTTGCAGCTCGGTAGAACCCCCATAGGAGCTGGCGAACACGTGGGCCGCCGCGAGCGAAGGGATCAACGCGAGGGCGAGCGCCAGCGCGTAGCCGCGCAGCGCGCGCGCGGTTCGAGGCGGCGAGAACGCCAGCCACGTGGCGGCCGCGATCCCCAGAAAAGCGCCGTGGTAGAAGCACGAGATCGTCGCCCCAGCCCCCGCGAGGCCGAGCGCGATGAACCAGCGCCACTTGCCCGTCTCGTGCGCGCGGACCAGGCACCCGAGGCCGAGCGGCAGCCACCAGTATTGGCGCAGCTCCCCGACGCCGACGTGCAGTGTGAAGGCCGCGAACGCCGATCCTTGAGCGAGCGCGCCGGCGACGTACCCACCGAGTCGGGAGCCGGAGACCTGCTTGCCCAGCCAGCCCGCGGCCAGTCCGAGCAGCGTGAGATGCAGGAAGGCCAGCGCGTTGGCGAGCGCGACAGGCTGCAGCGGCACGAGGATGCCGAGCGCGCCGTCCAGCGGGTCGATGGGCCACAGGTGTACGCCCTCCGGGAAGTTGACCAGACGCGTCAACAAGCCCGCATCGCCCATCAGCGCTTCACGGCGCATCCACCACAGCGTCCAGACGTGCTTGGCGACGTCCCCATCGGCGCTCCCGATGACCTTGTCCCCCGCGCCGCTCGCGGCCGGGCACAACATCACCGCGCTCATCAGCAGGGATTGCACGAGGAGGAGCCAGCGGCGCACAGCAGGGGCGGTAACCCACGGCGATCAGCGCCGCACGGGGATTGATGAACCGCGCGCTTCGACCTAAGCAGTTGCGATTTCAACAGCTTATCGCCCTGCCGGGGCTGGAGGTCGCCCCTGTTCTATGGTAGAGTTCGCGGGAGGTTTGACATGCTCACTCTCCTGCTCTTGTCATGCAGCGCCGGCGTAGATTCTACCGGTGCAATTCCTGCAGAAGTCGAGCAGGAGGGCGCTCCCGCCAGCTACACGGTGTTCAGCGCGGAGATCGTCGTTGGCGATCCCCTGCTGATCGAGGTGGACGCCGCGGGGAACGTCACGTGGGAGATCCACGTGAAGGACGCGCTGGGCAGCTACTGGCACGCCGACCATGGCAACCCGATCCTGATGGACGTGCAGCCGGTCAAGGGCGGCACCTTCCTGCTCTCGCTGTACGGGCTCGGGCTCGTCGAGATCAACCGGGCGGGCGAGGTCGTCTGGCACCACGATGATCCGGCGGCGAGCCATGACGTCGATCGCCTCGCGAACGGCAACACGCTGTACGCCCGCACCTGGGCCGCGCAGGGGGAGAACGCCGTCGTCGAGGTCAACCCTGCGGGTACTGAAGTCTGGACGTGGTCGGGGGTCGAGGCTTTTGGGTCGGATCCGCGCTTTGACGGCTATTCGGACGAAGGTCAGGCGTGGATGCATCCTACGGCGGTGCAGCGGCTCGCGGATGGTCGCACCAGCATCTGCATGCGCAACTTCAACGAGATCGCCCTCGTAGACCCCGCAGGAAAGGTCGTTCGCGAAGTCACCTTTCAGTCCCCCGAGGCCGATCCCGGCCCGAAGAACACCGGCAACCTGCTCGGCCATCGCCCCCATGGCGCGGAGTGGAGGCCCGGACACCGCTTGTCGGTGGCGCTGCGGTCGCCGGACCGTGCGGTGGCGATCGAAGATGGCGCGATGGTCCGCGAGCTGCGCAACCCGGAGATCAGCGGCATCACCGACGTGGACGTGCTGGACGATGGGCACGTGCTGCTCGCCGCGCACGACCGCGTGCAGGAGGTCGACGCCGACGGCGCGGTGGTGTGGTCTTGGGTGGTGCCGTCCGAGCCTGCGGGCACCGATGATCGCGCGCGGCACATCTTCCAGACCATCGCCCGGCTCAACGCCGACGGCGGGTCGGTGGACTTTGACTGACCGCGTGTGCGTTTGAGCAGCGTGGGCGCCGATCACCGTGCGGATGCGGTGATCTGGCACGCGGCGCGGGCGGTGTTCGTGCTCAACCTCGTGGTGCTCGCCGTGCTGTGGTTGTTGCCGATGCCGGAGCGCTCGGCGGTGCCGGGGCGCGCACCGCGCGTCGTGGTCGGTTCATGAGCCGCCGCATCGCGTGGCTGATCGCGCTCGATGCGCTGCTGACGCTGCTTGTGGTGCAGCGGTCGTTGCAGCTTCGGGATGCGTGGGAGCGTCAGGCACAGGCGTTGGCCGTGCAGGAGCAGCTGGGTGCGCAATGAACTTCCGGACGGAACTGCGCGCGGCGTAGCGGGGCGCGCCGTCGCGCCGCGCATCTACTTGGATCACGCCGCCAGCACCTCGCTGGATGATGCCGCGGCCACGCGGATGGCCGACGTGGCGCGCGCTTCCGGCAACGCCTCGTCGGTGCACAGCGCGGGCGTCTGGGCCACGCGCGAGGTCGAGCGCGCACGGATGCGCATCGCCGATGCCCTCGGCGCCTCGCCCGAGGAGATCACCTTCACCTCTGGGGCGACCGAAGCCAATAACTTTGCGCTCAAGGGCGTGGTTTGGAGCGGTCGCCGGGCGCGTCCCCACCTCATCGTGTCGGCGGTCGAGCACCCGAGCATCTCCGAGCCCGCCGCGTGGCTGCAGGCCGCGGGGCACGCGCGGGTGACGACCCTGCCGGTGGACAGCGCGGGGCGGGTGCGCGCCGCGGACGTCGAGGCGGCGCTGGGTCCGGACACCGTGCTGGTCTCGGTGCAGCACGTGAACAACGAGACCGGCGTGCTGCATCCGGTCGCTGAGATCGGTCGCATCTGCAGGGCTGCGGAGGTGCTGTTCCACGTCGACGCCTCGCAGGGGTTTCAGAAGGCGCCGCTGAACGTGGCGGCGATGCACATCGACCTGCTGACCGCGAGCGGCCACAAGCTCCACGGGCCCAAAGGCGTAGGGGTTTTGTATGCGCGCGAGGGCGTATCGCTGGTTCCTTTGCTCCACGGCGGGGGCCACGAGCGCGGCGTCCGCGGCGGGACCTTGAACGCACCCGCGATCGCCGGTTTTGGCGAAGCCGTGCTGCGCTACACCCCCGCCGACGTCGAGCGCATCACGGGGTTGCAACAACACTTTGAACGTGAGCTGCGCGCCTTGTTCCCCAACGTGCGCATCCACGGGGCCGACGCGCCGCGGGTGCCGATGATCAGCAACTTCGCCGTTCCCGGTCAGTCTGGAAAAGCGCTGTTTTTAGAGCTCGATCGTCGCGGGATTCTCGTGTCGGCAAGCTCCGCTTGCCACTCCACGCTGCTCACGCCCAGCGGGGTCCTGATCGCGATGGGGCTGTCGCCCGCCGAGGCGAACGAGGCGCTGCGCGTCTCCTTTGGCCGATCGACCACTGTAGGCGACGTGGATACGCTCCTCCACGCACTCACCACCATCATCAAGGGGGTCGCTCCGTGTCCTTAGAGTCTACTGGCGGCGCTACGATCTCGATGACCGGCAGCCGCATCTGCGCCACCTGCGTGCTCCCCGAGATCCGCCCGCACATCGTGCTCGATGCGCAGGGCGTCTGCAACATCTGTCAGGACTACAACAAGCAGGAGCGTACGCCCTTGCTGCTGGAGTCGGACTTCATCCGCATCCTCGACAAGCACCGTGGCAAGCAGAAGTACGACTGTCTGGTGATGTGCAGCGGCGGAAAAGACAGCACCGCCGCGCTGTATTTCATGAAGACCCGCTACAAGATGAACCCGTTGGCGTTCACCTTCGACCACGGCTTCGAGCAGAGCGACGCCATCGACAACGTCAAGCGCGCCGTCGAAAAGCTCGACATCGACTTCATGTTCTTCAAGACCAACTTCATGAAGGACATGTTCAAGCGGCTGATCCGGTCCAAGTCCAAGGCGGTCATCTGCCACCCGTGCTCGATCTGGTACATCAAGCTCGCGTACGAGATGGCGGCGCGGGTCGAAGCGCCGATGATCATCGCCGGCTGGACCAAAGGCCAGTCGGTGAAGCAAGAGGTGATGTCGGCGTGCGGGTGCAACGTGCACCAGCCCGAGTACAAAGCCATGGCCGCGGAGACTCAGAAGTTCCTCGACGAGCAGGTCGGGGACATGCCGCAGTACAAGGGCTTCCCGCGCTCGATGGACGAGCTGCTCAAGCAGGTCAAGCGCAGCGGCAACAAAGCGATGGTGCTCTCGCCGCATTGGTTCCTGCCGTACGGTCCCGATGAATACGTGAAGATGATCCAGGACAACGTGGATTGGCGGTACCCGGCGGAGAGCTACCCGCGCAAGTCTACGAACTGCTCGCTGAACTTCATCTCGGTGCACAACTCCATGCGCGACTTTGGGTACACGCACTACCATGTGGAGATGAGCAAGCTCGTGCGCGAAGGCGTGATGAGCCGCGACGAGGCGCTGAAGAACCTCGACATGAACTTCAGCGACAAGCTGCTCGACGGCATCCTCGGCGAGCTGGACCTCACCCAAAAGGACATCCGATGACCGCTCCGATCTGCGTGCGTTGCGTGCTCCCTCACGCGCCGCCGGACATCCTCCTCGACGCCGAGGGCGTGTGCAACATCTGCCGCAACTTCGAAGCCGAAGAGCGCGCGGCGGCCTCCGACGACCGCGGCCTGCTCGAGACCGACTTCTTGAAGATCCTCGACAAGCATCGGGGCAAGCAGGAGTATGACTGCTTGTGTATGCTGTCGGGCGGCAAGGACAGCACCGCCGCGCTGTACTACGTCAAGGAAAAATACAAGCTCAACCCCTTGGTGTTCACCTTCAATCAGGGCTTTGTGCCCGAAGAACACCTCGCCTCCGCGCAGAAGACCGTAGACAAGCTGAAGGTGGACTGGATCTACTTCCAGACGCCGTTCATGAAGGACATGTTCCGCAAGATCGTTCAGACCCGCTCCAAGGTGGTCATCTGCGGCATCTGTTCGCTGTGGTACATGCTCAAAACCTACGAGATCGCCGCACAGTTCAACGTGCCGATCATCATCTCCGGCTGGACCAAAGGCCAGACCACCGGCAGCTCCCGCTCGGTGTTGTCCAAGTGCGCCTGCGATCAGAACCCCGACGAGTTCAAGGCGATGACCGCGGCCACCAAAGACTTCATGGAGAAGCACGTCAAGACCGACCCCAAGTACAAGGACTTCCCGATGAGCATGGCCGACGTCATGCAGACCGCGAAGACCAAGTACAAGAGCAAAGCCGTGGTCTTGTCGCCGCACTGGTTCGTGCCGGGCGGCCCGGAAGAGTACGTGCCGGTGATTCAGGAGAAGCTGGGCTGGGACTACCCCGAGCGCTCCTACCCCAAGAAGTCGACCAACTGCGACCTCAACTTTGTAGCTTCCAAGCTGGCAGTCAAGAACTTCGGCTATTCGCACTACCACATTGAGATGAGCAACATGATCCGCCTCGGCGTGGTCACCCGCGAAGAAGCGCTCGAGCATCTGAAGATGGACTACGGCGAGGAAGTGCTCGGGGACATCCTCGCGAAGCTGGACTCGCGAGGCATGGTCTGATGCAGCTGCCCGCGTTGCCGGCGCCTTTGGAGCGCGCGCTTGAGCGCGTGCAGGACTGGACCGCGCGGCTGATCGCCTTCCTCCAGCCGATCGTCGTGGCGGTGCTGCTGTTCTTTGTGTACGTGCTCGGCGTGGGCCTCACCCGCCTTGGATGCGTCTTGTTTTTCCGGCGGGTGCTGAAGTTGGACGCGGCGGTAGAGTCCGGCGGTTCATTCTGGCGTGACGCCGAAGGCTACGAGCCCGATCCCGTGCGCCTCCACAAGCAGATTTGAAGGCGCGCCGATGAAGAAGTTCCTCTACATGTTCCGCATGTTCGGCGAGATGACGGAGATGGTGCGCGAGCACAAGCTCTTCTTCATGGCGCCGCTGCTCTTTGTGCTGGTGGCGGTGTCGGCGCTGGTCTACTATGTAGGACCAACCGTTGTTATCACCTTCATCTACGCCGGGGTTTGAGGGTCGATGTACGTCCTTGGGTTGTCCTGCTACTACCATGACTCCTGCGCGGTGCTGTTGAAGGACGGCGTGGTGGTCGCGGCTGCTCAAGAAGAAAGGTTCAACCGGGATAAGTACAGCCCGGTGTTTCCGATCCAAGCGGTGAACTACTGCTTTCAGGAAGCGGGCATCACCATCTACGACGTCGACGAAGTAGCGTTCTACGAGAAGATGTTTCTGAAGTTTGAACGGTCGATGTTGAGCCACATCCTCGGCTATCCGTTCACGCTGCGCAACTTCATCGACACCGTGCCGCTGTGGCTCAAAGATCGGCTCGCGGTGCCGTACTACGTCGAAGAGGAGCTGCGCTTCAAGAAGCCGTTGTGGTTCGTGAAGCACCACCTCTCCCATGCTTCATCGAGCTTTTTCGCGTCGCCGTTCCCGCGCGCCGCGTTCCTGACCGTCGACGGCGTCGGTGAATACGCCTGCGCGTCTTGGGGCGTGGCCGAAGGCAGCTCCATCACGCTGCGGAAAGAGCTGCACTACCCGCACTCCTTGGGTTTGCTGTACTCCATCGTGACCGCCTACCTCGGATACCGCGTGTTCTCGGGCGAGGGCAAGGTGATGGCGCTCGCTGAGCTGGGCGAGCCGACCTACCTCGATCAGTTCCGGCGCATCGTCGACATTCGCGACGACGGCAGCTTCAGCTTGAACCTTGACTACTTCGCGTTCAATCGCGGAGACAAGATGCACAACCGGCGCTTTGAAGCGCTGTTTGGACCGGCCCGGCAGGAAAACGCCGAGCTCGATGATCGCCACCGGGCGATCGCGTGCAGCTTGCAGCGGATCACTGAAGAGATCCTGCTGAAGATGGCGCGGCACGTGCACAAGCAGACGGGCGAGGAGTACTTGTGCCTCGCCGGCGGCGTGTTCTTGAACGTCACCGCCAACAGCCGCATCCGCAACGAGACGCCCTTCCGGGACGTCTTCATCCAGCCCTCCGCCGGAGACGCCGGCGCGGCGCTCGGCGCGGCCGCCTACGTCAGCCACACCATGCTCGGCGTCCCTCGCGCGGCGCCGCTGCGCTCCTGCGCGCTCGGCGGTCAGTACACGACCCGTCAGATCGAGGTCGTGCTGCGCAACAAGCGCACGAAGTACCGCACCGTCGATCCCGCCGCGTTGGTCGACGAGATCGCCGATCGGCTCGCGGCGGGCAAGGTCGTCGGGTGGTTCCAGGGGCGCATGGAGTTCGGGCCGCGCGCGCTCGGAAACCGTAGCATCCTCGCGCATCCGGGCTCGCCCGACGTCAAAGAGCGGCTGAACCTCGTCATCAAGCACCGCGAGCCCTACCGGCCGTTCGCCGCGAGCGTGCTGCGCGAGCACGTCGAAGACTGGTTTGAAGGCATCGGCGACAGCCCGTTCATGCTCGAGGTCGGGCGCCTGCGGGTCGATAAGCAAGGCCGCATCCCGGCGGTCACGCACGCCAACCAGACCTCGCGGATCCAGACGCTGACGCGCGAGGAGAACGGGATTTACTATGACCTCGTGGCGGCGTTTCATGCGCGCACCGGGTTGCCGATGGTGCTGAACACCTCGTTCAACGAGGACGAGCCCATCGTACGCACGCCCGCCGAGGCGCTGCGCTGCTACGAGGAGTCCGGCATGGACTGTCTGGTGATGGAGAACCTGCTGATCGAGCGGTAGCGGGCACCCGGCCGCGGAGCCGCGTGGTGGGATACCCAGGACGCACGCCCCTTTCGGTGTGCAGGAGAGTGGCTGGCGTGGTCGAGCGATTGACGATCTTCCTGATGCTGACTGCGGTGTTGGCCGGAGGCGTGCTCGTGTGGCTCTGGAACGGCGGCGGTGCGGCCGATCCGCTCGCCAGTCAGCTTCAGACGGTGGGCGCGGCGATGGTCGTGCCCGGTCCGACGGCGCCGGTGCGGATCAGCGCGGCCGATGGTGTGCTGGCCGAAGGCACCTGGTCCATCGGGGCGGATCGCCTCCGCGTGCGCGTGACCTCCGACCTGGGCGCCGCGGAGAGCACGGCCTTGGCCACCGAAGAGAAGGCGCTGATCCTCAACTTGTTTGAGGACCATCAAGTGCCGTACCCGGGCGCGCTGTCCAACACGCTGCAATGCCCAGACGCGCTGCACCCGGTGGACATCGAGCCGCGCGGGTCGGCGGTGTTTTTGCTGGGACTCTACGCCAACGATCGCTATGCCTTCGGCGGTTGCGCCGAGGATCTTGTGCAGTTTCGCGCGACCGTTGCGGCGTACTACGACCTCGCGCATCGGGCGCTGGTACGGCTCGAGTATTTTGAGCCCAAAGCGGGCGAAGCGGCGCCGCACGGGCCAGACGCGCTGCGGTCGTTTCACTGGACCCCGGGATGAGCCTGCGGGTCCCGGGCCTGCGGGCCGCTGGCCTTCTGGGCGCTGGTCTGATCGGCGCCGCGCTGCTAACGCTCCTCGGGGGCGGCTGCTCGCAGCCTGAACCTCCGGCCGCCAACGGACTGCACTGGTTCATCCCCGATGGTTTCCGGGCCGACCCGACGACGTTCAACGTCTTTCAGTGGGCCGAGGAGGGCAAGATGCCGCACCTCCAGGCCTTGCTGAAGCGCGGGTCCTACGGATACTCGATCCCCGCTTTCCCCTCCCACACCCCTGCGAATTTCGCGACGTTGCTCACGGGCTCCACCCCGCGCGTGCACGGCGTGGCGGATGGGCCGATGCACGTCGATGGACACCCGCTGGATCGGCCCGCGGTGTCGGGGTTCAGCTCCACGGCGCGAAAGGTCCCGGCGATCTGGTCGCTGATGGAAGATGCCGGCAAGAGCGTATTTTTGCTGTCGGTGCCCGGCTCTACGCCGCCGGAGCTGGGGCCGGGGGGCGTGACCGTGCGCGGGCGCTGGGGCGGTTGGGGTCCTGAGCTGCCGCCGGTGATCTTCGAGAGCGCCTCGGCCGATCGTCAGCGGGCGTTGGCGCGGAGCGCACGGCTGTTCCTCGTGGGTGAGGAGCTCACCCGCTTCGTTTCGGCGTCTTCGGCGTCCTCGGCGTCTTCGGCGGCTGCGTGGTCATCCGGCCCGCCGTCCGAGCGCCCGCCGCTCGAGGTCGATCTCACCGACGGCGGCGCGCCCTTGTTCGGGCTGCTGATCGATCCGCCCGGCGACGGCGTCGTTGGGTATGACCGCGTAGCGCTCTCTCGGGACCGCGCGACGGTGCTCGCGACGCTGCGCGCCGGGGAGTGGAGCCGCTGGCTCCCGGCCACCGCCCGTTGGAAGGGGCTCGACGTCGCGACCAACCAGCGCGTCGAGGTGATCCGCGTCGGCGCCGACGGATTCTTTCGCATCCGGGTGTTGTTCGACGGCCTGAACCGCCTCACCACCGATCCGCCCGAGGTGTCCGACGCGCTGCGCACGGACGTGGGCCCGATGGTGGATTTTGTGGACAGCTATCCTGCGCAGTTGGTCTACTACCCCGAGGATAAAGCGGCGTTTTTGTCCGAGGCGCAACAGTCGTTGCAGTGGCACGGCGCGGCGGTCGACGCGGTGTATACAAGATACAAACCGGATGTTTTTGTACACTGCATCTACACGCCGAACCAGATGCTCACAAGCCGGTGGTGGATGGGGTTTCTGGACCCCGCGAGCCTTCACTACGGCGAGGTCGGCGACACCGAGCGCGCCGCGCTTTGGGACGAGGTCATGACGATGTACACCGCGATCGACGACGCGATCGGCCGCGCGGTCGCGGACACCGGGCCGGACACGCTGATCGTGTTGAGCTCGGACCACGGCGCGATCCCGCTCAACCGCTCGGTGCGGCTGAACAACCTGTTCGCGGAGCGGGGCTGGCTGACGGCCACGACCGACCCCACCACCGGCGCGCCCGTCGTGGATTGGGCACGCTCGAAGGTCGTGTTCTTGAACGCCTACCACGTGTACATCGCGCCCGACGGCCTGGGCGGGGATTGGCACCGCGCGAGCGGGCCCGCCTACGAGGCGCTCCGCAGCGAGGTCATCGCCGCGCTGCAGAGCCTCCGCGACGGCGGCGACGCCCCGGTGGATCGCATCACCCGCTGGGAGGACGCCGATACGGACTTGGATCTTCCCGAGGCGCGGGTCGGAGATCTCGTCGTGTCCAACCGCGCGGGCTTCGGCTGGACCGAAGAGCTGACGCCGGACCGCGTGGTGTTCGGAGATCCGAAGGTTACTGGCTACAAGCAGGCGGTGTCCCCGGACAAAACGCCGGGCTTGTGGACCCCGTTCGTCGTCGTGGGGCCGGGCATCCGCGCCGGACACCGCATCCAAGATCCGATCCACGCGATCGATCAGCTGCCGACGATCTTAAGGGCGATGGGGCAGCCGATCCCCGCGACCGTAGAAGGCCACGCCGTCGCCGAGATCTTCGAGGCTCCGTAGGTCGAGCCCGAGCCGCTCTACCCGACGCGAACCGACAGCACCCAGCGCGTGTCCCGCAGCTGCTCTTGCTCGGCGATGATGTGCCCTTCGACCTCGAGGGAGTTGGGGACGTTCTCGATCGGCTCGCCGTCGTCGATGGTCAGACGCAGGATTTGCCCGCTGTCCATCATCTCCAAGCGCAGCAGGGCGCGGGCCGAGTTTCGGGGGCACGGAACCCCGGTCAGGTCAAGGATCTCGTCAGCGTCGATCATGGAGCGGCCTGTGTGAAGTGTGCGCTTCCTATCCCTGTCCCGTTCGATCACCGAATCGTGTGAACGAGTCTGTCGGAAATATTGAAGATCCCCGTAGCGCGCTTCGCGGCGGTCTAGGGTTATGCTGGGTCCGCATGGCCGCTTTCACATCCACAGCTCGGGCCTCCGCCGGAGCAGACTCGCGGCGACGCGCGGACATCGTGTGGCGGATGCTGATCGCCGTCGGGATTACGACTTCGGTGTTCTCGGCGGTTGCGCTGTCCGTGGGGATGGGGCTGGTGCATCTGCCCTTAGGTGGGCCGCAGTTTTCATGGGAGCGGTCGCTGTTGGCGGGAGTGGGCACCAGCGTGTGCATGTTTATGCTCGCAGAGCTGTACCACAGCGGGTCACGCATCGGCGTGAACGTGGTCACCGCCTGCGTGTCCGTGCTGATCGTCGCGGTCTCCCCCGGCTACGGCTACGCCAACAGCCTGCCGCAGGTCGTTTGGCTGGGACCCATCTTGGCGTTCATGCTGACTTCGCTGCGGTTCAGCGTCTTCACTACCTTGCTCACGTTCGCCTCGGTGTACGTGTTTCATGAGCAGGACCGGGTCATCCGGGAGTGGAGCCCGGCGTTCGTGGCCGTGGCGATCACCGCGGTGCTGATGGGCGCCCGCGTACGCCATGACGCGATCTTGGCTGACCAGCGTGCGCAGTCCGAAGCGACTTTGCAAGCGGCGTTCTACGATGCGCTGACCGGCTTGCCCAACCGACGCCTGCTCAGCGATCGTCTGTTGGAGGCGCTCAAGCTCACCGAGCGCAAACGCACGACGCTCGCGGTGTTGTTCGTCGACATCGATCACTTCAAGCAGGTGAACGAGACCCTCGGCCACGATCAGGGAGACGCCCTGCTGTTGGACGCAGTGCGCCGCATCCGGCGCTGCGTTCGGGCCTCTGACACGCTGGCTCGGTTCGGCGCCGATGTGTTCACCATCGTGCTCTCCGACGTGTCGGACCGGACCTCCGTGGATCGCGTGGCGGCCGAGGTGCTCGCCGAGCTGGGGCAGGGCTACACGCTGGCGTCCGGGCACATCGCGATGACCGCGAGCATCGGCATCGCGATGTTTCCGGAAGATGGCTCCACCCGCGATGCGCTGATTCAGCGCGCCGACCAGGCGCTGCACGTCGCGAAAGCGGCCGGTGGCAACCGGGCGGTCTACTACACGTCATCCCTGCAAGTCGAGGCGGAGCAGCGGCTGCGACTGACCCAGGATCTGCGCATCGCGCTGCGCGTCGGACAGTTGGCGGTGCATTACCAGCCGATCGTCGAGATGGCCACCCAGCGGATTTGCAAGGCGGAAGCCCTGGTGCGCTGGAAGCACCCCGAGCTCGGCATGGTCAGCCCGGCCGTCTTCATTCCCATCGCGGAGGCCAGCGGGCTCATCCACGAGCTCGGCGATTGGGTGCTGCTTGAGGCGGCCTCGCACGTGCAGCAGCTGCGGAAGCTCGGTCACTCTGGGATTCAGATCAGCGTCAACCGCTCCCCGGCGCAGTTTGTCAGCACCGGCGCCCGCGGCTCCCTTGGCGTGATCGGGAGCGCGAACGCCAGCGGCACCTCCTGGAGCGACCAGCTGCGTGCGTTGGGCCTGCCGGGCGACAGCATCGCGCTGGAGATCACCGAGGGCCTATTGCTCGACAAAGGCAAGGCCGTCGCCGATGAGCTGGACGCTGTCCATGCGGCGGGCATCAGCATCTCGCTCGACGATTTCGGCACCGGCTACTCGGCGCTGGCCTACTTGCAGCGCTACCCGATCGACATCGTCAAGATCGATCGCTCGTTCGTCGCGAACCTGGAGCCGGGAAGCCGCAACCTCGCGCTTTGCCGTTCGATCATTCGGATGTCGCATGACTTGGGCATGCGCGTGGTCGCGGAGGGCGTAGAGACGGTGGTCGAGCGCGATCTGCTGATGGAGGCCGGCTGCGACTTTGCGCAGGGCTACCTGTTCGGAAGGCCGATGCCGGCCGATGAGTTCCAGAAGCTATTGCTGGCCCAGTCGCTGAACTGAAGCCGTCAGGACGGTGGATCTGTCCTGCAGGTGCGCTCCATCTCGGCGGTCCAACACAAGCACGGCGGGGGCTCGCCTTGCGCTTGTTCGATGCCCTGGCAGCCGCAATAGGGGCGGTCAGGCGGACAGCGTGGGTCGGGCGGGGGTAAGGGAAAGGCGCGGCCGGGGTCGGCTTCGACGGGGGGCTCTGGCTCTGCATCGGGCGTTTTGACGCGTTTTCGTGGCGGCGCGCTCTCGGGTGGTGGAGCGGCTGGGGGCGCGCTCTCGGGTGGTGGAGCGGCTTGCGGAACAGCGTGCGGCGGCGCGGGCGCAAGTGGCGGCGTGGTCATCAAGTCGACGCTGGCTTTGGGAGCGGTCGGAGCCGGTGCAAACGCCGCTACGCCGGGCGCGGCTCCCTCGGGGGCGGGCGAGGATCCGCAGGATTGCAGGGACAACGCCAGGGTGATGAGGCCGCTCCAACGAGCGCAGCGTGTCACGGTCAGTACTGCGCGCAGTCGTCGTTGCGGAGGAAGCCGGTGTGTTGGTGGTCGTCCCCGTTGCAGGCGCCCGACGGGAAGGTGCCGTCGCAGGTGTCGTCCCACGCGTACCAGTTCAGGCCGCAACGCACCGAGCCGAGGTCGCTGCCATAGGGGTTGTTGCCGGAGAAGTAGTTGGAGGACGCCGTCGACCACGTCTCTGAGGCGTCTTGTCCGGTGCCGCGCGAGGTGAAGTAGCCGATGCCGGTGCAGCCGGAGCTGCAGCCAGCGCGCAGCTCATTGTCGTCCACCACGTTGTAGACGGCGGTGCCTTGGCTACCCGAGCGCTGCAGGAGCTGGAACGCGATGATCGCGTCGCCGCCGGGCGAGAGGTCCGAGTATGCAGCCGCGCTGGAGCTCCGACGGTACACGTCGGGCCCGTAGGTGTCGCCGAGGCGGTTGTTGGTGCGTCCGTCGGAGCTGATGGTGTTGCCGGAGACGGTGTTGAACGCCGAGTCGATCATCATCAGCGCGCTGCCGTTGCAGTAGGGGACGTAGCCGCCCCAAGTGTACCCCGGATCCCGGATGATGTTGTTGGTGATCTCGAAGTTCCAGACGGTGTCGAGGTCGATGACGTTGCCGCAGTCGTCGTACATCTCGTTGCTGTCGATGCGCGCGCCGACGAGGTTGTTGAGCCCGTAGACGCTGGCGCCGGGGAGCGGCCCGTTCTCGCAGTCATAGCCGTGGTGGTAGAGCGTGCTGCCGACGAGCTCGCCGTAGCCCGCGAACGTGACGCCATCACAGGCCGTGTCGTGGATGGTGGACGACTGCACGGTGTTGACCTCCGACGCGTCGAGGCCGGCGCGGAAGATCACCCCGTAGAAAAGATTGGTGATGTCGGAGTTTTCAACGACGCTTCCAGAAGCGCTGTCGTCCATGAAGTACACCCCCGCGAGCCCGAGTCCGCGCACGTGCCCGTTGACGTTGCCGATCCAACAATCATCGACGGTGACGTTCGAGCCGAGGATGTGCACCACAGCGCCATTGTCGTCGTTGACGGATTGGTTGGCGTCGAGCACGAGGCCGCGCACCGTGGCGCCGGCGCGTAGGTACAACAGGCCGTTTCCGACGTTGCCGGAGGCTTGGATCGTCGCGGTTCGGTCAGCGCCCGACAGGGTGGAGCCCGCGGGGACGTCCAACAAGCTGTCGATGGGGTAGACGCCGGCGGCAAGCACCGCGTAGCCGGAGCCGTTCAGGCAATTCTGGATCGCGGCGCGGTTGTCCGCCGCGGACCCCGCGGGGCTCAGCGGAGCGCAGGGATCACTGGGACCGGTGTCGGTATCGGAGTCTGCGTCAGAGTCCGCGTCGGAGTCCGCGTCGGAGTCCGCGTCTGTGTCGGCGTCGCTGGCGCTGTCGGAGGCGGTGTCATCCTTCTTGCGGTACGGATCCTGCGGGTCATGGTTGAAGTCCGTAGAGCAGGAAATCAGAAATGCGAGCATCATGCGCGGATCCTACCACGCGGCACAATCCCAAGCACACGCACAACACAGCCTCCGCTGGTGTATGATTCGCGCCTCAGGAACCGCCATGCCGCTCTTCGTCGTCGCCCTCGCGCTGATCGCCTGCACCTCGTCGGAGGACGCCCGGCGCGTACAGAAGCCTGCTCTGCCGGACAGCGCGCCAGTCGGTGATTCGGCGCCAGACACCTCGCCAGACACTTCGTCCCCGGTCGACACCGGGCTGGTTTGGGCCGGCGATCTGGCGCCCTATTCGGGTTGTGCGGCCGGAGATCCTGGCGCCAAGCTGCTGTCACAGTCGGTGCCGGCGGGCCCGGTCAGCTCGGGGACCGCGGTCGTCGGCGAGCTGGTGTTCGCGAACTGTGAGGGTGCGACGTGGATAGCCGCCGAGTCCGAGGACGCGGCGTCGGGCATGAAGCTGGGCTCTACGAGTCGAACGGTGATGGACACCTGGGGGCGCCCGCGGGTGCTGCTCCCCGGCGACGTTCCCCCCGCTACGGCCGTGCGCGTGCGCTGGACCGGCACGGCGCCGCTGGTCAACGGCGCGCATCCCTGGCAGTGGCAGCTGGTGGACGAATGGGTGCGCTTGGTCGGGGAGCCCACGCCGATGGCGAGCATCGAGGTCATCGATGGCTACGGCCCGTTTACCGTGCATCCCCGCGAGGAATGGCAAACCAGCGCGCTCCCGGTCGAGGGGCCCGAGATGCGCTTGGACTGGTTGGAGTTCGTCACCATCCACTACAACGGGGTGGCGGAAGACCTCGACGGCGACGACGACGTCTACCAAGACGCCGACGCCATCGACCGCATCCGGAACGTCCAAGAATACTCCTACTACACGAATGACGGCGTTTCCGCTGGGTACAACAGCTACATCTCGCCGGATGGCGACGAGTGGGAGATCCGCGGTCACGACATCCGCAACGCCGCGAGCGGCTGTCCCGACGCGAACTATCCAGGTTACACCCTTGTCATCCCGACGGTCACCCCCGAAACGCCGCCTACCGCCGCGCAGGTCGAGGGCGCGCGGGCTGCGATCCTCCGCATCCGGGACGCCGCTTTGGCCGCGGGAAACACCAACTTTCTGGAGATCAACGGACATCGGGACGTGTTCCCGCTGTGCGGCGAGTACACCTCCTGTCCAGGTGACCCGATCTACGCGATGATCCAGTCGGGTGCGCTCGAGCCGTGAGGAACATAGACCGCTCGCTTGGAGGTGCGCCGATGGTGTCCGCGATCCGCTACGAACCTGGCGTGCTGTACCTGTTGGACCAACGCGCGCTACCGGCGGAGACCCGCTGGCTGGCGTGCACCGACGCCGCGGCTGTCGCGGACGCGATCCGCGCGATGGTGGTTCGTGGTGCGCCGGCGCTGTCGATCGCCGCGGCCTACGGGCTCGCGCTGGCGGCGCGGAGCGGCGCGGATCTGGATGTTGCGGCGGCGTTGTTGACTGACGCGCGCCCCACCGCGGTGAACCTGCGCTGGGCGGTCGCGCGGGTGCGCAGCGCGCCGGACATCGAAGCCGCCGCGATCGCGCTGCACGCCGACGATGTGCGCATCAACCGCGCGTTGGGCGCGCACGGGGCGCCGTTGCTCGATGGGGGCGTGCTGACCGTGTGCAACACCGGCGCGCTCGCGACCGGTGGGCACGGAACGGCGCTTGGGATGGTCCGCAGCGCTCGGGCGCTCGGGCGCGCGGTGCATGTGTGGGCGTGCGAGACCCGGCCGTGGCTGCAGGGCGCGCGCCTCACCACCTACGAGTGCGCCTACGACGGCATCCCCTGCACGCTGATCGCCGACGGCGCCGCCGCGAGCGTGCTGGCGTCCGGGCGGGTGCAGGCGGTGGTCGTGGGCTGTGACCGCGTGGCCCGGAACGGCGACTTCGCGAACAAGCTTGGCACGTTGAACCTCGCCGTGCTCGCGCGGCACTACGGGGTGCCGTTCTACGTCGCGATGCCGCGCTCCAGCCTCGATGTGGCCTGCGCGGACGGGGCGTGCATCCCGATCGAGGAGCGTGACCCGCGCGAGGTCGCGGCGCTGGATGCCCCGATCTACCGCTCGGGGACGGTGTCGGCGTGGAACCCCGCGTTCGACGTCACGCCGGCCGAGCTGGTGACCGCGTGGGTCAGCGAGCGCGGGGTGGAGCAGGCGCCGTTTGATCGGGAAGGGGTGCCTGAGCGCTGACCGCGTCCTTGGCCGCGGTTTGCGTGGGGTCCATTAAGCTGAAACTGGCGAAATAACTCGCTTGCGAGTTGCAATCTATCGGTTATTGGGGTGGAAAAGGTGAGGTTTTCATGTTTGCTTTTATGCTCGCCCCTTTGCTGGCGTTCACCGGCTGTGGTCTCTTTCTGTCTGCCGAAGATAATTGGGAGGGTACCTGCATCGCCAATGGACAAGCTGCCGAGGGGGTGTTGGATATCTCGGATGATCAAGGTGGAGATCTGAAGGGGGATCTCACACTCACCTTCAGCGGTCAGACGCTTTTCATGCAGGGAGACGGCACGCGGGATGGTACCGAGATCGACATGGATTTCATGTTGACGGTGTCCGGTTATTCGGTGCCCACCACCTTCAAGGGCGAGATGGACGGGGACGACATCACCGGCGTTTGGCGTTTGACCCAATCGGGGTACACTTCGTCCGCCGAATGTGATTTCTCCCGAGACTAAAATCGCTATCCGTGTTGTGAGTACCGTACCGCGGACCCTCCGTGGTGCGGTTGGCACGGGTGTGTTCGCTGCGGGTGGCGCGGCGTTGTCGGTGTGGACATGGCCTGTAGTGGCCGGGGTGTCGGTTACTGCTCAGGAGGCCGGGGTCGTCGCGGCAGCTCTGGGCTTGGTGGCGGTTGTGGTCGCGCTATCGGTTTGGGCCCTGCGCGTGCGGCCCGTCGCCGCAGCGCTTCTGCCAGTCGTGATTTTACAGGTGTCCTACTGGCTCCCGGTAACGGGCAAGCTCAGGCCTCACGTGGACCACATCGCGGTCTACCTGCTGCTCGCCTGTGCCATAGTTGCGGTGTTGGCGCTGCGGAGCCGCTTGCATGGCGTGGTCACCGTGCTTTTGGCGTTGTTTGGCTTCGGATTGTTCGCCGCGAAACATCTTGGCGCGGTGGGAGCCGAGCGGCCTGCCATCCACCAGCCTCCCATCGTGTTGCTTACGCTGGACACGCTCCGTGCCGACCACCTCGTCGGCTTCGGGGGGGACGTGGATACGGCGCACACGCCGAACCTCGACGCGTTCTTCAAGACGGCGCGGGTGTTTCGTCACGCTTACGCTCCGATCGCGTTGACCGAGCCATCGCACACGACGATGCTCACCGGGCTCGGCGTCGAACAGCATAAGGTGACCGTCAACGGTCAAAATGTCCCTATCAGTCTGCCTTGGGTCCCCGAAGAGCTTCAGGCTGCCGGCTGGTACACGCGCGCCGTAGTGTCCGCTGCCGTGCTCGATGGGTCGCTGGGGTTGGCGCGGGGTTTTGACAGCTACGATTCCACTTTTGACCACCGCTACGCGCGCGCGTTTGCATTCTTGAACTGGGGCGGTGTGCTCAGCCACGCCGGTACTGCCGAAAACCGTGCGGGTGCTGCGACGCTCGCGCTAATCACCAGCTTCCCGGCGGGCAGCTTCACCTGGATTCACCTCTACGACGCCCACTGGCCCTATGCGCCCAGCGCCGCAGCGGGTGCGGCCATCGGCCTTGAGGATGTCACGCCGCTCCCCGAAACCGGGATCGGGCGGCAGATGAACCCTTCGGACACGAAATGGCCGGAAGCCGAGGTAGAGCGCGGTAAGCTCCTGTACCGGGCGTCGCTGCAGGATCTGGATGCGCTCGTCCGGATGGTGCTTGAACGAATCCCCCCGGAGGCATCCGTGATTATCGCCGGCGACCACGGCGAAAGCCTCGATGAGCACGGGTACGTTTTCTCCCATGGTCGTTTGCCATTTGCCCCCGACGTCCACACCGTTCTTGCGGTACGGGCGCCCGACTTGGCTCCCGAGTGGGTGGACACACCGGTTTCGCTCCAGGCGATCGCGCCCACCCTGCGCGCTCTTGCGGGGCTGGACCAGCCCAGCGGCGAGGTTCCGTCGTACCGTGGTCTGCTTGGGCCGATCCCTTCGGCCCCGGTGCTGACCGTCGCCTACGCTGAGGGCTTCTTTGGCGCTCAAAAAGAACATCCGCTGGGGCCTATCGCTGGCGTGGCGATTCGACTGCCGGCACGTACGATCGCTTGGACCCGATGGGCTGAACCCGCCGGCTACAGTCCATCTGCCGATCCTCGCGACCGGGCGCCGATGCCGATTGAGCCTGACGAACAGGCGAGGCTTGAGGGCGCTGCGATGTCGGCTGGCCATAGTGCCAGCCCCGACCCTGAGATGACCTCGGCGCTCGAGGCGCTCGGCTACCTTGAGCGTACCGAACCGCCGGATCGGTGAGCGTGTACGTAGCTACGAGCTGCGTTTGGAAACGGTATGAGAGATGATCTTAGGGAAACTGTTGGAGACGATCAGTGACGATATTTTTGTGCCTCCCCGATCCCGTGCAGATATGGGAGCCGGGATGCAACGCATACGCTCAGCCGAACAGCGCGTGTCGAGGATGAGCTCCTCTGACCCTGAGTACCTTCCGGCGCTGCTTGATCTCGCGCGTGCGTTGCTGTTTCACTTCCCCGTGCGGGCAGTCGCGGTCGCTTTGGAGGCTGCGGCGCTGGCTTCGGCACAGAAGGATGCCGATGGCTACTTTGACGCCATGCACGTGCAGGCCTCCGGGAGTCTGGCTTTGTCGGATCTCGACGGGGCAGACGCGGCCATTGAGAAGGCCCAAGCGGCGGCTCTGGGGCCGGCGCAAGGTGCGCGTGTGCTCACGCTCCGTGCCACGCGTGTGCAGCGCGGCGGTGACCTCGCTCGCGGTTTGGCGTTGATCTTTGAGGCCATGCAGCTTTGGGAGCGCGTCGATGCTGCGTTGCTGTTTCGGTCGGCTGCCACCCACAACATCGCCGGCACGCTGTTCGCACAGTTAGGCGATTACCCGGGCGCGATCGAGCAATTCCAACTCGCGCTCGATCGGGTCGACCACAACGTCGATGACGATATCTACGGCGTCGTGTCGAACAACCTCGGGCGTGCCCATCGGGAGCTACGCCAGTTTGAGCGTGCAGAAGAAGTCCTCGTGGCGGCGCTCGCGCGCTTTCCGGACGACGATGCGAGCCTTGGTCGCGCCATTCAGTTGGTCAACCTCGGCATGGTGCTGGTGGAGGCCGGACGCCCAGCCGAGGGCATCCGTCAGAGCGTGCTGGCGCAACAGCTTGGCGTGGCGGGCGGGTATCCGCGCGTCGTCGCGGCGGCGCATCACACCCTCGGCTTGGCTTTTCAGGCGGAGGGGGACCGTGCCGCGGCGAAGGTGGAGTTCGAAGCCGCGATGCGCATCCGCTCAGAGCTGGGCGAGCGCACCGACCTCGCCGAGACGCAGATCTGCTACGCCCAACTGTTGCGGGACCTGCAGGACCGTGCTGCGGCTGAGGCCTTGCTCCTCGGCTTGGTGGAAGGCGCGCAAGCCACCGCGCTGGTGCGTGCGCGGGTGGACGCGCTGCACCTCCTGTACCAGATCAACCGTGAGCGCGGCGATCTGGCGCAGGCCCTCGACTACCACGTGGCCTACGCTGAGCAGAACCGCGTGTTGGTCAATGACGCCGCGACGATGCAGTACCAAGCTTTGCAAGCGCGCTATCGTCACGAGCAGCTGATGCGGGAGCGCGAGGCCGAGCGTGCCCGAGGCGCTGAGTTCGAGGTCCTCGCGCACACCGACCCGCTCACCGGCATTCCGAATCGCCGTTTTGCGGATGCGCACATCGACACCGCGCTCGCCCACGCAGTTGCTACCGGGCGCTCGCTGAGCGTCTGCATCCTCGACATTGACTACTTCAAGCGGGTCAACGATCTCTACTCCCATGAGGCAGGCGACTCCGTGCTTCGCGCGGTGGGCCAGCTGCTCCAAAGCCAGCTTCGCGATGGCGATGTGGTAGCGCGCTACGGGGGCGAGGAGTTCGTGGTCGTGTTTTCCGGTGCATCGGGGCAGCAGGCCGAAGAAGCCACTGTTCGGCTGCTCTCTGCTGTGCGTCAGCACGATTGGAGTGGCAGGCACCCTGCGCTTTCGGTCACGATGAGCGCGGGCGTCGCCGATATTAGTAGCGGCTTTGATCGTGCTGCGTTGTTGGCGGCTGCGGACACCGCTCTCTACCGGGCGAAAGCCGCGGGGCGCGACCGCGTAGCGCGGAGCGGATGACGGCGGGTCACGCTGCGGGTGCGCGGGCCGGCAGATGACTCAACCCGCCACGCCTCCTACGCGTCCCACGCCTCCCACGCTTCGGGACTTCGTGTTGTACTTCCTGAAGCTCGGCACGACGGGCTTCGGCGGCCCCATCGCGCTCGTCGGGTACATGCAGCGCGACCTTGTCGAAGACCGCAAGTGGGTCAGCACCGAAGACTACAAGGAGGGGCTCGCCCTAGCCCAGCTTGCGCCGGGCCCTCTGGCCGCCCAGCTGGCGATCTACCTGGGCTGGGTCAAGGCCGGCGTGCTTGGGGCCACGGTTGTCGGCATCGCCTTCGTGGTGCCGTCCTTCCTGATGGTGATGGCGCTGTCCGCGGCGTACCTGCGCTTCGGCGGTATCAGCTGGATGCAGGGAGCCTTCTACGGCATCGGGGCCGCGGTGATCGGCATCATCGCCCGCAGCGCCTGGAAGCTGGCGAAAGCGACGATGGGGAAGGCGAAGCTGCTGTGGGCGATCTTCGTGCTCTCGGCGCTCGTCACGGCGATCACCGAGACCGAGATGGTCTGGCTCTTTCTTCTGTGCGGGGTCGTCGGCGCCATAGCCGCTCGGCCCCCGTCGCCGAGGGTCGCCGCCATGGTGTTCCCGTGGCCGCTCCTGCTGACGGGTCTGCACGGTCCGGCGGACGGCTCGGTGCTGTGGAAGATCGCCTGGTACTTCGCCGAGGCCGGCGCCTTCGTGTTCGGCAGCGGCCTGGCCATCGTGCCTTTTTTGCACGGGGGCGTGGTCAACGAGTTCGGCTGGCTCACCGAGCGCCAATTCCTCGACGCCGTGGCGGTCGCGATGATCTCGCCCGGCCCAGTGGTGATCACGGTTGCGTTCATCGGCTACCTCGCGGCGGGGCCGATCGGCGGATGCGTCGCTGCCCTCGCGACCTTCTTGCCCTGCTACCTCTTGGTGGTTGGGCCGGCGCCGTACTTCCGTAAGTACGCCCATAACGTCGTCATCAAGGGCTTCGTGAACGGGGTGACCGCCGCCGCCTCGGGCGCCATCGCCGGCGCCGCGTTCGTGCTTGGCAGGCGCGCGATCATCGACCTTCCCACCGCCGCGATCGCGCTGGCCACGCTCGCGGCGATGACGTGGCTCAAGAAGGCTCCGGAGCCGATCCTGATCGTTGTCGCTGGCATCGTCGGTCTGCTGCTCTCACCGTGACTGCATCGCCTTAGGTTAGGGAACCCCCGTGTCCATCCCCTCCGCCGACGACACCGCTATCCGCCGCGCCCGTCGCCTCCTCGAGCCGTTGGTGCGCTACCACCGGTTTACCGTGCAAGGCATCGAGCACATCCCGCGCGAAGGCCCTTGCCTCGTCGTCGTGCACCACACCTTAGCGACCTACGACGGCTTCCTGATCGGCGCGGCGATCTACGAACACACGGGGCGCATCCCGGTCGGGCTGGGAGACGACCGCATCTTCCAGCTTGGTCCGCTCGGCGATCTGGCCCGCGCCATCGGCATCGTCCCGGCTTCGCCTACCGCGGGTGAGGCCGCGCTTCGGGCGGGACAAGTGCTGTGCGTGGCGCCGGGTGGGATGTGGGAGGGGCTCCGCGGGCGTGACCAGCGCCGCCAGTCTCGCTGGGAGAACCGTCGCGGTTTTGCGCGGCTCGCGCTGCGCACCGGCGCGCCGATCGTGTGCGCGGCGTGCCCAGCCGGCGACGACATCTACACCGTCTACCCGAGCCGGATCACCGACGCCGTGTACCGGCGCTCGCACTGGCCGGTGCCGTTGCTGCGAGGGCGCGGACCGACGTTGATCCCAAGGGCGGTCAAGCTCACCGGCTACTACGCGCCGCCGATCGTGCCGCCGCTGTACGACCCGGCCAACGAAGACGCGCAGATCGATGCGTTGAAGGCCGAGGCGGAGCGCAGCATGGCGGCGCTGCTGCAGCGGACCGACGCGTAGGTTGCGGTCGCGGCCCAGCGTTCGGGGCGCGACCGTGCAATCTCAAACTACCAGACTTCGCAGGCGTTTTTCGGGTGCATCGGGGCTCCCTCGGCGCAGCCGAAGGTCTGCGCGAACTCGGGGACGTTCGCCAGCGTTCCGTTGACGCGGAAGCGGTTCGGGCTGTGCGGATCGGAGAGCACGCGCATCTTCTCGTACTCGGGCGAAGACACCGCGCACCAGCTCTGCGCCATGGCGACGAAGAACAGCTGGTCGTCGTTCAAGCCCGGCATTCCGGCTTCGGGGACCGTGCCCCGCATCGCTTTGTAGGCGCGGTAGGACAAGCGGGCGCCGCCGAGGTCCGCGATGTTCTCGCCGAGGGTCAGCTGCCCGTTGACGTTGAGGCCGGGCGCGACTTCGTAGCCGTTGTACTGGTTGACGACGCAGGAGGTGCGCTCGTCGAAGCGGGCGCGTACGTCTTCGGGCCACCACGCCTTCATGCGGCCGAGGGCGTCAAACTTGGAGCCGTCGTCGTCGAAGCCGTGGGTGATCTCGTGGCCCATGACCATGCCGATGGCGCCGTAGTTCATCGCCGCGGGGAAGTCCTTGTTGAAGAACGGCGCCTGCAGGATGCCAGCGGGGAACACGATCTCATTGACCGTGGGGTTGTAGTAGGCGTTGACGGTAGGCGGCGACATCAGCCACTCGGTGCGGTCCGTGGGCTTGCCGATCTTCGCCATCTGGCGCGCGGACTCGTAGCGACGCGCCGCTGCGAGGTTGCCGACATAGGGGCTGGGTCCGCCAGCGGTGCTGGCGGTCACGGTGAGCGTGTCGTAGGTGCGCAGGGTGTCGGGGTACCCGATCTTGTTGAGGATCGCGTCGACCTTGCCGATCGCGGCGGTGCGCGTGGTGTCGTCCATCCATGACAGCGCCGGCAGGCCGGTGCGGAAGGCCTCTTCGATGCCCTTGATCATCTCCAGCGCCTTGGGCTTGCTCTCGCCCGAAAAGCGCTGGTCGACGTAGGCTTTGCCGAGCAGATCACCCATCGCGCCGTCGGTGCTGCGCACGCAGCGCTTCCAGCGGTCTTCCGGCTGTTGCTGACCCTTGATCGCCTTGCCGTACAGCTCGAAGTCGGTGGCGAAGGTCGCGGCGTCGAGCGCTCCCGCGTAGGCGTGGATGCTCTGCCAGGTCAGGTAGGCGCGCAGGGTCTCGGGCTTGGCCTTCTTGACGACGTCCTGAAAGCCGGCGAGCGCGGTGGGCGTGCCGATGCTGAAGCGGTCCGCGCTGGCGATGCCAGAGCCTTCGAGCCAGGCGTCGAGCTTGAGCGCGGGCGCGTGCTTGACGAGGCCTTTCTTATCGACGGGGTGGTAGACCTTCTCGGGATCGCCGAGGTCTGCGCGGGGCACGCTCACCTGCGCGAGGCCCTTCTCGAACGCGATGACGTCTTTCGCGAGGCCGTCCGGCTTGGCGAGGCCAGCGCGGGTGAGCTGGGCGGTGATCGCGGCTTCGAGCGCCGCGAGCTGCTTGGCGCTGCCCTCGTCGGTCTTCAGGTAGTATTCGCGGTCGGGCAAGGACAAGCCGCCTTGCATCACGAAGAGGATCTGCACCGTCGGGTCAGTAAAGTCGGCGTCGATCTCGCCGCGCACCGGGACGTTCACGCCCGCGAGCCCAAGCTGACCGGAGACCTTCATGAAGCTCGCGACGTCCTTCACGCTGGCGATGGGCGCCAGCAGGTCTTTCATCGGCGCGAGACCGGCGGCGTTGGCGCCCGCTTCGTCCATGCAGCTGCCGTAGTACGCGCCGATCTTCTGGGCGACCGGGTCGGTGCCGGGATCCTTGGCCGCGGCCTCGAGCACGGTGTGCAGCGTGTCGAGGTTGGAGTCGAAGATCTTGTTGAACGAGCGGCCATACGCCGGCTTGTCGGCGGGGAGCGGCGTGCTCTTGACCCAGCCCCCGCAGGCGTACTGGTAGAAGTCTTCGCAGGCGTTGGCGGTCGGATCCATCGCGGACTGCACGTCCAGCGCCCAGGCGGGCGTCGGTGCGGGCGGCGGGGGCTCGGGCGCGGGGATGGGCGCCGGTGCGACCTTGGGCGTACAAGCGATGGCGAGCAACGGGAGCATACGAAAGACAGAGAGTGTGCGCATGTTGGCGCGCTTATCGTGCTTCGAGCCCGATGCACGGGTCCGCTCTGGGGATTTTTCGGGGCGTGTGAAGGCCTTGTGCTTTAGGGCACATCGGCGCGGTGGGTCGCCCAGTAGGTGCCGAGGCTCGCCAGCGCGAGCCCCACGCTCGGAGGCGCGAGCGCCCAGCCGTCGAGGATGGGGTACAGCAGCGCGCCGACCATGCCTCCGCTTAGGAAGCCCACAAACAGCACGCTGAGCAGCCCTACCCGCTGCCATGGGACGGGCTCGCCTCTCAGGCTTTGCCCGAAGAGGATGCCCAGATCGGTGGCGATGCCCGTCATGTGCGTGGTGCGCACCACCGCGCCGCTGTAGGACGTAGCCATCGCATTTTGCAGGCCAGCGGCCATCGCGACGAGGTTGTCCGCCCACAGATCCCCGCACGCCATGCGCCAGCCTGCAACGGCGAGGATCGCGGCCTCGACCGCCATCACCGCGCTGTAGCGCCGCCGCCGCGCTGATAGCTCGGGCCTTCGAATCAGCGCGCCTGACAATACCGCTCCGCAGAAGAACCACACGACGATGCCCGCCGCGTGCACCACGCCGGTCCAATCCCCGGCGGCCATAGCGATTCCGACGCGCGTGACTTGCCCGGTGATGTGGGTGACCCCGTGCCGAAGCGCGCCGGTGAACCCGACCGCGTTCACGTACCCGGCGGTGAACGCCAGCCCGCCGCCGCCGAGCAGGATCCAGGCGGGGGTGGGGGGATGGGGCAAGGTTGGGGTGTCATAACATCGGTTGGCGACGGCCGTCCCCGGGCCGCGCCCCGGCCCCGCGCCCCGTCCCCGCGCCGCGATAGGAGGTCTGTCTATTCCGAGCCCTCGCCATGACTGCTGCCGTGACCTCCCCGATCATCGACCGCTTCCGCGCCTTCCTCGACGCCTCGCCGACGTCCTTCCATGCCGCGCGCTTCGCCGCTCAGCTGCTCGAAGAGGTCGGCTACACCGCGTTGGACGAGACCTCGGCGCCGAGTCCGCTGGCCGCGGGAGAGCGCCGGTACGTGCTGCGCGCCGGCTCGCTGGTCGCGTTTCGCGTAGGCGGGATGAACCCGGCCTCGGCGGGCTTCCGCATCGTCGCCGGTCACACCGACTCGCCCAACCTCCGCATCAAGCCCCAGCCGCTGCGCTACGAGCACGGCTATCTGCGGCTCGGCGTTGAGCCCTACGGCGGCGTGCAGCAAGCCACTTGGGTGGATCGCGATCTCGGGATCGCCGGGCGCGTCGTGCTCCGCGACGGTCGCTCGCGCCGCGCGGGCCTTGTGGACATCCGTCGCCCGCTCTGTCGCATTCCCACGCTGGCGATTCACCTGAACCGCAGCGTGAACGACGACGGCTTGAAGCTGAACGCGCAGAACCACCTCCCGGCGCTCTTTGCGCTCTCCGACGACAAGACCGCCGATCCCTTCCGCGCGCTGTTGGGCGAGGAGCTGGGCGTCTCGCCTAAGGACGTCCTGACCTGGGATCTCGCGCTCTACGACCTGACACCCGCCGTGGTCTCCGGCTTGAACGGCGAGTTCTTGCACTCCGGTCGCCTCGACAACCTTGGCAGTTGTCACGCGGGTCTCGAAGCCCTGCTGGCCGCCAACGACGACGACGTGCCCGCCACCACCGCGGTGCTCGCGCTGTTCGACCATGAAGAGATCGGCTCCACCACCGAGCGCGGCGCCCAGTCCAGCTGGCTCGAACACGTGCTGGGCCGCATCGTCCGCGACGCCGCCGGGGACGACGCCGGCGGCTTGTCCCGCGCGCTCACCCAAACGTGGTTGGTCAGCTCCGACATGGCGCACGCCGTGCACCCTGCTTTCGGCGACAAGCACGACGGCGAGCACATGCCCAAGCTCAACGCCGGACCGGTGATCAAGCAGCACACCGCTTGGCGCTACGCCACCGAGGCCGACGGCGCGGCGCTGTTCCAGCAGCTGTGTGAAGACGCAGCGGTCCCGAGCCAGTGGTTCGTGAACCGCTCCGATCTCGCGTGCGGGTCGACGGTAGGGCCGTTGGTCGCAGCGCGGTTGGGCGTACGCGCGGTAGACGTCGGTAATCCCATGCTCTCGATGCACTCTGCGCGGGAGATGTGCGGCACACAGGACCAAGCGCGAATGGCCGCGGCGATGCGCGGGTTCTTCCGGGGATAGCCCTTGCGTGAGCTGCTGCAGGATGCGGTCGCCGCCTTGGGTGCAGGAGATTGCGCGACGGCGCTGCGTCACGCAGAGGCCGCGGTAGCGCAGGCGCCGGATGTGGCGGTGGCGTGGTTGGTGTTGGGCCGCGCGCGGCTCGCTGGGGGAGAGGTCACCGCGGCGGTTCCGGCCTTGCGCGAAGCGGCGCGGCTACAGCCGGACTCGGCGGAGGCGTGGGCGACGCTCGGCGCCGCTCTTCAGGCCTTGGGACAGGTAGAAGAGCCGTTTCGTTGCTACGAGACCGCGCTGCGGCTCGCTCCGACTTCGCCGGGGATCTTGGCGCGCGTCGGGACCTTTCTCCTCGAGCGTGGCGCGCTTGTCGACGCGGAGGCCTGCTTTCGGGCGGCCTGTTCCGACGGCCGTGCGGATGGGGCTCCCGGGCTGCTGCGGCTGCTGGAGATGCGCGGGGACGTAGAAGGCGCGGTCGCCCTGATCGATCGCTACCCGGGGCTGTTGGGCGTGAGCCCGGGGTTCACCATCAGCGCGACGCGCGCGCTGGTGCGGAGCGGTCAGGCGGCGCGTGCGCTCGCCGCGCTGGATGCCTTGGATGCGTTGCCTGGTGCGCAGAACAAGCCGACGGTTGTCGCGGTTGAGCACGCTCGCGGGGATGTGCTGGACGCGATGGGCGAGCCCCTCGCGGCGTTTGACGCGCGCGGTCGGGCCCACGCCGCGCGGGGTTTGGTGTGGGACGTGGCGGCGCACACCGCGCGGGTCGACCTGCTGTGCCGCGACTGGACGCGCGCGCGGATGTCGCGAGACGCGCAGACCGCGCGTCGCGGATCCGATCGTGGCTCCGACGCCGTGTTCATCGTGGGCATGCCGCGCTCGGGGACCACGCTGCTCGAGCAGATCCTCGCCAGTCACCCCGAGGTGCGCAGCTGTGGCGAGCTGGACGACCTGCCAGCGATCGCCCGGGACCTCCCCGATGACGCGTCTTCCGAGGTGTTGGACGCCGCCGCGGCGCGCTATTTGGGTCGGCTGCGGCGGGATGGGCGCGCGAGGTTCATCCTCGACAAGCTGCCCTCCAACGCACTGTACCTGCATACCGTCGCGCGCCTGTTGCCCGGGGCGCGGGTGATCGCGCTTTCCCGCGATGCGCTCGACACTTGCGTTTCCTGCTACTCCAAGGACTTTGCCGCGACGCTGGCGTGGACGACCGACTTGTACGCGCTTGGCCGCTACTATGCGGACCACGTGCGGGTGATGAACCACTGGCGTAACGAACTGTCGCTGCCGCTCTGCGACGTGCGCTACGAGTCGCTTGTCGGGGACTCCGAGACTGAGGTTCGGCGGGTGCTGGCGTTCCTTGGACTGCCGTATGATGCGTCTTGCTTGCGGTTTTTTGAGCGTGTCGAGCCTGCGCACACCGCTTCTTATGCGCAGGTGCGCCGGCCGATCAACCGGGATGCGATCGGGCGCGCCGCGGCGGTGTCAGACCGCCTCGGACAATTGCTGCTGGGTTTGAACGCCTAAAATAGGAGGTGTCAGGTTGTTACCATTACACATTCCGGAAAGTGTAATGGTAACAACCTGACACCTGTTTGTTTTTACCCGCCGAGGCAGGGCAACCCGCCGCCTGCTCCACACTCCAGCGCCCTAAGGCCGAACACCCCAGGCACGTACGCCGCCCCGACAATCCGGAAGATGCCCATCGGATCCTGCACGCGGAGCACTTCTTCTGCGGCGTCGGCGACAAGCCAGGTTCCATCTGGAAGAACGAGCGTGTCTCTCGGAAAGGCGAGGATGCCGGGGGTCTCCGGCACGCGCCAGTCCTCGACTCCGCCGTTGAAATGCGCGATCTGCCCCCGCGCCGCGTAGTTCACCATCACCGAGCCGTCGTCCAAAAAGCGTGGCCCATGCGGCCAAAGCCGGTCCTCTGTGCCCGAGCCGCCGACGAACGTCCACTCGACGGTCGGCACATCGGTGCGCCCGCCGAGTCGATACACCTCGATGCGGTCCGGGTCTTTGGTGACCGTGTTGCCCAGCTCGGTCACGACGACGCGCGTCACGCCCTCTGCGTCCGTCTGGAGGTCGAGCCCGTTGGGGAGCCGCACCTGCTCATGCCCGAAGGAGAGGTCCCAGAGGACCTCGCCCGCTTCGGACACCGAAAAGACGCGGGACAAGATGGTGTCGATGATGATGTAGTCGCCCGCGGGCGTCTGCACCAAGCCGTGGGCGAACGACAGGTTTCCAGCGAAAAACGCGTTCTGGGACCAGATCAGCGCCCCGTCTGGCCCTACGCGCTCAAGCGCGGAATGGCAGAGCGGCGGAAGGCTGGCTCGAACGTACGTGGTCCCCCCGCTCGCGTCCCGCACCGCGCCCGCGGCCCCGTCGGCGTTGTCGAAGTCGACGCTCCAGCGCCGTTGAAGGTCCGTGGACAGCTCGGCGACTGGGTGCCCGCCGTCTCCCGGCGTCGGCGAGCCCACGGTGAGGATGTGAAGTTGGTCGGGGTCGAGGGTGTCGACGAACGGCGCGGTGTCCGCACCCTCCTCCGACGCAGAGTCCATCGCCGAGTCCGTCCTCGTCGCGCTGCACGCCAGCAAAACCATCAGGATCATGGCGCCACTTCGGACACGCAGCGAAAGCCGACCAGCGGGCTGACGGCGTCGGGGATGGCCTCCTCGCGGTTGGTTGCGCGCAGGGCGGTGAGGTCCGACCACCCGTCTACGCCGCGCACGGTGCGCAGCCCCGCGGTGGCGTCGTCCATCTCGGGATCCTCGGGCGGGGAGCTCGCGTAGTAGTCGGAGTTGTACCCGTCCGACACCCACTCCCACGCGTTGCCAGCCATGTCGTAGACGCCTTCGGGGCTCATCCCCGCCGGGTGGGTCGCGACCACGGTGATTCCGCCGTCGCAGGTTCGGGAGGCCGCTCGGTCACAGTCGGGGACGTCGTCCCCCCACGGGTACAAGCCGCCCTGCGGTCCGCGCGCGGCGCGCTCCCACTCCGCCTCGGTCGGCAAGCGACGTCCCAGCCAGTCGCAGTACGCAGCGGCGTCCGCGTACGGCACGAACCCGACGGCTACGTCAGCTCCGGAGGGATCGCCGTCCAAGGGCGGGCAAGCGTGCGCGGCCTCGCAGGCGACCCACTGAGCGGTGGTGACTTCGGTGGCTTCGATCCAGAACGCTGACAACTGTATGGGATGAACCGGGGCTTCATCGCCGTTGCACTCCGGATGCAGCGCAGCGTCGCACCCCATGTCGTAGGAGCCCGCAGGGATCGCGACGAGGCTCCCCGGAGCTGCGGCCGGGGTTTTTTCGAAGCGTGCGGGCGCGGTGTCGTCCATCGCTGCGCCCGCGCATCCTGTGAGTAGGGTCGCGAGAAAAGCATGATGGAAGCTTCGCATTTTTGCCATTATCACGACCCGCAGGTTCGGTTCAATCCGCTGCGGGGACCGGCACGCGCCAATCCCCCACGAGCACCGCCGCGAAAAAAAGCGGGCCGACCAAGGCATGAAGCGCGTTTTTGAGGAAGCTTGGGCGGTTCTTTTCCCAGATCGCATGACCAGCGAGCTGCACCGTCCACCCAAAAACCGCGACAGCCACGACCACCGGAGCGGGCACGAGCCCGCCCCAGAGCACCATCGGCAAGGTCGCTAAGGTGAGCACCGCCCCGCCTTTCGGGAGGTGGGCTACCCAAAAGATCGACGCCAGCGCCCACGCGATGTGCGCGACGGTCACCGGGAAGCCGGCCACGACCCCCAACGGCAGCCAGCTCAGCATCGCGATGATGTGAAACACGATCAGCGGGATCGCCACCTTGTGGGTGAGGCGATTGGTCGGGTGACGGTGATCTGCCGCATAGTCGGCGAACCAGTGAGCGGTACGAGGGTGCATGATTCTTTCCTGAAGGGTTCTGTAATGCTTTTACAAAGGCTTTTACTAAGGCTTTTGACGCTTACTTCGCCATCGCCCGCAGCACCTCGCGCACCAGCGCGTCTTCCATCTGCTTGTCCACGGTTCCCAGCGTAGCGCCGAGGCCGCCGTTGGTGACCCGCGCCATCTTGAGCTCCGACTTCGGCGCGATGCCCGAAGGCTTCGGGTGCGCGCAGCCCGAGCAGCCGGTGCAGGCGGGCGGCAGATCCGCGTGCGGCGCATCGGCCTGAGCGACGGCGCTGGGCGGGCCGCCGTAGCGCTTGAGCCCCATGCTGCGGAGGCGGGAGGCCTCGCCCGGGTCGAGCTCCCGGACGTTCCCGAGATCGCGCGCGGTCTTGGTGATGAGGGCGGTGTGCTCCATCGTCTCGAGGTTGCAAAATGCGAGCAGCAGGCTCTTTCCGAGGCACACGGCGCCGTGGCGATCCATCAAGATCGCGTCATGGTCGCGCACGTAGGGGCGGATCTTGTCCGCGAGGGTCTGGGTGCCGGTGGTCGCATACTCGACCGTCGGGACGGTCCCCAGCGTGAGCACCACCTCGGGCAGCACGCAGCGCGCCATGCTGACCCCAGCGATGGTGAACGCGACCGAGATCGGCGGATGCGTGTGGATCACCGCCGAGATGTCGGGCCGCTCGTCGTAGCAAGCGAGGTGCATCGCCATCTCGCTCGTCGGGCTGCCCGAGCCGCGCAGCTTCTTGCCTTTGCGGTCGATGACCACCAAGTCCTCATCGACGAGGAAGCCCTTGTGGCACCCGGCTTTGGTGCAGAGGATCTCGTTCTCCGACAGCTTCACCGACAGGTTGCCGTCCATCGCGACGAGCATGTGGCGCTCGTAGCAGAGATGGCTGAACTTGATGATTTCTTCGCGGAGTTTTCGCTCGGGGATCATGATCACGCGCCCGAGGACGACGCGGCGCCGAGCACGCGCTCGGGGGTCATCGGCAAGCGGTCCAGCACCCGCCCGGTGGCGCGCTCGATGGCCTGCGCGACAGCAGCGGCCGGCGCGTCCATCGGGATCTCGCCGATACCCTTGGCGCCGAACGGGCCGCCGGCAAAGGGGATCTCGATGAGGCGGGTGACCATCTCCGGCGCGTCGGAGCTGGTGGGGATGATGTAGTTGGTGAGCCGATCGTTGCGCATGCAGCCATAGCGATCGAGCACGACCTCCTCAGCGGTCGCCCAGCCGAGCGCTTGGAGCGCGCCGCCTTCGATCTGGCCGGTGGCGAGCACCGGGTTCAGGATGCGGCCCACGTCGGTTGCGGTCACGAGGCGATGGTAGCGGACCTCGCCGGTGTCGAGATCGACGTCCAGATCGACGATCGCGCACATCCAGCCGTAGGTCGGGTACGCGTCGCCTTGGTAGGTCTGCTCGTCCCAGGGATGCGTGCCGTCGTCGGTGTACTTGTGGGAGACGCGCACCGGGGCGGTCAGCCCGTCGAGCGCCGCGAGGAACGCGGGACCGGTCGCGCCGAGCGCAACCCCGAGCTTGCGCGCGGCGATCTGCGTGACGCCGCCGACGACCATCGCGGTGCGCGACGCTACGGTAGGCCCGCTGTCAGGGACAAGCGCGGTGTCGTGCGGCGCCATGCGGATTCGGGACAGCGGAATATTCAGCTCCTCCGCTACGATCTGCGGGAAGATCGTGTCCGTGCCTTGGCCGATGTCAGTGCTGCCAGTGAGCACCGTGACCACGCCGCCAGACGCGACCAGCGCAACTTCTCCCTGGATCTTGGCTTCGCCGTTGCCGGTAAAGCCGCAGCCATGGAACACCAGCGCGAGCCCTTGTGCCGCGCGGGTGCGGGCGTTGCGCGCTCCCGGCGTCGAAGGCGGTACGACAACGGGCGCAGCCGCGGCGTTCAACGCGGCTTCAAGCACCGCCTGCGCGCCCGGATCGTCGAGCCGCTGGCTGGTCGCGGTCAGGTCGCCGGGGCGGAACATGTTCTTGCGGCGCAGCTCTAAGGGGTCGATGTGCATCTCCCGGGCGATGCGATCCATGTGGCGCTCTACGGCAAATTGGGCTTGGGGCGCACCGAAGCCGCGGAACGCGCCGTTGGGGGGCGTGTGCGTAGCGACGACCCGCCCGGTGAGGTGCACGCGGTCGGCGCGGTAGGGCCCAGTGACGTGCAGGACGCCGCGGGAGAGCACGACCGGCGAGAGCGTGTTGTAGGCGCCGCCGTCGAAGAGCACATCGGCGCGCCAGTCGAGCAAGAAGCCTTCAGCGTCGCACGTCGACGTGATGCGGATGCGCGCGGGGTGGCGCTTGGTGGTGGCGCGGAGGTCTTCGTCGCGGCGGTAGATGAGCTTGATCGGGCGCCCCGTCTTCAGCGCGAGCAGCGCGGCGTGGGCCGAGACCATGCTCGGATACTCTTCTTTGCCGCCGAAGCCGCCGCCCGTCGCGGCCTGGATCACGTGGAAGTCGTGGTGACCGAGCACGCGCGCCAGCGCTTTGTCGATGTAGTAGGGGCATTGCATCGAGCCGACAATGGTGAGCGGCGCGCCGTTCTCGCCGGGGATCGCGAGGATGCCTTGGGGCTCGATGTAGAGCTGCTCTTGAAGGCCGAGGTGGTAGACGCCTTCGTGCACGTGGCGCGAAGGCGTGCTGCGGATCGGGCCGTCGCGGCTGATGGTGAGCCGCTTGAACACGTTGTCGGTGCCGTAGATCGCTTGCTCGTGGCCTTCGGCGGCCTCAGCGTCGAGGTTGAACGGGAGGTCTTCGTAGGTGACCTTGACCGCTTTGGCCGCGGCGAGCGCGCGGTCACGGGTGGGCGCGGCGACGAGCGCGATGGGCTCGGCCATGTGCCGGGTCAAGCCGTCACAGAGCACAGGCTGATCCTCGGTGATCAGCGCGAGGATGTTGACTCCCGGGATGTCCTTCGCGGTGACCAACGCCACGTCGGTCCAGTCAAAGGAAGCGTCCAGCTCAATCGAGAGGATTCGCGCGTGGGGGCGCTGCGACCGCACCGTGGCGCCATACCAGCAGCCTTCGGGGCGGATGTCGTCCGCGTAGAGCGCTGCGCCGGTCACTTTCGATGCGCCGTCGGCGCGAGGGATGGAGAGTCCAATAGGCATGGTGGGGGTTTATCGCGCCCGTCGGTCGCGCGTCGGTCGCGCGTCGGTCGCTCGGGGTTCGCGTCCTGCGTCCGATGTGGCCGGCGTGGGTTACGTGGCGGGCTGTCTCGGGAGTCATGGTGTCGATCTTCGCTTTGTTGCTGGCTTGTACTGGATTGGGTCTGCCTACGCCGTCGGGAGACAGCGGAGACAGCGGGGCTGCGGCCGATGCCGACACCGATACGGACACCGACGCCGATGCGGACGCCGACTGTGTGGGCACCGGGTTCGGCGCGCTGTCGCAGTGGGCGTTGCCCAGCGGCTACCCCGAAGGCACCTTCGATTCCTTGACCGACACCGATCCCTCGGACGGCATCAACTGGGCCGTGTTCGACGTCGGCAAGGGCGGTCCGGACATCGTGATCACCACCAGCGCGACCGACGCTGACGTCGGCACCACCAAGTGGATCCTCCACAGCAACACCGGCAGTCGCTTCCGGGACGGTCCGCTGGAGTGGAGGCTCCCTTCCGACTTCGAGCCGGGCACCTTCACCAACTTCTATGACTCCAGCACCACCGACAAGGTGGTTTGGGCCATGGTCGACCTCGATGGCGACGGCTCCTTGGACATCGTCGTCACCGACACCGACTCGGGCTCGGGTGGGATCGGCTCCACGCGCTGGCTCTTGTACACGAACACCGGCGATGGCTTCTCGCCGACGTCCACCAACTGGAGCTTGCCTTCGGGCTTCAACGACGGCGCGCTCGACACCATCTCCGACACCGACACCGCCGACGGCGCGAGCTGGGCGCTCCTCGACATGGACGGCGACGGCAAGTCCGATCTCGTCGTGTCCGACACCGACGCGGACACCGGCACCATCGGCAGCTCCAAGTGGATCTACTACCACAACAACGGCGCGGGCTTCGACGGCGCGGCCGAGTGGACGCTGCCGCCCAGCTTCGAGCCCGACACCTTCGTGCGCTTCTACGACTCCAGCAGCACCGACACCGTGGTGTGGGGCCTGATGGACTTTACCGGCGACAAGCGGCCGGACATCATCGTCGTCGACACCGACGCCGGAAACGGCGGCATCGGCAGCACGCGGTGGCTGTTGTACACCAACACCGGCCGGGGGTTCTCCGCCAACACCAACTGGACCTTGCCGGCGGGCTTCAACGACGGCGCGCTCGACACCCTGGGCGACGGCGCGAGCGACGACGGCGTCACGTGGAGCCTCACCGACCTGAACGGCGACGGCGTGCCGGACATCGTCGTCACCGACTCCGACGCCGAGACCACGACCGGCAACGCCTCGTGGTCGGTGTACGCCGGGGGCGCCGGCGGCTTTGCGGGCACGTCCAGCGCGTGGTCCTTGCCCACCGGCGTGGGCACCAACCTGTTCACGTCGCTCTACGACGCCGCGCCGGATGATGGCGTGAGCTACGGCCTCGCGAACCTCGGCGAAGACAACGTGTCGGATCTGGTGTTTGTGAAGAACGCCGCCGACGCCGAAGTGGGGCGCACCTACTGGCAGCAAGCCAAGGCCAACTGCCAGTAGCGGATATCGGCGCGGCGCTTTGGGTCGATTTAGCCGACCATGCGCCAGATCCAGGTGCCGACCATCGTGACCGCGAGGCCGCCCCAGATCCACGGGGGGATGCGCTTGCGCGGGTCCCAGCGCGCCGATGCGCCGCGTGGATGCACGACGTCAACCGCGGACCACGTGAGCAGCCAAACGGCGACGATGAGCCACGGGATTACAAAGGGATGGTAGGCGTGCGCCTCCGCCACTTGTCCTTGGACAAGGGCGACGGCAGCATGACTGAAGCCGCAGAATGGACAGGACAAACCGAGCATTTTTAGCCCGCACACGTCCCAGCCTTGCACAAACGCGACCGCGTAGCTGGCCGGCAGTGCGGCCACAGCGAGGCCCCGCAGTAGGGCTCCCGCGGCTTCGGTTCCCACTTTAGTTCATCCGAACGGCCTTACCTTCGCCGTCGACGTACTTGCCGGCTGGGCCTGCCCGCAGCGCGCGAAGCCAATGCGTCGAGGTTCGGGAGGCTATAGTGGCCCCATGCGGCAATCCACGATCGTCTCTGTCCTCCCGCTGCTGTTGCTGGGCTGTGGCCTGCTCACGTTCGAGGTTGACAGCGACGCCAACACCCACATCGACGGCGCAGGCGCGCTCGGTGTCCTGCTCGGGGCGCTGGACTTCACGGGCCTCGATGACTTCGACATCGACGTGGAGAACGCGATGCAGGATCAGGGCGTGGCCGAGGGCGACCTGAACGACGTCCACCTCACGACCTTCACGCTCACGGGCTCTCCCGGCGACCTCTCGTTCATCGACGACTTCGCGGTCTACATGTCCGCGCCGGACGTGGACGAGGTGCTGATCGCGTCCAGCAGCGACTTTCCTGAGGGGCAGACGGTGGTCTCGCTCGATCTGCCGGACGTGGATTTGACGCCCTACGTCGTCTCAGATGCATCCTCGTTCCGCATCGAAGCCGGTGGATCGGCCCCGACCGACGACATCGACATCGCCGCGGCGTTCACGGTCTCCGTCACCGCCACGGCGCAGGGGGCGTGCAACAGCCTTTCTCGGGACACCGGCGCGGACCCGTAGCGGACGCGGTCCGCCGGCCCCTTAGGTCACGTCCTTGTCGAGCGTGCCGCGGCCTCCGGCGATGAACTCTTGGAGGTAGTGGTTGTCGCTCGCGCGCGCTTCGGCTTGGGTGCCAACGAACGCGAACCGTCGCTCGTACAGCAGCGCGATGCGGTCGGTGAACGTGAAGCAGGCGTCCATGTCGTGCGTCACCACGATGCTGGTGACCTTCAGCTTCTCTTGCAGGGACAAGATGAGCCCGTTGATCCGCCGCACGTTGATCGGATCCAAGCCGGTCGTCGGCTCGTCGTAGAGGATGACGTCGGGCTCGACGGCGATGGCCCGGGCGAGCCCCACGCGCTTGCGCATGCCGCCGGACAGCTCGGAGGGCTTCAGCTTTTGGGAGCCGGGCAGGCCCACCATCTCAAGCACCTCCTCCACGCGCTCATCGAGCCGCTTCTCGTCGCCCCAATGGTGCTCGCGCAGCGGGTACTTGATGTTCTGCGCCACGGTGAGCGAGTCGAACAGCGCGGCGCCTTGAAACAGCATCGCGACGCGGCGCCGGATCGGCAGCAGGCCCGGCTCGGGTAGGCCGCGCACCTCGGTGCCGTAGACTTGAATGCTGCCGGCGTCGGCTTGCAGCAGGCCGATCAGCATCTTCAGCGTCACCGACTTGCCGGTGCCCGAGCCGCCGATGATCGTGATCGTCTCGCCCGCGTAGATGTCGAGCGAGCAGTCGTCGTAGATCACTTTGGGGCCGAACGCCTTCTTGACGTTGCGGAGCGAGATGATCGGCGGGGTGTCAGTGGGGGACGGCATCAAACTATCCGTAGATCGCGATGAACAGCTTGCTGAGCAGGAAGTCGGAGATGAGCACGCCGACCGCGCTCGCGACCACCGCGCGGGTGGTGGACAAGCCTACGCCTTCGGTGCCGCCGGTGGTGTTCATCCCGACGAAACAGCCGGTGATGCCGATGATGTACCCGAAGAACATCGATTTTCCGAGACCATGCATCAGATCGACGATGCCGAGGGTCTCCAGCACCTGCGAGTAGAAGAATCGCGGCGTGACGCCAACCTCTTGGATGGTGATCAGCATGCCGCCGAAGCACCCGATGACGTCGGCCATCATCGTGAGCAGCGGCAGCGCGATCATGCACGCGACGACGCGGGGCGCGACCAGCTTCTTGATCGGGTCGGCGCCGAGCGCGCGGATCGCGTCGACCTGCTCGGTGACCACCATCGAGCCCAGCTCGGCAGCAAAGCCGGAGCCGATGCGCCCGCCCACCAACAGGGCCGTCAGCACCGGACCCAGCTCGCGGACGATGCCGAGCGAGACCAGCTTGCCGGTGTACATGCTCGCGCCGTAGGTTTGCAAGCCCGAGGCGAACTGAAGCGCGAGCACCATCCCGGTGAAGATCGCGGTCAGCGCGGTGATCGACCAGCTGCCGATGCCGCTGGTGTCGAGCTGGGCGATGAGCGCGCGCAGCTCCCACGGGCGTCGAAAGAACGCCGTCGTGGTGTGCACCGTCAGCATCCCGAGCGCGCCGAGGTACGCGATCAGATCGAGGATGGGCTTCACCGGGTGGCCACGAAGCCGTCCACCACGGCTTGATAGGCCGCGACGCCGGCGTCAAAAGCGGAGGCGGGCGCGATGTAGTTCAGGTCGTAGGTGCAGGCGTCTTTGTTGGTGACGGTGTTGGCGACGGTCACCGGTACGCCGTCGAGCGTGCCGGACGTGACGCGGAGCAGCGCGGTGCGGCCGTCGAGCGTGCGGTCCGCCTCGGACAACGTGTGCGTGTCGCGCAGCCCGGCGAGGGACTCGAGCGCGAGGTCCGGCAGGCGCAGCTCCCGGTAGTGGGTGCCGCAGTTTGAGTCCGTGTAGATGCTCGCCCGGATCGAATCGTTGTACCAAGCTTTATCGGCCCCGCCGGGTTTTACCTCCACCCAGTCGGCTCCGGGCTCCCCGGTGACGTAGTGGCCCTCCAGCCGCTTGGCTTGGCGGTAGCTGGCCGGCATGCACCCCCCTGCGAGGAGCAGCAGACTCACAAACACCGCGCGCGCGATGCGGGCGTTTCGGGGCAAGCTCACGGCGTAGGCTCCTCGACGACGCTCGCCACCCCGGTGATGTCCATGAACAGCTCCTCGAGGGTCTTACCGGCCGGCACGATCTCCGCGGGGGTTCCGAGCACCTGGATGCGTCCGTGGTGGATGATCGCGATGCGATCGCACACTTCTGCGGCGACCGCGAGCGTGTGCGTGGACAAGAACACGGTGCGACCTTCGCCGGCAAGCCGCCGAAAAGTCTCTTTGATCTGGCGGGTGCCGCGCGGATCCAAGCCGACCATCGGCTCATCGACGATCAACAGCCGCGGCTCGTGCAGCAGCGCGCTCGCCAAGGTGATGCGCTGCTTCATGCCGTGCGAATACGACTCGATGAGCTGATCGGCGAAGTTGCCTAAGAGCTGCTCGTCCAGCGCCGCCTGGATCTTGGCGGTGAGACCGTCCCGGCCGAACTTGACGTCCATCCCGTACATCTCCCCGATGAAGCGGAGAAACTCGCGCGCGGTGAGCTTGTCGTACAGGTACGGCCGGTCGGGGATGAACCCCAGACGGCCGCGCGCCCCGACCGGATCGACGGCCATGTCGATGCCGTCGATCTCGACGGTGCCTTGGGTGGGCGGCAGTACGCCGCCCAACATCCGCAGGGTGGTGGTTTTTCCGGCGCCGTTGAGGCCGAGGAAGCCGAAGACCTCGCCTGCGGCGACGTCGAGGTCCATGGGGTGTACGGCCTGAAACGAGCCGTAGCGTTTTTGGATCTGGCGTGCGCGCAACATCGGGATGTAGGGTAACCCAGCGGCGGGCGATGCTGATGGCGGTTGGGATTGTGTCGTGTCGTGCCGCTTCGGTATAGGAAAGCCCGGTGCGGCACCTCCCCGGCAGCTACCTCGTGCTTGAGACCACCAACCGGTGCTCGGTGGCGTGCGTGCACTGCAGCGTCGGTGAGGCCGCGCACCCGCATCACGACCGCACCGGTTTTGTGGGCGTGCCGCTGGTGCGCAAGCTGTTGGCGGATCTCGTGGACGCGGACGCTCGCTTTGACGTGTTCATCCCGTTCTGGTTGGGTGAGCCGCTGCTGCATCCGGATTTTTCGACGATCTACCAGGAGGCGCTGCGCGCAGCCGGGGAGCATCGCGTTTTTGAGCGCATCGAGGTGCACACGAACGCGACCCACTTGACCGCGGATCGAGTCCGCCTCGCGCTCAACCAGAGCCCGGTGCCGCAGACCTGGCACCTGACGATCGACGCCACGACCCCGGAGACTTGGAAGCGCATCAAAGGACGGAACGTTTTTAGCGACGTCGTCGCGAACGTCGAGCATCTGGTCCGGGAAAAAGCCAGGCTCGCTGCGCCTTGGCCGCGTCTGGTGTTCCAGTTCATCGTCAGCGACCGCAACGCCCAAGAAGCCGCGGGCTTTCGCGCCCACTGGGAGGGCGTGTGCCGCAGCGTGGGGCTCCCGGTGCGTACGGCGGCCCAAGAGGTGCCGCCGGGCCGCGACGCCGTGGTGTTTTTTCGGCAGCTGGATGCGCCGACCCCCGCGGAACAAGAGAAGCAGAATGGGGTGTTTCGCGACACGATGCAGGCGCTCGGCGTCCCGTTGCCGCGCCCGAGTCAGTCGCCGGAGGTTCTGCAGGGTACGAACACCGCGGTGTGCGGCTGTTTTTGGAAGAGCCCGGTGATCGGCTGGGACGGCACGCTCACCGTCTGCACCCGCGACAATCGCCTTGAAAATCGGCTCGGAAACGTCGGCGACACCGCGTTCGGCGCGCTCTGGTTTGAGGGCGCGGTCCACCGCTGGCGCGCCCAGGTCGCGGCCGGCGACTACGCGGGCTTGGCGCCTTGCCAGACCTGCTTCATCCCGCAGTCGTCGAACTACTCGGGGATTACGCCTTCGGAAATTACCGAGTTTTCTCGACCTGCCCCCGGACCCCGCCGATGAACCTGCCCGAACGGTTGTTGACCCGCGCGACGCCCGTGTTGCAGCAGGCCCGACTCAAGCCCGCGCCCGGACTGCCCGATCAGGTGCATTTGTCGGTCACCGACCGCTGCTTCTTGCCGTGCGCGCACTGCGACATCTGGAGGAACAAGACCATCGATCTGCCCGAAGCCACCTGGCTGAACGTGCTGGATCAGATGGGCGCGTGGCTGGGAAAAGCGAGCGTCAACTTTGTGGGCGGCGAGCCGCTGCTGCGCAAGGACCTCGAGCGGTTGATGACCCGCGCCACCGCGCTGGGCTTTGACGTCAGCTTCAACACCAACGGCTGGCTGCTCGACGATCGCCGCGCCGCGGGCCTCGCCGACGCCGGCGCGCGCATCGCGTACCTGTCGATGGACGGCTTTCGCGCCGAGACCATCGACCGCTCGCGGGGGCGCGTCGGCACGCAGGCCAAGCTGGTCGAGGTGTGTGATCGCCTCGACAAGCGCCCCAACCCGCGGGTGGTGATCGCGTGCATCTTGCATGCCGAAAATGCGGGGGAGATCCCGGACTTGCTGCATTGGGTCAAAGAGCGCGGCTACGAGCTGGTCGTGCAGCCCTTGTACCAGAACTTCGGGGAGAACGCCCATGATCCCGCGTGGTGGCGGTCGTCGCCGCTCTGGCCCACCACGCCGGACCAGCTGTCGCGCATCGATCACGCGCTCGACGTGCTGATCGACGAGCGCAGCCGCTGGGGCAAGGTCTGCAACGAGGTCGCGCAGCTTCGCGCCTTCAAGCATCACTTCCGCAACCCTGCTGTGCCCAACGGACAGACCTGCAAGGCCGGGCACTCGGACATCGCCTTCGATCCGGCCGGGAACGTGCGCCTCTGCTATTTTTTGGAGCCCGTCGGCAACCTGTCCGAAGGCGTCCCCATCGCGGCGATGTGGAACCGCCTCGGCGCGCTGCGGCGGCGCTACGAGGTCTCGCGCTGTACGCGGAGCTGCAACCTGTTGAATTGCAATTTCGACGCGCCGGGTTGAGCGCTTGGGCTAGGCCACTCCGTCACGATCTTTTGGCACTTTTTTCGCCCCCTCGCGCCCCCTCGCGTCCCCTCCCGCGCACCCGTCCGGGTAGATTCGGGCGCCTCTTTGGTGTGCCATGCTCGTCTCCGCTCTCGCCCTGCTCGTCGGAATGTCCTCGCCTGCCATCGCGGCTACGCCCCCCTACGATCTCGCGGAGGCGGGCATCACCGTGAACTTGCCGCGCGGCTGGGAGATGACGCGCTGGTCGGACTGGGACTTCAAGGGCAAGGCCGACGGCCTGATGTTGGAGATCTGGACGACGCCGTGGCAGGTCGAGGTCCCGGTGGGGACGGCGCTGCAACCGCTGTACCTCGAGCACCTCGAAGAGCAGCGCGCCAAGGATCCCGCGGTGCTCCCGGGCATCGCCGGCCCGGGCGGCAAGACCGCGTGGGTCGAGACCCGCGCCACGTTTGGCCTCGACGGCGGCGGCAAGGCGATCGCCTACTTTGCGGCGCTGCCCACCGACGGAAAGGTCGTGCACATCGGCATGTACGGCGGCGCGAACACCGACCGTCGCGCGTCTGCCGACATGGAGGCGCTGGTCAACGCGCTGGTGATCACCAAGCCCGCGGTGAAGATCAGCGGGGAGCCTGTCGCTGCGGGCAAAGACGCTGCATTCTCGGTCAAAGCGAGCGAAGGCTGGCGCGGGGTTTTGGCGTCCGAGCGCTCGGACGCCGAGAGCCTGCTGGGCAAGACCGGCGCCGGCAAGCTGGACGCCTGCGCGCTGCTGGTCGCGCCTACGCCCACCGGCAAGGCCTCGGTGCTCGCGGCGTGCCCGCAGACCTGGCAGCTGGGTTTTGCCGATGACGCCTCGTTCGCCGACGACGCCGGCACCTTGCGCGCGCTGGTGTTCGGCAAAGCGGCCGCGAGCATCCCGGACGCCGAGAAAGTCGCCCTCGCCGACCGCAACGCCATGCTGTTCCGCCCGACGATGAACGACTATGCGCTGCGCTTCGCCGCGGTGCCCTATGAAAAAGGCGCGGTGAGCATCTGGGCGATCGGCCCGCAGGATCAGGGAGATGTGCTCGAAGCAGGCCTGAAGTCCACGCTCTCTGGCCTGCAATTCTCCGGTCCCGAGAACGGCCTCGCGCAGCACGCCATGGGCGACGTCGTCTTCCACGCGCTGTCCTACGATCCGCTGGTGATGGGCGGCGCAGGCGTGATGGTGCTCGGCGTGATCGGTGGGCTCGGCGTGCTGCTGTTCCGCAAGCCCTCCGCGCCGGCGTAGCGGATGCTGCGCATGCGCCGGTCTCCGTGGTAATCTGCGGTCCTACGACGAGCTTCTATGCGCACCCTTCGACTCTCCGCGTTCTCCCTGCTCTCCCTGATCCCCGTGCTTGGCCTCGGCTGTTCGGGCGATGAAGGGGACAGCGAGCCGGTCACCGTGGACGACACCGGCTCCTCCTGCGTGTCGGACGACGACTGCCTCTCCAACGAGATCTGCGACGAGACCGCGGCCTGCGTGACCGGGGACCGCGACAACGACGCGGCTTCCGCCACGCCGCTGCAGGACGACGGCGAAGACACCCACTACTACACCGGCAGCGGGCACATCGAACCCGCCGGCGATGTCGACTGGTACGCCTACACCTCACTCGGCGGCCACTTTGTGCGCGTGGACACCATCGTCGACGACGAGGAGCTGGACACCGATCTGCTCGACACCGTCGTCACCATCTACGATCCGGCCGGCAACTTGCTGGCGCAGGAGGACGAGCACCCCGCCGGGAGCGTCGGCACCTATGACTCTGTCGCGTTCGCCTACCTCGCCGAAGCCGGCACCTACACGATCACCGTCGAAGACGTCGCCGGGCGCTCGGCGCCGGACGTGACCTACACCCTCTCGGTCAAGAACATCGGCTCCGGCGGCGACGAGCCGGATTCGGTGCAGACCACCGGCAGCTCGCTCGGGCTCACCGGCGCCGACCTGTGGTACAGCGTCCCGGTGGTGCTGAACCGCGGCGACGGCACCGCCGACACCGCCGACTATGTGCGCCTGACCTTGCCGTGGAGCGACACCTTCCTCGGGTTCGTGACCACGCTGAGCCCGAACGGCTCGGACTTGACCGAGGCGCTGACGCTGTACAACTCGGCGGGCACCGTGGTGATGCGCAAGGACGACCCTTCGGTGGAGTCGGTGGCCGGGATCTGCAACTCCGAAGACGACAGCTACGTGCTGAAGGTCGAAGACGTCAACGGTGGCGGCGGCAGCACCTACTGGGGCATCATCTTCGCGCTGGTCCGCGAAGAAGGGTACGGAAACGCCCGCGAGTCCGAGCCCAACGAGGCTCCGGGACAAGCCGAAGCGCTGGTGGCTCAGGATCAGAACCCGGACGTCGGATCGTGGGTGGCCGGCTACGGCAGCGGCCACATCGACACCCTCAACGATGTCGACGTTTGGACGCTCAACGTGGACTTTGACGGCGCGTATCTTTCGGTGTTCTACGGTGCGCAGACCTACGGCGGCTTGCTGCTCGCCAACGTCGAGATCGTCGGCAGCGATGACACCATCGTCGCGACGATGGACGCGACTGAGGGCACCGACGGCACCATCTGGAACGCAGGTCCGGTCCCGGCCGGGGTATACACGGTGCGGTTTTCGGGTTCAGACGCCAACACCGCGTACGGGGAAGGCGCGTTCTACCAGTTCGCGTTCCACGCCAGCACCAGCCCGCTCGAGCCCTAATGGCGTCCGAATATCGGGCAGCCACGCGCGTTCCATCGCGATAGTGCCCGGCCGTCCGGTCTGCTTCTCCCCCCTTGGAGTCTGCTGATGTCTGCTTTGACCCTCCCTGTCTCGCGTTTGGCTCGTATGGTTTGCGGTTTGGCCCTGTGCGCGGGCATAGCCGCTGGGGCGTTGCTCAGCGGTCCTGCGTTCGCGGCGGATCCGACCAAGCACCACGATCACAGCGGCATCGTCGCGGCCTATAAGGGCGCGCCTCCCAAGGTCACGCTCTCGGAAGCCGATGAAGCCAAGCTCGCGAGCGGGCAGATGGTGCAGAAGCAGGTTCAGACCGGCAATGGCGGGCACGCGGTCGCGTTCATGAACATCAACGCCACGCCAGACAAGGTGTGGTCGAAGATCACCGCGTTCAACATGTACCCAAGCTGGGTGGACAACGTGCAGAAGTGCACCGCCTACTCCAAGAGCGGCTCGTTGATCTACGTGGACTTTGCCCTCTCGGTGATGGGGATCGGCGTCGAATACTACGTGCGGCACGACTACCAGCCCGCGCTCGGGTACCTCACATGGACCCTCGACTATACGCGGCAGTCTGACCTCGACGACTCGGTAGGCTACTGGCGGGTGACCGCGCTCTCGCCGACCCAGACGCGCCTCGAATACTCGGTCGACATCCGGTTCAAGGGCTGGATCCCGGGCTTCGCGCAGGAGATGATCAGCTCCAAGGGCCTGACCACCGCGACCTCGTGGGTGAAGAAGCAGTCGGAGAGCTGAGCGCCGCGGCGCGGGCGATCAGGACTTGGGCCGGTCGTTCCACCACGCCGCGCCGTAGGTCACGAACAGCTGCTCGCCCGCCAGCACGGGGCGGGAGGTCGTGAAGTGCAGCAGGCGCCGCTTCACGACGGAGCTGTACTGGATGTTGGGCTCGTTGGCGTGGTTGAACAGCCCACCCCAGCCTAAGGCCAGGACGCGAAACGGGTAGTTGGGATCGGCCTTGTCGTTGGTGAGCCGAAACACGTAGTCGCAGAGCGGCTTTGCGAGCGTGTCGGCCTCGGGCACGATCAGGAACGGGCAGCTCTCGACGAGCACGTCGGCGTCGAGTCGGGCGGTGGTGAACACGCCCCAGCCGTACTCGCATGCGCGTACGGTGAGGGCAGGGTGACGGAATACGGGGTGTTGCACGCCAGCCGTACTATCGCTGTTTCGCCCGCGTTAGGGTGCGCCCGATGCCGACCTCTCCTGTTGACCCCTCGTTGTTCCCTGACCGTGCGTTGGATCCAGCGCTGGACCCCGCTCTGGATCCTGAGATCAACCCGCGCACGCTGACGCCCGATCAGTGGCGCTCGCTGTTGTCCGCGCCCGAGTACGCGATCCTGCGGGAGTCGGCGACCGAGCGCCCGAACACCGGCCGGTACCTCGCTGATCCCGGGCCTGGGTCGTTTCATTGCGCGGGCTGCGGGCATCGCTTGTACGGCGCGGAGCACAAGTTCCACTCCGGCTGCGGCTGGCCTTCGTTCTTTCAACAGGTCGAGTACGGCGCCCTCGAGGTGCACCGGGACGTCAGCCACGGCATGGTGCGCACCGAGATGCGCTGCGCCCGCTGCGGCGGTCACCTCGGTCACATCTTTCAAGACGCGCCGCAGACCCCGACCGGGCAGCGCCACTGCGTGAACGGCTACGCGGTGCTGCACGTGCCCGAAGGCAACTCGGTAGCCGAGGTCTTCCGTGCCCATCGCAACGACAAGTGGGCGTAGGGCGACGATGTTCAGCGGCGTACGCTCGATCCCCGACGTGGTGGATGTGCTGGAACTGGGCGGCGGGGATGGCCCTGCGCTGGTGATCGAGGTGCCGCACGGCGCGACGGGAGACTGGGAGTTCAACGTCGTCGCCTCGCAGCTGCGCGGCGCGGTCCCCGACGATCTCATCGCGTTCTTCCATGTCAACACCGACGCCGGCGCGGCGGAGCTGGGATTGGCGATCGGGCAGCGTGTGCTCGCTTCGCGGGCGCCCGATTCGGCGCTGCCTTCGGGGCCGGCGTTCACGCGGGTCGTGGTCGTGCGGTGCCGCATCCCGCGCACCTTCATCGACTGCAACCGCGTGCTGGGCGCATCCGGCGCGGCGTACCGTGCCGGCGGGGTCACGCCGGGCGTCGCCCCGTGGATCACCGACGAGGCCGATCACGACGCGCTCCTTGCGCGCTACGCCGCCTACCAGACCGTCGCGCAAGCGGCGATCGACGGCGCGAGCGCGTCGGGCGGGCGCGCGTTGCTGCTGCACACCTACGCCCCGCGATCGGTGGACGTGCAGGTTTCGCTGGACATCGTGCGCGATCTCCGGGCCGCGTACGCCAACCCCGAGCAATGGCCGCTGCGCCCCCAGATCGACGTCATTCACCGCGACCCCGACGGCGTCGCGACGCTGAACCCCGCCGCGATGCGCGCGTTGACGAACGCGCTCACCGACGCAGGCTACACCTACGCCGAGGGCGAGACCTACCCGCTGCACCCGGTCACGATGGCGCACGCGCACGTCACGCGGCATCCGGGGCAGGTCGCGTGTCTGGAGGTTCGGCGGGACCTGTTGACCGCGCAATTTGTGCCGTTTCGTCAGGTGCAGATCGATGCTGAGCGGGTGGCGCGCGTGGCGGATCCGCTCGCGCGCTGGCTCACAGCGATTTGGTAAACGCGGGTACGCTGTTCTCGCAAAGAGTACGGACTGATCGATGGAGATTTCCCCTTTTCATCCCGATTTAGGGCATCATAAGGGGTCACTCTGGATGAACATGAAGCGCTCTTCTTTGCTCGCTGGTCCGCTCGCTGGTTCGCTCGCTCCCCGCTCACTAGCCGTCCTGTCCTCGCCCCTCCGCGTCGCCTCCACGCTCGCCGCGGTCGCGTTGTTCGCGGGTTGCCACTCCGCCGCAGTCAAGCTGGAGGACACGTCGGGCAATCTGGATTTGGACTCCACCGATTCGAACGACTCCAACGACTCCAACGACTCGACGGACACCGGCGTCATCGTCAGCGGGGACATCTCGGTCAGCCCCTCGTCCATTGATATTCCCGTGCTGTTTATTGGACAGTCCGCCACCGCAGACGTCACGGTCAAGAACATCGGCGACGGGCCGGTGGCCGTTACGATGTCGTTCGCCGGCGCTTGGGCGACCTCCTACACCCTGAGCTCCTACACCGCCGATCCCGCGCCGGGCGTCGAGAGCGTACACACGCTCACGCTGACCCCGACCACCTGGGGCGATCACTCCGTCGGCCTGATCGTCGACGCGGACACCGGCGCGCACATCGAGGTGCCGGTGCACGCGCTGGTTCAAGAGGACGCCGATGGCGACGGCGTTGGCAGCGTGATCAGCGGCGGCGAGGACTGCGACGACACCAACGCGGACATCAACCCCTCGGCCACCGATCTTTGGTACGACGGCATCGACAGCGACTGCGCCGGCAACGACGACTACGATCAGGACGGCGACGGCGCACAGAGCGTCGGCTTTGGCGGGGACGACTGCGACGACACGAACGCGGACATCAACCCCGCCGCGAGTGACACCTGGTACGACGGCATCGACAGCGACTGCGCCGGCAACGACGACTACGATCAGGACTACGACGGCTACGTGCCCGACGAGTACGCGGGCTTGCCGACCACCGGCGTCGCTCTTTCTGGGCGCTTGCCCGACGGTGACTGCGACGACACCGACGCCGCCTACCACCCCGGCGCGACCGACACGTGGTACGACGGCTTCGACAGCGACTGCGCGGGCAACGATGACTACGACAAGGACGGCGACGGCCACCAGTCCGACCTGTACGGCGGCGACGACTGCAACGACACGAACTCCTCCATCTACGGCGGCGCGCCGGACGCTTGGTACGATGGCGTCGACAGCGACTGCGCCGGCAACGACGACTACGACCAGGACGGCGACGGCTTGGATTCGAGCCTCTACGGCGGCGATGACTGCAACGACACCGACGCGACCGTCACCGGCCCTGTGGCTGAGACGATGAACGGCATCGACGACGACTGCGACGGCTACGCGGACGACTTCGTCGTCGGCGACCTCGCGAGCGGCGCGATCTACGGCTACAGCAGCAGCATGGGCATCGGCGAACACGGTACCCTCGCGACCACCGATGACGTGACTGGCGATGCCGCGGTGGACCTGCTGATCGGAACCCGCAGCACCGGCTACGGCTACGTCTGGGTGCTCGACGGCGCGACGGGCGCGGCGGCCAACGGCTCGGTCGCGACCTACGCGGCCGCCACGTTCAGCGGCGACAGCTACTACTACCCGATCTACGCGGTCAACGGCCCGTGGGACGACGAAGACGGCGACGGCGTGACCGACTTCATGATCGGCGGCGGCTTCAACTCCACGACCTACACCTACGGCCGCAGCTATCTCTTCGAGGGCGGGAGCACCGTCACCGGCAGCTTGTCCACGTCGACCTACGACGTGCGGGTCTCGGGGGACGGCGACTCTTCGTCGGACGACGTCAACATGTCCTGCATCGCCGACGTCGACGGTGACGGCATCGGCGACATCATCGTCGGCGCGGCCTACGACAACTACGGCGACTACCGAGACACCGGCTCGCTGTCGGTGTTCCTCGACGGCAGCTGGTCCGGCGCGGTCGACATCGGCGATGCCGACGACCGCATCTACGGCCAGACCAGCTACGACTACCTCGGCTACAGCTTGACCGCGGCGGATCTCGACGACGACGGCTACGCGGACTTTGTCGCCGGCGCCCCGTACTACGACGGCGCGAGCACGTCGGACGGCGCGGTGTTCATCGTCAACGGCAACGCGTCGGGCGCGTGGAGCACGCAGATCGAGTCGGCCGCGGACGGCTTTGTGGTCGGCGGCTCCTATGGCTACGCGCTCGGCACCGACACGCTCGCGCACCCTGGCGATCTCGACGGGGACGGCAAGCTCGACCTTGCGGTGTCGTCGGAGGACAAGGGCTATGTCTGGGTGTTTATGGACGCGGGCAGCATCGTGGACGACACGTCCGCCAGCTCGGCAGACTACATCCTGTCCGGCACCGCAGGGGACTTCGGCTCGATGCTCGTCACCGACTCGGACCTCGACAACGACGGCAAGGACGACCTTGTCGTCGGCGCGGACAGCGATGACGTCGCCGGGTCCAACTACGGTGCGGTGTTCATCTACCTCGACGCTTCGGGGTGGAGCAGCTCGATGACCGCGACCAACGCGTCGGTCACCCTCTGGGGTCCGAGCGCGAACGGCTACCTCGGTACTGGCGGCGCCGGCGGCGCGGATCTGGACGGCGACGGCATCGAGGATCTGGCCCTCGGCGCGTCGAGCAACGACGACTACGTCGCCGATGGCGGCGCGGTGTTCATCGTTCCGGGCTGGTAGGCGCGGATTTCGGATAAGGGCGCAGGATGAACTCTGCGCTGCTGTTGTGGTCGGTCTCCCGGGCGCTCGCTGGGGACCTTCATTTCGCGCCCCAGAGCGTGGTCACGTTCCACAACGGCTCCACGCTCGGGGACTTCAGCGGCACCGCGCAGATCGCCGGGTTTGTGGATCCGGTCGCGCGACGCGGCGTGCTCGACATCCCGACGGCGTCCCTGTCCACCGGGAGCGGGCCTCGAGACGCGCGTATGCTCGCGTATTGCCTCCAAGCGCCTCGCTTTCCGACGATCCATTTCTCGGTGACGACGATCACCGGCGACGTCGCGGCGCTCAAAGACGGCGGCCCCGCCGGCACGGTCACGCTGGTCGGGGCGCTGACCATCCGCGACGTCACCCGCACGATCTCGGTGCCGGCCTCCTTTGCGTACGACGCCACCGGCTTGAAGCTGAGCGGTCGCTACGACCTGCTCTGGGGTGACTTTGGGATCCCGGACCCTTCGGTGGTGATCGCGACGCTCGCGCCGGAGATGTATGTCAGCTTCGACATCGTCGCGGCGGCGTCGGTGGGCGCGGCCGGCGATGGTGCCGTGGTGGAGAAACCTTGAGCGCGCTAGTCCTCTCTGGCGGCGGCGCGCGCGGTGCGTACGAGGCGGGCACGCTCCGGTACATCTTCGGGCCGCTCGCGCGTCGTCTCGGCAAGGACATCGCTCCGGACGTGGTCTGCGGCACCTCGGTGGGGGCGTTGACCGGGGCGTGGGTCGCGGCGCAAGGGATGGACGCGGCCAAGACGCTCTGGCAGTTCTGGCGTGAGCTGGAGCCGCATCACATCTACCACCTGCGGCTGCTCGACCTCGTCGCCGGCAAAGACGCGTTCCTCAATCGCCACACCGACATTGGCGGGGGAACTGCGCTGTTTGATCCTTCTCCCTTGTACGAGCACGTCCGCAGCACGCTGCCCTGGCGCCAGCTCTACGAGCGCATCGACAGCGGCAAGGTGCGCGCGTTCGTGTGCGCGGCCACGGACGTCGCGACCGGGCGCTGCATCCAGTTCACCGATGGCGGCAATCGCATGCGGCCCGACAACTTCGATGTCGCGCCCGACATTTTACGCGAGACGGCGACGACGACGATGCGCTACGCGCGCATTGGACCCGAGCATGTGTTGGCGAGCGCCGCGATCCCGTTCGTGTTTCCGGCGGTGTCGGTCGATGGGCATTGGATGGTGGACGGCGCGCTGCGGCAGAACACGCCGTTAGGGCCGACCTTGCAGCTGCACTCCGACCGCATTCTGGTCATCGGCGTGAAGCGTCAGCGGGGCGAGAGCGACATCCCGGTCGGTGGACCGCCGCCGACGACGGGCATGCTCGCCGGACGGGCGTTGAACGCGCTGATGTTGGATCCGGTGGAGGAGAACCTGCGGCGCATTGAGCGTTGGAACCAGATGTTGACCTGGGCGCAGGGTGCGTACCCGGACTTTTTGGACCGGCTCGCCAACGAGTATCGTCCTTACCGCATCGTGAAGAGCCTGCTGTTGCGCCCGACCGAGGACCTGGGGCACATCGCCGCGCGCATCTTCCCGCTCGTGGCGCCCGAGCTCCCGCGCGCGACGCGGATGTTTCTGGAGCGGATCACGGACCCGCACGAGGCCGATCTGGTCAGCTACTTCCTGTTCCACAAGCGGTTTACTCGCGAGCTGGAGGAGCTGGGCTACGCAGACGCGCAGAAGATGGAGACTCAGATCGGCGACTTGCTCGCCTGATCAGCTCCCGAGGAAGAAGCGAACGGAGAGCACCGCCATGATCACACCGAAGATATCGGTGAAGATACCGGTCAGCGCGGCGTGGCGCGAGCGTTGGATCCCGACCGCTCCGAAGTACAGCGCCAACACGTAGAAGGTGGTCTCGGACGAGCCGTTCATCGTACCTGCGACCTGTCCGATGAAGGTGTCGGGCTTGTAGATGCGCGTGAGCTCGCCGGTCAGCGCCATCGCGCCCGAGCCCGAGAGCGGCCTGAGCAACGCGAGCGGCAACACTTCCGGAGGCATCCCGATGAGCTGGCAGAGCGGCGAGGCGAGCGCCACGACGCGGCCCATGGCGCCGGAGGCTTGGAACATTCCCACGCCCGCGAGGATCGCGACGACGAACGGCACGATGCGCATCGCGGTCGAGAAGCCGTCTTTCGCGCCTTCGATGAACACTTCGTAGACCTTGACGCCGCGCACGACACCGAGCGTCAACATCCCGGCGATCAAGCCGGGGATGATCCAGGATGTCACTGCGGTCTTGTAGGTGTAGGCGGCGGCGACGAAGGCGATGAAGCCTGCGGTGGCGAGCACCAGCGGCACGTACTCCAACAGGCGCGGCGCCGGGGCCTCTGCGGGGCTATCTGCTGCGCTCTTGTCGACGAAGAAGCGTTGTAGCACCTTGCAGATCACCACCGCCCCGATGGTGTGGCAGAAGGTGCCGGCGAGCGTAGGCAGGAAGATCGCCGCGGGATCTTTGCTGCCTAACGCCGCGCGGATCGCGATCACGCCGGTGGGCAGGACCGCGACGCCGCTGGTGTTGATCGCTAAAAATAGCACCATCGCGTTGGTGGCCGTGCCGGGGTTCTTGTTGAGCTTGTCCAGCTCCTGCATGGCTTTGATGCCGAAGGGCGTGGCCGCGTTGCCAAGCCCGAGCACGTTGGCGGCGAGGTTCATGATCATCGCGCTCATCGCGGGGTGATCGGAGGGCACGTCGGGGAACAACCGCACCATCAGCGGGCGGATCCAGCGCGCCATCGCCGCGAGGCCGCCGGCGGTGTCCACCACCTTCATGAGGCCGAGGAACAACGTCATCGTCCCGACGAGGGAGATCGCGAGCTCGACCGCAGCTTTTGCACCGTCGAGGGCTCCCTGACCAACGGCGGCCATGGCGTGTTGTCCGGGGACGCGAACAGTGACGGCTCCGTCGGGCATGTCGGCGTGCACCGTAGCGGTCGCCTTGTCGATCTTTTCGATTACCCCGTCAAAGCTACGTTGTTCTGTCGTCAGCACCACGGCGTCTCCGACGCTCAGGCCGGCGGCGGGGACAATTACCGATTGTTCGTTGATCACGCCTTGGTAGGTGGGCACTCCGTTCCAGCCGGCCACGAGGACGGGAATGATCACGAGCAGGTAGAATACGACGTTCATGCGCGAACGTATCGTGACTGGGCGTGGAAGATAGGGGTCAGGTTGTTACCATTACACATTCTCTAAAGTGTAATGGTAACAACCTGACCCCTGGATGGTCTGCATGCCCCGTACTCCCCGCATCCACTTCGAAGGCGCCCGCCATCACGTGATGAATCGCACGGCTCGAAAGCGCGTTGTGTTTGATAATCCCGATCACATCGTACTCTTCGAAGCGCTGCTTTCGGAGTTGCCCGGCCGCTTCAGCGCGCGCGTCCACGCGTGGGCATTGATGGGCAACCACTTTCACTTGCTGGTCGATGTGCCGACGGATGGTCTGCCTCGGCTGATGGCCTGGTTGACGGCGCAGCTTGCGCGCGCGGTCAACCAAGAGCGGGGATGGGACGGCCCGCTTTTTCGTGGGCGCTATCGCAACCGCGTGGTCTTAGATGACGCGTACTGGCGCGACGTGCTGGCGTACCTCCACCTGAACCCAGTGCGCGCCGGGCTGGTCACCAACCCGGACGCCTCGCTGTGGACGAGTCATCGCTACTATGCGGGTTTGGCCCGGCCGCCCGCCTGGATGACCACGGAAGAGCTGCTGGGTGTCTACGGCGGGGCCGAGACCTACAGGCTGATCATCCAGGACATCGTTCGGGGAGAGCGCGAGGTTGCGCTCACGCCGGAGCGCATGTGGGCGCGGCCTGACACGCAGGGCGCGGCCATGGCGCCCCCCAAGCCCACGGTCCGAACCCTCACGGCGGCGGAAGCGCTCGCTCAAGTCGCCGAGGTCACGGGAGCGCCGGCGGAGGAGCTGACGACGAGTCGAATGGGGCGCCGTGGAAACCCGGCGCGTGCTTTGGCGGCGTGGTGGCTGCAGCGTGCTGCGGCACAACATCGCGAGGATGTCGCAGATCTTCTCGGGATGTCGGCGGGAGCGGCGGGGGCCGCAGCGCATCGTGTGCGACATGATGACGGCCAGCTGGGGAGCTGGCGGGACGCGCTGATGCAGATGTGGTGGGGGCCGATGAACGGTTGAAGCTTTATTTTACTAGGTGTCAGGTTGTTACCATTACACTTTCCGGAAAGTGTAATGGTAACAACCTGACACCTACCGGTTTTGGGTAGACATCCATCTACGATTCTGAGCGCGCCACCGCCGGTCCAGCCCGCGCTCAGTCGCTTCCTACGCCGCTGTTTGCCGTGGCACGCCTCGTGCTTCACCCTCGGCATCCCTCGGGTGCCCCGTGTCTCTGCTTGTCGCCGTCGCCCTCCACGTCGCAGTCGCTGCCCCTGCTCCACGTGCCCAAACCGTGTCTGCGCTTTGCCCGTCCCCCGAAGGTGGGATCGCGTATTTACTCGACGGAGCCTCGCTGATCTGGGGCTCAACCTCGCTCACCTGCGACGGGGAGTTCTCGTGCAGCTTCTCGCTCCCCGCAGGCGACCCGGTCACGGTTCGCACCGAAGGCGACGTCAGCATCGAGCTCGACTGCGGTGGGGTTGCACAGTTGGGCTTGGCTTGCGGGCATGGAACCTGCGCGCCCGACAGCCTCGCCCTCGCAGATTCTGGGATGTCCGACCGCGCGTACTTCCGCGAATGGGCTCCGGATTCCTTTGGCGCTTCTAGGGACTTTCGGACGACCCTCCACGCCTCGCCGGATGCGCTGCTGCGGCGACCCGAGCCGGTGACCGCGGAGATCGCGCTGCTCGCGGCGCGCTTGCAGGACACGCTGCGCGGGTGCGCCGATTTGAGCTGCAGGCTCGACGATCACGACGTGGATTGGCGATCCGCGGCGTACATGGCGGATCGCTTGTCTGAGCAAGGCGTCGCCGTCACGGGCATCGATCGGGAGCGCTGGGGCGCCTACGGTTGGACCGCGCACTATCGCTCACCCCCGGGGCGCGACGGCGCGGCTCAAATCGTCGGCGACCTCGATTGCTACGACTTCTCCAACGGGGACCCGCTCCCTGCCGCAGCGTGTGCGCTGACGGTCGTAGAGTTGGGAACCCGTGCCGCCGTCTCCTACACGGAGCATTCGACGGGAGAAGGGGACGCCTCCGCGTGGTTGCAGGAGGCGCGCGTCGACGGGTTGGTCATCGGACTCGGAGGCGGGGACGGCGTACGCAGCTGGCATCGTCGTCCGGACACGTCGTCGGTGCCGTCGGAGTGAGCGGGCCGAGTCCATCGACCCCGTCTACGAGATAGAGGCCCGTTCCTGTGACGCCGACCCCCGAACGCACCGCTCGCCGCGCCTGGAGTCATCCGGGTTTTCGTCGCTATCAGTTCGTGCGCATCGCGACGATCCTCGGCTTGCAGATGCAGGCGGTGGCGGTAGCGTGGCAGGTGTACGACCTGACGCGTCGGCCGCTGGATCTTGGATACCTGGGCTTGGTCCAGTTCATCCCTGTGCTCGCGCTTTGGCCGATCACCGGCTTGGTCGTCGACCGCATCGATCGTCGCCGGGTGGTGGCGGTGTGCATCGCGATCTACGCCGTCGCGGCGGCCGGCCTGTGCGCGCTTTCGCTCGGCGTGCTCGGCGCGGGGATCACCTCGGTTACGCCGCTGTTTGTGGCGCTTTCGCTCGTGGCGGCGGCCCGCGCGTTTGGGCAGCCCGCGAGTCAGGCGTTGCTGCCGCAGCTCGTCCCGATCGAAGACTTCACCAACGCCGTCACTTGGACGTCGAGCCTGTTCCAGCTGGGCACCATCGTTGGCCCGGCGATTGGCGGCTTCATCCTCGGGTTTGTGGGCGTCTCCGGCGTGTATGCCGCGACGGCGGTGCTCTGTGCGCTCGCCGCCCTCGTGTCGCTCACGGTGGAGGTACGACCGCTGCCGCCCCCTCCGCCTCGCGGGCGGGTCTGGGACGAGGTGTTCGCCGGCGTGCGCTTCTTGCGTGGGCAACCGGTTGTACTTGGGGCGATCACCCTCGATCTATTCGCGGTGCTGCTCGGTGGGGCCGTGGCCTTGCTGCCGGTCTATGCGCGCGACATCCTGCACGCAGGGCCACTCGGTTTCGGAGCGCTGCGCGCATCGCCGGCGTTAGGCGCGACATGCATGGCGATCTTCCTCGCCTTTCATCCGGTGGGTGGTCGGGCCGGCAAGAAGATGTTGGCTGCGGTGGCGATCTTTGGTCTCGCGACCCTCGCCTTTGGCGTTTCTACGCACATCGTCGCGTCGGTCATCGCGCTGGTGATCGCGGGCGCAGCGGACGAGCTGTCGGTGGTCGTGCGACAGACCTTGATCCAGCTGGGAACCCCCGACGACATGCGCGGCCGGGTCAGCGCCGTCAACTTCGTGTTCATCGGCATCTCCAACGAGATCGGCGAGCTGGAGAGCGGCCTTGCTGCGGCACTTTTCGGGACGGTGCCCGCGGTCGTGCTGGGTGCGCTGGGCACCCTCGCGGTGGTCACCGGAGGGTGGTTCCTCGCACCCGCGCTCCGGGACGTGGATCGTCTCGAGCGCGGCTGATCCGGTAGTTGATCCCAAAGAAACCGAGGATCGGATCGCTCCGTCCCCGGCTTCCCGCGGCTTTTGCTACTCGAAGAGGCCGTCTTCGAGGCAGCTCTCGTCGCCGCTCTGGATGATCTTCGCGAGCGCAGTGGCACGGGGCAGCATGTTCCGGGCGTAGAACTTGCTGTTGGCGATCTTGCCCTTGTAGAAGTGCACGTCCGCTGCGGCGAGTCCGTCCGCGCCCGCATCCATGGCCTCGTGGGCGACCCGCGCCTGCCACAGCGCGTGCAGACCGAGGACGACGGTGCCGAACAGGTTGAGGAACGGCGTAGCTTGCAGCATCGCGCCCTTGACGTTGCCTTGCATGCCGAGGCCGCCGAGGTGCATCGCGGTGGCGCCGAGGTGATCGCGCGCGCGCTCCAGCGCGGCGACGTCGTCGTCCATCCGCTTGGTCGCCCGCGCAGCCTCGAGCTCCTTGTTGCACTCGTCGAGCCAGGTCATGAACAGCACTCCGCTGCCCTGACGCATCTTGCGGCCGAGGAGGTCGAGGGCCTGAACGCCGTTGGTGCCTTCGTAGATCGCGGAGATGCGCTGGTCGCGCAGGTTCTGCTCGACCGGGTACTCTTTGGTGTAGCCGTAGCCGCCGAACACCTGAACTGCGGTGGAGCAAACCTCCCAACCCACGTCGGAGCAGTGGGCCTTGACGATGGGGGTCATCAGCTCGACCAGACCCATCAGGTACTCTTTCTCGGCAGGATCGCCGTTGTCCGCGCGGTCGAGGCGGTTGGCGACCGAGTAGATCAGCGAGCGCATGGTCTCGACCTGGACCTTCATGGTCATCAACATCCGGCGCACGTCCGGGTGCTTGTTGATGGTGACGCGGGCGGCGTTGGGGTCCTTGAAGGACTCGATGGGCGTGCCTTGGACGCGCTCTTTCGCGTAGTCCAGCGCGTTGAGGTAGCTCGCCGAGGCGGTGGCGAGGCCCTGGATGCCGACGCCGATGCGGGCTTCGTTCATCATGTAGAACATGATGGCCATGCCCTGGCCTTCTTTGCCCATGCGCCAGCCCTGGCACACGCCGTTCGCGCCGAGCGCGAGGGTGCAGGTGGCCGAGCCGTTGATGCCCATCTTGTGCTCGATGCCGACGACGAAGGCGTCGTTGCGGGTCGTCGTGCTGCTGCCGTCGGGGGCCACGATGTACTTGGGCACGAGGAACAGCGAGAGACCGGCGGTCCCGGGCTTGGCGTCGGGGGTGCGCGCGAGCACGATGTGGACGATGTTGGGGGTGATGTCGTTGTCACCGCCGGAGATGAAGATCTTCTCGCCGGTGAGGTGGTAGACGTTGGGATCGTCGGTGCGCTCGGCGCGGCAGCGGTTGTCGCCGACCGCGGTGCCGGCGCCGGCCTCGGTGAGGCACATGGTGCCGGCCCACTCACCCGCCATCAGCTTCTGGACGGCGAAGGCGCGGAAGTACTCGGGACAGTAGTCGGTCTGCAGCAGGTTCGCCGCAGCCCGGGAGAGCCCGGTGTAGATGTTGAAGGCGGTGCAGGCGCCGGTGAGCATCTCGTGCATCGCGACGTCGACCACGTGGGGAAGGCCGATGCCGCCGAGCTCGGGGCTCATGCCCGCGGCGAGAAGGCCGCCGTCGACGACGGTCTTGTAGGCTTCTTTGTAGCCGGGGGGCGTGGTGACGTTGCCCTTGCCGTCGAAGGTTGCGCCGATAGCGTCGCCCTTCTTGTTGAGGGGCGCGACGACGTCTTTGGCCATGGTCGCGGCCTGGTCGAGCATCATGTCGTAGGTGTCGCGATCAAAGTCGGCGTAGCGGGGGACGCCCTTGAGCTGCTCGTGCACCTTCATTTGCTCGAAGAGTACGAAGCGAACATCACGGAGATCGAGGGTGTAGTCGGTTGCGCTCATGGGATTTGCCTCTGCGGTGCTGGGGTCGGGTTGTCCGTCGTGGACGACTGAATGAAGGGTCATTCAGTATAACCAGACCCAGCACGGGAGGGGGAGGGGTCAGGTTGTTACCATTACACTTTCTGGAAAGTGTAATGGTAACAACCTGACCCCCTATTTTTTGCGTTTTGGTACCTACTGCGGCGCCAACACCACGCCGTCCCGAGGCCCGACGTCGATGGTCACCGTGCCGTCGCTCTCGACCGCCCAGGTTCGATCACTGCCGGGAGGAAACACCTCTTTCAGCACCGTCCCCGGCGCAAAAGACACCGGCATCCCCTGGCCTTCGTAGGCGGTGTGCGCGCTGTTGGCGTCTGACGTGTTGATGACCACCAGCACGGCATCCCCGTCATAGCTGCGTTCAAAAGCGAGGATGTTTGCGTCTTCTTCCCCGCTCACCCGGTCGCTGGTCCACGTGAACTGCAGGTCTCCCCGTCGCAGCGGTTCGTATTCGGCGCGCAAAGCCGTCAGCGCCGCGACGTGCTGGAACAGCTCCCCCGAGGTGTCGAAGCCGGTGGGCCACAAAGGTTCGCGGTTGGCCGGGTCATTTCCGCCGGTAAAGCCCTGCTCGGTGCCGTAGTACAAGCAGGGGATGCCGTCTTCGGTGAACAAGAACACCAACGCCGATCGCAGCGCCGGCAGGCTGTCCTTATCGAACAAGAACCTCGGGATGTCGTGGTTGTCGATGAAGTTCACCAGCAAGTCCCGCGGGGCTTGCCCGGCGCCGCGCGGTTGGGCGACCTGACCGAAGTGGTCGTCGCGCACGGCGAACAGATCCTCGACCTTCGTGGTCGCGCCGTTGTTCTTGAACACGTCGTCGTAGACTTGGAACTTCTGCGAGAAGTACACCACGCTGTCGACCTCGTCCGGCGCGGTGTAGCTGCCGATCAGCGCGTCGTCGCCGTCAAAGCTCTCGCCGAACATCAGGAACTTCTCTTTGCCCATCAGCGCTTCGTGGTCGCGGATCTCGGTGCAGAACCGCTGCCAGAATTCGTGCTCCACGTGCTTCAAGGTGTCGATGCGGAAGCCGTCGAGGCCGGCCTTGTCGATCCAGTCGCTGTAGACCTGAATGAGCGCAGCTTGTACGTCCGTGTTTGACGTGTCGAGGTCCTTCAAACCCCCCGGGAAATCGCCATGGACGACCTGATCAAAGTCGCTCCAGTCGGTGACGCGACCGCGACGGTTGTACCAGCTGTCGTTCGCGAACTCCGGGGGGTTGGGCAACACCCGGTTGATGTCGGGCATGTCCACCCATACGAGCGGCGCAGGACCGCTCTCTCCCAGCGAAGTGTAGCCTTGAACGCCGCGTTCGTCGTAAGGTGGGTCCCACTCGGTCAGGATGTCGACCGTGTCGCTGCCATCGGTGGCGTAGTAGGTCGTGATGTCCGGCGAGCCATTGCGGTTGATGTCGTAGTAGAAGAGCTGCCCGATGTGGTTCACGACGATGTCGAGCACCACCTTGATGTTGCGTTGGTGCAGCACGTCGGTCATCTCGCGCAGCTTCGCGAGGTCCCCGAAGTGAGGGTTCACATTCGCGAAGTCTTGTGTCCAATAGCCGTGGTAGCTGGCGGAGCCGGCGTCCTCTTCGACGTTGACGACCACCGGGGAGATCCACACGGTCGTGATCCCCAGCGCCTCTAAGTAGTCCACGTGGTCGATCACGCCTTGGTAGTCCCCGCCGAGGTAGCGGGCGAGGTTGGCTTCGTCCTTGGACACGTTGAAGTCGTTGTTGACGTCGCCGTTCGCGAAGCGGTCGACGAGCAGCTGGTAGACGACCTCATCCCGCCAATCGTCGACGAGGTTGTCCACAGGCGGATTTTCGGTGTACGGGCGGGGATTCTGACAGGCGAGCAGCGCGAGCAGGAACATGCGTGTGCCTATCCCGTGGACCGCGGGATGGCGCAAATCGCTGTTGGTGCGTCGACTGCAGCCCCTCTTGGGCATTGGCCTTTGCCGGCGCGCGCGGGCCGCCCGTACCCCTGCGAAGCCGAACGCGAGGCCCATCGAAGAATTCCACCCCCTCGGACGTTACATCTGCGCCACTCTGGAGGTCCTCGTGCTTTTCCCGACTCTGCTGTTGCCGGCGCTCTTGTCCTACGCCGCGCCCGCTGCCCACGCCGCGGATGTGGCTTCGGGCAAGGCGATCTACGAGGCGAATTGCACGGCGTGCCATGGCACCGCGGGCAACGGCAAAGGCCCGGCCGCGGTTGCGCTGACGCCCAAGCCCACGGACTTCACGGCCGCGGCGTACTGGGAGGGAAAGACGGACGCGCAGGTGCTCGGCAGCGTCAAGGCGGGCCGCCCGGGCACGAGCATGACGGCGTTCACGGAGCTGTCCGCCGCCGAGCTCGGCAGCGTCGTTGAGTATCTTCGCGGATTTTCCGCGAAGTAACGTTACAGTTTGCGCGGGTCGGTGAGCTTGCCGGTGATGGCGCTCGCCGCGGCGACGGCGGGGCTGACCAAGTACACCGGGCCGGCTGAACCCATGCGCCGGTCGAAGTTGCGGTTCGTCGTGCTCGCGGTGACCTCTCCCGGCAGCGGGATGCCAGGGCCGTTCCCGATGCACGAGCCGCAGCCCGGTGGCGAGACGACCGCACCCAACGCCCGGAATTCGGCGAGCAGGCCCTCTCGCTCGGCGTCGGACGCGACGTCGGCGGAGCTCGGGGTGACGGTGATGCGCACGCCGGCCGCGACGCTATGGCCGCGGAGCACCTGGGCCGCAGCGCGAAGGTCGGAGAGCGAGCCGCCGGTGCAGGACGCGATGACGACGTTGTGGATCGGCACGTCACCGACGTCCGCGAGGGTGACGCGGTTGCGGCTGTCGCCGGGCGTCGCGACGGTGAGCGGCACGCTGTCGAGGTCGATCTCGATGACGCGCTCGTAGACGGCGTCGGGGTCCGGGTAGACCATCTCGGCTTCCATGTCCGAGCCGCGGCGGGTCTTCAAGAAGTCCCGGATCGGCTGGCAGGGCTCGACGACGCCGGTCATCAATCCGCCTTCAACGGTCATGTTCGTCAGCACCGACAGCTCGTCAACGTTCCAGTGATCGAGGGCCGGGCCGCCGATCTGGATGACGCAGGTGTCGGTCGGCGACGTGCGCCACTGCTCTTCGCGAAAGTACGGATCCCCGATCAGGTGCAGGATGAGGTCCTTCGGCGAGAGCACGCCCTTGGGCGCGCCGTTCACGAGGATGCGTACGACCTTCGGCACCGTCACCGGGATGAGCCCAGTGCGGAACGCGAACGCCATGGCCGTCGAGCCGACGCCGAAGCTGAAGCAGTTGAGCACGCCCGCGGTCGGGGTGTGCGAGTCGGTCAGCACGACGATGGTGCCCGGGCAGGCGTAGTCTTCGACGACGATGCGGTGGCAGACGCCGGGCTTGAAGGCGCGGCCGGGTCCGTGCAGGCGGATCCCGAACTCGCCGCAGGCTTCGACCATCTCGCGGGTGAGCTGCCGCGCGGGCTCGAGGCGCGCCTGCTTGACGTTCTTCGGCACGGTCGCTTCGTCGATCAGGACAAAGTGGTCCTCAAAGGCTGCGATCAGCTCGGGGTTGGTCATCGGCGCGTTGCCGAAGGCCTCTTTGTACAGCGCGACAACCATGCCCGCGGTGTACTCGTGCACCCCGCGGAAGCCGGCGCTGCACAGCACCTGATCGCCGGGCGCGACGGCGGCGATGCCCAAGCCCGCGCTGCCGGATGCGCCATTCCACGTCTTCTGCGCGATGATCTTCTCGACGACGTTCAGCGGCCGGGCGGCCACCTTGGTGTCGTAGCAGGGCGTGACCTGCCCCTCGAGCAGCTTCAGGCCGTAGCTGAGCAGTCCGCCTTCTTCGGCGACCTGCTTGAAGAACGGTGGCAACGCGTCGAAGAACCCGCGCACATCGACGTCCTCTCCGCTGCGGAGGCGATCGACCACGGCGAGATCGGTGGTGAACGGCATCCCGCCGTAGACCATGTTCTCCTGGAAGATGCGCTGGAAGCTGCGCGCGACGACGAGCTCTACGCCGGCGCCCTTGTGCGCGACGACCGCGACCTCCCGCGAGCTGCCGGAGCCGTAAGCGTCGCCGCCGACGATCACCTGGAACCCCCCGTTACGCACGTCGTCCTTGCGGATGGTCTCCTTGAAGTTTTCAAGGAACCAAGGGCCGAGCACCTCGCCGGTGTAGCCTAATGTGCACGCGGCTCCGGAGATCATCAGGTCGGTGTTGACGCCGTAGTGCAGCGGCTGACCGGCGTAGGTGAGATCCTGCCCATCGAGCTGCGCGCGCAGCAAGCCAGCGTCGTCCGACAGATAGAGAATGCGACCGTTGAGTTTCATGGGCGCGCGCTATCAAGAAACCGCGCCGAGGTCATGTGCCCGTTGTGGATCGGGTGCGTGAAACCGTCGGACGGCGCGAACCTAGGTTTGTGGTGCCGAGTCCGCGCTGCCGACCATCGGTTCGAAGCGCCCGCGGTCCTCGAAATAGCTGAGCACCTCGACGCTCCCGAGGTCGAACCACCACGCGTGGATACGAAGCTTTCCCGCGGCCAGTCGTTCGGCGACGTCGGGGTAGGTGCGCAAGTTGGCGACTTGCTGGAGCACGTTGACCTGCGAGAGCTGGTTGTGCAGCGGCAGGCTGGTGTCGATGGGGTTGGCGTGCAGGCGCTGCACCGAGCTCTGGGCGACGTCGAGCCACTCGCGCAGGTTGGGCGCCTGCTCGGGCGTCGCGCCGGACAACAAGCCCCGCATCGCTCCGCAGTCGGAGTGGCCGCAGACCACGATGTCGCGCACGCCTAACACTTGCAGCGCAAACTCTACCGCCGCGCCTTCGGACCGGTCCGTGGTCGAGAGCCCGACGGGCCCGCACGGGGGCACGAGGTTTCCGACGTTGCGGACGACGAAGAGGTCCCCCGGCTCGGTCGACGCAAACAGGTTCGGCACCACCCGGCTGTCCGAGCACGCGAAGAACAGGCAGTCCGGCGATTGCCCAAGCGCCAACTTCGCGAACTTTTCGCGGTACGAAGGGCGAGTGGTGCGCTGGAACTCTGCGATTCCGTCGAGGAGCTTCTTCATTTGCCGGGGAGTCTATTCCGTTGGCGTGCGAAGCGTGAAGGCGGCGCGCGCGGCGTGAATTACGCCGGCAGCTTCAGGGTGAACGTGCTGCCGCCGCCCTCGGGGCTCTGAAGTTGCACTTCGGTGCGCATCGCCGAGCACAGGTGCTTGACGATCGCCAAGCCCAGCCCGGTACCTCCCGCGCTGCGCGCACGGCCGGTGTCGACACGGTAAAAACGCTCGAAGATGCGGGCATGATGCGCGGCGTCGATCCCAGGTCCGCTGTCGATCACCGCGATCTCGACGCTTCCGGGCATCGCGGTCACCTCGACGCGCACGCTCCCGGTTGGGGTGTACTTCACCGCGTTGTCGACGAGGTTGGAGAGCGCGTGCTCGAGCCCGTCGGCGTTGATCCACGCTTCCGGGGCGGTTCGGTGGTCGGGGCCCGTCAACTGCAGGCCTTTGTGACGGGCAACACCCTGAAAACGCTCGATCACCGCGTGGATTACAGGTCCGATGGACTCCCGTCGCAGTTCGAGATCCGTCTGTCGAGACTCCAAGCGGGACAGGTGCAGCACATCGTCGATCAGCAGCTGAAGGCGGTCTGAGTTGCGGCGCACCGCGTCCAGCATGAACAGCAGGTCCTCCGGGACGCGGCCGCGCTCGCCTTCGAGCGCCTCGACGTAGCCTACGATCGCGGTGATCGGCGTGCGGATCTCGTGGGAGACGTTGGCGACAAAGTCGCGTCGCACACGCTCTGCGGCACGCAAGCTGGTGATGTCGAGCACGACCCCCAGACAGCCTGCGCCGTCCGCCGTGGGCATGGCGCGGATCACGAGGTCCAATTTGCCGTGGGTGAGCGCGCGCTCGCACACCGCCCCGGTGCGCTTGGCCTCGTCGATCACCTCTTGAAAGTCCGCGACCGGGATGCTGTCGATCGGGCGCTTCCCTACTGGGTCTCCGCGCACCGGTAGCAAGCGGGAGAGCGCCGGGTTTGCGCGCCGGACCAGACCTTGCGCGTCGGTGACCAACAAGCCGTTGGGCGTCTCCCGCACCATCGCCAGATCGAGGTCGCGCTCGGCGTGCGCAGCCACCGCTTGCTCCCGCACGGTGCGGAGCAGCGCGTTGACGGCGTTGGCGACGTGTCCAGCCTCGTCGTCCGCGCCCGGTGGCAAGCGCACTTCGGTCTCGCCTGCGGCTGCGCGCTCAACGGGATCGAGCATGCTGACCAGACGTTGCCGACGGGCGTTGTGCAGCGCGAAGGACCGCACCAGCGCGAGGATCAACAGCGCGATGGTGCCTACCGCCAGCCAGCGTGGCCCGAACAAGCAGGGCACGGTGAGCAGCGCGAGCCCCAGCGCGACGCCGAGGTTGAGCCGGATCGACGACAGCCGCAGGTTCATCGGGCGCGCCGAGCCTGGTCTTCCCGGGAGGTGCTGCCGCGCGCGGGGCTGCCGCGGGACAGGCGTTCGGCACGGCGGAGCTCGGCGTGTTCCTTGCGGCGTTGCTCCTCTGCGGTCTCGGCGATCGCTGCGGGCACGCCGGTGGGACGACCGTTTGCGTCCAGCGCGACGAAGGTGCAATAGGCCGAGGCGGTGTGGGTGCGGTCCCCGGTCATTGGATCCTCGCCTTCTACGCGCACGCCGACCTCCATCGACGTGCCCCAGGCCGCGTTGACCGTCGCTTGGAAGATCGCGATGTGGCCCCGCTGGATCGGGTTCAGGAAGCGCAGGCTGTCGATCGAGACCGTGACGACTTGCCGACGACAAAAGCGCTGAGCGGCGATGGCGGCGCAGATGTCAATCCACGCAGCGACCTGCCCGCCGAAGATGGTCCCGAGCGCGTTGGTGTGCTCCGGCAACACCAGTTGGGTCATCTCCACGCGGCTTTGCGAGACCTGTACGGGATCACCCATGGGTGTTGCGGGGCGTGGACTTCACGACAACGGAGGGCGAAACGCAGCGCATGGTGGGCTCCATCAAGGGTGGGTCAATGTTCCCTGTCGCTCTTGTCAGGTCAACAATTTGCCTCGAAAATCGGCGCGTTCGAGGCGAGCGTTGCTGTAAACATTGCCGTAAACATTGCCGCAAACATGGACGCACTGCTCCAAACTCGATAGCCGCCGCCGTTCCCCGAACAGGAGGCCCTATGCCCAAGAAGCCCGTAGCTCGTAATCGTCGCAAGTCCGCTCACCGCCGCGCTGGCCTCAAGGCCAAGCTCAACAAGCAGCGCATGCGCAAGGCGGGCATGCTCCGCAAGCGCAAGCCGAACGGCCGTCTGCAGCGCTGATCGCTGGACACCGTCGTTATGCCAGGCGTGCTGCATCGTAGAGGCGGCGTGCTCCTGCACCCATCGAGCTTGCCCGGTCCCGGGCCAATCGGTGAGTTTGGCTCTTACGCGCGTGGGTTTCTCGACTGGATGTCCCAGGCGGGGCTCACCGTGTGGCAGGTTTTGCCCTTGCATCCGGTGGGTGCAGGAAATTCCCCCTACGCGAGTCCCTCGGCGTTCGCCGGGGACTGGCGGTTGATCTCAGTTGAAGATCTCGTCGCTGCCGGGATCCTCGACCCGGTTCCGGTGCCGTGGGGACTGGATGCGCTCGATGCGGACGTCATCGACGCGTGGAAGCGGCCGGTCATTGAGCGTGCTGGCGTGCGCGTGTCGTCCTCTTCCGCGTGTCGCGCGTGGGTGGCCAGCCAGTCTTGGCTCGATGAGTGGACGCTGTACAACGCGCTGCGCACCAGCACCGGCACGGGGTGGCAGGGCTTTGGGGCCGATGCGCCTACACCCGCGCTCCGCCTTGAACACGCCGCGGCGATCGCGATGGAAGAAGGCGTACAGTTCTTATTTGCTACCCAGTGGCAGGCGCTGCGCGACGAAGCGCGCGCGCGTGGCATCCGCATCCTCGGCGATATGCCGCTCTTTGTGAGCGGCGACGGCGCAGACGTCTGGTGTCACCGGGATTTGTTTCAGTTTGCGGAGGGGGACGACGGCGCCGTCGCGGACCCGATCGCGGGGGTTCCTCCCGACTACTTCTCTCCGGATGGTCAGCGCTGGGGCAACCCGACGTACCGCTGGGACGCGCATCAGCGCGAGGGCTTTCGCTGGTGGATCGCGCGGGTGCGCCGCGAGCTGGAGCTCGTGGACGACCTGCGCATCGATCACTTTCGCGGCATCGTCGCCAACTGGGCGATCCCGCAGGCCGAGTCCGATGCGCGGAAGGGCGTGTGGTCGCCCGGTCCCGGGATCGCGCTGTTTGATGCGCTGGCGGCGGAGCTGCCCGGCGTGCTCGATCACCTCGTGGCCGAGGACCTCGGCGAGATCACCCCGGATGTGCGCGCCCTGAGGGATGATCTGGGCCTGCCCGGCATGAAGATCTTGCAGTTCGCGTTCGCGACCGACGGCACGCACCCGTTCCTTCCGCACAACTATGAAGGAAGCAACTGGGTGGTCTACACCGGCACGCACGACAACGACACGGCGCGGGGTTGGTACGAATCGGCGGACGCCGTCACCCAGCATCGTTTTCGCGTCTACACCGGTCGGGACGGCTCCAACGCGGTGTGGGCGCTGCTCCGGGAGGCTTGGGCCTCTGTCGCGGCCACCGCCATCGCGCCGATGCAGGACGTGATGGGCCTCGGCAGCGACGCACGGATGAACACGCCCGGCACCGGCACGGGGAGCTGGACGTGGCGCTTGCGCGATCTGCCGTGGCAGTCGGTGCCGATGATGCGCGGGCTGTCCGAGGTGTACGGAAGGTAGGCGGCGGCGCGGTTGGGTTATGGCGCAAAATCATGAAGCTTCGCCTTTCTCCTCTCCCGAGCCTGCTTTCGATCGCGATCGGGTCGCTTGGGATGCCCGCCGTGGCGTTTGCTGCGCCTACGCCGGTGCTTGTCTCTGCTTTTCAGCCCACCAGCGCGGCGGGGCGCACGCTCGCGACGCTGCTGGAGAACTACCTCGCTCAGGAGATCGCGCTCGACGCGACGTTGAAGGTGGTGCGTATCGAAGACACCCGCGACTTTGAGGACTACTCGGCGCGCGTCTACATCGAAGGCTGTCCTCCAAGCGATATTGTGGGGTGTACGAGCATCATCGCTGAGCGCGGGGCCGCCGAATTCGCGGTGACCGGAACGGTGCGCACCTCGGTGGACGGCAGCGAGGTCGAGCTGGAGATCCTCGACATGCAGGACAGCCGCGTGGTGGTCAGCTTCAAGAGCGCGGTGGCGTCGGGCGAAGACAAGGTTTTTGCGCAGGGCGTGGCGCGCGTGCTAACCGCGGCGGTGCGCGGCGAGATCGGCGAGGAGCACGACATCCGCAGCGATGGGCAGGAAGCGCCTGCGCGGAAGCTGGATAACGACGCGGTCGCCCGCCAGATCGCCCAACTGTCAAAGGACCTCGGCGAGGTCAGCATCGCGCTGACTCGTCCTGACAAGGTGATCGCCAAGCCGGTGTACACGGTGGACGACGTGGCGCGGCAGTCCCAGACCGACGGCGTGAAGCCTTGGGAGCACCTCGGCATGACGCCCGGCGCGTACTTGCGCTACAAAAACTCCGGCTTGTCGCTGATGGATTGGCGGGCGCGCGCGGTGGGGCGCAAGGGGCAGCTGCTGATCACCCCGCTGTTCGGGTACGCCAACGGGGCGATGGCCGGCAGCTTTTACGGGGCCTACGCCACCGACGACAGCACCGCGGTGGTCGAGTCTTGGTCCGCCCAGTCCCAGCAAACCGCGGGCGGAGCCTGGATCAACGGCGTCGTCAGCTACGGTTTGTTGCCGGAGCTGGATGTTGGGGTCTCTGTGGGACTTCAAACTGGGCAGTTCACCGTCGACGTTGACAACTACGTGGTCGATCAGTCGGTGGAGCCTACCGAACCCGAGGTTTTTCCCGCATCGCGGGTCACCGTCGGCGCGCGGGCCAACCTCGCGCTGCTGCCGACGCGATCGATCCGGCCGCGCTTTGGGGCCGGCGTGGACTGGATGCAGGGCTACGGCGTCGGGCAATTCCTGCAGCTCCCGGCGTGGATCGCCGTTTTTGACGCGCCGAGCCTGATCGTCGGGCAGGTCGATGTCGGCGGCGAGGCGCGGATCAGCAAGCGGGTGGACTTTGTGCTGCAGGTGCCGGTGACGTTGCTGCTCGCGGGATCCAACGTGAGCACCGCACATACGGGCACTCAGTCGGTGGTCGCCACGACGAGCCCCGACCGCGCCGGTCTGGTGGGGGTTGGCGTCAGCGCGGGCCTTCAAGTTCGGCTTTTTGGCGCCCGAGCGGACGCCCATGCCGCTGACGAGATCGACGCGATCGACGGCGACTGAGGCCGTCGGGCGGGTGCTTGACTTTCCCGGAATCTCCCCCTATATGCGCCCCGTTCCCCTCCCGTTCCCTTGTTCGCCCGAGGTCCCATGCGCGCTGCCCTTCTTGCACTGTCCCTATTTGCTCCGGTCACGCTGCTGGCCTGCACCGGCGGCACCAGCGATGACACCGGCAACGACGACGTAGGCGGCGGCGGTGGCCCGGCTACCTTTGAGGACTTCGTCAACGTCAGCACCGTGTACGTCGGCGACGCCGCTTGCTACGATGGCGTCGCGTGGAACACCCAGACGGCCGGCGCCGGTTGCACCTCGGACATCACGGTTTCCGGGACGGTGACCGACTTCCAGACCGACGAGAACGTCGAAGCCGCTTCGGTGGACTTCTGGAGCAACGACGACATCAACACCTCGTCCAACCTGTCGGTCGAGACCGACAACAACGGCGATGGCGTCGCGACGCTGCCCGCCTGCACCCCCATCGGGTACATGACCAGCACGCCTCCGGAATGGCAGGAGACGGTCAACACCTACGAAGTGCATCAGGTGTACGAGTGGGACGCCTCGGGCGCGACCTCGGACACGTGGAACTCGGTGTCGGTCGCGACCTCCAAGCTCATCCCGTCGCTGCTTGGCCTCGAGTGGACGCCGGGCACC
>CAIUMM010000207.1 GCA_903900265.1 uncultured Pseudomonadota bacterium
TACACCCGCGAGTGGGAGGACCTCACCGATCGCGTTGGCTTCTGGGTGGACACCGAGACCGCTTACGTGACCTACCACCGCAGCTACGTAGAGAGCGTGTGGTGGGCGCTGTCCGAGCTGTTCAAGAAGGGCTTGCTGTACCAGGACTACAAGGTGGTGTGGTGGTGGGCGCAGGGCGGCACTGCGCTCTCCGCGGGAGAGGTCGGCGAAGGCTACCAGACGGTAGACGATCCCTCGGTCACCGTGCGGTTCACGGTCTCCGGCACGGGTGCTTACGCGCTCAGCGGGGACAACTCCGCGCGCATCCTCGACGAGATTGCCGCTCGTAACGTCCATTTTTTGGCATGGACGACCACGCCCTGGACGCTTCCCTCGAACGTCGCGCTCGCAGTAAACGCAACGGCGTTGTACGCGTTTACGCGGGTAGAAAGCGGCGAGATCGTGATCACGGCGGCGGATCTTGCCCCTGAGGGCGAGGTGTTGATGACGCTCCCCGGCAAGGAGCTGTCGGGTTGGACTTACCACCCGCTGTTCCGGTTCCACGAGGACATTCCGGAGCAGTTGGCGCAGCTGCAGTCGGGGCGCCACTTCATCGTGGTCACCGGCGATCACGTCGAGGTCTCCCAGACCGGCATCGTGCACACCGCCCCAGCGTTCGGCGAAGACGACTTTGACGTACGCAGGCGCGAAGGCTTGGGCTTCCTGCAGATGATCAGCAGCGATGGCTGTTTTTTGCCGGGTTGCGGGCCGTACGCCGGGCGCTTTTGCAAGGAGGCGGACAAAGACATCCAGCGCGAGCTCAAAGAGCGCGGCTTGCTGTTCAAGGCCGAGGTGTATCGCCACGAATATCCGTTCTGCCCCCGCGCGCCTTCTGACCCGCTGATCCAGTACGCGCGCCCGGCGTGGTTCATCCGCACCCGTCAGCACAAAGAGCAGGCGCTCGCGAACAACGCGCAGGTCAACTGGCTGCCAGAGACGATCCGCGATGGCCGATTCGGTGATTTCCTCCGGAACAATGTCGACTGGGCGCTCTCCCGGGAGCGGTACTGGGGCACGCCGCTCAACATCTGGATCTGCGAGCGCTGCAACGCCATGGATGCGCCGGCCTCGGCGGGCGAGATCCTCGCCAAGAACCCGGACGCCTTTGACCCGTCGGTGTCGCCGGACCTTCAGGTGCACAAACCGTGGGTCGATCGCGTCACGTTCCCCTGTACGCACTGCGCGGCGGAGTGCGCGGTCGAAGGGCGTACCGCCGCGACGATGCGTCGCGTGCCTGAGGTCATTGACTGTTGGTTTGACTCCGGTTGTATGCCCTTCGCGCAGGTCGGGTTCCCACACAAGGGGCAAGAGGAATTCGCGAGGTCCTACCCCGCGGACTTCATCAGTGAAGCCGTGGATCAGACCCGTGGCTGGTTCTACTCGCTGCTGATGATCTCGACGCTGCTCTTCGACGCCGAGACGGTGAAAAAGTACGGTTTGAGCCGCGTTCCTGAGTCGGGTTATCCGCGTCCTTTCCGCAACTGCATCGTGCTCGGGCACGTCTGCGATGCCGAGGGCAAGAAAGAGTCCAAGTCCAAGGGCAACTATACGTCCCCAGACCTCGTGCTCCAAGGCAACACCCGCCTGAAGATCATCCCCGACGACTCCTTGAAGCCGGGACAGCTGGCGCTCAAGCCGGCCCAGGTTCGGTCTCTCGGGCTCGACCCCAAAGAGCGCTTGACCGCGCCGGATGGCGTGCAGTTTGAAGTGGTGGGACGGCCAGTCAAAGGCAAGGATTCTGCGCACATGCATCCCGATGATGCCGCGCGCTACGCCAACTCGCTGAGCAGCGGGGTCGTGCTCTCCACGCCCTTTCCTGCGCCCGGCGCCGACGCGTTTCGCTGGTTGTTTTACAGCCAGAGCCCGCCGTGGAACAACACGCGCTTGTCGCTCAAGGCGATCCTCGAAGGGCAGCGGGAGTTCTTGTTCCGCCTCAAGAATGTTCACCAGTTCTACCTGCTGAATCGGCCGCTCGATGGCGGCGGGACGCACATCCCCGCTGTGCCTTCCGGAGCGCACCCGCTGGACGGCTGGATCCTTCACGCCCTCGACGCGCTCGTGCGCGACACCACGGCCGGGCTCGACGCCTACCGGATCTTCGAGCCGGCGCGCGCCATCAACGCGTTCGTCGACACGCTCTCCAACTGGTGGTTGCGTCGCAGCAGGGACCGCTTTGACGGCGACAGCGGCGACAGCCTCGAAGTGCGTCATACGCTGCACTACGTGCTGGTCACGCTGTCCCGGTTGATCGCGCCGTTCGTGCCTTTTCAGGCCGAGGCCATGCACCAGAGCCTGCGTTTGGCAGCCGCCGGCGGCGCGGGCGCGTCGCTTTTGCAGGAGGAGAGCGTACATCTCGCGGATTGGCCTGCGGCGGATGACCGTTGGCTCGCTCCGGAGCTCGCAGACGACATGGAGCTGATCCGGGAGCTCGCGAACCTCGGTCGATCCGCGCGGGAGCGCGTGGGCGTGCCGGTGCGGCAGCCGCTCGCCAGCGCGGAGGTTGTGCTGGCCGATCCGCGGCGTGCGGCGAGGCTGGAGCCCTTGTTGAGCTTGCTTCGGGACGAGCTGAACGTGCGGGCCATCCTGTTCTCGTCGGACGCCAATCGCCTCGTCACCTTCGCGGTGAAGCCGGACTTCAAGGTGCTCGGCGCCCGCCTGGGCAAAGACATGAAGGCCGTGGCCGCCGCGATCGGCCAGATGGACGGGTCCGAGCTTCGGAATGCCTTGGCCAAGGGCGCGGTCACCGTCGGCGGCTATGCGCTCACCGACAGCGACGTTCGGGTCGAGGTCGCGGCTCGGGCCGGCTTCCAGGCCTCGGGTTCGGCCACCGCGGTCGTGGCGCTGACCTGCACGTTGGATGAGGACCTGCTCGAAGAGGGCCTGTTCCGCGAGATCGCCAGTCGCATTCAGGCGATTCGCAAAGAGATCGGCTGTGGCTACGGCGAGATCATCGACGTGCACCTCGCTGAGGGCGCCGTCGCGGGTGCTGCGCTGGTGGGCCGCGGCGCGCGGATGTTCGAGCGCTTTGGCGCCGCGCTGTCGCGCGACACGCGCAGTCGGTTTGTGGCGAGCTGGGGAGGTTCCGGGGAGGGCGCCGAGGGAGAACCGGGCGCCAACATCTGGATATGGTCTCGCCGTGCCTGATTTCGTTCGTCCCTGCTTGCCTCCGGAGGTCCTCGACCTGCTCTCGCTGGGCGGTCGAGTGCGACTTTCGCACGGAGGCGGTGGGGAGACGCGCGTGGTCGATGTGTCGGTGGCGCCGCTCGTGGAAGGCCTCTTTTGCTTTCTTCCTGCAGGAAGTGAACTCCTGTCGGCGCTGGAGGGCGACCCCGCCTGCGTGTTGATGGCCGAGCAGGAGTCCCCGGCATGGCGGGTGGTGAGCCGTGGGCGCGGCGTTCCCGGGCGGCTGGTGGTTTTGGAGCCCTTACGCGCACAGTTGGCGTACTGGCTCCCCGAGCGGTCCCATCCGGAATCCTTGGTCGCGGTGCGCTTTTTGCCAGAGCACCTCGAGTACACCCGCGCTGGCGAGAAGATCCAGGGCGCGGTGCCGAACGGCGCATCCCCAGAGCCGCTCGCGGCGTGGTGGGGGCTCGCGCTCGAGCGGCAGTGGTTTTGGATTGGCTGCCTGCTGATCACCAACTTCTTCGCGGGTATTTTCATCGAGGAGAACACCACGGCGCGGCTGGTGATCGTCGCCGCGGTGTTGGTGCCTGGGTTCTTGTTGCTCGCTGGTCGGACGCTCTGGAACCACGGCGCGGTCGCGCAGCGTTGGCGCGAGGGGGCGGAGCCCGAGGCGCTCGCGTGGGCGGTGCATCGCGGCTGGTTGGGAGCGGCGCAGCTGCGTGCGCGGGGTGGGCAGCTGATGTTGGTCGGCGTGGCGTTGCTGCCGCTGCTCGCGTTCGCGCAGGCGCGCTTGATCCCGTTGGCGGTGTTCTCGTCCGGGTTTGGCTTCGCCGGTCCGTTTCAAGCGGTTCGTCACTTTTTCCGTGCTTCGGATCTCGAGCCTTCGGCGCGACTTCCTGCTGCTCCCGCCGGCCCGTCCTCCGGAGCCGGTCCTTCTTCTGGAGGTAGATCCCCATGATGGTTTCCCTACGCGGCAGCAGTCCGTCCACCATGGCGCTCGGGGTGCTCCTGCTCTCCCGCGCTCGGTCGTTTGGCCAGCGCATTCACGTCGAGATCGTCGGTGATCCTGACGAGATCGGCGTCGTCACCGGTCCGGCGACGGTGCACTCGGCGCCGGTCGCGAGCTGTGGCGTAGGGCGCCAGCTGGGCAGCGGCGCGCTCGTGGTCGTACCTGGCCCCGCTGAAGACGTCCTCGCCGTCTCGCTCGCGCCGGATGGCGTAGGGCCGTGGTTCACGGTGGACCGGATGGGCGAGGGGGTTCATCCCGCTACGCGCGCCTGGATCGCGCTGCGCCGCGATCGTCGGCCGGAGGCGCGGCGGCACGCTGCACAGCTCGCGGCGGCGCTGGAGGCGATCGGCTGCGCAGCAGAGGCGCCGGTTTTTGACCTGCTGTTCGGTGCGCCGGTCAATCCGCTCGACCGCATCTCGTTGGGCTTGCGCGCGGGGCGGGCGCTCTCCGGGGCGAGGGGGCTGCCCATTCAGGACTTTCTGCTCCGCGACATTGAAGAAGACATCACGGTCGACGCCATCGGCGCGGTCGAGCGCTTCTCCGCTTCTTTTCAGCGGGAGGCCAACTCCTTCATCCAGTTTACCAGCGCAAATGCCGCGACTGCGCCGCTGCTCGAGTCGCTCTCCGAGCTGCTGGTCCACCTCGCGCA
>CAIUMM010000208.1 GCA_903900265.1 uncultured Pseudomonadota bacterium
CAGACCAAAGAAAAGCTCAACAACGTCGAGGTGAAAGGCGCGGTCGATCAAGCGCTGCGCCAGGCGCTGGAGCAGTGGCTGAACCAGAACCGCACCGTCGCTGACGCGGTGGTGAACCGCGTGATCCAGAGCGCGCGGATCCGCGCCGCGAGCCGCAACGCGGAAGAGCAGGTGCGCCGGAAGTCTCCGGTCAACAACCGGCTGAACCTCCCGGGCAAGCTCGCAGATTGCTCCTCCTCCGACGGCGACGTCGCGGAGCTGTTCATCGTCGAAGGCGACTCCGCAGGTGGATCCGCCAAGCAGGGCCGGGACCGCGAAAATCAAGCGATCCTGCCGCTGCGCGGCAAGGTGTTGAACACCGAGCAGGCGTCGCTGAACAAGGTCATGGAGAACGTCGAGCTCAACAACATCGTCTCGGCGCTCGGCTGCGGCATCGGCCGCGACATGGACCTCACCAAGCTGCGCTACGGCAAGGTGATCCTGCTGATGGACGCCGACAGCGACGGCCATCACATCGCGACGCTGCTGTTGACCTTCTTCTACCGTCACATGCCGCTGTTAGTGAACTCCGGGCACGTGTTCCTCGCCCAGCCGCCGTTGTACCGCATCGACGTCGGTCAGCAGACGTGGTGGGCCGCAGACGACGCCGCCAAGGAGCGGATCCTGAAGAAGCTCCCGCCGCGCAGCACGCCCGAGATCACCCGATTCAAAGGTCTGGGCGAGATGCCCCCCAAGACGCTCTACGAGACGACGCTCGATCCCAAAAAACGGCGTCTGCTGAAGGTCGTCATCCCCGACGGCGAGCGCACCTCCACCGATCAGGTGATGGCCGATCTGATGGGCAAAGACGCCCAGCCGCGCTTCCGCGAGATCATGGAGCGCATCACCACCGTCGAGGTGCTCGATGTGTAGCGGAGCATCGCGTTGGATGGTGGCTGCGCTGTTGCTTGCCCCGCGGTTTGCAGCGGCCTCCGAGCTGCTGATCTTCCCGCGGAACGCCAACGAAGTCGCCGCCAAAGAGAGCACCGTCGCGGCGGTCGCCGTGTTCCTCGGCGATCTGGTCAACGTGAACGTCGATTTTTCCCAAGAGGTGCTGAACACCGCCAAGCCCGCGGTGGAGGAGCGCTTCGCCGCCTACGACATCCCGGCGACCGTCACCGTGGAAGACTACGCCTTGCCCTACGACGCCAAGTGCTACGCGGGAGAAGGCGAGCCCGTGCGCACCACGTCGTACGTGCTCCCCAAAGGAAACTACTGGGCGCTGCACGTCACGACCACCGGCGCGCTCGGCTGGCTGGGGAACATCTCGGGCCTGACGCGGAAGAACGTGTTCGCTGGATTCCAAGAGCGCGGCGTCGACGTCGCCATCTGCCCGCTGCGGTAGGGAAGCGCTACAGGCGGAGCGCGCGGCGTGTACGGGATAGGCGGACAGATGCGTGCCCCTCCCGCCCTGTTTTTCCTCGGTGCCCTCCTCACCGGCTGTAGCCTCGTCGCGGCGAGGCCCAACGGCAAGGTCACCGTCACCGGCGGTGCCGTCGCCGCCGATCACGTCCTCGCCAGCGAGGCCGGGGCTGCGGTGTTGCGCATGGGCGGCAACGCAGTGGATGCGGCCGTCGCGGCCGCGCTGTCCTCCGGGGTGGTGCAACCTTCGGGATCGGGCTTGGGCGGGGGCGGGTTTGCGCTCGTGGTCACCCCCAAAGGAGAGAGCACGTTCCTTGATTTTCGGGAGACAGCGCCCGCAGCCGCGACCCACGACATGTACCTCGCGGCAGGCACGTCCTCGCGCAGCGGCGGCCTCGCGGTCGCGACGCCATCGGAGGGGCTGGGACTCGCCGAATTGGAAGCACGCTTTGGACGTTTGACCACCGCTCAGGTCGCCGCGCCGGCCGTCGCCCAAGCCGAAAATGGCTTCGCGCGCGGCGTGCATCTCGCTGAGGCGCTCGCCGACCACGCCGCTATGAACGCCCTTTTTGTCTCCGCTCCCGACAGCAGCCCGCCGTTCTTGAAGCGCCCGCTGCTCGGAAAGGCGCTGCGGGCTTGGGGCGACACCGCGGGCCGCGCCTTTCGGGACGGCTGGGTCGCCCAAGACTTCGTCGCCGCGACGACCGCCGCCGGCGGCATTCTCACCCTCGACGATCTCAAGAGCTACACCGTCCGCGAGCGCACCCCGCTGCGCGGCGACTGGCACGGCTACACCGTGGTCACCGCGCCGCCGCCCAGCTCAGGCGGCATCGCCGTGCTGCAGATGCTGCAAGCCACCGACGGCGTCGAAGGCCTGCCATGCAGGATAGAAGCTGCAAAGCACGCGATGGCCGATCGCGCGGTGTTCGGCGGGGACCCCGACTTCGTGGCGGTAGACACCGCCGCGCTGCTCTCTCCCGCGCACATCGCCGCGGTGCGCGCCGACTGCGGCGCGACTACCTTTCCGGCCGCGCACTACGGCGCGATCGCGACTCCCACCGACCACGGCACGCTGCACATCAGCGTCATGGACGCCGACGGCATGGCCGTCGCGCTGACCACGACGATCAACACGTCCTTCGGCAGCGAGGTCATCGGCGCGGCGTCCGGCATCGTGCTCAACAACGAGATGGACGACTTCATGACCCAGCCGGGCAAGCCCAACGCGTTCGGCCTCATGCAGAGCGAGAACAACGCCGTGGCCCCCGGCAAGCGCCCGTTGTCGAGCATGTCCCCGACCATCGTGCTTGGCCCTGATCAAAAGCCGGTGATGAGCGTCGGCGCGAGCGGTGGTCCGTTCATCATCACCGCCACCTACCAGGTGATCGAGAACGCGCTGCTGAGCGGGCTCAACCTGCACGAGGCCGTCTCCGCGCCGCGCTGGCATCACCAGTGGCTGCCAGACCTCGTCACCATCGAGGCCGCCGAGACGCGTCAGGCCGCGCTGACCGCCGCAGGCCACGCGCTGAAGAGCATCCAAAAGCCAGCCTGCTCGGTACAAGCCGTCCGGCGGCTCCCCGATGGTACCTTCGACGCCGCCAGTGACCCTCGAAAGGGCGGGGACGCCGTCATCGTCCGGTGATGTAGCGTCAGAGCGTGAGCACGCGCTCGGCGATCACCGCGCCGTCGTCGCCGATGAACGTGACGGTGATGGTGCCTGCGTCGGGGTCGCACACAAAGCGCGTCCAGTTGAAGTAGGCGAATAGCACCGGATACTGCGGATCTCCGGCGTACATATTGGCCAGCACGTTCGGGAAGCTGCCTGCCGGTCCGGCCAGCACCTCCCATTGATCGGCAGCCACGCCGCCGACCGGATCGACATAGCCAATCTGCGCCATGTGCAGGTCACCCGAGATCCAGAGCACGCCGGCGATGTCCTCGGTGGCGATATGGTTCAGGATCTCGTCGCGCTGCGCCGGAAACCCCGACCAGCGGTCCTCGATCTGCGTGGTCTGCCAGAACGCGGTGTAGTCGGTGATTGGCACGGTGTTGATGAGGATCTTGAACCGCGCCGTGCTGGCCGCGAGCCCCGCTTTGAGCCACGCCATCTGCTCGACGGACACGTAGTTTCCGTCGCGACGCTCGCCGCGACAATCGAGCACAAACACCTCACAGACCTGCCCCCACACGAGCTTACGCCACACGCCGGTGCCGCCGGGCCCGACGGTCTGGGGGAGCGCGCGCCGGAACTGAGCGAGGGCCGTCTGCGCGGTCTCCTCCATGCCCGCGGTGTCGTAGGACCAGTTGTTGTCGACCTCGTGGTCGTCCCATGCGGCGATGATGCTGGTGCTCGCGGTCAGGTCGAGCAAGCCTTGGGTGGACAGCGCGGTCGCCCACTTGGTGTCGAGGTCAAAGGTGTTCGGCGGGTTGTCGGCGTAGATCGTGTCTCCCGCCAGACAAAAGAAGTCCAGCTGCTCCGCCGCGGCGTAGGACAAGCTCGGCCAGGGCTCGTTCCCGCCGAGACAGCTCGTCGCGCCGAAGGTAACCACGCGCCAGCCATCCGCCGGGAGCGCAGTCCGAAAGCGGGTAACCGCAGAGCGACGCTCGCCGTCCTCCGCGTAGACCGCAACGCTGTACACGCTGTCGGCGTCCAAGCCGTCGAGCGTCAGCTGCAGCACCTGATCGGAGACATCCAGCGCTTCGGTGCGCTCCACCTCATCCCAGCACACGCCTTCATCGCAGGTGGCCCGCGCGACCACGACGACCACCCGACCCTCCAGCGTGCGCACCGAGACCACCGCGGCGTCGGCCGTGGCGTCGCCGACCTGTACGCCCCATGCGAACGACGCCGCGTCTACCGTTCCTGCCGGCGACCACGGGGAAAGCTCGCCCACGGCGGTGTCCGAGCCGGTCGGGCCGGAGCCACGGGACCCGTCACACGCGCCCAACACCGAGAGCGCCCCGAGAGAGGCGCCGCCCACTACCACACCACGTCTGGAGATCGACATCCGCGGACTCTAAGCGTCTGAAGCGCTCAGGTCACGAACCACTGAGCCCAGACCAGCACGATCACGACCTGTACGCACCACAGGGGCAAGCCGGTACGAAGCCGGCTCCCGGTGAGGAACAACAGCGGCAGCCCGCCGCCTACGGCGAGCCCGGCGCGCATGACGTCCAGCGGCACCCGCGTCATCACCTCGAGGCTGCGATCAAAAGCGGCCCGCAGCACCATCGCGCCTGCGCCTTCGTCCCCGACGCCGCCCATGAGCACCGCAAACCCAGCGAGCGCCATGCGCCACGCACGCGGCAGCAGCAGCGGAAGGTGCTCCACCGCGAGTGCCAGGTACTCGGCCGTGCCGCCGACCATCAGCATCCACGCCGCCAGCACCGCCATCACGCCGGCAACCCCCGCGAGCACGGCGGTCGCAGGCTTTCCGGCCTCGCGCACCATCGACGCCACCGGGGCGCCAACCCAACCGACGCCCGCCAGCACCAGCGCGAGCGCGACCGTGCGCCAACCGCCCCACCCCAACACCAGCACCGCCGGCCCGCCGGTCAGGCCGATCAGCGAGGCCCCGCTCGCCGCCAGCACCAGCCGTGCGCGCCGCGCCGGATCCGCCTCGCCGGACACCAAGCCGATCGCCGCGAAGCGATCGCCCAGCACCGCCGCGATCGCGACGGTCAGCGGCCAGCCGCTGAGCCGCACCAGCCCGAGTCCGCTGACGATCATCCAACCCACCAGCGGAAGGCCGACCGCCCAGTCCGCGTCCATCTTCAGGCTCTCGAGCGCCCAAGAACGGTCGAGCATGTGGAGATAGCGCAGCACCGCGCAGCACCCGAGGAACAGGAACGGCAAGTAGCGATGAGACCGCCGAAAAAGGACGGCAAAGGCGAGCAGCCACGCAAGGAGGCCGGCGACCACGGCGTTCCGGACGTCCTCGGGCATCACCCGCGCTCGCCGCCAGCAGACGAAACCGCGCGATCATCGCGCGCGACCACCGGGTTCGTGAGCGACCCGATGCCCTCGATCTCGACGCTCACGATGTCCCCCGGCTCCAACGGGCCCACCCCAGCGGGCGTTCCGGTGGAGATGATATCTCCCGGCATCAACGTCATGATGTCGCTGACGAACGCGATCAGCGTCGCGACGTCGAACACGAGCTGGTCGGTGCGGCTGTTTTGACGAACGACGCCGTTGACGATGCAGCGGATCGCAAGGTTGGAAGGATCGATCCCCGAGACCATGACCGGGCCCAGCGGGCAGAAGCTGTCGAAGCCCTTTGCACGGGCAAAAACGCCGTCTTCCCGCTGAAAATCCCGCGCGGTCACGTCGTTGCAGATCGTGTAGCCGGCGATGACCTCCATCGCGCGGTGTAGCGGCACGCGGGACGCGCGCTCACCGATGACGATCGCCAGCTCCGCCTCGTGGTCCACCCGCGTCGTGCGCGGCGGGATGACGATGGGCTCGCCGTCGTAGATCACCGCGCTCGGAGCTTTCAGGAAGATCTTGGGGATCGCCGGAACGGGCTTGCCCATCTCCGCGGCGTGATCGCGGTAGTTGGACCCGATCGCGACGATCTTCTGGCCGGTGAAGCGATAGCTCATGCGAGTCTGGCCTCCAGCTCCTTCATCGCCTCACCCGGATCGGACAGGAACAACAAAAGCCCCCGCCAAACCCACTTCTGCCAAAGGAAGTCGTCAATCGTGCCCTGCCCGCACGCGAGATGGCAGCGCGGCAGCTCACCCCCATAGGCATCCGAAAGCTCGGCGAACAAGCGTTCAAACTCTTCTTCGTCGGCGCGGTAGCCGACAAAGAACACGACGTTGTTCCGGATCAACGTACGCAGTTGCTTGCGGGCGTCGGGCCCAAGCGCCCGCGCGAGGTAATCCGCGGGGGTGAGCATCAACGAGTCAGGCCGCGAAAAGCTGCCGCGCAGGCGCACCAACGTGCAGCGGCCGGGATCGGAGTCCGGGATCGCTTGCCCGCGATCGAGCACGTCGACCGGCTTTCCCAGCTCCCGCGCGGCCGCTTCAAGCAGCTCGTCCGCGCAGGTGGTGAAGATCAGCGGAAAGTGAGCGATGGCGCTCTTGTGAGCGGCGATCGGCTTGACCTCGGGATCGACGCGCTGGCGGAGCGCGCTGACCAGCGCCGCGCGCCCCGCCGCCTGCTCCTGAATCGCGCAGCCTTCTTCCACCGAAGCGACGACCGCCTTGGCTTTCTGACCGATCGCGAGCTTTGGCTTCTTCCAACCCAACTCTTTCGCGAGGTCTTTGGCCTCGGGGTATTCGAGACCTGCGTCATCCGCCGCCTCCATCGCGAAGCGGGAGCCCACGAAGAGCAGGCACTTTCCCTGCCGGACGGCTTCGATCACCTCAACGGGGAGGCTCATGCCGCAGGACCACCGCGGACCAGCTCGCGCGCCGCGTTCAGGCCCGCTTGGTTGCGCACGACCGCGCCGACCTGCCCGACGGTGAGCGCCGCGACACGAGAGCCCAGCTCGCCGCACTGCGCCGGGGTCCACCCCTGCAGCCATCCGTAGAGGAACGCGCCTGCGTAGCTGTCGCCCGCGCCGGTCGTGTCCGCGACGGTGGTCGGGTACACCGGGATGCGCGCGGTCACGCCGTTGCGACGCACGAGCGAGCCCTTGCTGCCGAGCTTGACGACGACGGTGTCGACGTACTCGGAGAGCTCCACCAGCGCCTCTTCAGGCGAGCGGCCGGTGACGATCTCGGCCTCTTCGCGGTTGAGGAAGGCGATGTCCACGTGGTCGCGGAACAACGCGAGGATGTCCTCGCGGATGGTGCGCGCGACGAAGGGATCGGCGACGTCGAGGGAGATCGGGATGCCGGCGCGCACGGCGGTCTGCACCGCCTCAAACGCGGCTTCGCGCACCGGGCCGCCGAGGAACAAGTACCCGGTGAGGTGCAGCAAGCGGGACTCTGCGATGCGGCCAGCGAAGTCGCCGATCGTCGGCAGGTGCACCGCCGCGCCCAGATCGGTGAGCATGGTGCGCTCGCCATCTTTGGGGCTGATCAGCGACAAGCACTTGCCGGTCTTGAACGAAGGATGCACGACGAGGTGGTGCTTGCCGACGTTCGCGGTCATCGCGCTGGCGTAGGCGCGCCCCTGCGCGTCGTCGCCGATCTGGCCGCAGTACAACACGTCCGCGCCCAGCAAACCCATGGTCTGCATGGTGTTCGCGCAGCTGCCGCCCGAATGAACCTCCACGCCGAGGCTGGAGATCCGGTCATGCACGGCCTCCCAACGGTCATGATCCACCGGGTGCATCTGGCCGCGCGTCAGGCCCAGCTCCGTGAGGATGGTGTCATCGTCGAGGCGGACGAGGGCGTCCATGATTGCGTTTCCGAGACCAGCGGCGTGGATAGGCATGGGAACTCCAGACCGACCCCGGTACCCCGTTGGCCGCGACGGCGCGAGGGGGTTTTGCCCACCAGACTAGTCGAAAACCCGCGTGACCATGCGAAACCCCTCCCCGATGGCAGGCGCGGTGATCCTGCGCACCATCGCGTCAAAGGCAGCATCGGGGACCCGCCGTTCCAGCGAGCGCAAGGCGTTGCGCGCGCGGCACACCGCTACCGGGGTGTCGTGCCACACGGCGTCGACCGGCCGCTCTGCGCGCAGCGCGGCCTGGAGCAGCGGCGCGCGATCCATCCGACGCGTCAACGTCGCATCAAAATAGACGATGGACGTATCCATCTCGGCCGCCTGTGCCGTAAGCCACGTGGATTTTCCCGCACCGGGGAGCCCGACCATCACCACAAAGTGGGTACAGCGCGGTAGCACCTCAGCGAGCGTGCGCATCGACGCCATCCACGCGCGATACGCCCGATCCGGCGACCATTCGTAGCGCCCATCGGGGTGCAGCAGCAGCGCGTCAGGTGACAGGATCACCGTTTCTCCGTAACCGAAAGCGGTCACCCCAAAGCGAGCCTTCGCGGAGCGTGGTAGTCTCGGGCTATGCGTGATCGCCTAAAAAGGCTGCTGCCCGGACTTGTGGTCAGCGCAGGCTTCACGATGTGGTTCATCGCGCGCGCGGAGTGGAGCGCGGTAGGGGTGGCGCTCGTCGGCGTGAAGCCTGCGTGGGTGCTCGCTTCGGCGGCGGTGCTTTTCACCGAGTTCATCATCCGGGCGATCCGCTGGAAGGTGCTGCTGCAGCCGATCGCGCCCCAAGCGCGGCTGACCCGGCTGTTCGTCGCGACGGTGATCGGCATGAGCCTGAACGTCGCGCTACCGTTTCGAGCAGGGGACATCGCGCGCCCGTGGTTGGGAAGCCGGGAGACCGGCACGGACATGGCTCCGTTGGTGACGATCGCGATCATCGAGCGGGTGTTCGACATCCTCGGGCTGGTCACGATCCTCGTGCTGATGTCGCTGCTGCTGACCGGAACGTCCAGCGACGCGCTCATCGGGCAGCTGCAATGGTGGGGGGCCGCGTTCGGCATCTCCGCCGGCCTCGGGTTCGCGGCGTTCCTCTGGATGGCGTTCCACGAGCACCGCACCCGCGCGTTCTACACGCAGCTCACGCAGCGCTTAGGCCCCGTCGGCAACAAGTTTCAGGGCCTGTTTGACGGGTTTACCCTTGGCCTCGCCAGCATCCGGGACCGCTCCTTGCTCGCCCAAGCGGCGGGGCTTTCGGTGCTGCATTGGTTCAACGGAGCGTTGAGCATCTTCCTGTTGTTTCAGGCGTTCGACATCGACTTGCCGTTCGCGGCAGCCTGCTTCACCACCGTAGGGTTGGCACTCACGGTCGCGCTCCCTCAGGCGCCGGGCTTCTTCGGCGTGTTTCACTTTGCCATCGAAAACGCGCTGCGCATCTGGGGAATGAACCCAGCGCCGGCGCAGGCTTTCGCGATCATCCTGTGGGCGGTGAGCTTCGTCCCGGTCAGCTTCCTTGGGGCGCTGTTCTGGATGCGCGAGGACATGCGCTTCGGGGATCTGCACAAACAACCGGTCAAGTAGCCCCGCAGCTCTCGCTGACGTTGCGGCGAGCTACCCGTTGGCGATGCGCACCGCGAGGCGAATGGCGTCGATCGCCATCACCGCGCCTACGCCTTCGCCCAGCCGCATGTCCAGATCGAGGATCGGGTCACGCCGCAGGTAGTGGCTCATCGCCCAATGAAAACTCTCGGACGAACGATGTGAAACCATGAGGTGCGGCACACAGTCAGGTGCGAGCACGCTCGCGACGAGCCCGCCGGCGGTGCTCGCGAACCCGTCCAAAACCACCGGGATGCCCCGCGCCGCGCCGCCGATGCACAAGCCCGCGATCGCGGCGATCTCCAGCCCGCCCACCGCAGAGAGCACGCCGATGCCGTCATCCCGTGCAGGTTGATGGCGCGCGATTCCGGCGTCTACGGCGCGGACCTTTCGCGCGAGCGCTGCGTCGTCGATGCCCGAACCCCTGCCCGCCGAGAGCTTGCCCGGCACCGCCGCGATCGCGCTTAGGATCGCGGACGCCGACGTGGTGTTTCCGATGCCCATCTCGCCGGCGGCTAAGACGTCGACGCCGGCGTTTGCGGCCTCGGCGGCGCAGTCCATGCCCACGCGCACCGCGGCCACCGCCTGCTCCCGCGTCATCGCCAGTTCTGCGGTGAAGTCGCCGGTGCCGGCACGAACGCGGCGCGACGCGAACGCCGCGTGCTCGGTGGTGGCTGCGTCCGAAAGATCGCCGGCGACACCGACATCGACGACCTGAAGCTCCACGGCGTAATGGGCGCAAAACGAGTTGATGACGCCGGCACCGGACAGAAAGCTGCGCACCATGCGCGCAGTGACATCGCTCTCGTAGGTGCTGACGCCCTGAGCGACCACCCCGTGGTCGGCCGCGAACAGCACCGTCCGGGGACGAACGGGGGCGCGCCCGAGCCTGCCCGTCGCGCCACACCACCACCCGTAGACCTGCTCCAGCTTTCCGAGGCTCCCTACCGGCTTCGCGAGACCATCGAGGCGGGCGAGGGCCTGAGCCTCTACATCCCGCGAAAATTCGCGCAGCGCAGGAAGTTCGAGGTGCGTAGATGCGAGGTCGAGCGTGGGGGATGACATCCGGGCGGCTTATGAACCGGCACGATGCTTCGCCACCCTCCCACCGCTCGCCAGCTGCTCTTCGTCGGGCTGGTGTCGGCGTTGTGGGCGATCGGGCCGCTGCTGCCGGCGCTGTGGGCGGGGCAGATCCCCGGGAGCCCCGCCACCGACCTGTATCCTTCGGTGTGGGGACTCAACTGGTTTATCGAGCACCAACCAGGATTTCCAACGTGGTGCACCGACATCGCCGCGCCAAAGGGCATGCCGTTCTACTACAGCTCGCCGATCCACGGCTGGGTGGGATGGCCCATCGCCGCTTTAGCCAACTTCACAGGACATAACGGCGCAGTTTGGGCATACGTCGGCACCTTGGTGCTCGCGCGAGCCGCGACCGTCGCGTTCGCTTGGGGCGCCTTGATCACCTTGAACGCGGACTTCTGGCCTGCCCTCGGCGGCGCGCTGCTCTACGGAGCCTCCCCGTTTTTTCATGGCTACGCGGTCGAGGGCATCATCGAAGGCACCGACGGATGGGCGTTGCCGCTGTGGGTGGCCTGCGTGGCACGGGAGCGGCGAGCGGCCAGCGCAGCCGCGCTGTGGCTGTGCATTTTGTCGAGCTGGTACCTCGGGATGGTCGCGGTCGCGGGCGCGGTGCTCTGGAGCGCGCGCTCCAAAACCGCGCGCGTGTCCCTGTTGGGACTGGTGGCCGCCGCGCCGCTGCTGCTCGCGTTCGGGGCGATGGCCTCGGGAGCACGCCCGCTCGCCGACGAGGTGCGCATCGCGATGGGCCTGCAGCCGTGGCTGCAAAAACCGGGGTGGGAACAGAGCAACCCGTTTGCGATCACCACCTGGATCGGCGTCACCGCCCCGCTGATCGCGCTCTTCGCGGCCCGAAAAAACCCATGGTTGGCCGCAGGGATCGCGCTGACGCTGCTGCTGAGCACCGGCTGGGGGCCTTGGTACGAATTGCCGGTGCTGCGGAGCGTGCGTTTTCCGTACCGCTGGCATGCCGGGACGCTTCTACTGCTGGCCGTGCTGGTCGCGCGCGCGACGTCTCAAGGAGGCAGTCTCGCTCGCTTTCGCTGGTTGGCGCTGCTGCCGTGGGTCGAAGGCTACGCGTTGTCGCCGATCGAGCCGGTTTTGCCCGGAGCGGCGGCGAAGGTGAGCGCGATCTATGACCGCGTCCGCGGGCCGCTGCTGCTCGATCTCCCCGGCGTGGTCGCGCTTCCGCCGGGCATGGTCAACCCCTCGCGCCCCCGCGCTCGCTACCTGATGTACGCGCAGCTTTTTCATCCCGCAGCGTCGCCGTGGGTGCCGGACTTCAACAGCGTCGCGAACGCGGAGCGCCCCGCCTGGCTAGAGAGCTTCGCGGCGTGGGAGCCGATCCTCGACAACGAAGGCGCTCCGCTCGACATCGAAGGCGCACGACAGGCCGGCGTGACGCAGATCCTCGTGCATGAAAAGGAGCTGCGCGGCGAGGCCCCGCTGCTGCTCGCCGCGCTGAAGAGCGCCGGCTGCACCATCGAAGATCAGCGAGACCGCATGGTCCTGCTGGCGATGCCGCCTTCGGCCCCTTAGTAGCCGCCCCATGTGCCGCCTCTTCGGCTTCAAAAGTGCTGTGCTCTCCCGCGCTCACCGCTCGTTGGTCGAGGCAGAAAACGCGTTGTCCCGGCAGGCGCACGCGCACCCGGACGGCTGGGGCATCGCTTGGTTTCACGGCGGGCAGGCGTGGGTGGTCAAAAGCGAGCAAGGAGCTTGTGACTCGGAGAGTTTTCGCCGTGCCAGCGCGCATCTCGCTTCGAATACGCTGATCGCCCATGTGCGACGCGCGACCGTCGGAAACCTCAGCGCCAACAACACGCACCCGTTCCGCTGGGGGCGCTGGGTGTTCGCCCACAACGGGACGCTGTTCGGGTTTGACCAGCTGCGCGATTCGATGCTGGCGGACATGCCGCTCCCGCTGCGTCAGAACATCCTCGGCTCCACGGACACCGAAGCGCTCTTTCATTGGCTGCTCGCTCGGTTGCTTTCGGCGGGCATCGACCTGAGCCAAACGCCCGTCGCAGCGCAGATCTTGCCGGTGCTTCGCGCCGCCAAGGAGGAGATCCTCGCCCGCGCACAGAAGACGGGGTGCGCGCCGCCGGTGATCAACTTCCTGTTGACCGATGGGCACCTCTTCGTGGCGCAACGTCACGGGCGTGAGCTCTGGATGGCCACCCAAAAACGCATTTGCAAAGATGCAGAAACCTGCACGTGGCCCGACCGCATCTGCCTGCTCGAGCAGCGGCCCGGCAACCGCCTGAACCACCTGCTCATCGCGAGCGAGCGGATCAGCGACGAAGACCGCTGGGAAGAGGTGCCCGAAGACACCCTGCTCGCGGTAGGCGACGACCTGCAGCTTTGCTTCGGGTAGCCGCTCCGTGCGCGTAGCGGCATCCCCACCACCAAACGGATAGGCCCACCCGGTGTTCGACCTCTCGCTCGGAGAAATCGGTGTCATCGCGTTGCTCGTCCTCGTCTTTTTTGACGCGGACCAGCTGCCGGGACTCATGCGTCAGGCCGGTCGCATCTACGCCAAGGTGCGCGGCGCGTCCGACGAGCTGCGGCGGGCGTTCAACGTCGAAGTCGCGCGCGCAGAGGCAGAGACCCGTCGAGAGCAGATGGAGCGGCGGCGCGAAAACGCAGCGCGAAGCCGGGATGCCGAGCAACGTCCTATTCCCAGCCACCTCCCCGCACGCCCCGCGCCGGACAACGCGGCGGCCCGACCGGCGCGCAGCGCGCCTCCCGAAGCGCCGGTAGCCGCAAGCGAGCCGCAAGCGCCCGAAGCTCCGACCGCCGGCGAGGCGCAGCCCGAGACGACTCCCGAGTCCACTCCCGAGTCAAAACCTCTGGAAAGCCAGTCCTCCGGTAGCGAATCATGAGCCCGACCCCGCCGCTCGAGCGCGCCGACACCTTCGAGATGCCGCTGATGGAGCACCTCCGCGAGCTCCGAAAGCGGGTGATCACCTGCGTTTGGGCCGTGCTGATCTCGGTTGGGCTAAGCTTTATTTTTGCCACGCCGATCTTCGACTGGCTGTCCGCGCCGATGACCGAAGCCCTACGCACGACGGGCAAAGGCACGATGGCGGTCAGCGAAGCCACCGAAGCCGTGGTCGTGCAGTTGAAGGTGGCTGGAATCGCTGGATTGTTCCTCGCTTCTCCGGTCCTCGCCTATCAGGCTTGGCAGTTCGTAGCGCCCGGCTTGTATGAGCGGGAGCGGCGCAGCGTGCTGCCGTTAGCGTTCGCCAGCACGTTCTTGTTCGCGCTGGGCGGCGGGTTCGCCTACTACGTGGTTTTTCGCTACGGCTTTCCCCTATTCCTCGACATGAACGGCGAGAACGTTCAGGCCGTGCTGTCCATCAACAGCTACCTCTCGTTCGCGATCACGCTGCTGGTCGCGTTCGGCGCCAGCTTTCAGCTGCCGATCGTGATCTACTTCCTCGCGCGCATCGGCCTGATCAACCACCGAGACCTGATCTCAGGCTTTCGCTACGGCGTGGTCGGGATCTTCGCGATCGCCGCGGTGTTGACGCCGCCGGACGTGATGTCGCAGCTGATGATGGCCGGCCCGTTGTTGCTGCTCTACGGCGTTGGGATCGGTGTCGCGTGGCTGTTCTCCACCAAGCCGGTGCCGCCCAAGGGCGACGCCGGAAATCCGTAGCGGAGCGGCCGCTGCGCGCCGCAGCGCCGATTCGGTTAGCCTAGCCCTTCACCGTTGAATCATGGCTACGCTGACCGACCAGTTCTGCCCGAACGTACACGACGCGCCGATCACCGCCGCCGTGTTCGACCCGTGGAGCGGCGTGTTGGCGACGGCAGACTCCACCGGCGTAGTGGCGGTACAACGCGCCGGAGAGACGACACCTGGGCTGGTGTTCCAACCCGGCGCCGGCGTCACCGGCGCGCTCGGGCTGATCCGTGGCGGCTCGCTGCTCGCGGTAGGCGATGACGAAGGCACGATCGGCGTCTACAGCACGGTCAACGGCGAGCCGCAGTTTCAGGAGGCGCGCGAGGGCGCTCGCGGTCGGGTCCGCGCGATGCGGGGCGTCGCGGTGTCCCCCGAAGGCGCGCGCGTCGCGACCATCGCGATCGATGGGCTGCTGCGCATCTGGGACATCGAAAAAGGCACGCGCGAGGTCGCGTGGCAGGGTTTTGGAGGCTTGACGGTCGAGTTTGATGAGCGCGGACAACGCGTGCTCTGCCTCGATGATGCCGGACAGCCCCGCCTCGTCGATCTGCTGTCCCATCAGGGTCTGCCGATGGATCGCCTGCAAATGCCGGCTGAACGCGCGCTGTTCTCGCTGGATGGCACGCTCGTGGTCACCGTGGGACAAGCCGGGATCTCGCTGCTGCGCGTCGTCGACGGCCACCTCGTAAACAGCTTCGCGACGCGCGGAGGCTCGGGCATCCTGAACGTCGTGCAGCGCCCGGACGGCGCGCAGATCGGCGCGGTCAGCGCTCGCTCGACGCACGTGTTCTCCATGCCCGACTTGCAGCCCGTGGAGAGCAAGCGGCACGGCGCGCCGGACGCGCAGGGCGCAGCGTGGTGGGGCCAGCAAGGGATCCGCGTCGGCGGTTCGGATGGCCTCGCGCACGGCGGAGGCACGGGCAGCGCGGGCCCGGTCTCGACGGTCGGCGGGTTTGGGGAGCAGCGCCTCGCGGTGCACGTCGATCGCGTCGCGGTCTGGTCCAAGAACCGCCGCATCCGCGAGATCGCCGCGTCCGGTCCGCTGCGCGAGGTGCACGTCGACCGAGATGGTCGGCACGTACTGACCATCCCCCAGCGCGGGCCCATCGCCGTATACGACCTTCGAACCGGCGAACGCACCCTCGACTGCGGCCCCGAGACCATCGGCGCAACCAACGCGGCGATAGGCGGCAGCGTCGTCGCCGCGCAGCTCGCCTCCGGCGGCGTGCGCTGGTGGGACATCGCGCGCGGAAAAGCCTTGGAGCTACGCTGGCCCGAGGGGATGACGCTGTCCCATGGCGGCACCTGGCTCGGGGTGATCACCCCGCGCGGCGCCATCAAGATCCTCGATCCCGCGACCGGCCGCGAAGCCGTCGACGATCCGCTGCCGACGGCCGACGTCCCGGCGCGGCTGCTGTCCTTCGTGAACCGTCGTCCCGACCTGCTGGTGGTCGACGCGGAGCACATCCTCGCGCACTACGATCTCGGCGCCTCGGCACGCGAAAAGCGTGCTGCGGAAGGGCGTGACGTCATCCAGCTGCACTCCGCCCCCGACCGCGTTTGGGGCATCACCGGAGGACAGTTCGCCGCGTTGCGCGTCCCCGAAGGCGAAGGCTGCACCTTGCTCTTCGTCGACATCCAGCGCCAAACCGTGGTGTCCGAGGTCAACAACCTGCATCGGGACGCACAAGTCGACGCCGAAAACGGCTTCATCTTGGAGCCGTCACGATCGGGCGCCCTGCTTGAGCGCGAGATGAACGGCGCCGAGCGCCGGGTGCTACGGGCGCTCCCCGACGGTCAATGGATCTGCTTCAGCAAACGCGGAATCCTCGACGCCAGCGACGGCGCGGCGGGCGGCTTGCGTTGAACTTCAGGGCTTGCCGATGCCCAGAAGCTCACCGATGGTCTGAAATACGCCAGGACGTTCCGCAGGCGCTCCTACTACGGGCGGCACGGCTTGGGCCGCGCAGTCGATCAACGGCACGGTGCCCTCGCTGAACCACTCGATGTGCGTACTCTCGCACCCTTCACACACCGGCAAGTCGGTCGCGTCGCAGAGCACCGCCGACTCCACGCCATCGGGCGCCGCAGGCACCGTCGCGCTGTTGCCGAGCGCATCCACGACCCGGGCCCAGATCGGCAACGCCGCCGCAGAGCCCGTAAGCCCCAGCGCCTTGCCATCGTCAAAACCAACCCAGACCACCACGCTGTAGCCCCCGCTGACGCCAGCGAACCACGCGTCCTTGGTGGCGTCCGTCGTGCCGCTTTTTCCGGCCGCGCCGGGGCCTACGCCATAGCGACTCGCTGCCTTGCCGGTGCCTTCGGACATCACGCTGCGCATCACATCGCTCGCGAGCCAGCGGGCGCGCGCCGAGTAGGCCGGGCCTTTGGCGGCGGCCAGGGTGAAGCGCACGCCTTCTCCACGCCACGCGCCGGTGGTCACCCAAGGCGCATGGTACCGGCCTTCGCCGGCAAAGATCCCGTAAGCAGCAGCCAGATCCACAGGAGAGGCCCCAAAGCCACCCAACGCGACGCTGGGAAAATTCGTCGCGCGAGCGAGACCGAGCCCGCGCAGGCCATCCCGCTCGGCGTCCAAGCCCACCCGCTCCGCCAACAGCACCGCGGGGATGTTCCGGGAGTGTGCGATCGCCTGCCGAATCGAGATTGGACCTACAAAGTTCTTATCGAAGTTGGCTGGGGTCCACTCCTTGCCGTCGTGGGTGCGCACGATCGCAGCGTCGTCGAATCGAAGCGCGGGAGACAAGGTAGGATCTGCCTCCAAAGCGAACAACAGCGTCAGCGGCTTCACGGTCGACCCGATCTCACGCACGGCATCCGTGGCACGATCAAAGGAGCTGCGCTCCCAGTCCATCCCGCCCACCTGCGCGACGATCGCCCCATCCGAAGCGCGCACCACCACGACAGCGGCTTGGGCGCCCGCGACACCAGGATGCGCGGCGAGCACCTCAGCAAACCCATCCGCGAGCGCACGCTCGGCGTTGAGCTGCACCAAGGGCTGGATCGACGTGCGCACATCCAACCCATCGCGCGCGACGGCACCTTCGCCCAGCGAGCGCTCGACGTCCTCCAAGGCGCGGTCCACCGCGTAGGGCGCGCGGCGCCCCGAAGGAACGGGCGCGGTGACCACCGCGACCTCGCGCGCGGCTTTGGATTGGTCTAAGGTCAGAAAACCCGCGTCGACCATGCGCGAGAGCACGATGTTTCGGCGATCCTTCGAGGCTTCAGGATGCCGGATCGGGCTCCACCCGTTCGGCGAGGCGATCGCCCCAGCGAGCGTGGCCGCCTCGACGAGATCGACCCGCTCCACCGGTTTTCCAAACCAAGCCTTGGAGGCAGCGTCCATGCCGCACAAGGAGGCTCCGCCGCCTTGGCCCATGTAGATCTCGTTGAGGTACAGCTCGAGGATGGCGTCTTTCGAGAGCTTCCGCTCGAGCGCAAACGCCAGCAGCACCTCCTGAAACTTCCGTGCGGCCGTGCGGTCTTGCGTCAGGAAGATGTTCTTCGCCACCTGCTGCGTGAGCGTAGACCCGCCCTGAACCATGTCTTGGTGCCAGAGATCCACCGCGAGGGCGCGGGCGAGGCCCAAGGCATCGACCCCAGGATGGTCGTAGAAGCGCGCATCCTCCGTAGCGAGCACGGCCTGTCGCAGCACCAACGGGATCTTCTCCAGCGGGACGGGGCTGCGATTTTCATTGTCCGCGCCACGCACCGTCGCCAGCTGCGCCGGGGCGAAGGTGGCGCGATTTCCCGGCGAAACCGACCGCACGCGGCCATCCCGGAAGGTGAGCATCACCTCCGGTGTGCGTCCGGCTCTGGAGCCCGGCTTGAAGCCCTGCGCCGCCCGGTTGATCACCATCATCGTGCCATCGCCGACCTGCACGTCGCCGGCGCGCTCGGCCTTGTCGACGCGTGTGTACCCCGCGGCGATCAGCGTCGTCGCGACATCTTCGGGGGTGGTGCGCAGGCCGGGCCACACCTCCACCGGCGCGCTCCAAACGTGCCCCGGGACCGACCACACCGGCCCGCGCAAGCTGGCGTCCACGCGCTCCACCGCGCCCCGGTAGCAGACCGCGAGCGCCGTGGCGCCGCCAAGAACGCCGCCGAGGGCGCTGGCTACGACGAGGGTCTTCAACCATGCGCGCACCCATGCGAGCGCTCCCTTGCCCTTGCCCCCGCCCTTCCCCGAGCCTTTGCCGCCTTTGCCCGAGCCTTTACTGCCCTTCCGCGGGGCCATGCCCATCGCGCGCGCGCCCTCTTCATCACGCGCAGCTGCGCTCTTTCGCGACGCGGAATCGGACTTCGACGAAGGAGGTTTGGACGCCATGGATTGACGAGTCAATATAACGCTCCGCGGCGGAAGATTCGCCCTTTCCGGCGGGTTCGAAGCCGGGATAGGTTTAGAAATGCTCACGCTCTCCCTGCTCGCTCTGTTCGCAAACCCCGCACAAGCCGCGTCCAACGCATGGAATCCGGTTTGCAACTCCGCGGCAGACCCATCGGTGTGGTTCGTTTTCAGCGCCACCGATCCCAAAGCGACGCCGCTCCCCGAGTATGACTGCAAAGGATTGTTTTTCGACACCACCGCGTGCCCCAGCACGCTGGGCATCGGCAAGATCCGCGGAACCGGCACAGACTCAGCCGGTTATTCAACGTATGAGCTACGCTATTTGCCGGCGGGTGCGATTCCGACGATCATCACCTTCCTCAACCAACCCGGGGGCGGCGTGCTCTACACCGCGCCGAAGGTCCCGTCCGCCGGCGCACCAACCAACGAGCCTCCGGCTCAACCCGAAGACTTGCTCGCGCTGTTCCTCCAGCAGCGAAACAAGGCCTCGGCCGCAACCTCCGGCGTAGCGATGCACTTGTGGACTTGCCCGGACATCCCGTTCGACGTCGCGGACAGCTTGCTGACGCCAACGGGCATGCAGGTCGTCCGTCACGTCGGCAAAGTCTCAGGGTACTGAGGCGCCGTCAACGCGCGGCTGAAAGCCCCGAAGCACCGAAGCCGCAGCCGCCTCTGCAACCACCAGATACCCAGGAGCGAGCTCGGCTTCCACGCGGATCGGAGGAGTAGCGTTCGCCGCCGACCAAGAGAGGATGCGCGAAGTCGAAGCGCTGACTTCCTCCGTCGACTCCGCGCAGGTAGCGACGCGCACGTCGTGCAGCGCCCCGAAGTCGTGGCCCAGATCGTCCGAGAACGCCAGCTCGCAACCCGAGCCCGCGCTGGCCCCCGAGAGCACGCTGACGCGCAGGCGCACCCGCTCGTCCGGGTCGACCATGACGACGCGAACGGCGTCATCGATGCCTGCGGGATGCACGGTCCAACCCGAAGGTACCGGAACCGAGTAGCCCCAGGTCGCGTCCACGAACCGACCCTCGCTGACCCGCCCGGCGAGCACCGCTGCGCCGTCCACCACCGGAGGCGTCAGATCCGGCGCGATGGCGACCGGATGCGCGCACGCGAGGTACAGCAGCCACAGCACTCAACGCCGCCGAAAACGCTGGATGGCAGCGACATGCTCCGCGCCGCCCCACAGAGACGCGAACACCTGCGCCTCCACGTCGTCGCTGGGATCGGCCTGCGCGAGTCGGGACACCAAGGGTTTGATGGCCCGCGCAGCGTTGGGGGGCAACCGGGCGACCTCCTCAGCGCGCGCCAAGGCACGCTGCCACACCGCTCCCGACGCGCCTTCCACCACCTCGTCCACGACGCCGACGGCCAGCGCCTGCTGCGCATCCAACGGCCGCTCCCGGCACAGCAGATCCAACGCGCGCCGTGCGCCGACACGCCGTACCAGCCGCGCGCCGCCTCCAAACCCGGGCGACACGCCCATCGCCGCCTGTACAAAGCCGATCTTCGCATCTACGCCCGCAAAAACGAGGTCACACGCGGTGAGCAGCTCCGCTCCCCCGCCCAGCGCCGGCCCCTCGACCGCGGCGATCACCGGCACCGGCAGGTCCGCGAGCGCATCGCACGCCGCGCGCATGTGCGCCTGCATCTCCAGCGCCGCGCCCTCAACCAGCAGGTGCTCCTGAACCGCGGCGAGATCCCCCCCAGCGCAAAACCAAGGCCCAACTCCACCAATCACCACGGCGCGCACTTCGACGCCCTCCGCGCAGGCCGCGACCAAGGCCGTTACCGCGTCGGCAAACTGCACCATCATCTGCGGAGACAGCGCGTTTCGCGCGGCAGGATGCTCCAAGCGCACCAGCGCGATGCGCCCAGCCGCGGCGCTGTGCCACGTCAAACCCACCCCACCGACGCCGCCGCCCAACGACGCCACGCGCTCCCGAAAACTCATGCGACGTCCTCGGGGCGCACCCGTCCGGCGCGAAGATCGGCGATGCAGGAGGCCGTGAGCGCCTCCCGCCGTGCAGCTTCGGCGCGCAGCTCGAGGAACGCCGATACGCGCCCCTCAGCCCGGCGATCCTCCCACTCCCGCCGTCCCGCGCCGCTCAACCACGCGCGGTGCGCTTCTACGCTCGCGAGCACCGCCGGTACGCCGGCCCCGCTCAACGCCGAGGAGGTGTGCACCGGAGCGGTCCACGCGCGGTCGTCGAGGTGCACCGAAAGCTCCAGATCGCGGGCGAGGGCGTCCGCGCCAGGGCGATCGGCCTTGTTGACGCAAAACACATCGGCGATCTCCAGCAGACCGGCCTTCATCGTCTGCACCGTGTCGCCGCTCTCAGGGGTGAGAACGACCAGCACCGTGTCGGCCACGCCAAGGATCGCCAGCTCGCCCTGCCCCACCCCGACGGTCTCGACAAGCACGCGATCAAAGCCCACAGCGTCGAGCACATCGACGATCTGCGCCGTCGCACGCGACAAGCCGCCCGCTGCACCGCGCGCCGACAACGACCGCAGGTACACCTTCGGATCCTCAGCGTGATCCTCCATGCGGATACGATCCCCGAGGATCGCACCGCCTGTGCGCGGCGACGAAGGATCGACCGCAACGACGGCGACACGCTCCCCTCGTGCGCGCGCGAGCCGCACCAGCTGGTCGGTGAACGTGCTTTTTCCTGCTCCCGGAGGGCCGGTCAAGCCGACGACGTGAGGCGCTCCGGGGTTGGCCCACCGACGGGCATTCAAGCTGCGCACCAGCTCGCGGCTCCCCGGAGCTCCAGCTTCTACCCACGAGATCAACCGAGCCAACGCGGCACGGTCACCGTTCTGGGCTGCGTTGAGGAGAGCGTGCACGCCTCCCTATACCCCGATGCTTCTCCGCTGCACCACCTGCAGAGCGTGCCAGTTGCGCCGCAACAGATTACCCGCGCACCTTGAACCGGTGCAAGCATGACCGTCCGCTTTGGCTTTCCCCTCGTTCTCTCCCGCCTCGCCGCCCCGTGCTCGCTCGCAGCGGCTGGTCTGCTGTCGTTGTTGACAGGCTGCGGCGGAACCAGCGCCGAGGTGACGGGGACCGCGCTGGGGATAAACTTCGCGGATGTGCAGCATGTCTACTTCGGTGGCCCGTACATCGTGCTCACCACCACCGAAGACATCGACTGTGAAGGCGTGGCGTTTGTACGTCAGTCCTACGAAGAAGGCGTGGCGCCGACCACCGACGACATCGAATTCGTCCAGTTCACCTACGTCAACGGATCGGTGGCGGAGGGCAACAAGTCCATCGCGCAGACCGACGCCGAGGTCACGTCGCTGGTGCTCGCGACGGACGGCGAGCAGATGGACTACGACCGGGCGACCGCCGGCGCGATCGCGGTAGACACGCTGGTCGACGAACAGTCGGTCACCGGCTCGTTTGACAGCGTGACCTTCGCCGACGGCTCGATCAGCGGCGACTTCTCGGCGGAGTGGTGCCGCAACCTCCGAGATCGATAAGTGAGCCTCGGAGCGCGCGCGCTCGCCGTCGCGATCACGGCGGGATGTTTTTGCAGCGCTTCGGCGTTCGCGGGTGACATCCTTGTGCCCGAAGCGACCCCGGCGCAGCTCTCCGACTTCAGCCTGTCCTACCTGTTCTACGACATGGTCATCGGCCAGCTGCGGGAACAAGGCCTTGGCGTTCAGGACGCCGAAGCGATCCGCCTCTGGGCAGGCCCAGACGGCGACGCCTGCTTTGACAACCCGGATTGCCCAAGCCTGATGTGGGAGCGCGACGCTGGCGGCAGCGTGCTCATCGTGATGGGCATCGGCCAGAACGCCGACGGCGTGTCGGTGAACGCACGTTTGTACCGGATAGGCGAGACCGAACCGGCGGGAGAACTGCACGAAACCGTCGCTTCAGGGAGCGAGGAGCGGTACGCCACCAAGATCGCTGGCATGGCCGCTCGCCTCGCCGATGGGGTCCGAAACAGCAGCCCCGCGCGCATCGTGCCGTCGAAAGTGGCCGAGCCCGCCGAACGGCCGCGGCCGGAGCCCCGTGACGTGGAAGACCGCGAAGACCGCGAAGACCGCGACTCAGACTCCCGCGGCTCGCGGGAGTCCAACTCAAAAACCTCGAAAGCCACGACGGTCGCCGCAAAACCGCGCGCTCCGGAAGCCCCCAAAGACGACCGGGACGATGAGCGGCAGCACATGGGCGTGCCGCGCGGGGCCTACGCACGCTTCCGCGAGAGCGGACTGTCGCGATCCGACTGGCTCAAGCAAAATCGGGTTCGCACCGGGCATGTGTCGCTGGAGTTGGGCGGAGGCTACGGCATGGGCGACGTCGACCGCGGCTACGGAGTGCGCGTACGCGTCGAAAATCAGCCCGACGGTTTTGGCACCGTCGCCTCCTCGATGTGGACCGGCCCAGGAACCGGCAAAGGATTCGCAGGCAGCGCAGCCCTCAGCTACGCACCCGCTTGGTTCTTAGAGACCTCGATCCAAGCTGGCTTGCTCATCGGGGAGAAGCACCTGAACGTAGGCTGGGAGTGCCCGCTTGATCAATGCGGACAGACCTCCGACAGTCAGGACTACGACGCGGTGAAGAGCATCGAAGGCTACATCGAGCCCCGAGCGCGCATCCTGCCCCTCGCCACCGGCTACGTGAAGCCCTTCCTGCTCGTGGGCGTACACCTGCGCCTCTGGGACGGATTCGAGGTGCCCGACGGGTCAAGCGTCGACTACCCGAACGCGAGCGGGGGTTCTGGCGTCGGCATCACCGCCGGGGGCGGAGTCAGCTTCGACGTCCTCCCCGGGCTCTCGCTGCTGGTCGAGGTGCCGTACACGCTCAGCCTGTCGGACGGCACCCGCTCCATCGACAGCGCCGACGTCGAAGCGAGCCCCTCGGAGCTCGAGACCACGGGCGGTCTGCTCCGGGTGACGGGCGGCATCGGAATCCACTTTTAGGATCGGGAGGCACGATGGGCATCCGCGTCGGCATCATCATGGGCAGCAAGTCCGACCGCGAGACCATGCAAGCCGCGGCAGACATCCTCGACCAGTTCGGCGTGCCTTTTGAGATGCTCGTGGTGTCCGCACACCGTACGCCCGAGCGGATGTACACCTACGCCAGACAAGCCGCAGATCGCGGCCTGCACGTGATCATCGCGGGTGCGGGCGGAGCGGCGCACTTGCCGGGCATGGTCGCCGCGCTGACGAGGTTGCCGGTCATCGGCGTCCCGGTTCAGACCCGCGCGCTGAGCGGCATGGACTCGCTGCTGTCGATCGTCCAGATGCCGAAGGGCATCCCCGTCGCGACCGTCGCGATCGGAAACGCCGCGAACGCCGGACTCTTAGCGGTGCGGATGCTGGCCACCACGGACGAAGCGTTGGCGGCGCGCTTGGATGCCTTCCACCTCGCGCAATCCGAAGATGCGGTGGCCGGCGAGCCCGCCGTATGATCTGTACGCCCGGCGCGACGATTGGCATCCTGGGCGGTGGCCAGCTGGGGCGCATGCTTGGCCTCGCGGCGCGGGCGATGGGCTACGGCATCGTGGTGTGGGCCGGGCCGCAAGACGCGCCGGCGAGCGCCGTAGCCGATCGCGTGCTGAAGCAGCCCTTGGGCGATCTGAGCGGCACCATCGAGCTGTTAGCGCAATGCGATCGCATCACCTTCGAGTGGGAGAACGTCCCGGCCGAGACGGTGGAGATGCTCGCAGAGCATCGTCCGTGCCATCCCTCCGCCACGGTGCTGCGGGTCACGCAGGATCGTCTCGAAGAACGTTCATTTTTGACTCAGCTTGGAATTCCCACCGCCCCGGCGCAAGGCATCGCGAGCGCGACGGATTTGGAGCTCGCCCAGCAAAACGTAGGAATCCCCGCCCGAATCAAGACCGCACGGGGCGGCTACGACGGCGGCGGACAATGGAAGGTGCGCTCGGAGCAGGACCTCGCCGCGCTCCCGACGATGGACGGCTCCACCACGTATCGGTGGGAGAAGGAGATCGCGTTTGAACGAGAGATCTCGGTCATCCTCGCGCGGAGCACCACCGGCGAGGTTCGCGTCTTTCCAATCTTCGAAAACGAGCATCGGGAGGGCGTGCTGCACCTGACCCGCTGCCCCGCGCGCATCACGCCCGAGGTGGAGAGGCGCGCGGTACAGATCGCACGAAGCATCGCCGAGAAGCTCGAGATCGTCGGCACGCTGACGGTAGAGTGCTTTGTGCTGGCAGACGGGGAGATCCTCGTCAACGAGCTGGCGCCCCGCGTCCACAACTCCGGGCACCTGACCATCGAAGCGTGCGCAACCTCCCAGTTTGAACAGCACATCCGTGCGATCTGCGGGCTGCCGCTCGGGGACACCGCGCTGCGCAGCCCGGCGGCGATGGTCAACCTCTTGGGGGACCGCACCCGGCCCACGGTCACGCTCGTGGGCGCCGCCGACGCGCTCGCGATCCCCGACGCTCACCTGCACCTCTACGGGAAAAAAGAGGTGCGCGCGCGGCGCAAGCTCGGCCACGTCACCGCCCTCGCGAGCACGCTCGACGAGGCCGTCTCCCGCGCCACACGCGCCCACGCTGCGTTGAGCTTCGGTTAGCCCGCCAACGGAGCGCCTACTCCGCGGACAATTCGAGCGCGCCGCCTAAATCCTCGTCAAGCGTGACCGGATCGCTCGCCGGGGGAGTCTCCGACCAGCCGACGCCCGGGACGAGGTTGGCCTTGTCAAAGGGGCGGGTTTCGGTGATCCCGGCCCGCGGGTAGGTGAGCACGCGCAGCAGGTCCATGCCCGAAGTCACGCCGTTTCCGGAACGACCGAGGCCGATCGCCGGCAAGCGAAGGCTGGCGCCGATGGTCGAACGGTTGATGTTCAACGCCCCCGTGCGCACGCCCTCTTTGACCTCGCCGAGCACCGGATTGTCGAGGCGCGTGAAAACACTGGCACAAAGCCTGTACAACGCCTGGTTGTGGAGGTGCACGGCCTCCTGCCAATCGCTGACCTTGTACAGCAGGATCGTCGGCCCGGGCGGCTCCTCGTTGAAGAAGCCGTTGCCAGAGCGCCAATCCATCTCGTAGATCGCCGGGCGCACGTAGTTGCCGCGCACGCCGACCACCTCGACGTTCTCGGCCTCGACGTGGGCCACATGCCCCTTCGCCATGACCGCGCGGCCGTACTTCTTGTACCGGGACCGATAGTTTTCAGAGATCAGCGGACCCATGAAGGTGTCGCCCGAAAATCCGTAGCCCACCTGCAAGCGGCCGGCCCGACGCACGAGCTCGGGCACCAGCGCGCCCCAAACTCGCTCGGTGACGATCACCCGCGCGGTAGAATTGTGCCGTTGCCCGGTAGTCAGACAGGCCCCGACGAGGATCTCGTAGACCGCCCTGTCCACCTCGGCGTCGTCCAGCACCAGCGCGATCCCCTTGCCGCCAGTCATGAAAAGCGTAGGGAGTTCGGGACGTTCGACGGTCGACCGCCGGACCTCGCGCGCGCTCTCGTAGCCGCCGACGAACACCAGTGCGTCTAAGCCAGGGTGGCTCACGAGCCGCGAGCCAACGACGCTGCCCGAGCCCTGCACGAGGTTGAACACGCCGCGCGGCAGCTTGCAGCGGTCCCACAGCTCGGCGATCGCCTGCCCGATGCCGGGGGTGAACTTGCTGGGCTTCATCACCACGCTGTTGCCGCACAGGATCGCCGCGACCGACGTGGCCACGGCGAGCTGCACCGGCAGGTTGTACGGGCACACCAGCCCGACCACCCCGCGGGGCAGATGATCGGTCCGCGCACCCAGCTCCTCGAGCACCCGAGGCGCGATGAGCCCGAGCCCATCGTCCAGATACAGATCGATGGTGCGCAGCGCCGCCGCGACCTCCTGACGCGCCTCCCACAGCGGCTTGCCGTTCTCCCGCGTCACCAACCGCGCGAGCACCTCTTGTTGCGTATGAAGCTGCTCTCGGAAGCGCCGCACCGCCGCGGCGCGGTCCATCAGTCCCGTCCGACGCCAGCGCATCGCGCCTTTGGTCGCTGCGTCGACTGCGTCGTCCACCGAACGGGCGGAGAACGGAAAGCGCCCGAGCAAATCGGAGCGGTCCCCTGGATTCACGGCGTTGATGTAGCCGTCTACGTGCTCCGGCTTCAGAAAGGAGCCGTAGACATAGTCGCCCTTGCGGAGCAGACGATCGCGCGAGAGGTTCACCCGGACCCCTTATCCGCGCCGGGCGACGCGCCTCGAGCCGCTGCAGGCCGCGCGACCGTTCCACCCACCTCCATCCACGCGGTGATTCCGCCTTCCAGCGAGGTCGCGTTGAAGAGCCCGTTCTCGCGGAGCAGGCGCGCCGCTTCAAGCGAACGCTCCCCGGTCGCGCAGTAACAGACCACCTCATCGATATTTTCGAGCTCTTTCCACCGGGCAGGCAGCTCGGCGAGCGGGATGCACAGCGCGTTGGGGAGCGTGCCGGTCAACACCTCGAACGCCTCGCGGACGTCCACCACGGTGACGGGCTCGCCCGCGCCAATGCGCTCGCGCAGCTCCTGCGCTCCGCAAGCGATCGTCGCCAGCGCCTCGGCCAGATGCGCGTCGGAGCCATCGGCGGGCGCGAGCTCCACTCGGCTCGGTACCGGAGCGGAGATCGGCGCAGGGACGACATCCGCCGATGGGGCAGCCGCCGCGGTGCGCGCAGCCTCTCGCTCAGCGCTCACCATCCGCACCGCCGGGGCGACACGTTCGAAGTGGACTACCGGAGGCGCGGGAGGATCGGCGCTGACGCCGAAAGCACGAGACACGGCGCTGCGAGCAAAGTCACGTAGAGTAGCCATACCGCCGGTGTATCCTATTCGAGCGGATCATCGCCTGCCGGCGAAGGCGGCACCGTAGCCGGCACCACAGCCCCGTCGGCCTCGAGCTTCTCCCGCGCGAGGCGCTTCCAGATCGATTCGTGCCCATGGGCGATGGGCTTGCCATCGGCGTCGAGCTCTTCGTTCTCGGGCTCGGGGGGAGGATGGGCGATCGAGCATCCGCCCTTCACATCCGTGCCGGCGATGAACGGAGCAGAGATGCCTCTACACGTCCCATTGCCTGCTTTGCCGCTCACCGTACACACGTAGCGGTGGCTGATCTCGGGGGTGTTGGGCCACTCCGGCGATGGCCCTTCGTCTTTCGTGACCCGACGCATCCACCAGCCCCACAGCGGCGCCGCGAGGTCCGATGCAGCGACACCGAGGGGCGTAGGCACATCGTAGCCCACCCACACCGCCATCGCGTAGCGCGGGGTAGCGCCCACAAACCAGAGATCCCGCTCCTTGTCGGTGGTGCCGGTCTTGCCCATAGCCGGCCCGGGGTAGCCCGCCTCGCCGCCCGCTCCGCGCGCCGCCCCGCCCGTGCCGGTGTCGATGACCAGCCGCATCAGCTCGCGTGTGAGCGCCGCAGCTTCGGCAGACAACACGCGGTCTCCAGCGACGGGAGGCGCGATACGCACCTTTCCTGCTGCATCTTCGGCGTGCAGCACCGGAGTTCCGACCACCTTCAACCCGCCGTTACTGACCGTCGCCGCAAACTGGCCCATCTCGAGCGGGGTGACCTCCCCCTGCCCCAACGCGAGGCCCATCTCCGCCGGAAACTTCGAGGTATCAAAGCCCAACTTCTGCGCGAACGCGATGAGCTTTTTCGGGGCTTCGACCGTGCCGCCCATCTCTTCAAGCAGCGAAGCCGTCGCGATGTTCTGGCTCCACGCGAGGCCCTGAGCCAAGCACGCGGTGGGGCTGTATTCGCCGCCCACGTTGCGCGGGCTCCAGTCCCCGAGCGGCGTCTTGAACACCCGCGGGCTGTTCGGCTCGGTGGACAGAGCGGTAAACCGCGGCGTCCCATCTGCGTTCTTCTCTTCGAACGCCATCGCGTAAACCAGCGGTTTGAAGCTGGACCCGGGCTGCCGCATCGCTTGCGTCGCGCGGTTGAACGTCACCGCGCTGGCGCCGCTCCCACCGTAGACGCCGCGGATCAGGCCGGTGTCGACATCGAGGAGCACGCCGGCCGACTCCAAGTGAGCGTCGGGACGCTTTTGCCCGATCAACCCCTCAAAGTACTTCATCTTCGCGGGGAACATCGACTCTGCTTCGGTCTGCGCGTGCACGTCCAACCCGACGGTGACCACCAACCCGCTGCCGTACAGCACCGCGGGGTTCACGTTCTGCTCGAGCCAGGTTCGCGCCGCCGAGAAGTAGCTGGGGAAGCGATCGGGCAAATCCTCGGGAGGGAACGTCACGATCGGCTCTTTCAGCGCGTCGACGACGTCATAGCCGAACACCTCCTGCATCGCGCGAAGCACATGGTCGCGGCGTTCGCGCGCGGCCTCGGAGTGGGTGTCCGGTGAAAACCGGCCGGGAGCCGGCAAGATCCCGACCAAGGTCGCCGCTTCCGACAGCGTCAGCTCGGACGCGTGCTTGCGGTAATAGTGCTTGGCCGCCGCCTCAAACCCGCAGATCGAGAGGTTGCCCCATTGCCCGAGGTACGGGGCGTCCAAGTACATCTGGAGCACGCCGCGCTTGCCCAGGCGCGCGTCCAACGCCATCGCGAGCACCATCTCCCGGAGCTTGCGGGCGGCGGTCTTTTCCTTCTGCTGCGACAGGTTGCGCACCACCTGCATCGTCAGCGTGCTCGCACCCTGCGCGTACCCACCGGACTGCGCGTTCACCAGCAACGCGCGCGCCATGGCCGGCCAATTCACGCCGCCGTGGCTCATGAAGTCGCGGTCCTCACCGGCCACGATCGCGTCCAGCAGCACCTGAGGGGCCTCATCCACCGGCAAGTGCACCCGGATCTCGGCGTCGGGACCGATCACCCAGCCCAGCTCGATGGGCTCCAAGCTGTCTCCCGATCGCGGAACTACCGTCTTGGTACGTCGACAGTACTCACCCGGCCCCGTATCCTTACAGTCCTCGGCGTAGCCCCGCGCCACTGCCTCGGCGAGCAACGCGGCGTCCGGGTGCGACACCGGGATCGCCGCCGTCTGCAGGCGGGCAGGAAAGCTCCAACCGGGATGACTCATCTCGTAGCGCGCGTGCGCATCGGCGAGCAACACGCCGTCCGCCGCCCATTGTTTGGCGACCATCGCGCAGGGAACGCCCGCCGCGACCAACACCACAACGCCCGTGACCACGCTCCACGTGAGGAATTTGCGAACGCGAGGAAAACGGCTGGCCATGGCGGAAGCCGGGTATCAAGAAAGCCGTGACCGCGGTACTTTGGCGCTATGCCATACAGACCCGTGCTCACGCTACCGCTGCTCACGCTACCGCTGCTCACGCTACCGCTGCTCCTCGCGGCCGGCTGCACGCCCTCCAACACCGACAGCGACAGCGCCGCCGACACAAGCGCCTGTGACTTCTCCATCGATCCCTGCGAGGCCAACGCGGCGTGGATCACCACCTGCGACGCATATCCGTCGATTCAGGGCGCGCTCGATGCGGCCGGGAACGGCACCACCGTGCACGTCTGCGCCGGAGAGCACGCGGAGTCCCTGCACCTCAGCGCCGATGACCACCCGAATCAGCACATCAACCTCAACGGAGAGGGCTCGGGCACGACAACGGTGCGCGCAGCGCCCTTCGACACCACCGCCGACGGCGCGGCCGTGCGCGAAGGCATGGTGCTCTTCAACGACGGCGTCGAGCTCGACATCGCCGGGCTGACGCTGACCGCCGGCACCGGGTACGAGTGGAGCCCCGACACCGCCGACAGCGACAGCTTTGGAGGCGGCGCCTACCTGCTTGATGCGCGCCTCGTGATGTCCGACGTGATCGTTGCTGGCAACGCCGCGCGCCTTGGCGGAGCCATCTACGCCGAACGCTCGGATATCAAGCTCACGAGCTCGGCAATCCAAGCCAACACCAGCGACGCGGCGGCGGTCTACCTGTCGAGCAGCGCGCTCCAGTCGGTGCACAGCGACTGGGGCGTCGGAGCGCAGGACAATTCCCCGCATGACGTCGTGATCGCCGCGGTAGACGATGGGGCCGCGATCACCGCAGACTACGAAGCCGACGCGAGCTTCACGTGCTCCGCCCAAGCCTGTACGGACGCGTAGCGGGAGCGGCGACCTGCGATGCGCGACTCACTCCCGCTGCGCGTGCTCAAAGCAACGGTTCGAGCGTTGTGGACGCTCGAATATGGCGTTCGGCGGACGTTCAACCGAAAGCGCTACCGGCTAGGCGGAGACTGTGGAGGCTGCGCAAAGTGCTGCGAAAAGCCGACGATACGTGCTGGCTTTTTCACCTGGAGCGTCCCCGGAATGCGGGAGCTGTTCCTCGGTTGGCAGCGCGTCGTGAACGGCTTTGAGCTCATTGAAGTCGAAGAAGAAGAGGCGTTGTTCGTGTTCCGCTGCACGCACTTTGACTGGCGTACGCGGAAGTGCGGGAGCTACGCATCACGCCCGTTCATGTGCAGGGATTACCCGAGGGCGCTCCTCGATCAACCCTGGCCCGTGCTGTTCGATGCCTGCGGGTTTCGACCCATCGCACGGAACGCCGAGCAGATGCGCGCCGCGCTCCGGGACCAACAGATCCCCGAGGCGGAACGCGAGAAGTTGGAGAAGAAACTGTACCTGCGGTGAACGCTCGCCGCAGGTACCGGCCCCTGCTCATACGCTCGGAGCGGCGACCCCTTCGACGTAGATCTCGCCGCCGCCCGCTTCGAATTCTTGGGACTTTTCGTCCAGCGACGAACGGATCTGCTGGGTGATCTCCATCGAGCAAAACTTGGGACCACACATCGAGCAGAAGTGCGCGGTCTTGGCCCCTTCGGCCGGGAGCGTCGCGTCATGGTACTGCCGGGCGATCTCGGGGTCCAGAGCGAGGTTGAACTGGTCCTCCCAGCGGAATTCGAAGCGCGCGCGCGAGAGCGCGTCGTCCCGGTCCTGAGCGCCGGCGTGCCCCTTGGCGAGATCGGCGGCGTGCGCGGCGATCTTGTAGGCGATCATGCCCTGCTTCACGTCCTCTTTGTCGGGGAGACCGAGGTGCTCCTTGGGCGTGACATAGCAGAGCATCGCCGTACCAAAGGTGCCGATGATCGCCGCGCCGATCGCCGACGTGATGTGGTCGTAGCCGGGCGCGATGTCGGTGGTCAACGGCCCGAGCGTGTAGAACGGCGCCTCGTGGCAGCGGATCAGCTGCTCGTCCATGTTCTGCTTGATCTTGTGGATCGGCACGTGTCCCGGACCCTCGATCATCACCTGCACGTCGCGCTCCCACGCGACCTTGGTGAGCTCGCCCAGCGTAGTCAGCTCGGCAAACTGCGCCTCGTCATTGGCATCGGCGATGCAGCCGGGGCGCAGGCCGTCGCCCAGCGAGAAGCTGACGTCGTACTTCGCCATCAACTTGGCGATGTCGTCAAAGCGCTCGTAGAGGAAGTTCTCCTTATGGTGGTGCAAACACCACTTCGCCATGATGCTACCGCCACGGCTGACAATGCCCGTGACGCGCCGCGCGGTCATTGGGACGTAGCGCAGCCGCACGCCGGCGTGGATCGTGAAGTAGTCGACCCCTTGCTCGCACTGCTCCTGAAGCGTCTCCAGAAACACGTTCAGGTCGAGGCGCTCCGGGCGGCCCTTCACCTTCTCCAGCGCCTGATAGATCGGAACGGTGCCGATTGGAACCGGTGAGTTCCGGATGATCGACTCGCGGGTGGCGTGGATGTTGTCCCCGGTGGACAAGTCCATCACCGTGTCCGCGCCCCACTTGATCGACCACGTCAGCTTCTCGACCTCTTCGTCGATCGAGCTGGTGACGGCGCTGTTCCCGATGTTGGCGTTGACCTTCACGAGGAAGTTCCGGCCGATGATCATCGGCTCGCTCTCGGGGTGGTTGATGTTGGACGGGATGATCGCCTTGCCGCAGGCGATCTCAGACCGCACAAACTCAGCGTCTACCTGCTCGCGCACCGCGACGAACTGCATCTCTTTGGTGATGATGCCCTTCCGCGCGTAGTGCATCTGGGTGTTGCAGACCGGATCGGTGCCGCGCTCAGCCACCCACGCCGCGCGCAAGGGCGGCAGGCCACGGCGTACATCGTGCCCCTGAGGACCGGCGGTCTCGTAGAGGTGGAGCCGCTCCCCGTTGGTGAGGGTGACCTCCCGCATGGGGACGCCAAGCTCTCCCCGCAGGACGCGTTCGGATTTGCCAGGGATGCTAGTTTTGGGATCACGAGCCATGTGCGCTTTCCTCCGCCGGGTCAAGCCGGATCAGGTTCCGCGGTCTGTTCTCAGGTCGACCAGAAAATCCCGGTCCACCACCCGCAGCGACCCTTCGTCCTAACCGGGCGACCGCAAACCGGCCGCGATTTCACAGCAACCTGGACCACCTGCCCGACTACTTGGCCGGGAGCACAACGAGAAAGGTGCGGATGTAGTCGACCAGCTCCGCGTAGTGATCCCGGCGGTACACCAAAAACCCAGGCACGAGCTCGGCGTCCAGCAGCCAGATGTAGATCGCAGGGTCCAACACCCCGGCTTCGTCCGCGCGCGCCAGAGCGTCCCAAAGCGCGCCACCCGGCTGACCTGCTGGCAAGGTACGCCACGCCTGTACGCCCGCCCGCACCGCTCCACGCTCCCGCTCCAGCGCCGCTTCCGCAGACGGTGCCCCCGAGCCCTCCGGCGTATTTTCACGGCGCGCCGCCCAATAGGCCGCCCAAACCGACGGGAGCGGCGCATCCGAGTCGGGCGCGGGCTTGGACACCGACTCGCGGGTCAGGCGCGCATCCGCGATCGCCACCGTGTCCTCGAGATAGCCCCATCCCACCTCATATTCGGGGTTGCACGCCACCGCGCCGAGGATGTCGGCGACCCCAGCGGCGGCGTCTCCGTCGCGGAGGTAGCTGTCGCCACGGAAGCGCAGCGCGCTCCAGAAGCAGGGGTCGATCTGCAGCGCGCGGTTGTATTTTTCACGGGCGATGCTGTACTCCCCCGCGTTGAACCAGCTATCTCCGTAGTATGCCCACCAGAGCGCGTTGCCGGGGCACCCGCCGACGGCGTCCTCGTACGCGGCCCGCGCCGCGACGAGGTTGTTCCGCGACAACGCGTCCTCCGCTGCGTTGAACGCCGCGGTGGAGGCGGCATCGCAGGTGAACGACGGAGCGACAAGCAGCGGAGGCTGCTCCGACCGCAGCAGATCCCGAACCAACCCGCGTTGGAACGCGCTCTGCGAATGATCAAGCACAAACTGAAGATCAAAGTGAGCAAGCTGGATGGTAAGCTGGGCGACGTCGTCCGGCAGCTGCTCAGCGAGCCGCAGCCCCGCGCTCGCGCGGATGAGGTGCGCATCGACGTTGGCGTCATCCAGCGTGAGCGCTCTGGCCGCGGTCTGGAAAGCGCGCACCAAATCTCCGCCGTCCAGCTGCTGCTGAGCCCGAGCGGTGATCTTTTCGGCCTTGGCCATCGGCGAGGCCGGACTCGGCGCTACCCAGAGCAACGCGCACAAGAAGGCGATCACCTCAGGACTCGCCCGCCCCGACCACCGTTAGCCGCACCGCCAACGTCGACGCGATGCGGGAGAGCATGCCCATCGACGACGCATCGAAGCCGTGCGGTGCGGCGGCGTTGAGCACCTCCATGACCCCGTAAACCCGCCCTTTCAGCGACACCGGAACCGCAAGCAGGCTGTGGGTTCGGTAGCCGGTGCGAGCGTCGATCGCTCTGCAAAAGCGCGTGTCCTGATAAGGCTCCCGGATCGACAGCGCGGCGTTGCGGTTGGCCACAAAGCCCGCGAAGCCGGTGCCTGCCGCGATCGCGAGGTTCTGAAGCTTCGCGCTCTCGGGCCCAAAGGCGCTCGCAAAGACGAGCGCGCCGCTGGGCTCATACATCAAGACAGACCCCGCCTCTGCGTGCATCAACGCCTGCGCGCACGCCATCGCAGCGTCGATGCTCTGCTGACGCGAGGTGGCCTGAGACACCGCCGCGAGCAGCGGCGTGACCATCGTCTCCCGCGCCGTCTCAGGATCGTCGTCGTCTTCTTCAGAGACAAACTCCTCTTCGGTGGACTCCTCGACGAGCGTGGGGCCATCCGAGGCTTGAACGACGAAGCCCTGCCCCGATCGCACATCCCGAACGAGGATGCTGCCGTTCGAGAGCACCTCACACGCGATGCGGTCCATGTGGCCGACGACACCGAAGCTCTCGAGCCCCTTGCCCAGCGCGACCAGCCAGTTTGAAGCTGGGACCTCAATGCTGCCATGGGTACGGGAAGTGACGCGAAAACCAGCCACGGGGCATCCTGAGCTGCGGCCGACGTATCCCGCCGACTGGTTTCTTGATAGCGGCACCCCGTGAAACGTCGCGCCGCCATCGCTGTAGGAATTCTGTTGGTCGCAGGTGGATTGCGATTCGCGGGGCTCGATTTCGGGCTGCCGATGGCGGAAGCGCGCCCCGACGAGCTGACGATCGCCTTTCAGGCCATGAAATTCGGTACGGGAGACCTCAACCCGCACTCTTTCAACTACCCGACGCTCCACAAGTACGTGACCTTTGTCCTGTTCGGCGTGCACTACGTCATCGGCAAAGCGACGCACGCATTTTCCAGCAAAGATGACTTTTTACGAAGCTTTTTTGATGGCGCAGTCGCGTTTCGCCTCGCGATGCGCATCTGGAGCGCCGCGATCGGCACCGCCGCGGTCGCCTTCCTGCTCCGCGCCCCCGGCAAGCTCGGCGCCGCCGCGCTCTACGCCGTAGCGATGCTGGCCGTGCGCGACTGTCACTTCGGCGTGACCGACACCACCATGGTCAGCCTCGCGCTCGCCGCGGTCGTGCTCGCGGATCGCGCGGCGCTCTCCGGCCGACGCCGCGACTTGCTCGCCGCTGCCGTGTTCGCCGGCTTAGCGACCAGCACCAAATACAACGCCGCCTTACTTGCTTTCCCTCTGGTGATCGCGACGTTTCGCCCCGGAACCTCCCTCCCCCACGCCGTTCGAGAGAGCGCGCTCGCGGGGCTGGCCATGGTCGGCGCCTTCGCGCTGGGCAGTCCCTACGTGCTGCTGGACGCCAAGACGTTCCTGACCGACTTCAGCTTTGAAGCCGCACATCTCGCGAGCGGGCA
>CAIUMM010000209.1 GCA_903900265.1 uncultured Pseudomonadota bacterium
AGGATGCGCACGCCTTGGGGGCCGACCAACGACAGCGAGGAACCCAGCAGCAACGCGATGGTCGCGATGCTCAGGATCCCCGCTTCGGGGCGAGCGAGGCCGAGGAGACGGCCCCAGGAAGTGCTCTGCGCATCGGGCGCGGCGGGCTTTGACGAGGACATGCGCGGAAGGGTTCACACCGAATCGCGAAGGGCCACCCGCCCGCTCCGCTCAGCGCGAGAGCGGCTTGTACTTGATGCGCGTCGGGCGGTCGGCTTCGATGCCGAGCCGGCGCTTCTTGTCCTTCTCGTAGTCTTCGTAGTTGCCTTCGAACCACTCGACGTGACTGTTGCCTTCGAACGCGAGGATGTGCGTGGCGATGCGGTCGAGGAACCAGCGATCATGCGAGGTGACGACCGCGCAGCCGCCGAAGGACAGCAGCGCGTCTTCGAGCGAGCGCAGCGTGTCTACGTCGAGATCGTTGGTGGGCTCGTCGAGCAGCAGCACGTTGCCGCCGCTTTGGAGCATCGTCGCCAGCTGCAACCGGTTGCGCTCGCCGCCCGAGAGCGTGCCGACCTTTTGGGACTGGTCGGTGCCCTTGAAGTTGAACGCGCCGCAGTACGCGCGGGCGTTGATCTCGCGGTTGCCCACTTTGATCAGGTCGCGTCCGCCGGAGATGATGTCGTAGACGGTCTTTTCAGGGTCGAAGTTGCGGACCTGATCGACGTAGGAGAGCTTGACGGTCTCGCCGATGCGCAGCTCGCCGCCGTCCGGCTGCTCTTGCCCGGTGATCAACCGGAACATCGTGGTTTTTCCGGCGCCGTTGGGGCCGATCACGCCGACGATGCCGCCGCGCGGCAGGTTGAAGTTCACGTCCTCAAAAAGGATGCGCTCCCCGTAGATCTTGCGCAGGTGATCTGCGGTGATGACGATGTCGCCAAGGCGCGGTCCGGGCGGGATCACGATCTCGTTCTTCTGCGCGCGCTCGTCCGGACCCTCGTCCATCATGCGCTCGTAGTTGGCGATGCGCGCCTTGGACTTGGCCTGACGCGCACGCGGCGACATGCGGATCCACTCAAGCTCCATGTCCAGCGTCTTCTGGCGAGCAGACGCGGTTTTTTCCTCTTGCTTGAGGCGCTTGGTCTTCTGGTCCAGCCAGGAGGAGTAGTTGCCCTCCCACGGGATGCCCTTGCCCTGATCGAGCTCGAGGATCCAGCCAGCGACGTTGTCGAGGAAGTAACGATCATGGGTGATCGCCACGACGGTGCCGGGGTAGTCGTGCAGCCAGCGCTCCAGCCACGCGACGCTCTCGGCGTCCAGATGATTGGTGGGCTCGTCAAGCAGCAGCATGTCGGGCTTTTCGAGGAGCAGACGGCACAACGCTACGCGCCTGCGTTCACCGCCGGAGAGCACCTTGACCATCGCGTCACCTGGGGGCACGCGCAGCGCGTCCATCGCGATCTCGAGCTCGCGGTCGAGATCCCAAGCGCCGGCGGCGTCGATCTTGTCTTGAAGCTCGGCTTGTTCCGCGAGCAGCGCGTCGAAGTCGGCGTCCTCTTCGCCCATCGCGTTTCCGACTTCTTCGTAGCGGGTGAGCAGCGCGCGCGTGCTGGCGACCGCAAGCTCAATGTTCTGGAGGACGGTCTTGTCGTCGTCCAGCTTGGGCTCCTGCGGCAAGTAGCCGATGCGTACGCCCTTCTGGGCCCACGCCTCGCCGCTGAAGTTGTCATCGACGCCCGCCATGATCTTGAGCAGCGTGGACTTTCCAGCGCCGTTGTTGCCGAGCACGCCGATCTTGGCGCCCGGGTAGAACGAGAGCCAAATGCCCTTGAGGACTTCCTTCCCGCCCGGCCAGGCCTTGCGGAGGTTCTTCATGACGTAAATAAATTCGTGTGCCATCGGTTTCGGCCTCGTCGGATGGGGGAGGGCGGCTCCTAACGTGCCGTCCCTACGCCGACCGCGCCCGGCACTTGACTTGGCTGCGCTTTTCCGTAGAATGCCGCGTTCACAGGATTGCCAATGCGTA
>CAIUMM010000210.1 GCA_903900265.1 uncultured Pseudomonadota bacterium
ACGATCTTCATCGGCCACCTCGCGAGCAACATCGACGGTGTGCATGTCGTGGTGCGTTCGACCGCAGTTCGGGACGACAACGCCGAGGTGGTCGCCGCGAACCGTCAGAAGATCCCGGTGATCCCGCGCGCAGAGATGCTCGGCGAGCTCATGCGCTTGAAATATGGTCTCGCGGTGGCGGGCACGCACGGGAAGACCACGACGACCTCGATGTTGGCGATGTGCCTGCACAAGTCCGGCCTCGACCCCACCGTGGTCATCGGCGGCAAGCTCGACTCCTTCGGCTCGAACGCCCGCCTCGGTCGCGGCGATTACCTCGTCGCCGAAGCGGACGAGTCGGACGGCAGCTTTTTGCTGCTGGATCCGACCGTCGCGGTGATCACCAACATCGACCCCGAGCATCTGGACCACTGGAAGTCCTTTGACGCGCTCATCGACGGCTTCGCGACCTTCGCCAACCGGGTTCCGTTCTATGGATTTTCGGTTCTGTGCACCGATCATCCCGTCGTACAACGCCTGTTGCCGCGGGTGCGCCGCAAGGTGATCTCCTACGGCTTGAACCTCCAAGCGGAGGTGCGCGCCGATCGCATTGTGCAGGAAGGACGCGCCTTGTCGTTCCGCGTCTGGCGCGGCGACGAAGCTCTCGGCGAGCTCCGTCTCTCCCAGCCCGGGCGCCACAACGTGCTCAACGCCCTCGCCGCGACCGCGGTCAGCTTGGGCCTCGACATCCCGTTCGCGCAGGTACAGACGGCGCTTGAGGGGTTCTCCGGCGTGGATCGTCGCTTCTCGGAGCGTGCGCTGGTGGACGACGTGCTCATCATCGATGACTACGCGCACCATCCGGTCGAGATCGAAGCCACGCTCTCGGCTGCGGCTGAGGGATGGGAAAATCGCCGGATTGTCGCGGTGTTTCAGCCGCATCGTCCGAGCCGTGTTCGCGATCTATTTGGCGAGTTCTGCGGCGCGTTCAACCGCGCGGCGCACGTCGTGGTGTGCCCGGTGTACGCCGCCGGCGAAGGCCCGCTGGACGGGATCGATCAGGACCGGCTCGCAGACGGAATGCGCGACCTTGGACATCGCAGCGTCGCGCCGGTCGCGAGCTTGGACGAGGCGCTTCAGCACCTCGCGGGCTTCGTGCGTCCCGGAGATCTGGTGATCACGCTGGGCGCGGGCGACGTCAATCGCCTGTGTGCGCAGCTCGCCGACAACCTGCGGTCGGCTGCTGGATCGGCGTGACCGTCGAGGCCGCTACGCCGCAGTCCGTCCGGGGAGAGGAGCCGCTCCACCGGCACCTTCCGCTGCGTTGCGGGGGCGCGATTGAGCAGTGGGCCGAGGTTCAGGACGAGGCCGAGCTGCTCGCGCTGATCAAACAGGCCCGTCAGGAACGTTGGATTTTGCGACCGATTCCAGCCTTTCAAGATGCGCTTCCGCCGGAGGGGGGGCTGGTCGGCGTGGGGCTGCGCTTTGGCGGGGAGCTCGAGCAGGTGCACGACGCGGATGGCGGCGCGCTTCGGGTCGGCGCCGGGGCGTTGCTCGCTCCTTTGGGCGTGCGACCTGGGTTTGAGGCGCTGCTGCGCGCTCCGGGAACCCTCTGGGACGCCTACGAAGAGGGGTGGATCCTCCCGGCAGTTTTACGGGTTCGCCGCTTTCGCGGTCGCGGGTTCGAGGACGTGGACGCGGCGCCCAGTGACGGGAAAACCTTGCTGGTGTCCGCCGTGCTGCGGCGTGGCGCGAAGCTGACGCCACCTGCTTCCGGGCAGGCTTTTCGCGAGCTCACCAACCGCAAGGGCCCGTCGATGCGCGACCTGCTCCGGAAGGCGCAGCTCCCCGGTTTGAGGGTGCACGGCGCGACGCTTGGGGAGGATGACCCCGCGGTGTTGGCGAATCGGGGTGACGCGACGCCTCGGCATCTACGCACCTTGTTGGCTGCGGTGCGCGAACGCGTGCATGTGGCGACTGGAATTCAGTTGGAAGAACGACTTGTACCCGCTGGCCGGGGAGGGAGACTTTGATGCAGTATACGTTTTCGAAAGAGTCCGCGGTGGTCGGTGTGCTGCTCGGTGGCGTCTCGCCAGAGCGTCCGATCTCGCTGAAGAGCGGTCACGCGGTGACCGCGGCGCTGCTTCGCCGCGGCTGGAAGGCGGTGGAGATCGACGTCGGCGCGGACCTGCCCGCGCAGCTGATCGCCAACGGCGTGACCGTGTGTTGGTTGGCGCTGCACGGCATCCTCGGCGAAGACGGCTGCGTTCAGGGCTTGTGCGAGGTGATGCGCTTGCCGTACACCGGCTCCGGCGTGCGAGGAAGTGCTATCGCCATGGATAAAGTAGCGACAAAGCGCATGCTGCGCGGCTCAGGGATCCCGATGCCCGCCGACTCGGTGTGGCGGGTGGGCGAGCCGTTTCCCGCAGACGTGAGCTTCCCGGTGATGGCCAAGACCCCCGAAGGCGGGAGCACGCTCGGCATCCGCAAGTGTCACGACCGCGCCGAGCTGGAGGAGGCGCTGACCTACTGTGCAGGATTCGCGCCCGAAGTGCTCTTAGAGCAGTTTGTCGCCGGGGATGAGATCACCGTCGCGGTGCTCGAAGGCGAGCCGCTCGCTGTGGTCAGCATCGTGCCAACCACAGAGTTCTTCGACTTTGAGGCGAAGTATACCAAAGGCAAGACCCAATACATCGCGCCTGCTCCGATCCCCGCTGCCGTGGCGAGCGCAGCCCAGACATCGGCAAAAGTCGCGTTTCAGCAGCTGAACTTGTCGGGCGTGGCACGCGCCGACTTCATCGTCGACGCCAGCGGCACGCCCTGGTTCCTCGAGATCAACACCTTGCCGGGAATGACCGAGACATCGCTCTCGCCGATGGCCGCCGGTGTGCAAGGCATGTCCTTCGACGACCTCGTGGAGCGCTTGCTGCTCGCAGCTCGGCTCCATGTGGATGTCGCCGTCTGAGCCCGCGGGCCCGAATCGGCAGGACGGATGAAATATGTTCGCTCTTGCCTTGTCAACACTCTTGGTTTGTAGTAAAAACGAGTTGACCCTGTAGAAATCCCATGAAACGGCTCCTCCGAAACATCGGTATCGCCCTCATCGCCACCGCGGCGACGGGCGGGAGTGTGTGGCTGCTTCGCGGGTCCGAGCTGACCCGGTGTCACACGGTCGATGTGGAAGGGGTAACGTCGGTTGATCCTGTGGAGATCCGTCACCTCGCCAACGTGGGGATCGGTCTTCCGCTGGTGTCTGTAGATCTCGATGCCGTGGTCGCGGGTGTGGAGCGGCATCCCTGGGTTGCGCACGCCGATGTGCGGCGCGCCTTCCCCGATCGCGTCGTGATTCACGTGCAGGAGCGGGTCGCTACGGCGCTGCTGCTGTTGGACAAGCTGTACCTTGTAGATGAAGCCGGGAACATCTTTCGCCAAGCGAAGGATGTGTCACTCGATCTTCCGGTAATTACCGGCATTCCATCAAGCTATGCAGATGAGCAGCCTGATCTTGCCCGCCGTATTGTTCAGGACTCGCTCTCCATCCTCGCGCGATCCGCAGAAGCATTGGGACAAATCCAACAGAAAGACATTTCTGAGGTGCGCTTCGACGCTCGCGCGGGTTACATGGTCATGCTTCGGAATGGGGGAGAGGTGCTTCTCGGCTTTGCGCCGGATGACGCCCTTTCCCGGCTTGCGCGGCTCGCTCACCCGGGTGTAGACCTCGCAACGCCGCATCGCATCGACCTTGGGTCTCCCCGACTCGCGGTTGTAACCCCGCTCTGAACGCTTCTTCGTAGCGCACCGCTCGAACCCGCCTTTATCTCCCTTCTCTCCGCCTTTATCTCTCCGCCTTTCCTCCCCGCTGCACTACCCCTCCCTGCCCGGCCGGCAGGCCCTCCCCGAGGTTGCCATGATCGAGATCATCAATGAAGTTGAAAACCGTGCCCGCATCAAAGTAATTGGTGTAGGTGGCGCAGGTGGCAACGCTGTAAACAACATGATTCGCTCCGGCCTGACCGGGGTGGAGTTCATCGTCATCAACACCGACGCGCAGGACCTCGCGCGTTCTCTCGCTCCGCAGCGCTTCCAGCTGGGCGTGCAGCTCACCAAGGGCCTCGGCGCTGGCGCCGATCCCGAGATGGGTCGCGCGGCCGCGCTCGAAGATCGCGAGCGCATCGCTGAGCTGGTCGCGGGCGCCGACATGGTGTTCGTCACCGCCGGCATGGGCGGCGGCACCGGCACCGGCGCTGCTCCGGTCGTCTGCGAAGTTGCGAAAGAGCTTCAGGTGCTCACCGTCGGCGTCGTCACGCGTCCGTTCCCCTTCGAAGGTCGCCGCCGCAAGAAGCAGGCGGAGGAAGGCATCGAAGGCATGACGACCCACGTCGACACGCTGATCACCATCCCGAATGCCCGGCTGATCCAGGTGATGAACGAGAAGTCGTCCATGGTTGACGCCTTCAAGAAGGCCGACGATGTGCTGCTCAACGCGGTCAAAGGCATCTCCGATCTGATCAACGGCAACGGCGTGATCAACGTCGACTTCGCCGACGTACGCACGATCATGAAGGGCCAAGGGCTCGCGCTCATGGGCGTGGGCGTTGCCTCCGGCAGCCACCGTGCGGTCGAGGCCGCTACCCGCGCGATCAACTCCCCGTTGCTCGACGAGATCAGCATCCACGGCGCCAACAGCGTGCTGTTGAACTTCAGCGCGAGCGCCTCGCTCACGCTCTTCGAGATCAACGAAGCTGCGTCGATGGTGCAGGAAGAATGTGCAGAAGAGGCGAACGTCATCTTCGGCTTCGTCATCGACGAGACGCTCGGCGATCAGGTTCAGGTCACCGTCGTCGCCACGGGCTTCAGCAAGGGCCAGAAGGGCGCCGCGACCCCGCAGCTCGCCGAGCAGCGGATGCAGCGCGTCGTGAACCAGTCCATGGCCTCCGGGCGTGGCGGCGGCCAGCGCGTCGCTACCGGCTTCGACGCGATCCGCACCGAAGATTACGACATCCCCACCTTGTTGCGGAAGAGCTGAGACCAGCCCCGCGGGGATAGTCTCAGTCCATGCTGCTTCTACGAGCGACCTTTGCCCTGTACCGTGACGCCGCGATTGACGCGGCGCGCGCTACGGGGCGCAGTGCGTTTGCCTTGGTGCTTCTGCTGCTGCTGTTTCCGGTCCTCGCGTTCGTGGAGGTCGCGACATCTCCGCTGGGTATGATCGGCGGCTTTATCGTGGGTTTTATGAACGCCGCTTGCGCCGGGACGTACCTCGCCACCTTGCAGGACGCGCTGGATGCGCGGCGGACCATCTCGGTCGCGTCCATCCAGGCGAACCTATGGCGATATACCTCCGAAGTCCTCGGTGTCGCCTTTCCGATTTGGGTGGTGCTCGCCATCGCTGCTTTTGCGTTGCCTGGTCCGGTTGTGGTGCTGGTGCAGCTGGCGATCGGCGTGTTGTTGAACGTGGCGCCGGAGATGATCGGGCGCTCCCGGTCGTCTGGGGTTCAACTTCTACAAGATGCGTTTTTCTGGCTGAAGGAGAGCGGCGTGGAGTGGTACGTCGCGCAGGCTGCGGTGTTGGTGCCGCTGCTGTTGCTGCGGCCCGCTGCTTTTGGCAGCGTCGTTGGGATGTTCGGTCCGAACTTCGGCTTTGTGAACGCCGGGTCGCTGGCGCTCTCGTCGGGCTCGGGAGTGGCGGCGTGGGCGGGCGGGCTCGCTTTGGTGGCGTTGGTGCACGCGATCATGCTGTTTCGCGGAGCGTTGTTTCAGCGACTCGGGCAGGGTGGGCGTCGAGCACGGGTCTGGCGTGCGCGAATGGGGTCGTAATCTGTAGCCTATAGTACGGTTCGATTATTCGTTTCGGAAACGTCACGCGATACGGTGTGACGATGGCCGACGTCTCCTACACCATGCGCGCTCCGCCGCTTCCCGCGTTGTGCGCAGGCTATTTTCTGTTCTACGTGTTGACGGGCGTGTCGGTAAAGTACTTTCAGGGCGACAAGACCCTGGGGTATCCTGGCCTGCAAGAAGGTACGTTTCTCGTCTACAGTACGCTGGGCGGGTCGGCGCTCTGTCTGGCCATCTGCCTCGTGTTGGGGTGGTTTCGGCTCGGCTCTGGGCAGCGCATTCGCGTTCTGGGCGTGTCGGTGCCCGCGGAGGTCGCTGCGCTGGGTCCGTCCGGTCTGTGTGCTGCGGTCATCATCCCCGCCACCACCCTGCTGTATTCGCTGCCGATCTCGGTCATGGTCGCGATGGTGATGATGCGGGGCAGCATCATCATCGTCAGTCGGGCGGTAGACAGCGTGTTGATCCTGCAAGGGCTCCGCAAAGCGACGGTGCGATGGGAGGAGAACGTCGCGGTGGTCTTTGCGCTCGGCGCGTTGGCGATCCCGCTGATGGAGTCTGCCGAGCTGCAGCTGAGCGGCGCGGCGCTCGCGATTTTCCTTTGCTATGTGGGCGCCTATGCGGTGCGCCTGTACCTGATGAACCGGTTCAAGCTCGCGAGCGCTGGGGTGGTGCTGGGCGACAGCCGGTTCTACTTTGCCGGGGAGCAGGCGGTCGCGACGGTGGTGCTGCTGCTCGCGGCGGGCTTGGTGTCCCGCGGTGCGCTCGCTGGGTCTACCGGCGATGCGATGCGCGTGGCGTGGGAAGCCCCGCCGTCCGTCTGGCCCGCTGCGCTCGCCGCCGGCGGACTGTACGGGATGGTCGCGTTTTTCTCGGTGTTCATCTTTCTCCAGCCGGGGCGTAGCGCGACGTTCTCCGGGCTGGTCAATCGCTTGACGTCGCTGGTCGCGGGCACGGTCGCGACGGTGTGCTCCCACTTCTGGCTCGGTGGCAAAGCCCCGGCGGTCTCTGACTGGACGGCGCTCGGGTTCATCGGCGTTGCTGTAGGGTTTCTCGCCGTGGCCGAGCGTAGGAAGTAGCCGCAGCCTCGGCGGTTCAGGGCGTAGGCGCGCTCGCACCCACCGCTTGCATCGCCGCATATTTGGTGATCAGGTCGTTCATGTTGGTCGTGCGCAGGTCGCCCCCCGAAGCAGGCATGAACAGGATCGGCTTGCCAGCTAAGGCTTCGGCGACCTTCAACTTGACCATGTTGTGGCCGCCCGATCCGGCGAGGGCTCGGGCTTGGGCGCGCAGTCCCTCGGTTCGGGCCTTCGCTTCGGCCATCAGCGCCTGCGCCTCGCGATCCCGTTGGAAGTAGCTCGCGTCCGCCGAGAGCTTGGCCATCGCGGCGTCGCCGTGCGCGGTCTCGATGGTCTGGTTCACCTGGCCTTTGGCGACCTCCAGCTCGCGCTTCATCTGCTCGGCCGCGGCTTCGCTCTCTGAGCGCAGCCGGGCCGCTTCTTGCTCGGCGACCGTCTTGTCTTTGATGACCTGCTCGTAGGCCTCGTTGAACTTGTGCTCGCCAAGCAGCACTTGGTCGATGAGCACGCCCTCGGGCCCGAGGTAGTGCGCGCACGCTTCCCGTGCCTGGTCGGCTTTTTTGAAGCGCATCGCGGTGTCGTAGTACTGCTCCGACCGCATCTCGTTCAGCACGTCGCGCAGCACCGTGCGGGTGACCGGGCGCACGAGGCGCTCCTCAACCTCTAGCGTGCTGCCACCTACAAATTGCAGCAAATAGGGGGTTTTGGATGGGTCCAGCCGCCATGCGATGGTGACGTCGACGCTGATGTCGTTGCCATCGGCGGTCTTGAACCGCAGCGAGTCGTCGCCCTCTCGGGCTCCGGAGTCTCTGGAGGTCGTCATCGCGAGGTTCTGCAGGCCGACGTCAAAGACCGTCCAGCCGTTGATGATCGGGATGAAGAAGTAGGTTTGGCCGGGGGCGTAGGGCTCGGGGACCACGCCGGTGCTGCCGAAGGCGGCGAGGCGCACCGTGCGCACGCCGGCCTCGGTGGACTCCAGCGAGTGCGGCAGGCAGCCGGCGAGCATCCAAAGCGGCATCGCGAGCGCGGTCCAGCGTGGGGCAAGCTTCGACATGGTTACCACTCCCTCGTCATCTGCTCGAGATTGAGCGGGTTCATCGCGGCTGGTCCGTCCGTCGGGACCATGATCACCTGCGTGTTCTTCAGCGCGTCGGCCATCTTCAACCCCACGAGGTTCGACGCCCCCGCGGTGGTGAGCGCGTCGTTCTCCAGACGCTTGGATTCGGCCTTGGCGAGCTCCACGAGTAAGTCGCCTTCGGCCACCCGCTTGCGGCTGTACAAGTCATATTCGGCGGTGATCTTGGCGACCTCCGACTTGCCGCGCTGCTGCTCGACGTCGATCGTCGCTTTGCCTTCGGCCAGCACCCGATTTTTTTCGGCCTCCTCCGACGCGGCGATCGCCTCGGCGCGGTTCTTGAAGACCATCTGGTCTTGAATCTTGCGCTGCTCGATCGCGTCCTGGTACCGGGCGTCGTAGCTGTAGTGGCGAACCATCACGCCCCAGACCTGAATGCCCGCCGGCTCCAGCTCTTTGGTGAGCAACGCTGTCGCCTCCGTGGCTTTCTGGCGACGCAGCGCGCCTGCATAGAATTGCTCGGCGTTCAAGTCGCCGAGCTTCTGGCGCAGCACCTGGTCGGCGCGGGGCAGCACCAGCGCGGTCACGTACAGCCGTCCCGGACCTACGGAGGTGATGAGCTTGTAGGCGTCGACGATGCGGTAGAGCACGCTGACGTCGACGGTGACGCGGTAGCCTTCCGAGGTCTGGATGTTGATGGACGGCGCGTAGTCGGCCTCTGCGCTGGCTTGCAGCCGATCGTCGTTGAACTCGAGGATCTGGAGCTTGCGCGGAAAGACGTGAAAGCGCTCGTAGCCGGGGATGACGAGGTGTGTTCCAGGCGCGAAAACGTCGGTTTGTAGTCCCTTTCCCGTGCCAAAGTACACCTGTCGGATGCCAAACTCGTCCGGCGCGATGCTCACCGTGGTGGTCAACCACAAGAACACGGTGACAAACAGCGCGACGCCGCCGAGGACCAGGTACCGGATAAACCCGCCAGAAACTTTGGGAAGCTCTACTTTTACCGCCATGATTCAGCTCCGTTCGCGTTGGGAGGCCGCGGCGTGATTTGGGGTCGACTCGGCGCCCGCGTTCGTGGCGGCGGTCGGTCGGTCAGGAATAGGCAATGTGGGGGCCAGCCGCTCATCGGCGTCCTGGAGCTGCCCGAGGTCGTCGGCGAGCGCTTGGAGCTCGGCCTGATAGCGGCGGCGCGCGAGCACCCCGAGCCACTCGGGCCAGAACAGCCCCACGAACGGGAGCACGTTGAAGGCGAGATCCCACGGACCCGGCGCGAGCACCATCATCACGCGCGCGGCGATCATGCCGGCGAAAAGCGGCATGAAGCGTTGCAGGACGAGGTTCGACGGCGTGAGTGAGGCCCGGCGTTCGGCGCGGTTTTGTTCGAGCGCGAGGCGCACGTAGCGGGGCAGAAAGGTGCCCGTCGACTCCCGCTCGATGCGAGTTGCTTGCGCATCGTCACCGAGGAGCCCGCGGCACTCTCCCGCGACATTTTTGGCGATCTCCGCGGTTGTGGACTCCATCGCCGCTCGCGCAGCGGCGGGATCGTCCAGATGCGCGCGCCGCACCGGCTCCAGGCGCTCGATCAGGTTCGCGGCGAGGGTGTCCAAGCGGAAGGAGGGGGGAGCCATCACGGATCGTCGTAAGCGACATCGACGTTCGCCGCTACGTTGCCGGTGCGCGGTCGTTACCAGGGCACGTCGGGCGTGTGGTCGGGCGGCAGTCTCCCCGAGCGGATCAGCGCGCTTGTAGCGGCGAGGCAGGGCTCAAGGATTTGGTCGTCTTCCCAGAACGGGACGACCTCGCGCACGGTCTTGCGGGCGGCCTCGACGCCGGGGGCTCCAGCCAGCGGCGGTTCGACCAAGCGTTGGCCTCCGTGAAAGCGCACGCCCGCGCGGCGAAAGTCCAGCGCTTGCGCGGCGAACAGCGCTTCGATGCCGACGATGTCGGCGCAGCACTCGAGCACGCGCAGGGTGAGCCTGCCCGCGATCGGGCCCATGCTGACGTGATCTTCGCTGTGTTGCACGGTGGGGATGCTGTCGACGACCGCCGGATGCGACAGCCCCTTGCACTCGCTGGCGAGGCTCGCGGCGGTGTACTGCGCGATCATCAGCCCCGAGTTCAGGCCGGTGCCCTCCACGAGGAAGCTGGGAAGATCACCGACGAGATGCCCGGTGCAGAGTCGGTACGTGCGACGTTCGGACTGCGTGATCGCCTGAGTGAGCGCGGCGCGCAGGTAATCGAGCGCCAGCGCGACCGGCGCGCCGTGAAAGTTCCCCACCTCGACGATGCCTTCGTCCTCCAACCACAGCGGGTTGTCGCACGCGCCGTTCAGCTCGCGGATCACGATCCCCGCGACGTGATCGATGGCTTCGGTCAGCGCCCCGATCACCGCCGGGGCGGCGCGCAGGCTGAAGGGATCGGGCGCTCGGCCTGCGTAGGCGAGCTCGGATCCAGCCAGCAAGGTCCGAAGCTCGCGCGCCACGCGCTCCCCGCCTGCGTGTCCGCGCAGCGCCATCGCGCCGGGCGACAGGCAGCGCAGGTCGGCTTGCAGGGCCTCCATGGTCATTCCGCACGCGACCACCAAGGCGTCGCGTACCCGCTGGGCCCGAAACACCGCCATCGCGCCCATCGCCGCGGTCAGGGTCGCGCCGTTGATGAGGGCGAGTGCCTCTTTGGGGGTGGGGTCCACGGGGCGCAAGCGGTACGCGCCGAGATCCACGCGTTCGGCGCGGGTGCCATCCGGCAGAAAAACCGCGCCGCCTAGTCCACAATACACTCGGGCGGCGTGTGCGAGCGGAGCGAGGTCACCGGCCGCCCCGACGCTGCCCTGCGAAGGGATGACCGGCGTGATCCCGGCGTTCAACAGGTCCAGTATGCGCTGCACGGTCTCGGGCCGCACGCCGCTCGCACCGACCGCGAGCACGTTCGCGCGGCAGACCAGCAAGGCGCGCGCCAGCGGGATGGGGAGCGGCGCGCCTACGGCCGAGCAGTGGCTCAGAATGAAGCCCCGCGGATCGGCCGCGCTGGAGCCGGCGGCCTGCAGGCGGGTGCCCAACAGCTGGCGGCGTTTGCCTTCCAGAAGCTCGGTGCCTTCGCCGAAGGCGCGAACCGACGCGGCCATGGCTTTTTGGGCCTCTCCGCCGAGGACGACGCGGGCTCCGTGCGCGACGGCGGCCACGTGGTCCGGTCGTAGCGCGTTGCCGTTGAGAACCACGGTGCCCTTCGCGGGCTGGGGAATGCTGGGCATCGGGCGCGCTTATCGCGTCAGGCCCTCCGTCTGCGGGGGCTGGCAGTAAATGCCTGCCTCGATAGGAGGAGGAATGCGGTTTCATGAACAGGTAATGGGCGTCTACTTTGACGACCTCGACGCGTTTCAGGTGCTCCACAACGCCCGCTACTTGTTGCTTTTTGAGCGTACAATCGGGTCCTTCTGGATGAAGCTCGGCTGGGGCGCGCTGCTCGCTCCAGCGGACAACCCCGATCAATACCACGTGGTCCGCGCCAATCACATCACCTACGATCGACCGGTGCGCGGCGTAGGCGAAGTGCGCGTTCGCATCTGGGTGGAGCGCATGGGTGCGACCAGCCTGACCTTTGCGATGCGGCTGCTCCCCATGGACCACGACGAGCCCTATGCCACTGCGACGCGCACCATCGTGCGGGTCGACCCGACCACCTTCGCGCCCGTCCCGTGGACGGACGACCTCCGGCAGAAGTTGAAGCCGATCACCGGCGGCTGATTCGCACCCGGCGTTCAGGGCAAGAAGCGGCTGCGCTCGTTGGGTTGGGGCAACCTACATGCATCGAGCCTGCCCCATACCCGATAGCGATGCCGCGCGAACAGCCGGTATCCAAGGTCCGTCAGCGCGCGCGGCAACACGCCAAGCCAAGCGATCGCCCGCCAGGGGCCGTTGAGCCTGCGACAGATGCGGAAGATCGCGGTGGAGTGGACGCTGATGCGCTCGTTGCCGTCCCCGTCGGTCTCCACCAGCACGATGCTGTCGAGGTCCGGCGGAAGCGGGTGCCGCTGGAGCACAGCAGCCGCGGTCTCGCCCTCGAGCGCCGCAAACTGAAACTGCCCGCTGGGGTCATGCTCCAGCAGCCACTGCACCGACACATCGCAAAACCCGCAGCGACCATCGTAGAGGACCAGCGGTTTGGCGGCGGGAGCGTTCACGCCGGCAAGCTAATCGCCGAAACAGGGAAGCGTAGCGCCATCGGCGCCGGGTTGGGTACAATCTCGGACGTAGCGACGGTGCATGCTGTGGGCATCCCGCTCGATAGACGCGTAGAGCTCGGGCAGCTTGAGCGCCGCGTATTGGTCGGCTGCGCTCGCCGGTAGCTGTCCGCCCAGGTCCACGCGCGCCTGGTAGATCGCCAGCGTTGCGTTGGGGCTGAGCGAGAGCAAGAGCCAGTTGCCGCGGTTTTGGGGGACCGCCAGCGCCGCGTCGAACGCTGCGGCGTCGGTGCGGCTGCGTGCGTTGGGGAGCTGCTCAGGCTCGGTCTCCCACCATCGCTCCCAAACGCCGGCTGAAGCGAGCGCGGCGTTGTTGTGGCTCTCCGCGACCCAATGTCGGTCCTGAAACGGCCAGGGCAGGTCCAGCCGTTGGTACAGGTACTTGCCGCTGGCCCACGCACCGCGCCACGCCACCTGCGTAAGCCCGGCCACCTCGTCTACCGGATGGTCGTCGGTGACCGCCAACCACACCGCCGGAAGCGAATCCGCGATGATGCCCACCCCGCGGACGCCGCGGTCGGATTGCTCGTGCGCGACCTTGCCCGCCGCGAGCGCGGTCCAGAATGCGTCAAGCGCGCCGGGAGGCATCTTTGCAGATGCTTCCACGACGCGCTCGACCCTTGCCCACGCTTGCGCGAGCTCGGAGGCGGTCATCCTTCGGGTGCTGCCGCTTCGCCTGCGGGCGTGATCTCGTCACCGGCAGGGTCAACCTTGCCGGGGTTCGATACGAACTTGAACTTGGCCCAACCGGCTTCGTTCGCCGAGCCGATCACCCGACGCACGAGACGGAAGTCCGTCTTGACGTCGGCCTGAAGGATCAGCAGACCTTGGTAGGTCGCAGCGTCATCCCGGCCTTCAATCTTCTCGCGGAACTCACGTTGCGCGACCAGAGTCTTCACCAGACCCGGGATGGGTGCGCCAGCCGCAGCGGCCAGCTCATCGCCCATCTCGGATTCGGGGATCTCCATGTTGTCGACGAGCAACATGCCTTCGTTGTTCATCATCACGACCGTTCCGGGGTCTTCGAGCGGGGTGCCCGAGACGACGGTGGGCGTCTTGATCTTGGAGTTCGGCGTCACCTGACCGGCGGCGGTGAACAACTGGATCAGGAAGATGACGAGGATGGTGAACATGTCAACCATCGCAGTCAGGTTCAAGCTGGCGAACATGCCCTTCTTCCCGCCGGAGAGCGGGCTGGAGCGCAAGCGACCAATCGGGGCGAACGCCGGACGGCGTCCTGGAGTGATGACAGGCAAGGTTAGCCTCCAGCCGCGGGAGCCGGCGCTGCCGGAACCCCATCGGGAGTGGTCGAGGGTGCGCCACCTGCGAGAGCGGTCTGGGGGTACCCGAACTCACGAGTGAGGTCGAGGGCCTTGATCATCTCTTCGTAGGGGACACCGTCGTCGGTGTTGATGACGACCATCTGCTCGGTGGGGAAGGCGTCGTGGTCAGCCTTGATCAGCTCTTTGAGCTGCTTCCAGTCCTGATCTTCGCCAATCTTCGGCAGCTGCTTGCCGTCTTCCACCTTGCGAGCGATCCACATGCCATCCCCGCGCACGTGGATTTTAAGCGGAGGCTGCGGAGGCGGATCGGGGATTTCAACGTCCGGGTTGGGGGGCGAGATCGCCTGCTCGACATCGATCGAGGCGATCTGGGTCCACACGGCCGCGATCATCAGGAACGCAATCAGACACGACAAGAAGTCGATGAAGGGGACCAAGTTCAGGTCCACCATCATGCCCTTGCCACGGCCCTTGCCGCCTTCGACGCTTACTCCCATTGGGTTACCCGAGAGCCTGTGCCCCGCCCTCGGCCTTCGCGGCACGGTTGGACAGGACGAAGTTGATCTCGGCTACGACGGCTTCGTTGATGGCTTCCAGCACGTGCTGGGTCTGAGCCTGAAGGAACGCGTAGAGCAGGAGGACGGGAACGGCGGTGCCGAGGCCGTACGCCGTGCAGTGCATGGCCTCGGAGATACCGGCCGAAAGCAGCGTGGCCTTCTGGGCGGGGTCGGCGTTCGCAACGGCGCCGAAGGTCTTGATCAGACCCGAGATGGTTCCGAGCAGCGCCGCGAGGGTAGCTGCGTTGGAGAGCACCGCGAGGTAGCCGGTACGGGCTTCGATGGTGGGGACTTCGGAGAGAGAAGCCTGGTCGAGAGCGGCCTGGATCTCCTTGTCGGGGCGGTGGGCCTTGAGCAGGCCGGCGCGCAGGATGCGGGCCAACGGGCCCTGCTTCTGCGAAGACAACCAGCGGATGGCGGCCTGGATGTCGCCGCGCATGATGTGCTGGTTCAAACCGGTCAGCAGGGCGTGTTTGTTCTCGCGGGCGTCGACGAGCAGCACCTTCATGCGCTCGAGGGTGATGCCGAGAGAGGCGAGCGCGCATGCGGAGATGAGGTGCATACCCCAACCGCCTTCCTTGTAAAACTGAACCATTTCACCGATCACGTGGACTCCAATTGGCCGAGGCCGTAAGGGGGGGGCCCCTCGAAAGGGGAGCGAAGCGGACACTTAGTACCAGACGGCGCGCTGTAGTTCCATGCCAAGGCTGTAAGGAGATCGTCTAGGACATGACTCGCCGGCAGCGTTGCGCTCCGATTGTGACGTATTTTCAAGCGTTTGTGCACCATCGCGTGGGGTTCGGTGAATTCCATGTCAACGCAACAAAGGGGAGTGAGCGTGCGGGACTGGAGCAACTCGGCGCCTTGGTCGTGGCGCGCGGGGCGTCTGTGGGCTACCCGCGACGAAACACGCCGTGAGGCGCTTGAAGCCGGCGACGGCAGGAGTAGAACGATGCCCGATTGGTCCGAAGAAGAGCTCGAAGGAAAACAGCGCCTCGCCAAGGTGATGTCCGCGCGAGGGATCGCCAGCCGGCGTGCCGCTGAGCAGATGATCGCCGACGGCAAGGTCACGGTGAACGATCAGGTGGTCCGGCATCCCGGGCACCCGGTGGATCCCGACAAGGACCGGATCAAGGTCGATGGCCACGTCCTCAAGCGCGCGCCGCGGCTCGTCTACTATGTGCTCAACAAGCCCAAAGGCTACATCACCGGCCGCGACGATCCCAAGGGTCGGCCTTCGGTGCTCGACTTGCTCGGGCAGCTGCCAGAGCGCGTGGAGCCGGTCGGACGGCTGGACTTCAACACCGAAGGCGTGCTGCTGCTCACCAACGACGGTCCGCTCGCGCACAAGCTGACGCACCCTTCTACGGGCGTGCCGAAGCGCTACATGGCGAAGATCTACCGCACGCCGACCGCCACCACGCTCGCGCGCATCGAGCGCGGCGTGCTGCTCGAAGACGGACCCACCGGCCCGTGCAAGGTCCGCGTGGTCGAGAGCACCGACGCGGGCAACTGCTGGGTGGAGATCACCGTCACCGAGGGCCGCAACCGTCTCGTGCGCCGCTTGTTCGCGTCGCTCGGACACCCGGTCGCCAAGCTGCGCCGCGAGTCCTTCGCGACCATCGCGCTGCGCGACCTTGAGCTGGGTGCGATGCGCATGTTGACGGTCGACGAGATCTCCCGGCTCCGCGAGCTGGTGGAAGGCGTGGCTCCGCAAGAGGCGGGCAAGAAGGCCCGCGGAAGCAAGGTCGGCTTTGCCAAGCCCGACCCCGAGTGGATCGAGAAGCGTACGCGCAAGGCGCGCCGCATGAAGGCGCGCGCCGGCAAGACGCAGCGCGCTCCTCGCATCGGCAAGGTGAACAACCCCGGAAAGGCGTGACAGGCGCAGTTTGCCCTTGACGTCAGGCGCAGGCCGGTTAGTAGTAGGTATCCATCGCGGGGTGGAGCAGCCAGGTAGCTCGTCGGGCTCATAACCCGAAGGCCGTAGGTTCAAATCCTACCCCCGCAACCACACTTGAACGCTCGCCTATCGGAAACGAAAGGCGAGCGTTCTTGCTTTTGACGTGGCGGGCGTGGAGGGAGTGCGTTCCGGTGCAGCGAGCGTCAGGGTAGGTTGAGCGCCACGCGGACGAGGCGGTCGCGCGCCTCGTCGATACGCGCTGTGAGGTTCGCACCCTGGCCGATGAACGAGGCGCCGTTCGCGAGGAGCACGAAGGTCGTGGCCTCGGAGGGAAAGAGGTAGGCGTGGGCCTGATAGCCGAACCCATCGCCGCCGTGGCCCCAGCCCTCTACCCCGTCGACGCTCCATCGGGAGAGACCTAGGCCGTAGGCGTCGATGTCCGCGAGCCGAGGGGAGGAGGTCCACTCTGGGTCGGTCGCAGTGGTCCGCCAGTCGCGCATAGCGAGGAGGCTGTCGGCGCCGATCAGCGACTCGTCTTCGAGCAGGCCCTCGTAGAACGCAGCGACGCCGGCCGCGTCGGACTGGATGCACCCGTCGGCGGCGACGACTGCGAGCGCGATGCCGTCCGTGGTGTCGACGAGGAGGCCGTCGCCGTGCAGGTCGAAGTAGCCGCGCACGAGGCCGGTCGTGTCGAAGTCGTCGGTTGGGTAGGTCGTGTTCGGCGCGTCGACTCGGTCGAAGGTCCTCTCGCCGACGACGTCACCCTGCGGGAGATTGGTTACGGCCTCGATTACGGCCGCGGCGAGCAGATAGTTGGTATTGCTGTACCGGAACTGTGCGCCCGGTGCGAACTGCGGTCGCTCACCCCGAACGAGATCCAATGCTTGGCGCCACGTCCACCGGCGCTGCGGGTCGTCGAGCGTCTCCAGGACGAAGGATGTGTCGACGTAGTCGGGGATGCCGCTCGTCTGGCCGATGAGCTGTCGCACCGTGACGTCCTCGATGTTCGGGAGCCCGCGCGTCTCCTCCTCGGTGAGGTAGGTAGAGGCGCGCTCGTCGAGATTCAGGGCGCCGTCCTCCGCGAGCGAGAGGACGGTGGTCGCGACATACGTCTTGGTCACGCTGAAGATCGGGAGGCGCATGCACGACGTGAGTGGGATGGCGTTTTCGGCGTCCGCGGTGCCGGCTGCACCGAGCCACACCCCGTCGCTGTCCCGCACGGCCATCGACAGGCCCGGGATCTGCAAGTCGTGTTGGGTGGTGTCGAGCGCGGCCTGGAGCATCGCCGCGCGGGGGTGAAGCGAAGTGTCGATCGGCGTGCAGTCGAGCGCATCGACGGCTCGGCTCGGCCCCGGGGAGGCGCACGCGCAGAGGGTAGCGAGGAGGAAGAGACGTTTCATGGTTGCCTCCGGTTCGGGAGATCGATGGCCAGCCCGATCGCGCAGCTCGCGCGGACCAGGACGGGGACGGCCGCTTCGGGCGCGAAGCCGAGGATGACGGTCTCCTCGTAGCGGACGTAGGGACGCAGGGACGTCTCGCCGACCGGGAACCGGGTGCCGATCCCGATCGCTAGCGCGACCCGCGTGGCGGGGTCGGTCGGCTGCGCGCGGACGCGCGTCATCTCGCCCGCTTCGACCCGCCAGCCCGCCGGCAGCCACGCGGTCTCCATGCCGGCGACGAGGCGGCCGTCCAACCAGAAGGCCTTCCACGGCCGGCCGAGGACCTCCGCGCTCGCCAACAGCCCGACTGGGGTCCCAAGCATCGCGGTTTGGTCGAGCGTGACACGCGGACCTACCGCCAGCCGGATCCGCTCGCCGCCCGCTACCTCCGCGACCGCGCCGAGGTCGATTCCGCCGCCGTGGGGGGAGGGTGCCCATCCCACCGCGGTGAGGCGTCCTGCGGCGTCGACGGACCAGGGCGCAGCAAAGGCGAAGGTGGAGGCCATCATCAGGAAGAGGGACATCATGGGTCTCCCGCGTGGATCGGGTTCCGAGACTCGGCGCAGCTCGCGTCGAGTTGAGCTGTAGATACCGGTCGGATCGCCCCTACGACCGCGGCGAGGATCGCGACGGCGAGGAGCGCACCCAGCACACGATTCTGAAGTGGCTGACGGACCGGAAGATCAGCATTGAGGCCGCGCGCGACCGAGGCGAAGAGCCGGGCCGCGAGGGCAACCTGGACGATCGCCGAGAGGGCCAGCAGCGCGGCGAGCGCCTGTGGGACGCCGAGGTCGGGACGGAGGGTCAGCGCCAGGGCGAAGAGCACGTTCGACGCGATGGCGGCGTGCGGGGCCCACCGCCGGAGGGTCAGGACAGCGACCACGGCCGGCAGCAACACGGGGACCAGCACGTTCGCGAGGGGGTGACCCCACCCGTTCGCGACGTTTGCCGCGACGAGGGTGAGGAGGTCCGCTCCGCCGAGGACGGAGAGAAGGACCACTTCTCCCGTGTGACGGCGCGGACGGAGCGGCCCCTCGAGCTCGAACGGCGCGATGCCCCGGCCACCGAGAATCAGCAGCGCTGCTCCGCCCCCGAGGGCGGCGGCCGGAAGGGCGTAGGGTAGGAGGCCCGGGCGGGTCCAGGTCAGGATGAGGCCCGTGACGTGCAGCGACCACCAGATGGCGCGCACGAGCAGCTGCGCCCACGGCGCGTCGCGCCAGACCAGCACGGCCCCGACGAGCCATGCGGCCGCCGGCACGACCCCGATCGACCACACGTCCAGTGGCGTGAAGTCCTGACACACCTCCGCAGTGATCGGATGGAGCGCGACGCTCAGTAGCCACACGAAGACGGGCAGAAAGGCGGCTGCGCTTGCGACGGCGCGCAGACGCCGGAGACGCCGATTATCTTCCACGAGCGTGGCGTACATCGGGTCGATGTCCAGCGAGGATGCAGCGGCCGCTCGATTTAGCGTGCGTCCAATCTCCGCGAAGCGAGGATCGTCGTTGGAATTCATGGTTCCTCCTTGAGCTGACCGCGAAGTCGGGACGCCGTCCGGGACGCTCGCAGGTGGGCGGTCGAGCTGGGTATGCCCAGGATCTCCGCAGCCTCCCTCGCGCTGTGGCCTTCCACGTAGATGAGAAGGAACGCTTCTCGGTCATGTGGGTCGACGTCCTCAAGCGAAGTATAGAGCTCCCGAATCTGGGCGCTTCGCTCTCCCTGCGCGTCGCTCATGGAGGCGACGGGCCCTCCGAGCCAGCGGTCGAGCAGCGACGCGCGCCGCTGGTGCTTGGTCCTGTGGTTGCGTGCGACGAACGTCCCGATCCCGAGCAGCCACGTGACGCGGGTGGAGTGACCGTCAAAGCAGTCCCAAGCCCGCCATGCCGTCAAAAGGGTCTCCTGCACCAGATCGTCGACGTCATCGACGGAGCCCAAGAGCACGGTAACGTGCCTACGGAGCCGCGGACCTGCATCCTCGTAGAGCATCCGGACCCCGACCCAGCGGGCATCGGTCTCGTTCGCCGTCTTCGCGGCGTCGAGGGGCCTCGGGAGTGCGGTCCGGGTGAAGCTCATGCATGATTAGTGTCGCAAGGGCGCTCTTTGTCCAACGACTCTCGCGATATCGTGGGGCGCGCGGCCGTCGGGCTTGTGAACTTGCCCTCCCCTTCACCCGTGAAACACGCAGGAGTGTACGATCCTCCCCGCGTTTACCCCGGTCCCGACCACCAACACCTCGGCGACAACCAAATCGGCCTCGCCCGGCACGGTGCGCAGGTACTCCATGAACACGCGGTCGCCGCTCGCGGTGAGGTGCAGCGGCTCGTAGCGCAGGCCGGGGAGCCGCTCCATCGCGCCCTGCCACCAGTCGCGGAGAGAGGGAACGCCGCGGATCTCGCCTTTGGTCTCCGGCAGCCGATCGCGCAGCTTGGGGCTGACATGCACCGCATCGGCGGTGTAGAGCGCGAGCAGGCCTTCGAGGTTGCGGGTGTTGAAGCACTCGAGCCAGCGTCGCGCGAGCGCGTGCAGCGCGCCCTCTCCGGGCGGCGTTGCGCCCGCAAAGCGCGCCATCTGAACCAGCTCGCGGACGTTGACCGGACAGTCGATGTCCGAGGCGTCCTCCACCCACTGGTACTTGGCGTATTCGCTGTTGGGGCGCACGTTGCGGTCGGGAACATCGGCCACAAAGGCGAAGTTCAGGTGGAGGCCCTTGGAGCCGGCGCTGTGCTCTTCGTAGCCCAACAGGCCGTCCGGGGTCCCGGTGACGCCGAGGCCGGGCACGAACACACCTTCGAAGCCAGTCTCTTCGCGGAGCTCGCGCTGTGCGGCTTGTAGCGGCGTCTCCCCGGGTTCAACCTCTCCGCCCACCGGCAGCCAGGTCTGAAGCCGGTGGTGGTGGATCAGCAGCACGGAGCCTGCGTTTCGGGCGAAGATCGCCACGGACCATGCGGTTCTCATGGGGTCACCGGCTCCTTCGGCTCGCGCATGAACGCGGGGATGCCGGGGGCCACCCAACCGGCGCCATCTACGTCCACGTAGATCGGGTTGGTCAGCGCGTACGGGAAGACCTGGCCGGAGCGGGGGATGGGGATGACAGGCGAGAGGAAGCTCGACACCGACGGCACCGTCGACAGGGCTTCGACCACGACGTCCTGCAGCTGGATCGGCGGGATCTCGACCGGGCTGAACAGCGGCGCGAGGTCGCCGTCCCCCATCACGCTGACCACAAACCAGCTGTCTTTGCTGACCGTGACGTCTTTGTCGGTGACAAGGCGAACGACACCGTCCTGCAGGTCCTCCTCCACCAGCAGCAGCGCGCCGTTCTGGTAGACCTCGACGCGATCCACCTTCATCCAGCTGGGGGCCTCGACCTCAATGTGCAGACTGACCGTGCCGTCGGTGTCGATCAGCTCGTCGCCGAGGGTGTAGCTGGGGTCGTTGATCCAGAAGCGCACGAACGGACCGTAGGACATGAACGAGTGTCCGGCCTTCACGGCGTCGGCGATCGCTTGATCGTCCAAGGTCGCCGGGTTGTCGGTGTCCGCGGCGACGAAGTTGCGCGGGCAGCCGGCTTCGATCTCGGTCTTGGAGTGGGTGTCGGAGTTGCCGAGAGCGGGGATGCGATAGCCGAGGTTCAACAACGTGAACCAGTCGTCGACTTGCCCTTCGTAGCCGTAGCCGAGCCGGTACACGTCGTCGTCCAGATCCTGCTGTTCGGCGGGGGTGCGCGAGACCATGTCGTAGGGGCGCACCGACGCACTATCGGCGGCGTAGGCGTCGAGTTCGGGCTGCGTCGGCGTGCGGATCAGCTCGAAGCGCTTGCCGTTGAGCAGCTCGATGGCGTCGAAGTCGAGGCGCATCTTGGCGCTGCCTAACAGCGGATTGACGCTGGAGAGGATCGGCGTGGTGACGGTCCCGGTGTAGGGATCGAAGCCGTACTGGTCGAAGTAGCCGAGGATGCCGTCGCGGGGGTGCGCGACGAGGCGCACCGGGTCGGTGCCGGCGTTGGCGCCGATCTCGCCGAGGGTGTCGAGGATGTCCCCGGGCTCCATGCCGGTCCAATCGAAGGCGCCGCCGGCTTCGGCCTCGTAGTCGTGGGCGAGCGGGAAACCGATGTAGTGGCCGATCTCCAGCGTGGTCGTCTCGAGGCCGATCCCGGTCTGCACCCAGGGCTCCAAGCCCATGTCTTCCACCACCGGCGCAAAGTCGGTGATCGCGTCGTGGTCGGACGAGGAGAAGTACTCGACGCCTTCGCTGACCATCGTCGCGACGCGGTCGGGCAGCGTCACGCCTGAGTCGAAGCTGGGCATCGAGTGCACGTGAAAGTCGGCCGAGACCCAGCCTTCGGTGTCCACGGTGTGCACCAACTGAAAGGTGAGGTCCATCGCCCCGGTTTCGGTGAGGTGGATGGACTGCGTGTCGATCTCGTACTCAAAGCCGCGGGTCGCCGTCGCTTCGTAGTCGCCGGGAGGCAGGTTCAGCGTGACCTCGCCGTACGGCGCGAACACGACTTCGGTGGGATCGCCGCCGATGAACGGGTCGCCTCGGTCGGGATGCAGCGAAGGACCGCCGAAGAACGTGACCTTGCCGGGCATGGGGCGGCCGGTCTCGTCGACGATGTGCACGCGCACTTGACCGGCCTCCGGGACGCCGAGCGCGGCGCTGATCGTGCCGCCTTCGGTGACGGTGACCGCGACGCGTTCCCCTTCGGGCCGTCCGCGCACATAGGCCGCGAGCTCCCAGTCGCCGGGGGGCAAGGTGCCCGCGAAGGAGCCGTCGGGTTGGGTGTCTTCGCCGACGTCCGACAGCCACTGCATCCACGGGTAGTCTTCACCGGGCTTGTAGGCGAGCACCGACACGCCAGAGAGCGGCTTCATCGAGCCTTCTTCGAGCACGTGGCCGGTGACCGCACCGGTCGCGTCGCCGCGCGCCGCGGCGAGCTTGTCGTACACGCTGCCCATGTCGCCTTCGCCGACCGCGAGGTAGCGCTCGTAAGCGAAGGATGTGCCGATCGGGAAGCGCTGGCTGGTGCCGTCGCCGGTCTTGAACGCGCCGAACGCGGCGGTCTGGGAGGACGTGAACAGCGGCACGAACAGGTCACCCGTGGCGGCGGCGAGGCCGTAGCTGACGCCGTCTCCGGTGCCGCCGACGAAGGGGAACTGGAACGGATCTTGGAACAGGTTCTGACCGGCGAGCGTCGCCCGGTAGACTGCGCCGTCCTCGTCAAAGCCGATGCCCGGCGCGAACACGTCGACCGCGCCGCCCTGAAGGTAGAAGTCGCCCATCGCCGCGCCGGCTCCGGTGGCCATGCCGATGATGTCGACCGACTCGGTCACGCCCGGCACGACCGCGGCGTCTCCAAGCTCGGCCATCGGCACGACGTCGTCGTCGTTCTCGATGATCGTGACGGTGGTGCGCATCAGCAGCACCTCGGCGTCGGGCTCGAGGATGTAGTCGGTGGTCAGGCGCATGTCGGGGTGGGCGACTTCGGGCAGGCTCCACAGCAAGCCGAGCACTGTCAAAAAAGGCTGGTCGGAGGCGTCTACGCGGATGATCGCGGCGTTTCCGTCGCTGCCATCGTTCAGGATCGACACCTCGGCGGACGTGTCGGCCGCCGCGAGGTTGAGGTCAACGCTGGTGAAGGTCTCGGCGAGCTGGTCGTTGCCGTGGCCGGCTCCCCAGCGTGGATCGGGGCGCGCCAAGTCGGCGTCGACCAGGGTGCCGCCGTAGGGCGCGGGGCCGTAGGACGCGCGGCCGTCGAGGATCGCAAAGCGAACGTGGCTATTTTGCAGCAGGTAGTCCCCGGGCCGAGCGGTGGCTTTCGGCCCGCCGATCGCTTGATCCAGCGTCTCGATGCGCAGCGCGTGTGCGCCGGTCGGTGCGGGCGCGCACCCCGAAGCGACCAGCAGCGGCAGCAACGCCGGAAGCGGCAGGAAAGGGACCAACATGGAAACTGTGGGGCGGCGGCAGGCAGGGCGCATCGCAGTAGGGTACCATGCGACACGAATCGGAGCGCCTGTGTTTGTTGTACTTCTCTCCCTCGTCGCCACTACCTTTGCTTCGGACGGCGCGGCTGCCACCACCGATCGGATCGCCGTCGGCGACGGATCCAACCCGATCCTTTTGGATCCCATCGGGCTGCTTCAGCTCTGGGGCACGGTCTACGATTTCGACAAGGACCCTCAGGCGGACTCCACCGGCTACGGCGATCCGGAAGACGACCCCGGCGTGAAGGTGAAGCGCGCGCGCCTCGGCGTGGGCGCGAAGTGGGGCGATCTGCACCTCGCGCTCGTCGGTGGGGCCGGCGCCGCCTACGACGGGTTCAGCGAGGATGAGAAAGACTTTTCGCTGTACGCGGCGACGCTCGGCTGGGACCGCAGCTACGGCAGCGTCAAGGTCGGCGTGGACGTGGGCGTTCAAGACTTGCCGTTCTCCGTCGACGCGGAGATGGGCTCGGGCGAGCTCACTTTTCAGGAGCGCGGCATGGCGGCCGAGCACATCGGCGACGAGCGCGGCACCGGCCTGCTCGGCACGCTCGGCTCCAGCAACGGCGCAGTCACCGGTCGGCTCGGCGTCTACAACAGCGGCTACAGCCCGTTCGGGGATGACAACGCCGGGAAGTCACTGGTGGCGCGCGTAGACGGCAAGGTCGGCAAGCGCAACACCCATGTGCTTTGGGACCCTGCGGGGGCGCGGGATGGCGTCGGCGTCGGGTTCGGCGCCGCCGGCTTGTACACCATGGACATCGCAAGCTCCACGCTCGCGGCTGATGCGGATGTCGTGCTGCGGGCGGGCCCGGTCTCGGTGCTCGGCGAAGGCTCTTGGGCGACGGTCACGCCCACCGCGACCGACGTGGCGAGCCCCGAGGTGAGCGACGCCACCACCCGCCTTGGCGTCACCGGCGAGGCGAACGTCGCCGTCGGGCGCTTCCAGCCGGCGGCGCGCGTCAGCTACTACTCGGACAGCGCCATCGGGAGCTGGACGCAGGTGCTCGCTGGCGTAGTCGTGCACGCCGGCGTCGCGGGCACCCCCGACATCGTGCGCGTCGGCGCTGGATACGTGCTGCGGCTCGAGTCCGACCCGACCCCCAACGACACGGTACGGCTGTGGGTACAGGCGCGGATCTGATCCGCTACATGCCTTCGGCGCTCACGCCGACCAGCGCGATCTCCTTGAAGCCTGCGGCCTCGCAGGTGGCGATGATGCGCTTCAGGACGCCGTAGTTGACCTGGGCGTCGGCGTGTATCTCCACGCGGTCCTTGACCCGGGCTTGGAGCAGCGGGTCGTAGATCTCGCGGATCAAGCCTTCTGGGGTCGCGGCTGCGGGCGTGCCTGCGGGTGCGAGCGCGCGCGTGGCGGTGACGCGGTGGGCGTCGATCCACACGCCATCCGTGGAGACGATGATCTCGGTGGCCGGCTGGCGCGAATCGGCGGAGGTGGTGCCGGCGAGTTCGAACGCGCCGGAGGGCGGCGTAGGCGCCGATTCGGTGGACCACGTTCTGAGCAGGAACACGAGCAGCAAGGTCATCATATCGACCATCGGCGCCAGCGCGCCGACGTCCAGACCATCCCGCGCTGGAGCGGCTGCGTGACGGAAGAGGCGGCGCCTCATTGGGCGCTCGCGACCGGCAAGTCGGCGAGCACGACCTCGGGAAACCGCGAGTCACTCACCCCGCGCACCCGATCGAGCACCCCCAACAGCTCGGCCGTGGTCACGGCGTCCGACGGCATCACGGTCGCCCGACGTTGGGTGGGGTCAAGGTCGTGCAACCCGGCGAGCGCGCCGTTGAGACCGACGCCGTCGAGCTTCCCGTTCACGTTTGGCAAGCGAATCACCCGCGCCTCGGTGGTGGTCGCGCTGGCGGAGATGTCGGTGGTTTGCAGGTCGGCGTAGACGGTCACTGCGCCGCCCGCTTCGATCTCAACGCGTACGCTCTTGAGCACCCCGCTGTGCGGCAAGGGCTTCAGCCCCTCCGCAGCGCCTGCTTTCAGACCGATCACCGCCAGCTTCTGCCCGGACGTGGTGCCCAACAAGAAGAACAGCAACAGGAACAGCAGCGTCACTACGCCCAACAGCGTAGGTCGAATGTCGGCTTCGGCCTCTGTGTTCTGCTGGAACATCCTGCGTCCGCGCATGATCAGGCCCGTGGCAGCAAGAGCGCCAAGCGCGTCGCGGCGCGCTCAATCTCGGCGAGCTGGTCCCGGGCCCAGGCCTCGAAGCCTGCGTGCGCTGCTAACGCCGGGATCGCGACCAAGAGCCCAAAGGCGGTGGAGGCCATCGCGGTGGAGCTGCCTTCGGACAAGTGCGCAGCGCGCTCGGCCGCGGCGACGTTGCCCATCGACCCAAACGCGAGGATCAGGCCGTACACCGTCCCGAACAACCCGATCATCGTCGCTAAGCTGGCGATGGTCGCGAGGTACGGGATGCGACGACGGATCTGCTGCTCGGCGCGGATCGACTCGGCGGTCATCGCGTCCCAGGCTCGCTCGTAATCGGGCTGCGCCGCTCCAGCCGCGAGCACCGCTTCGAGCGGTGTCGCGCCAAGTCCAGCTTTGCTGTCCGTTTTGTCGAGCGCGTTTTTGAGCGCCTGCTCGGGATCCACCCGAAACCGCATCACCTGTAGCGTGCGGTCGATGACTACGCCCGTCGCAAACGCCGCGACCGCGAGCAGGAGGTACATGAACAAGCCGGCGGGCCCGTTGAACGCGTGCAGCAGGTAGGTCAGCATCGCGGATCTTGTATCATGCCTGTGCGTCGCCCCTCTCCAGCGGGCTTAAGTCCGACGGGCTCAAACCTACAGCAGGCTCAAACCCCCGTCGGCGATGATCACCTGACCGGTGATCCAGCGGGCGCGCGCATCACAGAGCAAGTGTACGACCGCGGCGATGTCGTCGGGGCTTGCGATGCCGCCCAACGGCGTGTGCTCCTCCGCGAACGCCAGCATCTGCCCCTCGGCGTCCAGGTAGCGCAAGGCGTCGGTGCGGACGAGGCCGCCGCACACGGTGTTCACGCGCACGCGGGGAGCGAGCTCCACCGCCAGCTGGCGCGTGAGCGCTTCTACGCCGGCTTTGGCCGCTCCCATGGCCGCGTAGCCGGGCACGTATTGCCGGCTGCCCATGCTGGAGAGGCCGATCACGTTCGCGCCGTCGTTGAGCGCGCACAGCCGCGTCAGCAGCCAGAACGGGCGCAGCGAGCTCTCGATGGTGAGATCCCATTGGCCGGGGCGGATGGTGCGGAAGGGCTTGAGCGCGCCGATCGCGGCGTTGTGCACCAGCACGTCGACGCCTCCCTCTGTGGCGCTGAACACCCCGGCGAGCCGCTTCAGATCGTCTTCGTTGCGCACGTCGCCGCCGACGAGCACGGTCTCTGCTCCCGCCGCGGCGCACTGCTCCGCGACCGCCGCGGCCGCGGCTTCGCTTTGCATGTAGTTGATCAAGATGCGGTTGCCGGGAGCGGCAAATCGGCGGGCGATCGCGGCGCCGATCCCGCGGGATGCGCCGGTGATGAGGATGTTCATGGGGCCGGCGTCTAACAAGGCGCCTCTGCGGTTGGGCGTGCTACATGGAGGGACGGAGGTCGAATGCCCCCTCAGGCTCGGGTTGGAGACAACGCCATGGTTCCCGCGGACGCGCACGCGTGTCCGGCTTGCCCGCATCCGTGCATCGGGCCTGCACAAGCGGGGTCGCCCGATGTGCTGGTCAACGGGTTGCCGGCGCTGCGAAAGACGTCTCAGGACGTGGGTCTGCACGCAGCCTGCTGCGGTCCGAACCAGTGGTATCCCAACGCAGGTTCGTCCAAGGTTTATATCAACGGCAAGCCCGCCGCGCGCATGGGTGACATGACCAAGCACTGCGGCGGCGTCGGCAACCTGATCGGCGGTAGCCCGAACGTGATCGTCGGCTAACAATGCTGCTGGTATGCCCGGCGTGCCGGCACGTCGACGAAGCGGGCTTGCAGCTTTGTACGCTGGATCTTCACGGTGCGGAGCGCGTGTGTGCGGGCTGCGGTGTCGCTTTCCCGGTGCAAGACGGCATCTGCGTGATCGGGCGCGACCCGGCGGCGCTGATCGCGTTCGCGGAGCGCCCCGAGACGCTCGAAACCGTGGCGGTCTACCAGCGCTCGACGCGCGGTCCGCTGCAAGATTGGCTGCGGGAGACGGTGCCGTCCGGTGCGTTGGAGCTGGGCGGCGGCCTGGGCGTGCGCACCGACACCGTGCTGCTGGACCAGAACCTCGCGATGCTACGCGCCTCGCGGAACGGGCTACGGGTGTGCGCGGACCTGCTGGATCCGCCGTTCGCCCCGGAGAGTTTTGAAGCGGTGGTGTTGGCGAACGTGCTGGACTCGGTGGGCGATCCTGTGTTGGCGTTTCAGCAGGCGATAGCGCTGATCGCTCCTGGAGGCGTGCTGATCGTGAGCTGTGCGTTCGCGTTTCGGGGCGAGATCACCTCCGAAGACCGATGGTTCACATCCGAGCAGCTCGCGCGCGGCTTTGGGGCGGTAGACGCGGGCTGTTTGCACGTGGCGTCGATGGGAGCGCTGGAGTGGCCGCTGCAGGTGACCGAGCGTCTCACGCACGTCCATCGCTGCGATGCGCTGGTGTTCCTCAAGCGGTAGCGTGCGCCGGGTTGCGAGCGGTCGTGCGCCGCGTAAGAAGAGGCGCAGCGGAGCGTGCTTCATGCTTGTTTCATCCCTCGTACTGACTCTTCTCGCTTCGGCGCCGGGGGCGCAAGCCGCTCCGCCGGTCAGGGACCCCGCGGCGACGAACGCGCGATCGGACCTGCGCGCCACGCTTCTGGACTTGTTGTCGGGGTACGAAGCTGCGCCAGCCGCCTCCGAGCTGCAGCTGCTGGGCGCAGGCGTGGACGCCGAGCTGATGGCGATCTCCGCCGACACTTCGGTGAGCAAAGCGCGTCGCGCCAGCGCGACCTGGTCGCTCGGCTATTTTCCCTCGGACGCCACGCGCCTGTTTCTCGCGCAGGTGGTGACGGACGCCAGTGCGGACACGCAGCTGCGTCGTTCGGCGACGTGGGCGCTGTGCAACGGCTGGGGAGACGCGGCGCTCGCGGTCCTTGAGCCGGCGTTGACCTCTTCGGACGTGCAGCTCCGCAATCAGGCCGTGCGCGCCGTCGCACGCGTCGGCTCGCCGGCTTCGCGTGCTGTGCTCGAAGGACGCCTCGCGGTCGAGAGCAGCGCGATGGTGCGGGACGCGATCACCGCTTCGCTGGCGGAGGCCAAATGAGCGGCTCCGCATTTTCCCGCTCCTCCGCCTCGCGGATGGACTCGGTGTTCCCCATCTCCATGGTCGTCGGCGTCGCGTTGAGCGTCTTCGTCGGCGCCTGCGAAGGCGACAAAGGCGGCAGCGCCGAAGAAGGCCTGGTCCGCGAGGAGCTCGGCAGCTTCACGACGGACACCGGCTCCGGCGCGGACGTCCCGTTCGAGGTCCCCACCGACGCCTACTCCGCGCAGGTCACCTGCGGGCCCTACGGCTACGACGTGCTCGCGACCGCCGAGAGCATCCTCGATCCTTCGGGCGCGGCGATCTACGACTACAACGACGGTCAAGGCACCGCGATGCGCGTCGCCACCACCGACGATCTGCTGCCTGTGCTGTTTCCTGTGTCGCCCGAGCTCGATGTGGGCGCGGGGATCTACACGATGCGCGTGTACGTGGACCTCGAGCAGCCGACGACGATCACCTGCAACGCGCTCTACCGGATTCAAGAGCCGGCCGCCGGGCAGACCGTCGACATCCACTTTGTGTTTGTCGGCGTAGACGGCGAGGTCCCGGGGCTCAACGCGACCGACGCCGTGGACAGTACGGTGCTCAACACCACGCTGGACCGCGTCGAGGCGCTTTGGGCCGACCTCGGGCTCTCCGTCGGGGTGGTGACCTACGAGGACTTCGCGGGGGACGTCGCGACCTACAACAGCGTAGACGGCGCCAAAGAGTTCGGTGACCTGTTGCGGACCAGCACCTCGGATGATCGGGCGATCACCGTGTTCCTCGTCAGCGCGATCACCGATGATGACGGCGCGACGATCCTCGGACAAGCGGCTGGGCCTCCGGGCGCCGCTGCCACGGGCGGTACGAGCAAATCCGGCGCGGTCGTCACGGTGGGCGCGCTCGCTGAGTCCGACACCGACACCGAGGCGCGCATCATCGCGCACGAGGTGGCGCACTTCATGGGGCTCTACCATCCCACCGAGAAAGATGGCAGCGCGCACGATCCGCTCTTGGACACGCCGGAGTGCACCTCCGACACCGACAGCAACGGCGTTTACTCGACCAGTGAATGTCTCGGTCAGGGCGCGGACTACCTGATGTGGTGGGCCGCGAGCGCGACCTCGGTGGAGGCGTCCGCGAATCAAGCGTGGGTAGTCCAGCGCAGCGCTCTGCCGCAGTAGGCTGCGTTCGCCATGAAGCTCTACCGAAACCTGCTGCTCGCGCTGTTGATCGTTGTCACCGGGATCGGTACGACGCGTGTGCGCGCCGCGCCCGCGCCGGTGGCCGAGCCGGCTTCCGGAGCCCTCGAGGCGCCCGTCGCTCCCGAAGCGGTGCACTCTTCCGATCGTCCGGTGCGCATCCTGAGCCTCGACGACGCGAAAGACATCGCGGATCCACGTGCGTTGCGGCGCGCTGCGGACTTTCACAAGGCTGAGGGGCACCTCGACGTCGCGCGCGGCCTGTACGAGAAAGCCACCGACTCCGACGAGCTGGCGATGTACTTGCGCTACGGCAAGACCATCCGCGAAGCGCTGGTGTTGGAGCAGCTCGGCGACGTTGACGCTGCCGAGAAAAAGTGGAGGGAGAACGCAGACAGAGACATCACCTACACCGTGCTCGCGCTGCGCATCGCCTCGGCCCATCCCAAGCGGGATGCGCTGGTGGACGAGCTAGTCGGTCGTGTGCGGGACATGGCGGCGCGGGTGAAGGCGGGCGACAAGAACGTCACCATCTACGTGACGTCCAAAGGCGAGCCCCGAAACCTCGAGTATGTGCCGGCCGAGGACGTCCTGCCCCGGCTGCGCGCCGTCGCCGCGGGGGATGATTCCAAGAAGCTTCGGTATTGCTACATCGACAAGCTGGATCTGACGGGCGTGGACCCAGCGACCTTGCCGCACCGCCTGCAGTTTGCCCAGTGCGTGATCGGCGAGGTCAAGATCCCCGACTTGGACATCGGGCAGTTCGTGATCAGCGGCTTTGTGCTCGGGGACTTCAACGCCGGTAAAGCGTGGGAGGGCGAGGTCAACAAGTCCCGGGCGACGCCCGGTTCAAGGTTCTCGGAGCTCACCACCCGCGAGACGGTGTTTCTCGGCAAGGCCAACTTTCAAGACGTTCAGATTACTGGCCGTAAAGCCGCATTTCCGCTCACAGTCTTCGAGGGTGGCGCCGATTTTCGCGGCGCGGTGATCCCGGCGGCCGCCGATTTCCGGTTCAGCGTGTTCGGCGATGACGCCAACTTCAAGCGCGCCCGCTTTGAGCACCTCGGGTACTTCGGAAACGCGCGGTTCCGCAAAGAGACGACGTTCACGGGGCTTTACAGCGAGCGGGAGCTGTACTTCAACTCCGCCCGGTTCGAGGGTCCGGTGCACTTCGACAACTGCGAGTGGCAGCGCGCCGCGACCTTTGAGGACGCGCGCTTCGACAGCCCGGTCAGCTTCACCGCCACGCGCATCAAGGGGCGCTTGAACATGAGCCGCGCGGTGTTCGCCGGCGATCTCGACATGAAGGAGGTCGCGTTCGGCGGCATGGACCTGATCGGCGCCGATCTGCGCGCGGACGCCCGTTTCGCGGACGCCCGCTTTGATGGAAAGGTGCGGTTTTCGCTCGATGACGTCACCCGCGCCCGCTACCTCGGTGATCCCGACCCGTTGCTGTCGTTGTACCGGGATTATCAGGGCGACGAAGACGCGGAAGCGCCGCTCACCGTTCGCTCGTCGTACGGGGTCGAGCACGTGGACGACCTCATCGCAAAGGTGAGGGGGAACCTCTCGTTCGCAAACTCGGTGTTCACCGGCTTCCTGATCTTTGAGCGCGTGACCTTCGGCGCGGAGGGCAAGGACACCGTCGCGGAGTTTTACAACACCCAGTTTGGTGGCGAGACGCACTTTGAGCGTACAACCTGGTATTCCGCGGCGGACTTCACCACGATCTACGGCAATGAGCTCGCGCTCAACGAAGCCACGTTCCGCCGCACGCTCGTGCTCGACGACGCGAACGTTCCCGGCCGGATCACGCTCACCGACGCGCGCTTCACCGGCGCGGCCACGCTGTCGTTCTACGGCGCGCAAATCGGGACCTTCCAGATTGATCGTGGGCAGATCGACGATGAAGACAGCGGCGTGCATCGCTTGTGGTACGAGCAGTGCGCCAACGGCGACCTGCCGCGGCCCGAGGATGACCTGCGGATTCGACGTCAGTTCATCGGGGTACAAATGCCCGACGCCGACAGCATCCGCGCGATGTGCTACGACCGCGTTCAGGACGAATATGTCTCGCTAAAACAGTCTTTTGGCGACCGCGCGATGACCGACGACGAAGACTGGGCGTACTGGTGGATCAAGCACATCGAGAGCTTCGCTGGGCTTCATGTAGGCGGCCTCGCCGGCGCGATCGCGTTTCCCGTGCGCTACCTGTTGTTTGAGCTCGCCTTCGGCTGGGGGGTGCGGCTCGGCAACCTCGCCATCACCGCGCTGTTGGTGTGCGTGGTGTTCGCGGTGATCTACCGCATCTGGTGCCCGGACACGGTGATGAGCTACAACGGAGACAACGTCGAGATCCGCGAGATCCCGTGGTGGGGGCTGCTCTACATCAGCTTGCAGTCGCTCGGCTCCTTCAACACCGGCTGGGACTTTGGCGCGTCGAGCGCGCGCTTCAAGTACCTCAACACGCTGCACACCTTCCTCGGCGTCATCATCCTGACGTTCTTCGTTGGCGCATACACGCGGATGATCCTGGCCTGATCGGGCGGACGCTACGAGGTCAGCTCGTTCCAGCGGGCGTAGAGCGCGTCGACGGCAGCGCGCGCCGTGGTGGCTTTGAGCGCCGCAGCGCGTGCGGCGTCTTTGCCCAGCTTGAACGTTGCTGGGTTGGCCATCTCGGCCTCGAGCCGGGAGGCCAGAGACTCGGCCGCTTCGATCGCGGCTTCCATGCCGTCCAGCTCGCGCTGCTCTTTGAACGAGAGCTTGCGCTTCGGAGAAGCGGGCGTTTGCATGGATGGCGTGAGGTCTTTCGCGGGCTCTCGATGGGCCTCCCGCGCAAGCTCCTTCACCGGCTCGGGGCGGCCGCGCGAACGCTGCCAGTCCGACCAGTTGCCCTCGTACCGAACTACGCGCCCGTTGCCTTCGAAGGCGATGATCGACGTCGCGACGCGATCGAGGAACCAACGGTCATGGGAGACGATGATCGCGGCGCCCGGAAAGTCCACGAGGGCCTCTTCGAGTACGCCGAGGGTGACGAGGTCAAGATCGTTGGTGGGCTCATCGAGCACCAGCAGGTTGCCGGCGCGCCGCAGCAGGCGCGCGAGCATGACGCGGTTGCGCTCTCCGCCAGAGAGCTGCCCGATGCGGGTGTCGATCGCGGTGGCGTGAAACAGCATCTGGCGCAAAAACGTGCGCACATGCACCTGACCGTCGGCGAGCGGCACCCAGTCGGAGCCCTCGGAGACCTCGTCCAGCACGGTCTTTTCGTCGTCGAGATCCACGCGCCCTTGATCCATGGCCGCCACGCGCGTGTTTGCGCCGATGATGACCTGACCTTTGTCCGGGGGGATCTGCCCAAGCAGGGTCTTGACCAGCGTGGTTTTGCCCGCGCCGTTCGGTCCGACGATGCCGAGCCGCTCGCCCGGTAGGATGGTCAGCTCTACATCCTTGAACAGCAGCTTCCCGCCGAGGGTCTTGCTGATGTTCTTGCTTTCGAGGACGGTCTTTCCTAGCCGGGGCCCGGGCGGCAGCCGGAACTGCAAGGGATCTGGCCGGCGATCGTCTTGTCCCGGCGCTGCCGCGACCACCTGCTCAAACGCGGCGATACGCGCAGAGGACTTCTTGCGCTGGGCGGACTCCTTGCGACGGATCCACGCGAGCTCGGTGCGCACGAAGCTCTGGCGCTTGTCCTCCGCGATGGCCTCGAGGCTGAGCCGCTCGGCTTGAGCCTCGATGAAGGCGGAATAGTTGCCGGGATAGCTGTAGATGCGGCCGCGATCCAGCTCGAGGATGCGCGTGGCGACGCCGTCCAGAAAGGCGCGGTCATGGGTCACCACGAGCAGCGCGTCGGCCTGCGCGATCAAGTGCCCCTGCAGCCACTCGATCGCCGCGGTGTCGAGATGGTTGGTGGGCTCGTCTAACAGCAGCACGTCGGGGCGCGACAGCAGGGCCTGCGCGAGCGCGACGCGGCGCCGCTCTCCGCCGGACAGCGTGCCCATCGCCGCGGTGGCGATCGGCAGCCTGAGCGCGGTGCGTAGGGCTTCCACCTCATGCTGCAGATCCCAGCCGCCCATGCGGATCAGGCGATCATGCAGCGTGGCTTGCTCTTCGAGGAGGTCGTCTAGCTGGTCATCGGGCAGCGTCGCGAAGCTCGCTTCGATGGCCTCGAGGCGCGCGTGCAAGTCGGCGTGGCGTCGCAAGCCAAGCTTCAAGGCTGCGTCTACCGTCTGATCAGCGGGAAACGCAGGCTCCTGCGCGACGTAGACGACGTCCGTCCCGCGAGGCCGCACGAGCTCGCCGCTGTCGGGGGTAGACGCGGGATCGGGCTTGAAGTCCGCTTCGGTCTTTGAACGGGTCATTCCCGCGACGATTCGCATCATCGTGGATTTTCCCGCTCCGTTCAGTCCAACCAAGCCGAGGCGCTCGCCGTGGTGGATCGTGAACGTGACGTCGGAGAGTACAAGACGATTGCCGAAGGCTTTTTCAATACCATCGGCGGTGAGCAGGGGAACGGCGGCGGACACGCGCGGGGCGTATTCCGATCGGATAGGCGGGGCGAATGTTCGTCCGCGCGTTGGTCCCTGCTTTGCTCCCTGCTTTGCTCCCTGCTTTGCTCCCTGCTTTGCTCCCTGCTTTGCTCCCTGCTTTGCTGTTTTCTTTGCCGGCGTGTACGGAAGCGGGACCCTCCTTCACCTGCGGGGATGCGGCCGCTGCCCTGGGCCACCCGAGCGCGCAGGTCGAGGCCTGCGATGCCGCACCGCACCTCTCCGACATCTACCAAGTGGCGCTCTCGGGAGGCGACCTGTTAGGAAGGCAGGTTTATGGCGTCTATGTCGTTGACAGCAAGGTGCGACCCGACACGGGGAACGCGGCGCTGTCGGCGTTTCTGGATGGGCTGGGACCGCGTGCGGCGACGCTCAATGTGCTCGACATGATCGCCGTGCTCCGCGTGTTTCAGGCTTTTCCGACCGGCTTTGATCCTTCCGTGTCGATGTTTGACCTGCCCGGCGTCGGCACCACGCGCGTGACGGCGACGCCGTTTCGATTTGAGATGTACAACGGCCGGCCACCCGAACCCGGGTTCATCAAGGCGACGCTCGAAGGTCCGCCGTGGGTGTGGACGCTGGCGGAGATGGGCGAGCCTACGCCAGGAACTCCACCGGTCTGGCGCCAAACAACGCAGGTTCCACTCCGCTGAACGCGTTCGCGCAGGGCTTGCCCACGCGCTGCGTCAGCGGACCTCGAAGCTGCTGATCAGCTCGACCTCGGACTCGATGCCCCCGTTGCCGATGAAGCAGGGCGCAGGGCTCCCGCGCACCCAGCCGGCGAGGTGCGGCGCGGGCTGGCCCACCACGACCTCCCACGAGAGCGCCGACGGCAGCTTGATCACCACCGTGACGCCGTCTTGTCGGGCGATCCAGTCGTCGCCTTCGCGCGTGACGTCCCATCCGGGGCCCATCTGCCAGCGCAGCATCATCGCGTGACGCCCGGTGCGTTTGCCCGCCGCGCCGTGGAGCCGGTCGGTGACGATGCAGCGGGCCTGATTGAACAGCACCTCGCGCGCGTGGTCGAGCGGGATGCCCGCTTGACGCCAGCCGGTGAAGTTGCCTTCAATTCTACACTTCTTGCCATCGACGCGGGCGAGCAACAGGCTCGCTCCCACGTGCTCGGGCGGCTCCCGCCCGTCGATCAGCAGGCAGGAGTGAGCGCCGACCGCGCGGCTTTGCGCCTCGGCGTCCGGGCTGTCAAACGACGGCCCGGGGTCGGCGAGCACCGAGAGCGCGCCAACGTCCCAGAGCAAGTGCAGCGGCACCGGGTGGGAGAGCGGGCTGCGGCGACCGACGCCGCCGAACCAAGCGGAGGCGCGGGAGGGGCGGTTCTTGATGCGGTGCTCCGCGACGGCGATGCCGCCTTCGCGCCAGACCCGCAGTGACCACGCTTTGGGGGCCTCCGGCCGCGCGATCGGCGGGCTCAGGCCCAGCCAAGCCAGCCGCGTCGGACTGCAGAGCGCCGCGGCCTCTCCTGTCTCGATGTTCCAGACGAGGCACGCGTCCCAAAGTGCGGCGCCTACGCTGTCTTCGTGGTCGAGCACCGCCGCGACCGGAGCCTCGCCGACGCTGGGGAGCGCGGCGATGCCGCTTCCAAGTCGCTCGAGGAAGCGTGCGCCTCGGGCGAGCGCGACGTCGGCGTCGCTGGGAAATCCGACGCCGTTGGCCACGGCCACGGCCCGCGCGACGGCAACCTGCCAGAGCGCATCGGCGAGCACCAAAGGCGCGGCGTCTCGAGGCGATCCATCGTCGAACAGGAGCGCGGGGAGATCGTGCTTCAAGCCAGCGAGACCTTCACTCCATGCCTGCCTTGCGTTGGGGAGGTCCGGGAACGTCAGCCCGGCGACCACGAGCCCGGCGTGGTGGACGACCCGCCGAAGGGCGTCCCGCTCGCCGCGCGGCATGCGGGCGATCAGGTGCTGGATGTGCCAGGATGCGCTCCCCGCCATCGCTTCTCGCAGCGGGTCCGGGACCGCGCCGAGCCAGGAGAGCGCCGCGTGCCAGTGCACCATGCGCACCGCGAGGTCGGTAGGATGGGCCCAGCCCAGCCCCTGACCGGGGAGATCCTGACGCAGCCAGCTTTGAATCCCGTCGATCACCTCGGCGCGGCCGGTGTCGTCACGGCGCTCGCCCGCTAACCACGCGTGCGCTGCAAACCAAGCGTGACGCTGCGCTCTGCGCGCCGCTGCGTGGTCCCACGGGCCGACCTGCACGTTCGGGCCGGTCGGAAGCGTCGCGCCCGTGTCGGGGTTGATCGACCAGTCCGTGGGGATGGGCTCCAGGTTCGGGCCAGCGATGCCGCGTCGCAGCGCGAGCACGCCCAGCCTCGACGATAGCGGTGGCGCGGCCCGGAGCGAAACTGGGGCCGGAGCGGTGGCTGACAACGCGAGCGCCAGCTTCCCGGCGCGGGAGCGCAGCCCTGCGAATAGGCTCACTCGCCCTCCGGTACATCAAACTCGAACGCGATCTCCTCGCCCAGCTCTTGCTGCAGGAAGAGCTTGAGCCGCTTCTTGACGCGCACCTCGATCTGGCGAATCCGCTCTTTGGAGACGTCATAACGGTCTCCCAGATCCGACAGGCTCGCCGGATCGGGGGCGATCAGACGCTCCTTCCAGATGGCGCGCTCGCGCTCATCTTCGAGGGTGGCCGCGAACGCGGTCAGCTTCTGACGCACGATGCCGCCCAGCTCGGTGCTCGCCATGTTGGTCTCAGGGTCCCCCGCGTCGTCGTCCGGGACGAGCTCGCCGAGGGTGCGACCTTCGGGATCCCCGCTGGCCGGCGCGTTCAACGACATCGCCGGCGCGCGCATGTGTTGGTCCACCGCGACGATCTCGCTCTCCGGTACCGAGAGGCGCTCGGCGAGCTGCGCGACGGTCGCGGGCTGACCTTCGCGCAACAAGCGCTCGCGCTCCTTCTGGAGCTGGAAGAACAGCTTGCGCCCGTTTCGTGTGGATCCCAGCCGGACAAGCCGGAAGTTGTCCATCAGGAAACGAAGGATCATCGCGCGAATCCAGTACTGCGCGTAGCTGGAGAACCGAATCCCGCGGTAGGGATCGTAGCGCGAGAGCGCCTCTACCAGTCCGACGTTGCCTTCCTGGATGAGGTCGAGCACGTTGGACCATTGGCGGTGATACTGAAACGCGATCTTGACGACCAAACGCAGGTTCGCCGTCACGAGGCGCTCTGCGGCCGATGCATCGCCGCCTTCGTAGAAGCGCAGCGCCACTTGACGCTCCTCTTCGGGATCCAGAAGGGCGTACCTCCGAATCTCGGATAGGTAGTGCGTCAGCAGGTCTCCGCCGCCGCGCGATTGGGCGGCCCGGGGGGTGCTCAGCGCCGGAAGCTTCGGGATCTTGTTGCGACGTTCGTTACCGAGGGGGTCGAGCAGCTCGCCGGAGCTGTCAAACAGCCCTTCGTCGCTCGCTTCGCCTTCGTCTTCCCGCTCGCCCCCGGCGTCACCGGGCTCCTGATCGTTCTCGTCGCGTTCTGGGCTGGACATGAGGCTCCTGTGTGCGGAGGGGCTAAGGTTTGGGTCCGAGGGCACCTGCGGTGAGCAGCGCCTCCACGACGTCAGGATTTCCAGCGAAAAAGGGCGCGCCCGCATCCGCCAGAAGTTGAAGCGGGGCTCCGTCCGACGCACGCCGGGCGACTCCCTTTACGGCCTCTATCAAGCCCAGCCCCGCCGCGACATCCCAGAGGTGCCAGTCGGGTCCGACAAACACCGCCATCGCCGATCCGCGGGCGACCAGCGCCATATGGGCGGCGGTCCCGCCGATGCATCGGGCTTTGCCCGCCCATTTGAGCTGAGCGCGCTTGTGCAGCCCGGATGGGATGTACAGCACCGGCGGCGCGCCGCTGCTGAGCGGCGGAAGCTCGGTGTCGCCGAAGTAGGCGCGGCCCTCGTGCACCCACCACACTTCCCGAAGGCGCGTCAGGCTCGTCGCGGCGAGCAGCACTCGGCCCGACGGATCGAGGCGCGCGAGGCTCGGGCCCCAGTGGGCCAGACCCTCGACGAACGCGCTGGTGCCATCGATCGGATCGACCACCCAGCGGTGTCCGCCATGCACTGCGGCAGCGCTCTCGCCGCTCTCTTCGCTCCACAAATTGTCATTTGGAAAGTGGAGCTTCAACCCTTCGAGGATCACCGCCTCTGCCGCCATGTCCGCGTCGGTCACCAGCGAGCCGTCGAGCTTGTTTCGCACTTGGACGCCGCGTTCAAAGTGCGTACGCGCCACATCGTCCGCCGCGGCGAGGATCTGGAGCAGGACGGCGGGATCTCTGGAATAGCGGGGGTGCTGCACGGGGTCCGTAGGTTAGGGTCCAAGTATGCTATCTTGGCGCCGCGGAGACTCTAGTGGCTAAGGTATCGCTGCGGCTTCTGGGTACGTACCCTGCGTGGTCTCCATCTGTCATGGAAGCGCTCTATGTTCGCGAGGGCGTGGCCGACGTGCCGATGCTCGTGCGCACCGACGGCGAGCCGCTTGGGGAAGATGCGATGGCGCGGGCGCGGGCGGACGTGCTGCTGCTCGCGCGTCTGCGGCATGATCACGTGCTCCGCGTGGAGTTCGTCACCGCGGTGGAGGGCCGCATCGGTCAGGTTTTTGAGCACTCCGGCGGCGCGGCGCTGGAGTGGGTGCTCGCAGCGGAGCGCGCGGCGGGTCGCGCCTTCCCGCTGCGCGTGGTGGTCGAGATCGCGGCCGGGGTCGCCGCCGCGCTCGATGAAGCCGGAGGCCTGACCCAAGGCGGTTCTCGGGTAGACCATCCGGGCCCGGATTTTGGATCGGTGCTGTTGGAGCGCTCGGGTCGGAGCAAGCTCGCTGGTTTTGTCGTCACGACGGGGGCAGTGGCCCGGCGTCCCGGCTTCGACGCGCCGGAGGGCGGCAGTGGAGCGGCGGTGTTGACGTGGATGAGCGCCCAGTTCCTCGTGGAGCTGCTGCACGCCTGCGTGTTGGATGGAGAGGTGCCCGAGGATTTGGCGGGGGTCATCGCCGCGGCGCGTGTCGTCGACCCGGCCACTCGGACTGCGCCGGGTGCCTTTGCGCGCGCGCTGAGAGCGATCGCGGCGAACCTGCCGGGGGCTTCGGTGCGCGGCTGGGCAGAGGCGCCGGTTCGCGCGGCGTTTGAAGCGGCGCGCCTCGCGCGCTCGGGAGCGAGCGCGGGACGAAGCCTTGATCCTGCGTCGGCGAACCTCATGGACTTTCCGACCGAAGAGTCGCCCGGCGGGCCCCCGACGCTGCATCCCGGCGAGCTGGTCGACCTCGAGACCTCCGATCACGGCCTTGGCCGCGGAGACTCAGCTTGGCCCGGTGTGGGGCCATTGCCGGTTCGGGTCGGGCCCTCCGCCCCGCCGACGTCGGATCCCCCGGTGCGTCCCGCGCTCGGTATGCCCTCGCCGATGGGGGCGCCGAGGCCCGAGCCTACGGTGTCCTTAGGCGTCCGCGGGGAGCGGGTGGGGCCTGCGGGCCCGCGTCGCGTCGAGCCCTTTGACGCAGCGCCGAACCTCGCTGGCCCCGTGCTTTTGGGCCCCGCGCTTGCTGGCCCCGCGCTTGCTGGTCCCGCGCTTTCGGGCCCGGCACTTTCGGGCCCGGCACAGGTAGGCGGTGCGGCGCCTCGCGTCAATTTGGCGATGGGCGGCGCCGGGCTCGACCTGCCTGAGCCGGATGCGCCGCCGCCGTCGCGGAGTGGCCTGTACGCGGGCTTGGCGCTGGTCGGAGTGCTCTCGGTCCTTGGCGTAGCGATGGCTTGCGCGGCGGTCTATTGGTACGCGGGGTCCGCAGCCGCGCCGGCCGTATCGGAGGTCGCGGAGCCGGAGCTCGCCGTTCCGGTAGAGGCTGCGCCGGTCCCGACGACAGCCGCCGACGCCCCGTTGGCGGGTTCGCCGTCGGCCTCCGGAGCTCGTCCCGCGGCGCCTCCCAGCGCTGCGCCGGTCGTCGCGCCCCCGGCGCCGAAGCCTTCTCCAACTGCAACGGTAGCGCCCCCAGCGCCCGCTGCGCCGTCTCCCGCAGCGCCGACTCCCGCAGCGCCGACTCCCGCTGCGCCGGCGCCATCCGATGCAGACGACGCCGCCGCGCGCATCGTCGCGGGGATGCGGTCGGCCGCTCCCGCGCCCGCTGCGGTGGTCGCCCCCGCACCGGCGTTAGACGAACCGGGGCCCTTTGATATCAGCTTCAAACCTGCAGAAGGTGGGGTTAGCTCCCTCGAGGTGCGTTGTGCGGCCCAGTCGGGTTCTGGCATGATCATCGAGTTGAATCAGGTCCCCAAAGGAACATCGTGCAAGATCACCGGGCTCGGGGGCGCTGCGCCGCTCCAAACGCTCGTCACCGTCAACTCTGCTCGCAGTTACAGCTGCTTCGCGAACGGCAGCCGCTCCTGCCGATAGGAATCCTCCGATGAATCTCCTCTTTGTGCTTTCGCTGCTCGGTTGCTCTCAGATCCAAGACCTGATGGGGCAGAGCGATGCTCCCCCGCCGGTCGCTCAGCCCGCTGCCGCCCCGGCCCCGAAGCCCAAGGCGGTGGTCACGCCGTTCATGGCGGGCAAATATGCAGAGGCGCTGCCGGATCTCGAGAAGGCGCTGGCCGCGACTCCGACCGACGACGCCGCGTGGGACGCGGTGGAGCTGGCGGCGCTGCGCGGTGGACAGTCCGCGGCGTTGTTGGACCGCCTGTCCGCCGATCAGGCGATTGGAGGCCGGGTCGACCGCCATCAGGCCCTGCGCGCGGAGCTCGCGCTGAGCAGCAACCGAGCGGCGGACGCGCTGACCGCCGCGCGGGCGCTGGAAGCGTTGAACGCCGGAGATAGCGCGGCGCTGGTCGTGCGCGCGGTCCGCGCGGGCGCGGCCAAGCCCGAGGGGCTGCCGCCGGTGGTGGAGGCGTTCTTGAAGGCTGCCGCCGAGGCCGACGCGCCGCTCACCCCCGAGGTCGAGGCCTTGACGGGCGCGCGCGCTGCGCTGCTCCGCGCGGAGATCAAGGCCGGCCGCGGCGACACCGCGGGTGCGTTGACGGCGTTGTCGACTGCGACGGCATCGGGCGCGCTCGGCTGGCGGATCGCTCTGGCGCGGCTGCAGTGGGAGTCGGACGCTGCGGCGGGCTGGACCGCGGCGCAGGCCGCGGTGGAGGCCTCTACGAAAGCGGGGGATCTCCTCGGTGCGGCGTTGTTGCTGGATGCCGGCAAGCTGCACGCATACCGCCAATGGAAGCCTCAGGTGCTGGCGGACGCGGCAGCGGCTGCGCGCAAGTCCGCCGAAGATGCCGGGAACGTCGTGGCTGCGGGCGCTTTTGCCGGCGTTCAAGCCGATGCCCTGCTTCACCTTGGCAGCCCCGCCGATGCGCGTGCCGCCGCCACGGTCGCGGCAGCCCAGCCCGGAGCGACGGGCAAGTGGCGCCTCGCGCTCGCTTCTGCGATGTTGGGCGACGCGACCGGCGCTGGCGCAGCGGCCGAAGGGCTCTCGGAGACCGAAGGGCGCGCGATTCGCGACCTCGCGACGGCGATGCGCGGCGGGACTGTCGCGTTGCCGTCCGCAGGTCTGACCGGCGATGACGCTGCCTGGCAGGCCCTCCTCGGCGCAGGTTGGCAGGTCGACATGGCTGGCGCGGCGTCGCGCGCGGCGGCGGCGGCGCAGTCTCCGGATCTCCGGCTTTGGGGACAGCTCTGGTCGAGCCGAGGCGCGGTGGCGGATGCTCCGAGCACGCCGGCGATGCAAGCCGAAAACGCGGTACGTGCCTTTGTGTCTGCGGGCACGGCCGGCACCGTCGCCAATCCGGACCACCCCTACGCTGCGCACTGGCAGACGCTGCTCACCCACGGCACCGCAGCGCCCGGGGACGCAGATATCGCGGCGTACACCCGGCTGATCAGCTCGGTCGATGGCGGCTTTGCTGATCAGGCCGGCACGGAGATGAACGACCTCTCGGCGGTGCTCGCCGATTGGAAGTCCGGGCCGCTCTCGCCGGTGGTCGTCATGGACGGCCCTCGCGCGGTGGAGCTGGAGCGCCTGACCGCGTCTCCGAGCCGGCTCACCGACGACGACGCGCTGGCGATGCGCGTGTCGTGGCACGCCTGGCGGCAGCGGGACGAGGATCGCAGCCGGCTGTGGACCCACGGCGTCTCGCCCGTGGCGGCTGGGGTCGCGACCCCGGAGCGCGTCGTCAGCTTGTGGACCGCGGTGGCGCGTCAGCGCGCGGCGGTCTTGGCGTGGCTGGGTGGCGCGGGCGCGTACCCTACGGCCTCCGCCGGCGAGATCGATACGGCCTCGGTAGAGCTTCGCCTGCTCCCGCGCAAAGCCGGCTCGCTGGACGACGTGCGGGCGAACATCGGCCACTCGGCCTTGCTCTCGTTCGTGCCGATGAGCAGCGGCGGATGGGAGGCGTTGTACCTCACCGATCATGGTCACACCCGCTTTGCGGTGGAGGCCGAAACCTTGAAGGCGCTCTCGGACTACCTCGGGTCGGTCAAGGTCGGGAAGGCGCGCCTTGCGTCGGGGGATCGCGTTCGGCAGGCGCTGCTCGACAAGCACGCGGACGTGCTGACCGGGTATGGCAACTACTTCATCGTCGGGCCCGATCCGTTGGGCGCGCTGCCCGTGGACGCGCTGCCTGAGCAGTCGCAGGGGTTGCGCTACTTGGCCGCCATTCGGCATACATTCTACTACCCGAACTTCAGCGCGATCACCCCGCCTACGTTCGAAGAGAACGACTACACCACGACCATGCTCGCGGTGGTGGGCGAAGCCACGGCGGCGGAGACGATCAAGCGGATGTTCCCCGACGCGGTCATCTTGCAAGGCAAGGCGGCGACCCGGGACGCGTGGATCAAAGAAGCGCCCCGGTCTCGTTACTTCCACTTCCAGGGGCTCGCGGCCTCGGAGTCGGGCGGGTTTGTGATGCCCGGTGGCGGGACGCTGGAGCTCGCGGACATCGCCGTGACCCCCTCCGTCGCTCGCACCGTTGCGGTGATCTGCACCGCGGACACGGCCCAGACGCTCGCGCGGATGAGCGCCTTCCACGCGGCCGGCACCGGAGATTTTTTCACCACCGGCATCGGCACAAATGTGTCGTTCAACGACCGGATGTCCGATCGGTTCTGGGACGCGACGAACAAGCGCCTGCCGATCTGGAAGGCGGTGGGCGAGCCGCGGATGCAGGCGGCCAAGGAGGTGGATCCGCAAGGCGAAACCCAACCGGGCCTGTGGGGCGGCTTGATGAGCGCGGGGCGGCTGCAGTAGGTCGTGCCCGCCGCGGCTCTCCCGGGCGCGCTGCTGCTGGGGCCTTTGGGGTGGATGTCCCTGGGCCCGACGCTCGCGGACGGTGAACGGCTCTGGTTTGACAGCGCTTGTTCTGTTCAGGTCGTCGCCGTCGATCTCGAGGCGGAGGAGCGCGGCCTCGAGCTGGTGCGTCGCTGGGGCCGCGAGGGCTGGACGTGGGTAGAGCAACCGGTGTCCGACACCGGCGCGATCGCGATCCTGCGCGACGCCGCCGGAAACTACATCGGGCGGGCGCGCGGCGAGACGCGGCTGCAGCGCACCGCCTCGCGGCCGGCGATCAACACCAAAGGTCAGGTGGTAGGCACCGAGGACCGTTGGGCGACCGCAACGGGCGACGTCGCGACCTTGCGCTGGGAGGGCGGCAGCCTCGCTCAGGTCAGCGGCCCCCGCGGTCAGACCACGTACAGCTACGTCGCCGGGGCGCTCACGCGCATCCAGACCGGCGATGGCGGGGTGGTGAACCTCGCTCCCGGGCTGATCCAGACGCCGGCGGCCACCTGGCGGTGTCAGGTGGAGGGCGCGGGCACGAACATCGAGGTCGGTGGTTCGCGCTGGCGCGTCGAGGGGAGCCGGGAGGGCGGAAAGCAGCGAGTCACCGATCCTGCCGGCGGCGTCACCGAGACCCGCTGGGAGCGCGGCGCGCTCACCGGCTGGACCGATCCCGGTGGCGGAGTGACGCGCGTGGAGCGCAGCGCGGGCCGAGTGACCCGGCTGTCGAGCGCGGCGGGCTCGTGGAGCTTTGCGTGGTCGGGGGCCGCGGAGCAGCCGCAGCTGACGGGGCTCAACGGGACCGGATCGTGGAGCCTCGCGTACGACGCTGCCGGCAACGTGAAGGCGCTAACCGACCCGTTGGGGCGCTTGGCGACCTGGTCCTTCGGAGGCGACGGTCTTGTGCGGAACTGGGGACGCGGCTCGCCGAAGCGGGTGTGGGAGCGGGACAGCTCCGGAAGGGTGACAGGCCTTGGGGAAGGCAGTCGGGTCGGCCTCCGGCGCGACAGCGCAGGGCGCATCGTCGGAATCGGCGACGGCGCCGGCGGTGAATGGCGCATGGTGCGCGCCGTAGACGGTCGCATCTCGGAGGTGAGCGATCCCGGGGGAGCCCGCTGGCTGTTGACCTGGGACGCCGTCGGTCGCTTGGTCGAGCTCAGCGACCCAGTGGGCCGGATCACCCGCGTGTCGCGCACCGCAGCCGGCATCGCCACGGTCACCATCGAGGGGCAATCCTGGCAGTTCGGTCGGGACTCCGAAGGACGCGCGACCTCCGCGGAAGATCCCTGGGGCCGTCGCTGGACCGTCAGCCGGGACGCGCTGGGCCGAGCGGTCGCGGTGGGGCGCCCGGACCAGACCACGATTCGGATCCCAAGGGATGCGCTGGGCAACATCGTCGGCGTTCAGGACAGCGGCAACGCTTACGGCAATGATTTTGCGATCACCCGCGACGTCGCAGGGCGTCCGGTGGCGTGGTCCCGGGGGCGCGCGTCGGGCGCGTGGACGTGGGAGGCCGACCGTCTGAGCGGCGTGCGTGGGCCGGGCGTGCAATTTGAGGTTCAGCGCGACGCTGCCGGGCAGATCACCGGGGTGGAGCTCGGGAGCGGGGAGCGTTGGACCCTCGCCCGCGACGAGGCGGGGCGGGTGCTGCGCGTGGATGGCGTGGGTGCGGTGACCCTGGGGAGGGACACCGCAGGGCGAGTCGTGTCGTTGCTGGGCCCGGCGGGTGATCTGCGCGTCGAGCGGGACGGTCGGGGCTTGGTCTCGCGGGTGCGCGCGCAAGACCGCAGCTGGGGTTTTCGGCGCGACGCCGCCGGGCGACTGACCAGCGTAGACGCGCCGGAAGACGTGCGCCTCGGCGTGGATCGAGACGCCGCGGGCCGACCGTTGCTCGCGCGGTTCAGCGACGGCTCGCTGGCGCGCTATGTCTGGGACCGATCGGGCGTCGCCGTGATGTTGCAGGACGCCGACGGCGCATTGACCGCGGTCACCGGTTGGACCCTCGATGGGCTGGGGCGGATCACCCGGCTGCGGGGGGAGGTGCCGGTACTGTTGCAGCGCGATCCGTTGGGGGCGCTGATCGTGCAGGAGGGGACCGAGGTCTGGAGCCGCGGTGCGGACCGCGTCGAAGGGCCGGGCGACGCTATGCTGGCCTGGGACCGCGAGGGGCGACCCGCGCAAGCGCAGATGCCTCCGGGCGCGCCCCCGGCATGGGGCGTCGCGGACGGGCGCGTGGATTGGGTGACCGACGTGGAGGGCGCGCTGTCGCAGATCAGCGGCGGTCGCGGGACGGTCACCCTCGCGCATGATGCGCTGGGACGCTTGACCGGGTGGACTGCGCCTACGTTGCGCGCCGGTGCTACCGCGATGACCGTCGCGCGTGACGCGCTGGGGCGCTTGGTCTCGGTGGGGCCGACCGGGGGCGTACGTCGCGAGGCGCTCGGATGGGAGGGCCTGCTCGCGCTCGCCGGCAGCCCGCGAGCCAGCGTCGCGGACATTGGACAAGGGCGCCCAGGCGGCGGCGTGCTCGTGGATGCGCGCAGGACGCCGTTGCTGGTCGCGCCGTTGGGGCGGGTGTCGGTCGCGCCCTCGGGTTTGCCGCTCACCGCCGCGACCGGCGAAGTCGGCGCCGCCGGGCGGTTTCAACCGGTGGCCGGCGGGCCGCTGCTTGGTCTGTTGGACGCGATCGACCCGGTGTCGGGCCAGTCTACGAGCGCGCCGTGGCCGATGCCCGGCGTGGCGCGGGGTTGGGAGGTGCGGTCCAGCGAGTCGCCGTGGCCGGAGCCCGATGCCCACGCCAGCCCGGTGTGGGACCCGCAGCCCTTCGCTGCGGAAGCGCCGTGGGGCGATCCGCTCGCTTTGCTGGTCGCGGTCGGCGAGCTACCGAACGGGGGGCCTCGCACCGAGTCTGCGCCGGGCTTGCCGTGGATGCCGCTGAGCCTGTCCCCGTCGGTGCCATCACCGATCCCGGATCCCGAGGCGGTGGATCTGCGGCTGGGGGCGATCGAGGCGTGGGTGCTCGCTCGGGCGCGGTCTCCGGTCAACCCGGCGGAGGCCTCCGATCTGGCGACGGCGGCGCTGTGCGACTACGGCGCGCAGCTTGGTGGCTCGCTCGGATCCGGGATGGACACCGTCACGTCCTGCGTGTTGTTGTCGGTGTTGGACTCTCGGAACTGATGGTCGGGGTCGAGGGTCACCCGCAGCGTGTAGTCGCCGGCGGGGAGGTCGGTCACGTCCATCCATTGGCAGTCGAGGAAGCTGTCGTAGTTGTCGGCCCAGCCCGCGGAGATGCCTTGATCGCCGCAGGTGTAGCGCGGCGTTCCCGAGGTGCTCACCGGCTCAGAGTCCATCAAGCAGAACGCCTGCTTGCGACCGGTCAGCAGCGTGGTTCCGGCTGAGTCGGCGATGGTGTAGGCGGCGTAGCCGTTGAAGTGGTAGTGAAAGTGGCAGTCTGACCAGCCGAACTGGTCGGGATGGTCCTCAGGCTTGCCTAAGATCAAGTCGGCCGTGCCGAGGTTGGGCGTAGAGGTGGTGAACCGCAGGATGCGGCGCAGCCCGGGCGCGTCGACGCAGCCCTCGATCACGCCGCAGTCATCGGCCTCGAACACGCGGTCTTCCAGCATGATTGAGCTTTGCAGCCGACCCTCGTCCAACGAGATGTCGGGCAGCGGACAGGTGCCGTGGAAGTCGGGCTCGGTGCACACCGGCTGGGTGCCTTCTTCGCAGCAGGCGGTGCAGCACAGCAGACCTTCGGCGCAGCCGTCCCCGTCCGGATCACAGGCTTCGCCCAGCGCCGCGCCGGTGTCGGTATCGCTGTCGGTGTCCGCATCGGCGTCGGTATCCGCGTCGGTGTCCGCATCGGTGTCCGCGTCGGCTTCGTGGATGTCCGGCAGACCTTGTGCAGTATCGGTGGACACCGCGGTGCAAGCGTAGAGGAACCACATGGCGTCCCTATAATCGGGGGATAGGTGGGGAGGATGTCCATCGCCGAAAATCTACGGGTGGTGCGCGCTGGCATCGCCTCGGCCTGCGCGGCTGCGGGCCGTGACCCTGCGTCTGTCACGCTGATCGCCGTGTCCAAGACCAAGCCGCTCGCTTCGGTGCTGGAGGCCTACGCTTCCGGCCAGCTGCACTTTGGCGAAAACTACGCGCAAGAGCTGCGCGACAAGACCGACGCGTGCGCCGCGAGCGGCGATGCCGCGGGCGCCGTGTGGCACTTCATCGGCGCATTGCAGACCAACAAAGCCAAGTATGTCGCACCGCGCGCCGATCTGGTGCACGACGTCGATCGCGTGGAGCTCGCGGTAGAGCTCGGGCGCCGCGCGGGATCGACCCATCGGGGGCCGCGCTCGGTGGGCGTGCTCCTTGGGGTGAATATTGGTGAAGAACCTCAAAAGTCGGGTGTGCTCCCAAAGGACGCCCTCGCGCTCGCAGAGCAGATCTACGGGGTTCGGGCGCCGGGCGTGGTCGGCGTGCAGCTGCGGGGCCTGATGTGCATCCCGCCGGCCGACGCAGATCCGCGTCCCCACTTTGAGCGTCTGCGCGCGCTGCGTGACGAAGGCCTCTCTCGGGGCCTTCCGCTGCACGAATTGTCCATGGGCATGACGCACGATTACGCCGATGCCATCGCATGTGGCGCCACCTTCGTGCGGGTCGGCACCGCGATCTTCGGGGCGCGCGACTATCCGAAGGCCGTGGTTTCTTGATAAACGCGGTCATGCGCTCTTCCATCTCCTTTGCTGCTCTCCCCGTCGCTTTGGTTTCGCTGCTGGTCGCTTGCTCCGACAAGCCTGCGAACGGTGAAGACTCGTTGTTGAACGCCGATGACACCGCGGTGGATTACGGTGACAATCCCATCGTCCCCGAGGAGTTTCAGTACCTCTGGGACGTAGACGCGAGCGGCTGCGCCGATGACACCGACGCGATCGTGTACCACATGTTCACCGGCGCGGTGAACAACGCCGGAAAGCTGCGCGGCGAAGAGGCTTGGTACTGGTTCTTCAAGACCCCCGGCTGGGATGACGACTGCGTCGACACCTTCGACGTCGACACCGAAGCGACGGACACCAACTGGGCCGATGATCCGTGCAGCGGCTGCGACCTCGAATTCAGCGGCACCTGGGATCTCGCTGACGAAAAGCGCACCTGTCCCGGCTACGACTACGAGGACTTCTTCGCGAACGACAAGGTCAGCGCAGATCACTACAACGTCATCGTGATGCTTGACCCGCTGTCTCCGGGCGGAAATCCCAACCAGACCACGCTGGTGATGGCCGCGTTTGAAGACGATGACAACCCGAACTCCTACTCGTTCAACGCGGATTTTGCGCGCGGCGACTACGTGCCTGACGTGGAAGGCGACTATGAAGGCTCCGCCGCAGTGACCTGGGTCCCGACCGCAGGCACCTGCGTGACGTTCAGTTCCAGTGGCTGAGGTCCCGATCCCGCGGCGCGCGGTGATCTTCGCGGCGCCGATCGCCGTGGGCGTAGCGATCGTGGGCTCGGGGCTGGCGTGGCTGCTCGCCATCCAGTTCACCACCCGGGAGGCGCGCGGGGCGCGTGTGCACCTCGATGTCACCGCGGCGTGCGATGTGGTGCCGACGTTGCGGGCACGGCTGGACGATTTTGGTCTTGCTCCTTCTGTTTCTGCGGGTGGGATCGACTTTACGCTTCCGGGGCTCGAAGACGACCGCGCGCACATGTCCGCGGTGCTCGCCGAGGTGGGGCAGCTTGCGGTGGACGGGCAGACGCTGGTGCCGAACCACGCAGGCGTGCAGATCTCCTTGCAAGGCGGCGCGGTGACGCTGCTCACTCTGGACGTCGCACCCAAAGACAACGCCGCTGTGCTCCTCGACAATCGGGTGATGGAGGTCGTGCAGCAGAACGGCGGCGAGCTGCAGATCGCGGCCTGGGCGGACAACAGCTCCGATGCCCTCCGTACGGCCACCGACCGGGCGGTGATCCTGCGGCACCCGCTGCCGTGTGCGGTGACCCTCGCGCCGCTGGTGGACCTCCCATGATCCTCACCGCCCCCGAAGCAGTGCGCGCGCGCCTCGCAGCGGCGCGGGTGATCGCGGTGTTGGGCGCCCACCACGAGGCCCATCGTCCGGCGTTCTATGTCCCTGAGTATTTGTTCCGGCAGGGCTACCGCATCCTCCCGGTCAACCCGGCGTTGGTCGGGCAGGTGCTGTGGGGCGAGCCGGTGCAAGCTACGTTGCAGGATTGGCGCGGACAGTTCGACCTCGTGGATGTGTTTCGGCGCGCGGAGGCGCTGCCCGCGCACGTGGAGGAGATCCGCGGTGCGAGTCGACCGGGCACGCTCGTGTGGTTTCAAGCGGGCATCCGCAACGAGGCGGTCGCCGCGCAGCTGTCGGCCGCGGGGTTGGATGTCGTGCAGGATCGCTGCACCCTCGCCGATCATCGGGCGTGGGGCATCGGCCCGGTGGCGCGGTCTTGAGCGTAGACTGGGCGGAGGTCGCCGGGCGCGTCGTGCTCGAAGCCTGCAACCCCGATGCGCGGGATCATGCGGTGTTGCTCGGGTATAGCCCCATCGTGGATGCCCTCGCTGAGCGCGTCGCGCGCGTCACGGTCGTGGATCCCGGCGACCCGCGGGCGCTCCCCGCCAACGCGTCTTGGCACCGCGCAGCGATCGACGCGCCGCCGGACCTCGCCGCGGCGTCCATGGTGCTGGTCCATTGGACCTGGCGCACCCTGACACCGGCGCGCCAACAGGCGCTCGCGACCCTGCTCGGAAAACGCCTGCCTGAGCGTGCGCTGCTGGTGATCGGCGACGTGATGTGGAGCTTGCCGCGGGACATCGTAGACGAGCCCGAGCAGTACGCGGATCAGCTCGAGCACGCGCCTACGGCCGCTCACGTGACGACGCTGCTGCGCGACGCCGGCTTCTTGCCCGATCTGCACCGCTTCGGACCCGCCGTCGCGGTGGTGATCGGCCTGCGAGCCAACCGATGAGCGCAAAACCCACGTTGTTCGTGACCGGCGCTTCCAGCTTTGTGGGCGCCCACTTTTGTAGGTTGGCGGCGCTGCGCGGCTTCACCGTGCGCGGGCTCTGGCGCAACACGCCGTTTTCATTGCCCGGCGTGGAGAGCGTGCGCGGCGGCCTAGAGACCATCGAGGATCCCGGCGCGGACGTCGTGGTTCACCTTGCGGCCAAGGTGATGGCCGACGACGCGCGGGAGCAGAACCGCGCGATGCTCGACCGGGTGCTCGCCTGGCGCAAACCCGTGGTCTACGCCTCGAGCACGATGGTGCATTGGCCGTTGAAGACGGCCTACGCCGAGTCGCGTCGGGAAGACGAGGCCCGCGTCGCGAATTCGGGGCTGGACTATGTGATCCTTCGCCCGTGCGCGCCGTACGGTCCCCGCCTTGTCGGCCACACGCCGGCGCACAAAGAGAGTTTTCACACCCTCGTCGACTGGGTGAAGCGCCTGCCCGCTGTCCCGGTAGTCGGCGATGGCCGCTACCGCCGCCAGCCGGTGCACGTCGATGACTTCAACGGCGCGCTGCTCGCGCTGCTGGAGCGCGGTCGATGGCGCGGCGCCTTTGATGCCGGAGGCCCGGATCCGCTGACGATGCGGCAGGTGATCGCGATCTTGGGCGGTCACGCCGGCCGTTGGGTGACACCCCGGCTGCGCATCCCGGCGCGGGCAGCGTGGTTGGCGTCTCACGCGGTCCCGAACATGCGTCCGGAGCTGGTGCGCACCTTCGCGATGGATGACGCCGTCGATCCCGAGCCGCTCCGCGCGGCGAGCGGCGTTGTTCCTCGCACGTTTGAGGTTGGCAGCCTCGACCTCTTCTGATTCGCGTAGAGCGGCCTCGCGCGCCATGAAATGAGCACGCCGCGGGTGCATCCTTGATAGCCTCTCGCATGGATCCTCTCGAAACCCTGTTGCACCGTTGTCATCGCGACGAGCTGCTTCCGCTCGCCGGGATCCTGCGCGTCAAGCACGAGGGCGTTGGAATGGGCGACCTGAGCCGCGCCCTCGCGATCATGCTGCGCCGCATCGGCACCCATGACCTCGCGAACGCCGCGCTCCGAGGCGGCCACGGGCTGCCGTACCCTCAGGTGGTGCGCATCGTCGCCGAGCAGTACCGCGTCCCGGTCAGCGCTGACGCCGATGAGGCCAGCATCGAGCGCGCGATCGTCGCCGCCCACTTTCAAAAGAGCTGGGACAACAAAGACGCTGCGGCGCGGAAGGCGCTGTGGGAAGAGTTTGGGATCGCCGGGCCGGCGCCTGAGACCGCGGAAGGGGCGTTGACCGCGGCTGCCAACACCCTCGGCAAAAGCTTCGACTATGTGCTCTCCACCACCGTGAACGTGGTCACCAAGCCGCCTGGGATGGCGCTGTTCGTGCTGCTCAACGTGTCGCCGCTCGGGTTTCTTTTCCGTGCGTTTGTGGTGCCGTTGTTGCCGCTGTACCTGTGGTGGAAGCTGCGGCCCGATGGCGCGCGCCTCGGCGCCGCGGTGCTGGAGGTCGCGCGGCTGCGGCAGATCGTGCTGCACCGGGTGACCATCGGGGTTGTTGGCAGCCCGTCGAGCGGAAAAGACGCTGGGATCCGGGCGATGTTCGGCATCGACACCGGGAACATCTCGCCCATCGCAGGCTCGACTAAAGAGGTCGCGATTCAACGTGCCCCTGGTTCAACGGCGTTGTACCTCGTCAACACCCCAGGGATGGGCGACGTGGTCGAGCGGGTGACCGAAGAGGCGCGGCAGGTGCTGGATCACATCGACGTCTACTTGTACGTGGTGAACGCAGAGGGCGGCGTTCAAGCTCGGGAAAAATCTGATTATGATCGGTGTCGAGCCACCGGCAAGCCGGTGCTGGCGCTGATCAACAAGATCGACGTGCTTCGTCCCCGGGACAAAGACAAGTATCTGGAGGATGCCCGCGGCAAGTTGGGTGCTCCCGAAGACGCGTTCATGGCGGTGGCCTTCGACCCCTTGCCCGAGCTGTCGCCGGGGCCGATCGGTCTGGAGGCGGTGCACGCGTGGATCCAGCAGCGCCTCGTGGATCTGGGCAAAGACCCGGAAGAGCTTCCGCCGCTGCCGTCTTTCCCGACGCCCCCGACGCCTCCCGCGGGCTCCGATGCCGCGCTCGCAGGTTCCGATGCCGCAATTTCCTGAGAACGACGACGATCTGCTCGCCCAGTGCGACGTCGAGACGCTCAAAGGCAGCGGCCCCGGCGGGCAGCACAAGAACAAGACCGAGACGGCGGTGCGCTTGCTGCATCGCCCGACCGGCATCCGCGCGCAGGCCAGCGAGCGGCGCAGTCAGGGCCAGAACATGGGCGTCGCGCTGGAGCGCCTTCGCGCGCTGCTCACCGCGCACTTTGCGCCTCCGCCGCGGGCGAGGCGCCCGACGAAGCCGACGTGGGGCTCGAAACAGCGGAGGATGAACGCCAAGTCCGCGCGCTCTACGGTCAAGGCGGGCCGGAGCGACAGGGGGGAGGGGTGAGCTTCGCGCGCTCGGTACCCTTCTCGGCGATTGTGCTCGTGTGGGGCGCGGCGTGCGCTGCGCCGGCCTCCGACGGTCTGGAGAGCGCGCCCATCCGGTCCGACACGTCCGACACGTCCGACACGTCCGACACGGGGGCTACTACCCCTGATCAACCTGCGAATCCCCTGTTTCCAAGGGCGAGCTGCAACGCGCAGGGACAGTCATCCGAGGGGGACTCGGAAGCCTACGATTTTGACGACCGCGAGAACGAGATCCAGAGGATCTACACCGATCATGCGGATGCCTCGGCGAATTTTGCCTACGTCTCGGCGTGGCAAGCGCGGCTGTTGACCCTGCGGGAGTTCGATGCCGGCGCAGACGGCTCGGTGAATGCCCGAGACGCCTACCAGTACAACGGCGTGCTGGTCGATGTGTGGTCCGAAGACACCGACGGCGACGGCGTTTACGACGCGATCTACCAATACGCCTACGACGACGCCAACCGCGTCATCGGGGTCACCCGCGATGACGGAGACGACGGCTCCATCGACGCCACGTACGCCTACACGCTGGACGACGCCGGGCACGTGACCGAGCTCGTGTTCGACGAAGGCAACGACGGTTCGGTCGACACCCGCTGGACGCAGGTCATCGCCATCAACGACGCCGGCGAGACCGTCTACGATCAGGTGATGGACGTCGGGGACGATGGCATCGCCGACCGCTTGCTGACCTACGTGTTGGACCGCCAGAGCCGGTTCACCTACGAGGCCTCGGACTCAGAGGCCGACGGCGTGATCAACTGGCTGGCGACGTGGTCCTACGACGAATCCGAGCTGCTCGCCCTCTACGACTACGCCGCGTACCTGCCCGACGGCGCGGTCGACTACGCCGTTCAGACCACCTACCAGTACGATGCGTGGGGGCGGGAGCTTCGGAGCGAGGCGCGCAGGTCCAGCAGCGCGGTGCCCTTTGTCTGGGAGTGGACCTGGACCTGCCCAACATGAAGGATTGACGCGTCCACGCTATACTGAAGGTGATGCTTTTGGCGCTGTTCATTCTGAGTGCGTGTACCTCGGTTTACCGGGTGCCCGGGCCGTTAGCGTCGCTGGGACGTCAGCCAGACGGTGAGCCGGTGGACGCCGTGGATGCGAGGCCGGTGCCGTCCCGCGCGCCGCGCGCATCGGGGCGCCCGCGCGTGTCGTCATCCGGGCGGGGCGCCGCTCCCGCATCCGGGGATGGGCAGCAGGTCGGTCAGCGTGTCGCTGACGCCGCGTGCAGCATGGTCGGCGCCCGATCCATCGTGGTGTCGGGCGTGAAGTACCGCTTTGATTGCTCAGGTTTTGTCGAGGCCAGCTTGGCCAGCGCGGGCCTCGATTTTCAAGGGAGCGCGCGCGACTTGTTCGCTACGGCGCGAGAGCGTGGACTGCTGCACCGTCGGCATCGCCCCGAGGTCGGAGACGTCGCGTTTTTCGACGACACCTACGACCGGGACGGCGACGGCCGGTTCAACGATCCGCTCACCCACGTCGCCGTGGTGACCGAGGTGCGCAGCGATGGGACGATGGAGCTGGTGCATCTCGGCGGGAGCGGGATCGCCAAGCTGGCGATGTCGTTGCGCGACCCGGAGGTGCACAAGGACGCCGATGGCAAGCTCCTGAACGACTACCTGCGGGCAGCCTCGTCCAAAGACAGCCATCGGGTACATCACCTCTCCGGCGAGCTCTGGGCGGCGTTTGGCAGCCTCTGGAAGTCGCCCGCGGTCGCCTCGTGGGGCGCGCCTGCCGTGGGGTTGCTCAAAATGGTTGGGCAAAATCCAGATAGATTTGCACGTTCTGAATAGGGTTTAGCACCGGGAGCCCGTCGGTCCACAGCGGAACGGCCGCTGTCGCTCCGAACAGCATCGGCCGCGCGCCAAGGCCGTCCCCGAGTGTGTGGATGCCCAGCGAGCCGCCAACGGCCTGCGCCATCGTGCCATCGTCGCGCCAGGCCACGCCGTACTCTGCGCCCGGGGCGAGCTGCAGCTCGGTCCACCACAGCAGGGGGATCGGGATCTGGGCGTTTCGAAACAGCGCCACCCGATATTCTACGTTTGCGAGGAGCTTCTCGTTCGCGAGGTACAGGGACGTCGGGACCGAGCGGAGGTCACCCGCGCCGCCCAGCGTGAGCAAGCGATGCTCGACGGCGCCCGAGGCCCACGCCGCTTTGGCGCGCACCGCGAGCACATGACGTGGGGCGATGGGCACGAGCTGGGTCGCGCTCACCCCAGCGCTCGCCCAGCGCTCGTCGCTGCCGGGCACCAGACCCCCGGACACCGCTGCGCCGACGCGGCGGCCGTGCATGGCGGCGTCGTCGGTGCGGGTGTCGGTGGTCCAGCTGAGCGACGCGCCTACGGCGATGGCGCCGGCGGTCGTGGGGCGGAACGCGGGATCGAGGTAGGACGCGCTCAGCAGGGCGAGGAAGCGGTGCGCGCGCACCTGTCGGTTGAGCAGCGGCCCGAAGGTGCGGATGTAGCCACCGGAGAGGCTCAAGATGTCCTGCTGGTCGTGCTCGGCGATGCCGACGGCGCGGTTGTGGGTGTCGCCGTGGGGGCGCAGCAGCAGGTCTCCCCACACATCAATGTTGCGTTGGGTCGGGGAGATGCCGTCGACGCCGCCCGAGAGGATGACGTCCCACCGCGCCGGCCAGCGATCGTTGGCTCGGGATCGATCGGCGACGTGGGCTTCGGGATCGATGCGCACCTCCGTCGTCCCCGGAGGAAGCGGGAGGCTCTCAGCGCCGCCGGCCGTCAACCACGGCGTACGCTCACCGTTCAGCGTGAGCGTCACGACCTCGGCGGGGGCATCGGGCGCCGCTTTGCGGTCCACGGCCACCGCGCGCGCGCGCTCGGTGCGCACCGCGTAGTCCTGATCGGGATCGTAGCGGAGCTCCCAAGCCCGCTGCAGCGGTTCGGGGACCGCCGAGGCTTCGTCGGGAGTGTAGCGTCGGCGATGGGCCTCGCGGAGCGCCGCGTCTGGGCCGATCAGGTCGTCCAACTGTCGCGCGGCGGCCCTCGCCGGGATGCGCCCAGCGATCACGTCGATCAGCTGCGGATCGTCCTCGAAGGCTTCGGGAAAGATGTCGCCGTAGAACGGCAGCGTTCCGTCGTTCAGCAGCGCGTCTACCGCCGGGTTCCACGTCAACCACCCCAGCGAGCGTCGCAGATCGGGCGCCGGCAGGCTGCGGGCCACGGCATCTGCCACGAAGGCGCGGTCCCAGCCGCTGGGGAGCGGGGTGGTCGACTCGAGGATCGCCTGTCGGACCGCTCGCGCGTGGTACGGGCGAAACAGCCAGAGCACCCGAAAGGTGCGGTCGGACACGTAGACCATGCCGGGCGCGGTCCGGACGAGGTGCCGAAGGTCGGTATTTTGCACCAGCGCGATCGGTTCGGGAGCCTCGCCGGGTGGGTTCAGCTCGGTGTGCACCTGTGTGAGCAGGCGACGTCCAGAACGGCGGTTGATCGGCGTCAGGCCGCGCTCGGTCACCAGCGTGAGCCCGGGTTCGGGCTCGTGGATCCTGCCCCGCGGCAGCACGGCCAGCGCCGCGCGATCGGCCTCGCCCTCCCAGTGCGCGTGGCCCAGTCCCACCGCTCCGTTGACGACCACCACGCCTTCCCCATGCACCGTCACCGACCAGCGCGCGTTGACCACCTGCGCGCCGTCCATCAGCTGTGGATACCATCCGGCATTGGCGTAGGTCGCAGCGCGATCTGAGCGCTGCGCGTAGCCGACGTCGCCGTAGCGCAGCGGGAGCTGTGCGCGGAAGGACAGAGGCTCTGCGTTGAGCTCAGGGTGCGCAGGGTGCTCAGGGTGCCCCGTGGTGGCTTCCCAGGACACGACGCCGCGATTGGGGCGGCCGACCCAGGTGCGCAGCGCGGTGTGGTCGTCCGGGGGATCCGGGAGCTGCGCGAGCGGGTCGATCAGTCGGAGGGTCGAAGGGCACGGCGTCGTGGTCCCCGCGGCGTCCTCGCAGTGAATGCGCATCGTTCCTGCGATGGCGCCGGGCGCGGTGACGGTCGCGTCGATCTGCACGGTGACCCCTGCGAGCGCGCTCGTCGTCGCCAGCAGGGAGAGGAACAGCATGTTCGGGGTCTAACCATGTTGACGGGCGCGCCGGGAGGGGTGAAAGGGTGCCCCGACCCGGAGCGCTCGATGAACTGGAAGTCTGCTGTCCGCACGCTGTCGAAGGTGATTTTCACTGTCGCAGTTTTCGTGGCGATCTTCGCGGAGTTTGGTGGTGGTCCAGTCGCGGTGACGCGGCAGGGAGTGTTGGACGGCACGGTGTTTTACCAAGCCAACCCGGAGATGCCCGGGCTCGTTGGGAAGCTCAAGGCCAAGTTCAACGGGACCAGTCTGCCTGAGGCGACCGTCCCGCTCGCGGGGGACAAAGTCTGTAAAGCCGCGGCGGAAGGCGGGGTTTACGTGCAGACCCAGGCGGGCGGAATCGTGCCGTTCAAGGCGCTGCGTCACTGCGTCGATGACAAGCTGTTGCGGGTCTACCCGAGCGTCAGCGGGGAGCTCTCCGCCCTCGATCAGACGTCCGGCGAGGCCGTTTACTTGTACAAACAAGGCTTTCAGCTTGTCCCGATGGACATGCATGACCTTTGGGCCGAGATCACGTCCATTGAACCCGCGGTGTTCATCCCTTGGTTCGTGTTCGCGATGCTCATCAAGCTCGTCGGGATCTTCGCCAACATCTACCGTTGGCAGGTGCTGCTGCGCGGGCAGGGGATCGACATTGGTTTTGGCTGGCTGACCGCGAGCTACTTTGTAGGTAGGTACTGGGGTATTGTCACGCCTTCGACGATGGGGCTCGATGGATGGCGCCTCTACGACACCATCCGCCTGACGCGCAAGCCCATCGAGTGCACCACCGCCCTCGCGGTGGAGCGGGTGATCGGTTTGGTGGGTTTGTTGGCGGTGATCCTGATGTTCATGCCCTTCGCCAACCTCGGCGGCCGGGACTTGCAGGACGTCATCGCTGGTCTGCGCATCCCCATCGCGGCGGGGGTGTTCTTCGGGGTGCTGTTCCTGCTCCAGCCTGCGTGGTTCCGCGGTCTGAAGGGCGTGGTTCCGTCTGCGAAAGCAAGGAACTTTCTGGAGAATGCGATCGATTCGGCGACGGCCTACAGCAAGAACCGCACGCCCTTGCTCGTCGCGCTCGCCTGCGCGGTGGTCGGTCAGCTGACGACGATGTTCATGTACTTCGGCAACGCGATGGCGCTCGACGTGCAGGGAACGACGATGACGCAGATCCTCTACGCGAGCGCGATCATGACGCTGGGCACCTTCCTCGCCCCGTCGGCCTCGGGAGAAGGGGTGCGCGAGCTGGTGTTTGTGGCGCTCCTCGGCGGACATACGACCGCGGCGAAGGCTTTTCTCGTCGGCCACCTCGGCTTCTGGATCGAGAAGCTCCCGTTGTCGATCCCCGGCGGCTGGTTCTTGCTTCGTGCGCCCGAGGCCTACAAGCGCGTGACTCAGGATGACTTGAAGCGCTTGAAAGAGAGCGTTTGACATGACGCGCTCCCGGCGAAGCAGGTGAAGATCCTGCCGCCGGGTCCGCCTTCGCTGGTCATCGGTCGCGCCATCATGCTACGTTTGGAGGATGCCTGCCTTGTTGCTCTCGCTTCCAATGCTGCTCTCCCGTCTCGCATGGGCGGATGACGTCTCGATCCTCGCGATGGATGAGTTTGAAGGCGCGTCCACCGAGGCGATCGGGTCGGAGGACTACGTCACCGTCGGCTACCAGACGATGGTCAAAGAGCTAGGGGCCACCATCGCCAACAAGCCGATGGCACCGGGGGAGACCCTCGGAATCTCTGGTTTCAACATCGGATTTTCCACCACGTTTTCGTTTATTCGCACCGGCACCATCGACGGCACCAACCCGACCGGTTGGGACATGGCAGCCGAAGATGAAGTCCCTTCCACCTATCTTTACGTCCCCTGGGTGACGGTTCGTAAGGGCCTTCCTCTCTCCATCGAGGTCGGCGCCAACGCCGGCTGGATCGGTGCGAGCCACACCGGCGTGTTTGGCGCGTGGGGGCGTTGGGGCATCGTCGAAGGCTACCGGCGGCTCCCTGACCTCTCGGTGCAGCTTGGATACGCGGGCTACGTGGGAAATGACGAGCTTGAACTTGGCGTAATGGATATGAGTGCAACGCTCGGCTACACCTTGCCCTTCGGATCGACCAAGGGCATCAACCAAGCCAGCTTTGCGCCGTACGTCTCCATCGGTCAGGTCACCATGCACGCGGCGCCGCGGGGTGACCTTTCGCGTACCGGGCTGGAGGGCCGCGTGACCGAGGTCAGCGGCTTCAAGAAGGGCGATGGCTTCGACAAGAGCTTCGCCCCGCTGCAAGTGGGCGGCGGGTTCCGCATTGTAAGCGGCGAGTTTACCGCTACTCTCGCCGGCACCTACGTGCCGAACGTCGTGCCCACCGTCTCGATGGGCTTCGGCTTCACGTACTGAGCGGCGTCGGCCCAGGAAGTCTGGCGATCGCTCCGAGCACGTCGACGCCCTCATGCGTTCCGTCGTGGGGCGGTGTTTGCATCGCGCCCAAGGCGCAGAATCTGCGGGCTTCTGCTTCGGGCGCGTTCCCTGCGACCGTGCCTAGGAGCGCCGCGTACGGTGCGAGGTCCGTCAGCCCCGGGTAGACAGTGAGCACCCGCGGGAGCGCGATCGGGCTAAAAAGCCGTGGCGGAAGCTGGAGCACTGTCCAGGCGGGGCCCTCCCGTACCTGACCGAACGCGCGCGCCAGAAAAACGCGGGCCCGGATCGCTGCGGCGTCTTCGGGGCGAATGGTGCCACGGGGCCAGCGCTGCTCGGCGGTCTGCATCGCGGCGGCCAACGCGTCGAGCGCGTCGGCGTCGAGCGCTTCGGGGGTGACCACCCCTACCGGCGACATGCACCCGTCCGTGTCGTAGAGCGCGACGTCGCGCACGATGGCGGCGATGTCCGCGTCCGTGAGGGTTTGTGCGTACGCCAGCCCAAATCGGGCGCCGAAGCCGAAGAATTGCGCCCCACGCGGCGCCCGAGCGCGCAGCGCAGCGATGGTCTCGTTGGAGCCGAACGCGATGATCACGTCGGCGTCGTGGAGCGCACGCGCTTCTGGCTCAGCCTCGCCGCCCTTCCAGACGTGGACGGTAGCGCCGGTGATCGCCGCGAGCGTGGTCACTACGCGCTCTTGCCCGTGCGCGGGCTTGACGCGAACGGTCGCGCCCGCCTCGGCGAGCAGCACCAGCCAGGGCAGCAGCGCGGTGTAGACGGTGCCCGCGCCGATGATCACGACGGTCACGCCGTGCAGATCGACGCCGCGAGGCGCGCAGTCGAAGCCGGACAGCGCGGCGCTCCACGTCTCGTGCAGCATCGCCGGAGACAGGTTCAACACCCCCAGCGTTGTCGGGTCAACGGCCCGGAGCCGCTGCAGCAGCGTCGCTCGGTCCGCGCGGCGTTGGGGAGCGGCGGGGATCAACGGGTTGCGGTGTCGCAGCCTTCGTCGATCACGCCGTCGCAGTTGTCATCGAAGTTGTTGCAGGTCTCTTCGGCGGCGGGGCTGAACTCGGCGGCGCGGTCGTTGCAGTCGGTGCTGTCATCCACCCAACCGTCGAGCGCGACGCAGGTCTTCTTGCCCTGCGCAGCGCCGAAGCCGTCGTCGTCGTCGTCGGCATAGACGGTGAACTCTAGGCCGAGGCTGGGATCTTCGTCGTCACAGTCCTGACAGGCGTCGACGCCATCGCCGTCTGCGTCCTGAATGTTGCAGGAGCAACCTCCGGCAAGCAGGAGTCCGAGCGTCAGCAGGGGGCGGAGGCATACGAGGGGGAGGGTGCGCATTCGGCGATTGTCGCGCGTTCTGGTGGGCCGCGCAACCCTTTTCAGGGTTCCGCGCTGAAGGGCGCGTCGGCGCCGCGCGCGCGCGCCATGGTGGTGACCTGCGCCCACACTCGCTCGGCGAACGCCTCGGCGGCCTCTTCGGGGGCGCGCCGCATCGGCTCCCCGATCTGCAGCCCCATCGACTGGAACGGCATCGCGTAGATGCCGCTGGCAGGGACGCCGCGCTCGGTGCCCCAGGTGCAGCAGGGCACGACGACACGGTCGGCCTGCGCCGCAGCTTGGACGAGGCGTAGATGCGCTTTCGAAGACAATCTTCCATCTCGCGTCCGCGTGCCTTCCGGGAACACGTGCACGTTCGCGCCGCCCGCGAGCAGCTCGAGCGTGTCACTCACCACCCGCCCGCGCCCGTCTTTGCTGCGACGATCAAAGAAGATCGCGCCGGACAACCAGCCGTTCAAGCCGAAGAACGGGATCCAGGCGACCTCTTTCTTGGAGACGCCCTGACTGCGCGTGTGCAGGATCAGCAGCGCCACGTCCAGCCAGCTCCGATGGTTGGAGACCACCAAATAGCCGCCTTCTTGCGGGAGGTTCTCTCTGCCGATGATCTGATCGCGGATGAACAGCACCGGATGCAGACACCCCCACGCAAAATACCGCGCGCCCCAGATGGTGTAGCGCTCCCTTTTCCCGCGCGGAAGGAACGCGAACGGGTAGATCGGGATGCTGGAGGTGGCTGCGAAGACCAGCACCACGAGCATGCCGCCGACTGCCCAAAGTGCGCCAAAAAGCCGTTTCACGTCGCTACGCCTAACCCTGTGACGCGCCGGTGACATGGCGGCAGCCTCACAACCCGGTGCATCCGCGGAGGGTGGGGCGCTTCAGCGGATCTGCTTCTCCAGCTCCCGCAGCAGCTGACCCGCGGGCCCGTGCCGGTTGGCGCAGACGCAGCGCTTGTACGACTTCCAGAGCTCGCCGAGGTACGGATCCGCCGCCAAGCGGTGTTCATCTGGTTGGGGGTCGTCGACGGCGATGTCGGCGCGCGCGAACCCCCGCCGACGGTGCAATGCGCGCAGCGCCTCGATAAAGGTTTCCCCTACGCCCGCTTCTCCACGTTTTTGCAGCTCGATGTAGGCGCGCCAAAGCCCGCTCTCCGGCAGGTCAGGACCGTTGACGCTGGGGACGCGCAGCATACGAAGCAGCTCGCGGGTGGGCATCTGCTCATGGAGCGTCGCGTGCGCTGTGGTGGGCTCCGCCTCGGCGTCGGGGACGTCAACAGGGGACGATGTCGGCATCGGCGGTCCTCGTGTAACGAAATGGTAGCACACCTCGTCCGCGCTCCTCGCAACATCCCGCGGCGCGCCGGTGAAGACGGAGGCGTGTTGGCGCGTACGGTAAATTCAGTGGTTAGGATGGCATCATGCTTACGATTCTCTTGTTGACCGGCTGCGGTGCGGATCTCTCCGGGTTCATCCCCACGGTGAAGTTCAGTCGCTTCAGCGTGAGCGATCTCGACTTTGAGCACATTGACACGGACTTTGTGTTCACCGTAGACAACCCCAACCCCATCGGGGTCCCGCTCGATCGGTTCAACTACGACTTGTCGCTGATGGACGTCTCCATCCTGTACGGCAGCGACCCGCAGGGTCTGGAGCTGGTCGCCGAAGGGTCGAGCGAGGTCGCGCTCCCGGTCTCTCTGGACTTTGTAAGCGTCTATGACGCGATCACCGCCACGCGCGGCGTCGACAACGTCGGGTTTGGGCTCGCCGGCGACTTCGGCTTTGACTCGGACATCGGACCGGTCGACATCACCTACGACGAGCACGGTGATTTTCCCGCGTTGCGCACGCCCAAAATCAAGCTCGGCAAGCTGAAGGTCAACTCCATCGGGTCGTCCAGCGTCGACTTCGGCCTGAACATCGACGTCGACAACGATCACGGCTCAGCGCTCGGGTTCACCGACATGGGCCTGAAGGTCAAGTTCGCAGGGATTCAAGTCGGAAACGGCTCGATCAGCGACCTCGGTTCGGTAGAGGGCGCGAGCACGCAGACCCTGACCTTGCCGTTTTCAGTGGACTACGCCGACGCGATCAACGCGATCACCGCGATCGCCACCGGTCAGAAGCTGAAGGTGGATCTCGACGCCGACGTCACCGTGAGCACGCCTTTTGGGCCGGTGCCGCTGCACATCGACGAAGGCGGGGACCTTTCGGTGACTGAGTAGGCTCGGCGACCCGCACGGTCACCGAGCCGCCGCCGCGGGGGCGGTGCTACCAGTTCTGGTTGCCCGACGCGCCGTTCACGCCGTCCGCGCCGTCTCCGGCTGCCCCGTCGCCGCCCAAGCCGCCGCGTCCGGCCGACCCTGCTACGCCGTGCGAAAGCGTATTGTCAGCGGACAACCAGGTCGCTGACGGTGACGAGCCAAACACCAGCGCGGCGTAGCTCGGACCACCCGCGCCACCACCACCGCCGCCGCCGCCGCCGCCCGTTCCGCCTTCCGCGCCCTTGCCGCCCGATTGGGCCGCCCACGCGTAGGTGGTCTCGCGCGCGCCACCTGCGCCGGGGAGCCCGCCCGCGCCGCCGCGTCCGCCATCCCCGCCGTCGCCGCCGAACCCGCCGTTGCCGCCGGAGATCGCGTTGCTCTCGAACACCGGGTACACCGTGGTCGCCGTGCTGTAGCTGACGATCAGGCCTACCGACGCGCCGCCCGGACCGCCGCCTACGCCGTACACGCCGCCGCATCCGCCAGCACCGCCGCCGCCGCCGGTCCCGCCGTACTGCTTGGCGCCGCAGGAGCTGGAGACGTCCGCACCGCCGCCGGTGCCGCCGCCGCCACCGCCGAGGCCGTACGCACCGGACGCGCCGTTGCTGCCGCTCACGCCGGTCCAGTAGCCCGAGGCCACCGAGCCATCGTTGTCCGTCGCGCCCGCGCCCGCGGTCCCGGATGCGCCATCGGTGCCGACCTTGCCGGCCGCGCCGGCGTCCCAGCAGGTGGAGACGTACGCCGTGCCGCACGCGTAGCTGTAGATCACCGAGCTGCACGCCCCGGCGCCACCGCTGCCGCCCGAAGGCACGCCTGCCGAACCGCTGGGTTCATACACGCCGTTCGACGGGCAGGTCTCTGCGCCACCTGCTCCACCCGCGGTGGAGACACCGCCGCAGGTGTTCGTGCCGCCGGCGCCGCCGCTGGGCAAGCTCGTGCAGCTGCCCGTGGTGGAGGCCCTTCCAGCCGATCCAGCGCCGCCGGCGGTGCCGTTGGACCCGTTCGTGCCGTCTTTGCCGTCGCGGCCTGTTCCGGCTTCGATGTGGTTGGAGCGTACGACGAGGCCGTCGGTGCAGTCCTCTACCCACATCGCGACCGAGGCTTGTCCGGTGCCCGAGCTCGCGACACCCATGACCGTGAAGCCCTCGAAGATGGTGCTGCTCGAGATGCCCGACGCGAGCACGGTGGCCGGCGAAGACGCCGAGGAGCCGATGCCGTCGATGCGCGTGGTGTAGGTGCCGATGTCCCGGGTGGCGTAGGTGGTGTCGTAGCCGCCGTAGACGTTGATGCCGTCGAGCAGCTCGATGTTCTCGGTGTAGGTGCCTTCGGACACGATGACGTAGGCAGCGCCGCTGACATCGGCGAGATCGATGCCGTCCTGGATGCTGTCCAGCGGGTCCGCCGCGGTGCCGGCGCCCGTGGGCGAGCCGGAGGTGCTGACGTAGACCGCGTTGGTGGGCGGACCGTCCGAGCCGTCACAGTCGGCGTCTACGCCGTCGAAGGGCGCGTCCGTCGCGGAGATGTACTGGCACTCGCAGCCGTCGGCCTGAGTCCCGTTCACGTCGTAGAACCCGGAGTCGCAGGTGTAGTCACACATCGGCGTGGTGCGCGTGGTGTCGCAGAACGGCGAGGCGTTGTCGAAGCTGTAGGCCGCGCAGTCGTTGCCGCAGCTCCCGCAGTCGGTCTCGAGCACGTACTTGGCGCCAGAGCGGTACGGATCGTCGGAGGTGCCGTCGCAGTCGTTGTCGACATAGTCGCAGACGTCGGTGGCGACTGGATTGATGGCGCTGTTCGCGTCGTTGCAGTCTCCGGAGACCGAGACGCTGCCTGCGGGGGGCGTGCACGCGGCGCCGCTGGTCGCGCCGTAGCCGTCGCGGTCGCTGTCGGTGTAGTAGGTGGTCGCGTCGACGGAGTCCGAGCCGTCGGTGATGGTGTCGCAGTCGTCGTCCCACCCGTTGCAGTACTCGACCTCGGCGGGGTTCGCGGCGGCGTTGGTGTCATCGCAGTCTGCGGCGTTGTCGACGTAGCCCGCGGGCTCTGAGCATTGGGTCACCGCTACGTCGGCGTCCCCGTAGCCGTCGGTGTCGGCATCCGCGTACCACGACGTCGCGCCGCTGGCGTCGGCGCCGTCGGTCACGCTGTCACAGTCGTTGTCGATTCCGTCGCAGATCTCGACCGCGGAGGGGTTCACGCGGCGGCTGCCGTCGTTGCAGTCGCCGGGGTCTGCGGTGTAGCCAGCGGGCTTCGAGCAGGACTCGATGGTGACGGTGGTGCCGTAGTTGTCGGAGTCGGCGTCCTGATACCAGGTCGTGGCGTCCGAAGCGCCGTTGTCCACGGTGCCGTCGCAGTCGTTGTCGAGGCTGTCGCAGACTTCAGACCCGCCGGGGAAGCTTGTCGCGCTGCCGTCGTTGCAGTCCTCGCACGCGGCGAAGCCGTCCCCGTCGTTGTCGGTGCGCCCGGCGTAGCCGTCGCAGTTCTTGTCGGCTGGGTCGGTGCAGGCTTCGGGCGCGTCGGGGTACACCGTGTTGTCGGTGTCGTCGCAGTCGGAGTCGTCGGCGACGTAGCCGGGGGCCGCGTCGCACTGGGTGACGGCCACTGAGGCGTCGCCAAAGCCGTCGCCGTCGGTGTCGGCGTACCAGGTCTCTGCGCCCGCGGCGTCGGCGCCGTCGGTCGCGCCGTCACAGTCGTTGTCGATGCCGTCGCAGATCTCGCTGGCCGAGGGGTTGACCCGGCGATTGCTGTCGTTGCAGTCGCCGTCGGTCGCCACGTAGCCGGCTGCGCCGTCGCATTGGGTGACCGCCGCGCCACCGCCGTAGCCGTCGGCGTCGGCGTCGGCGTACCAGTCGGTCCGATCCACGGCGTCGGTGTCGGTCGTGCCGTCGCAGTTGTCGTCGAGGTCATTGCAGATCTCGGTCGCGCCCGGGTGTATGTCGCTGCGCGAGTCGTCGCACTCCTCGCACGCGGAGTAGCCGTCGCCGTCGGTGTCGACGTTGCCGATCGAACCGTCGCAGTTGTAGTCGTTGGTGTCGGTGCAGGCTTCGGCTGCGCCGGGGTGGAACGCGCTGTCGGTGTCGTCGCAGTCGGTGCCGTACGGCGAGCTGCCGACGGGCATGGAGCACGCCGCCGCGCCGGTCGCGCCGTCGCCGTAGCCATCGCTGTCGGCGTCGGTGTAGTAGAGCGTGGTCCCGCCGGCTTCGTCGACCGAGCCGTCGCAGTTGTTGTCCTCGCCGTCGCACACCTCGATGGCGTCGGGGTGGATGTCGTCGTCGTGATCGTCGCAGTCGCCGCCGAACGCCACGTAGCCGACCGGCGCGTCGCAATCGGTGACCGTGGCTGCGTCGTCGCCGAAGCCGTCCAAGTCTGAGTCCCGGTACCAGACGCTCGCGCCGGCCGCGCCCGCGCCGTCGATGGTGCCGTCGCAGTTATCGTCGATGCCGTTGCAGATCTCCGTGGCGGTCGGGTTCACGTCGATGTTGGAGTCGTCGCACTCGTCGCACGCCGCGAAGCCGTCGCCGTCGTTGTCCGCGTAGCCGACCGAGCCGTCGCAGTTGTAGTCGTTGGGATCGCTGCACGCCTCGGCAGCGCCGGGGTTGTAGGCGGGGTCGAGATCGTTGCAGTCGCCGCCGTTGGGCGCGTAGCCAGCGGGCTGGTCGCACTCGGTCAGCGTGCTGTCGTCGAGTCCGTAGTCGTCGCCGTCGTCGTCCTGGTACCAGGTAGGCGCGTCGGACGCGAGGTCGTCTACCGTGCCGTCGCAGTCATCGTCGAGCGTGTTGCAGACCTCGAGGCCATCGGGGTTGACCGTGTCGCGGCTGTCGTCGCAGTCTTCGCAGGCGGGAAAGCCGTCGGCGTCGGCGTCATCGTAGCCTACCGAGCCGTCGCAGTTGTAGTCGTTGGGGTCGAGGCAGTCGGACTCCTCGGCGCCGGGGTTGTAGGCGGGATCGGCGTCGTCACAGTCGCCGCCGAGCGCGGCGTAGCCAGCGGGCATCTCACAGGCGATGATCGTGTCGTCGTCGGAACCGTAGCCGTCGCTGTCGGCGTCGGCGTACCAGCTGTCAGCGCCGGGCGCGTTATCCACCGAGCCGTCGCAGTCGTTGTCGATGCCGTCACACACCTCGTCGGCGGCGGGGTTGACCTCCGCGGCGTTGTCGTCGCAGTCCACCGCGAGGGGAAAACCGTCCAGATCGAGATCATCATCCGGAGTGTCGGCGTTGCAGTCGTTGTCGATGCCGTCGTAGGGGGTCTCGGGCATGCTCGGGTTGACGTTGGCGTCGCCGTCGTCACAGTCATCGCCGCCGGCCGCGTCGGTCTCAAAGCCGTCGCCGTCGTAGTCGGCTTCGTTGGAGTCGTAGCCGATCGGGGCGTCGCCCTCGCCGTTGGGGGCCGCCTCTTTCCGGCATCCCACCAGCGCCACTGCGGCTAACAGCGACGGTACCACGAAGAATCCATAGCGAGAGAAAATGGCTTCAGACGAGGTGAAGACGGACATGCGGCACCTTGGGCGGGCATCGGGAGCGATGTCGTGGCCTCGTCGGACTCTACCAGAGGTCGCGGGTCGGTAGGGTGACGCGTACTACCATTTTTCGACGCCGCGAGAACGGAACGTTCTACCGTGATCTGCGTGTACTCGTTCACGACTGCAGCGCAACTGAGTCCCGGCGGTGGTATCCTTGGTGCGTACACCATGCTGAAGCCCAATCCGCTCCCCCAACCTCGCGCCCATGCCGGCGTCGCTGTTCCCTCCTTCCTCCCGGAGCGGTCTCCGAAGCGCCACGTGGAGCGGGGATTTGTGCCGCGCGCCGCTGTGTTGCTGGGCCTTTTGTGGAGCTCCGGCGCATCCGCGGCCGATGGCATCCTCAGCGTGAAGAGCCCGGTGGAGAACGCCGAAGTGTTCGTCGACGGGCAGAGCCTCGGGCCCGCGCCGGTCACCCGCTTTCTCGCCCCCGGGCCGCACGCGCTCCGCATCGTCGCCGACAACTTCGATCCGTTCGTACGAAAGTTGCAGATCGAAGACGGAAAAAAGATCGAGATCAACGCGGTGCTCTCTGCCGGGGTTGGAACTGCGGAGTTTGTAGGTGGCGCAGCTGGCGCGCGGCTTGAGATTGACGGCAAGGAGCGCGGGATGCTGCCGATGCGCCTCTCAGATCTCACGCCCGGCGTGCACTCCTGGAAGGTCGCGGCTCCGAAGTTTGAGGCCACGGAAGGCTCACTGGACTTCGTGAAAGGCAAGAACTACCTCGTGGAGGTCAAGCTCCAAGGCTCGGCAGGCGTGTTCGTGGTCGAGAGCACCCCGGCCGGGGCGGACGTCTCAATCGATGGCAAGAACGTAGGGAAAACACCGCTGCGTCTCGAGGGCATCGCCCTTGGCGTGCACGGCGTACTGGTGCAGGCGCCGGACCGCGCGGCGATCATCCGCAGCGTCGACACCACCGACGGCAGCCGCGGCGAGCTGAAGGTCTCGCTGCCCAAGGCGGGCAGCTCGTTGAAGATCACCACCGGGAGCCCCAACGCCAAGGTGTTGGTGAACGGCACCGTGATCGGCGAGGGCGCCACCGTCAAGTTCGGCCCCTTGGAAAAAGGCAAGGCACAAATAGTGATCGAGGCCGACGGCACCCGCGTGGCCGACACCGTCAGCGTGCCGGGATCGGGCACGTTGATGTTGCACCGCGCCGGCGACACGATTGAAAAGCAGAAGCCGCTGACCCAGCGCTGGGGCTTCTGGGCCGCCGTAGGTGGTGGCGTGGCGGTCGGCGCTGGCGCCGGCATCGCGACGGCTGTGGCCGTTCAACCTGATCCTCCGCCTGCGGGCGACACCGTGGTGACCCTGCCATGAAAAATGTTTCGCTTTTCCGCTCGGCCTCTCGCTCGGCCTCTCGCTCGGCGCTCCCCGCGAGCTTGGGCCGCGGCTTGCGCTCCATGCTGGGCGCCAACGTGTTCGCGCTCACCGCGATGCTCGCGGCCTGCGCTCCCGAAACCAAAACCGCGATCCTCGTCGACTATGACGTCGCGGATTCGATCGACGCCGCCTCCGATTGGAAGCTGATCGTGTCGTCCGACACGCCCTGGGCCGACACCAGCGACGATCGCTTTGGCGACTGGGTCGGAGACGCCGATCTGGAGTATGCGATCGAGCTCGACACGCGCGACGGCGGCCTCGCTTCGACCGAGATCCATCCGGGCGACAACGTCGGTCCGTTCAGCTTTCAGCTGATGGGCTTTGACGCCGGCTCGATGACCGTCGACTCCAAGTCCGTCGGCCCGATCGCGTTCGAGACCGACATGGTGGTGTCGTTCACCATCACCGGTCGCGTGCTCGACACCCCGCTCAACGGCTGCAACGATGGGTCGGACAACGACGCCGACGGTTGGATTGACGTGGCCGATCCCGACTGTGCCTCGGGCATCGACGAGGTCGGCTTCGGGACCAACCAGTGCAACGACGGCGTCGACAATGACGGCGATGCCGCCTTGGATCAGGCAGACAGCGACTGCGCGGACGGCCTCGACAACGACGAAGCCGGCAGCTGCAACAACGGCCTCGATGACGACGGCGACGGCTGGCCCGACAGCGAGGATCCGGACTGCACCTCCCGCCACACCGAGCTCCCCAGCGAAGGCGCGGGTTTTGGCGGCACCGAGTGCAACAACGGCGTCGACGACGACGACGACGGCGATCTCGACAGCGACGACGCACAGTGCAGTGGCGCGGGCGATAATTCCGAGTACGCGCCCAGCTGTGCCGACGGGGAGGACGACGACGGCGACGGCTACACCGACGACGCCGATCCGGACTGCATGACCGGCACCGTGGAGGCCGGCTATTCGGACTACGGCTGCAACAACGGCGAAGATGACGACGGCGACGGCGCGATCGACGGCGCTGATCGGTCCTGCGCGGACGCTACCGATGACACCGAAGCCAACCTCTGTGAAGACGGCGTCGATAATGACGGCGATAGCTGGGTGGATCTCGACGATCCCTCGTGTCGCTCGTCGACCGGCGACTCGGAGGGCGGCTTTGCCGGGACCTCCGAGTGCAACGACGGCGTGGACAACGACGGCGACGGCTTGGTGGACGGCAACGACGGCGAGTGCACCGACGCCAACGACGACTTCGAGAACACCGACTGCTTCGACGGCGACGACAACGACGGCGACGGCTGGTCCGACGCCGATGACCCCGACTGCGAGTTTGGCAGCACCGAGGTCTCGTTCGACGCGACGCTCACCTGCAACGACGGCATCGACAACGACGGCGATGGCTTGGTGGACGGGCTTGACGTCGATTGCACCGACGCCTTTGTGGCCGAAGCGAGCTTGTGCGGCGACGGTCTGGACAATGACGGCGACGGCTGGTCGGATCTCGACGACCCCGACTGCGCCACCGGCGCCAGCGAGGTTGGCTTCGGCGCGCTCCCCTGCAACGACGGTCTCGACAACGACGGCGACTTCGCCATCGACTGGGCCGATGACGACTGCACCTCCGCCACCATCGCCGCCGAAGCGCCCTCCTGCGAGGACGAGACCGACGACGACGGCGACGGCTGGACCGACATGGCCGATCCGGACTGCGTGACCGGCAGCGCCGAAGTCGCCTTCGGCTCCACCGAGTGCAACGACGGCGCCGACAACGACGCCGACGGCCTCGCCGACGCCGACGACCCCGACTGTGACACCGCCGACGACACCGCCGAGGCCTCCTACGCCTGCTCCAACGGCGAGGACGAAGACGGCGATGGCTGGTTTGACACCGAGGACCCCGGCTGCTCGTCCAGCACCGACACCACCGAGACCCCGGCGGTCTCGGCCTACCGCTGCAACAACGGCACCGACGACGACGCTGACGGCCTCGTCGACGCCGATGATCCGGGCTGCACCTCCGGGCGCGACACCGACGAGACCGATCCGCTCACCGACTGCAACGACGGCGTCGATGAAGACGGCGACGGCTGGATCGACGCGGCGGACCCCGACTGCGCCGACGGCAGCACCGACGAGGGCTCCTTCGGGACCTCGCCGTGCAACGACGCCTTCGACAACGACGGCGACGGCTTGTTCGACGCCGATGATCCCGACTGCGCCGACGCTTGGGACATCCTCGAGTCTACCGCCGCTTCCAGCTGCGCGGACGGCTCCGATGACGACGGCGACGGCTGGGTGGACAGCGCCGATCCCGACTGTGACGCCGGCTCCGACGAGGTAGGCTACGGCTCCGGCGACTGCAACGACGGCGTGGACAATGACGGCGACGACAACGTCGACAACGACGACGCGGGCTGCTCCTCCGCCAGTGACTCCACCGAGGCGGATCCCACCGGGTCCTGCTACGACGGCGTGGACTCGGACGACGACGGCTGGGTGGACAGCGCGGATCCCGACTGCGACTCCGGAAACGACGAGCTGGGCTTGGGCACTTCGGCGTGCAACGACGGCGTAGACGGCGACGGCGACTTCTACATCGACTCGATGGACGCCGGCTGCGCGAACGCGGGCGACGACAACGAAGACGACGGCGCCGACGACTGCGAGAACGGTCTGGACGACGACGGCGACGGTTGGGTGGACGCGCTGGACGCCGACTGTGGCGGCGGCGATGAGCTGGGCATCGGCACCCGAGAGTGCGACAACGGGCTGGACGACGACGGCGACGGCTTGGCCGATCGCTATGATCCCGACTGCCAGGTCGGCTGGGACGACGACGAGGCCACCGGGCTCGACGGCTGCGCCAACGGCTACGACGACGACGCCGATGGCTACACCGACGCCGAAGATCCGGACTGTGGCACCGGCTCGGAGGAGGTCGGCTTCTTGACCTCGCCGTGCAATGACGGCCGCGACAACGACTACGACGGCACCGCAGACGCGGACGACGCGGATTGTGTCTCGGCGAGCTGGGGTTGGGAGAGCCGCAACTCGGGCTGCAAGAACGGCACCGACGACGATCTGGACGGCTGGATCGACGCCGATGACGTGGACTGCGCCACCGGTCCCGAAGACGGCGGCTCCGTCGTCGCAGCGTGCTCCGACGGCGTAGACAACGACGGCGACGGCCTGACCGACGCCGACGATCTGGACTGCGTCGATGGCTTTGACAATGGCGAGTCCGATCTCGGCGGCGACTGTCGCGACGGGCGCGATGAAGACGGCGATGGCTGGATCGACGGCGAGGACCCGGACTGCGCGTTCGGGGACGTCGAGGTCGGGTACGCTTCGACCGCGTGCAACGACGGCTCGGACAACGACGCCGATGGTGTGGTCGACGGCGCGGATTCGGGCTGCTTCGAGGCCTGGGACGATGTGGAGACCAACCCGGCGGCGAGCTGCGCCGATGGTTTGGACGCCGACGCCGATGGCTGGATCGACATGGAGGATCCCGACTGCCAGCGGGCGACCGCCGAGTCGGGCGTAGGCGTGTCCGAATGCAACGACGGCGTGGACAACGACGGCGACGGCGTCGAAGACAGCGCCGACTCCGATTGCAGCGGCGCGCTCGACAACGTCGAAGGCACGGTGAGCGCCGGCTCGCCCTCGTGCGCCGACGGGACCGATGACGACGGCGATGGCTGGGTAGACGGCGCTGATCCCGACTGCGCTTGGCTGGGCGTCGAGAGCGGCTACGACCTCTTCGCGTGCAATGACGGCGTCGACGACGACGGCGACGGCTGGGCCGACGCCGACGATCCGGGCTGCCTCGGCGGCACCGACGAGGACGAGACCCACACGCCCGCGTGTGACGACGGCGACGACAACGACGGCGACGGCTGGTACGACCTCGAAGACCCGGACTGCACCGACGCATCCGACAACCTTGAAGACGGCGGCTACAGCACGACAGCGTGCAACGACGGCGTGGACAACGACGGCGACGGCTTAGTCGACGGTGTGGACTACGGCTGCGACAGCGCCACCGACACCAGCGAGACCGATCCGGTGACGGAGTGCAACGACGGTCTCGACAACGACGGCGACGGTTGGTCGGACCTCGACGATCCCGCATGCGCGTACTCCCCGCTCACCGCGCTGGAGAACGACGGCTACACCGCGAACGCGTGCAACGACTCCGTGGACAACGACGGCACCGGCGGCGCGGACTCCCGTGACCCTCAGTGCACCGACGGGTACGACAACTCCGAGAGCCGGTAGCGCGGGGTGCGGGACCGCGCAGGGTGCGCAGCAGCATGGTAGGTGCACCCATGCCCACCGCTCTCAACGACGTCCCTACGCCGCTCGCCGGCGTGCTCGAGTGGTTTTCGAGCGACGCCTGTCGCGCGCTGTCCATGGATGCGACGCTCGACGCGATGGGCAACCTGCTGTGTGCGCAGGGCTTTCCCCTGTGGCGCATCAGCACCAGCTTGTTCACGTCCCATCCCGAGATTCACGCCCGCGAGCTGGTGTGGACCCGAGGCGCGGGTGTTCGTACCCGGGAGATGCCGTACGGCGTGCTGGACTCCCCTGCGTTTCAAGCCAGCCCGATCGCGGCGGTGTTCGGCGGCGAGTCTAGGATCCGCTGTCGGCTGTGGATCGACGAGGAGCGTCGCCGCTTCCCCGTTCTGGATGACCTCGCGCTCGCCGGCGCCACCGACTACGTCATCAACGGCGTGCACTTCAGCGACGGGCGGATCAACTGCATCTCCGTCGCCAGCGACCGTGCTGAGGGGTTCACCGACGCCGAATGCGAGGCGCTCCGGAAGATCCTGCCGATGGCCTCGATGCGATTGGAGCTGGAGTCGCACCGGTTCGCGATGCAGTCCCTGCTCGCCGTGTACCTTGGCTCCAACGCCGCTACGCGGGTCGCGACCGGAGCGTTCCGACGTGGCACCGGCGAGAAGATCGAAGCAGCGGTCTGGTTCTCCGACCTGCGCGGGTTCACCGCGCTCGGGGACACGTGCTCCCCGGAAGAGGTCGTTGCGAGGCTCGACGCGCACTTCGAGCGCATCGGCGGCGCGGTCGAGGGGGAGGGCGGCGAGATCCTGAAGTTCATCGGCGACGCGGTGCTCGCGATTTTTCCGTGTCGGGACGGAGGCCCTCAGGCCGCCTGCGAGCGCGCGGCTCGGGCGGCCGAGGCGTGCCAACGCGCGATGGACGCGGATCGAGCGGGCGGCGCGCCGATGCTGGAGGTCGGCATCGCGCTCCACCTCGGCGAGGTCATGTACGGCAACATCGGCACGCAAAACCGGCTCGACTTCACGGTGATCGGCGCGGCGGTGAACGTAGCGTCGCGCGTAGAGGGGATGTGCAAGAGCCTCGGGCAGCGGGTGTTGCTCACCGGCGAGGTCGCGCAGCACCTGAAGGGGACGCAGCTCACGGCGCTGGGCGACTACACCCTGCGCGGGGTCGCGGCTCCGGTGGCGTTGTATGCGCCCGCAGGAAGCCTCACGGCGCGTTGACCATCCCACGGATGATCAGATCCAGCAGCCGCGCGGTTTTTGGCAGGTGGCGGCAATGGCTGCGCAGCGACTCCGCCGCTTGTTTTTTGCGCAGGATCGGCAGCACCCGCACGAACAAGTCATCGGGCTCGGGGCCCCAGACCGCCGCGAGCTGAGCGATGATCGGGCTGTCGTGCGCGGTGTCGAGCGCTGCACCCGCGGCGCGGAGCATCGCGTCGAAGCGATCGACCCCAAGCAGCGCTGCAGCGGGCTCGGCCCTGCCGGTGGCGCCAGCGGCGAGCACCAGACCCTCGACGTGCCCGGCTTCGGCGTGGTTTCTGCAGGCCTGCGCGAACGCGGGGTGATGGCTGCACGCGGAGAGGTGGGCGAGACCGGCGCGCGGGCCTTCGACCTTCCGCGACAGCGCGACCAGCCAGCTCGCTCCGGGATGCCGGCGCGCCGCGGTGGTCAACACCGGCAGCGCCGCCTCGGCTCCGCCGAGCTCCAAAAGCCGTGGCCACGCCCCGCGCGGCGAGAGCACCGCTTCGATGCGCTCCGCATGCGGCAACGCGGCGAGGATCAGCGCTGCTCCGCCCGGGGAGCGGGTGCCGCACACGACCTCGGCGAGCGCGAGCGGATCGGCAACGGCGAGCGCGTCGAGCAGCGGGCCCAAGGGACGGCCTTCGGCCTGCTTGACGGCGTCGAGCAGGAGATCGGTCTGCAGACGCAGGTCGAGGCCATCGATCCGGCCTTGAAGGATGCCGTCGACGCTCATGGCCGCACCCCGCACGCGAGCGCCATCTCGGTGGGCTTGGGCAAGGCGATCCCGGGCGGCAAGCCCAAGAAGCGCAGCCCCGGTCGGAGCGGCGGTTGCGGAACCGGCGCACGCTCGGGCGCGCCCGGCTCTGTGAACAGCGGCGAGCCCGAGAGCGCGGCCGCGACCCACCCGCTGTGGCCTTCCACCCAGACGGCTTCCAAACCGGTGGACGAGAGCACGATCCCAGCAGGGTCTACCGCTGCAAAAAGCAGCGAGAGATCCCCCCGCGACTTCCATTTTTCGGCGAGCGTGTCGACGGCCGCCCACGCAGACGTGATGGCCGCGAAGCGACCATCGCCGCGGACCGTGGCGAGCACATCGCGCAGCGCCTCGGCGGCTTCAAAAGCATCTTCGGGGAGCGCAGACCACGCGATCCGACCCGCCCACGCCAGCCGGATCGCCCCGCCCTCCCAGCTCCCGCGCACATGCCCGGCGAACGGCCAGCGACCGGGGCTGCCCGGCATCCACACTTCGATGGCGTCCGGCACCTATACGTCCCGGTCGATGACGGTGGTGATGCCTTGGCCGAAGCCGATGCACATCGTCGCGAGGCCGCGTCGGCCGCCGGTGCGCTCGAGCACGCCCAACAGCGTAGCGATGAGGCGCGCGCCCGAGGCCCCCAATGGGTGCCCTAAGGCGATCGCGCCGCCGTGGACGTTGACCCGCGCGGGGTCCAGCTCCAGCGCCTGCGAGCAGCCGAGCACGACCGACGCGAAGGCCTCGTTCATCTCGACGGCGTCGATGTCGTTCACCGTCAGACCCGCGCGTGTCAGCGCTTTCTGGGTAGCCGGGATCGGGGCCGTCAGCATGATCGTCGGATCCACCCCTGCGGTCGCCATCGTGACCACCCGCGCCCGGGGTTTGAGCCCGTAGCGGCGAACCGCGTCTCCGCTGGCGATCAGCACCGCGGCTGCGCCATCGCTGATCTGCGAGGAGGATCCTGCGGTGATCACGCCGTCTGCAGCGAACGCGGGCTTTAGCTTTGCGAGTCGTTCGAGGGAGGTGTCCCGGCGCACGCCTTCGTCGCGGCCGAGCCCGCAGACCGGGGCGATCTCGGCGTCGAACCAGCCCGCGTCTTGGGCACGCGCGGCGCGTTGGTGGCTCTCGAGGCTGTACGCATCGAGGGCCTCGCGCCGCAGGCCAAAGCGCTTGGCCACCAGCTCCGCGGAGGTGCCCTGAGGCACGATGGAGTAGCGCCAGGACAGCTCGGGCGCGGGCGTGACCATCGCGCCGTTCAGCATCATGTCGCTGCCCATCGGCACGCGGCTCATCGACTCGACGCCAGCGGCGATCACCAGATCTTGAAATCCGGACGCGACGCCCATCGCGGCGAAGTTCACGGCCTGCAGCGAGCTCCCGCACATGCGGTTGACCGATGCGCCGGTCACGTCGACCGGGAAGCCTGCGAGCAGCGCCGCGTTTCGTGCGATGTTGAGGCCTTGTTCGCCGACTTGGCTCACGCAGCCCATCACGACATCTTCGAGGGTCGTAGGATCGACCCCGGTGCGGGCGACGAGCGCCTTCAGGACCTCCGCAGCCAGCACATCCGGGCGTACATCCTTGTAGCCCTGACGTGCGATCGGCGAGCGGACAGCATCAATGATGTAGGCGGTGTGGGGCATGCGGGGTCCTGCGGCGGGGGCCTGCTAAAAGCGGCGGAGACCTACTGGAAGTTGCCGCAGGTCAGCATCTCGCTGCCATAGTACGGGTTCGCGACGGTGCTCTCGGTCTGCAGCCACTTGGAGCCGCCTTCGAACATCGGGCAGAAGGCTTCAACCACCTTGGTGGAGCCCTTGCCGCTGTGCTTGTGGAGGAAAAGGCTCACGTCGGCGGACAAGCCCTGAAAGGCCTTGCGCTTGCCGGCGAGATCCTGCTTGTTGGAGGCCTCCGCCGCTTCGACGATCCGCTTGAGGATCACGTTCTGTTCGGCGCCGAAGTTGCCGAGATCGATAGAGCCTTGCGCAACGCCGCGGAGCGCGGTGTACTGGCCGGACAGCCCGCCGTCTTCGCCTTTGACGAGGCGCGTTTCGATGGCGAGGTACTTGTCGAGCAGGCGCGAGGCGCGATCATCGTCACAGCAGACAAAGGCGGCTTGGTCAAAGGTCTTGGTGGTCGCTGCGGGCGGCGCCACGGTCTCGGGGGCCGGGGCTGCCGGGGGCGCAGCGGCCTCGGCGGCAGGAGCCGCGGGCGGCGCTACCTCGGCGGGGGCCGGAGGAGCGGGCGGCGCCGGAGGGGCGGGAGGGGCTTCGGTGGACCCGCCGCTGCACGCGAGCGCGAAGGCGAGGGCGATAGGAAGAACGAAGGCGAGGCGTAGGGGCTGGGTCATACAATTCACTCCGAAGACGCCTGCTAACGCGTGGATGCGATCGTGGGGCTGTTGCACCGGCCAGTTATGGGTTACCGGGTGCGCCCTCGGAGGTCCCGATGTCCCGCACCGTATTCTGGTTTATTGGCGGTCTGCTCTGCGCCATCGGCGTGTTCTCGTTGATGTTCAGCTTTGGCGGCGAATACGGCGACTTCGCGATGGCGCATGGCGGGTATGGCGGAGATGCCATGGGCGATGTCAAAACCACCGGGTTCTTCCCGGTCGCGGTGCTCTGCATCGGCCTCGGCGCTCCGATCTTGATCGCGCTCAACGCAACCGCGTGGCGGAAGACCGGCGGCTACTGATTGCGCGTCTGCATCGGGCAGATCGCTCCAATCGTCGGTGATGTCGCGGGGAACGGTGCCCGCGTCCGTGCGGTGATCCGCGAAGCGATCGCGGGTGGCGCGCGCGTGGTGTTGCTGCCTGAGTTGACGCTGTGCGGCTATCCCCCGCGGGATCTGGTCTCGCGCAAAGATCTCGTCGCGGCGTGTAGGGCCGAGGCCGAAGCCGTCGCTGCGGCGACCGCAGGTTCGGACGTGATCGCGATCTTCGGGTCGCCCTGGGAGGCCGGCGGTCTGCGCAACAGCGCGGTTGTGGCTTGGCACGGGGAGATCGTCGCGGTCCGGCACAAAACGCTGCTGCCCACCTACGATGTTTTTGATGAGGGGCGCTACTTTGTGCCCGAGACCGCGCCGCGTCTGGTCACGGTCGGCGGCTTGACGCTCGCCGTGACGGTCTGCGAGGACCTGTGGAACGAGCCGGGGATGTTCCCCGGCCACAACTACGCGATCGACCCGGTCGCCCGCCTCGCGGGCGCCGATCTGATGGTGAACTTGTCGGCGTCCCCGTTCCATCGGGGAAAGACCGAGGTACGCCGCAAGCTGGTGATGGCGCAGGCGGTGCAGGCGCGCGCGCCGCTCGTCTACTGCAATCAAGTCGGCGGCAACGACGAGCTGGTTTTTGACGGCGCCTCGCTCGCGTCGGACGCCCAGGGGAACCTGCTCGCGCAGCTCCCGCAGTTCAGCGAGCACGTCGCGTTCATCGAGACCGACGGGCCGCCGGTCGTCGTTGAAGACTTGCCGTTTGAAGCCGAAGTGCTCGAAGCCTTGGTGCTTGGCGTGCGCGACTACGGCGCGCGATCGGGCTTCAAGCGCGCGCTCGTGGGCCTGTCGGGCGGCATCGACAGCGCGCTGGTCCTCTACATCGCCACCCGGGCGTTTGGGGCGGAAAACTGCCTCGCGATCGGCATGCCCGGGCCGTTCTCCTCGCCGGGATCGGTGACCGACGCGCGTGCCTTGGCGGAGAACCTTGGCGTTCGGTTCGAGATCGTGCCGATCACCGCGGTGCATGACCAGTATCTGCAGTCGCTCGCGCCCTTGTTCGCGGGCCTCTCCCCCGGCTTGGCCGAAGAGAACCTGCAAGCACGGGAGCGCGGCGCGATCCTCATGGCGCTCTCGAACAAGCTTGGGCACATCGTGTTGACCACCGGGAACAAGTCCGAGGTGGCGGTAGGATACTGCACGTTGTACGGCGATATGTGCGGCGGGCTCGCGGTGCTCTCCGACGTGTTCAAGACCGACGTTTACCGCATTTGCCGCTACATCAACCGCGATGGCGAGGTCATCCCGGACGCGACGCTCACCAAGCCGCCCTCAGCCGAGCTGGCGCCGAACCAGACCGATCAGGACTCGTTGCCTCCCTACGACGTGCTGGACGCGATCCTCGCGCTGTACGTCGAGCAGGAGCGCGGCCCGGCCGAGATCATCGCCGCCGGCTTCGACGCCGCGCTGGTGAAACGGGTGATCGGTCTCGTGGTCCGCAGCGAATACAAGCGCTGGCAAGCCGCGCCCGGCCTTCGGGTGACGAGCCGTGCGTTCGGCAGCGGCCGGCGCTTTCCGCTCGCTCAGAAGTGGACCTGATCCGGTTCAGGTCAGGCTGCTGATCAGCCGGTCCATCGCGCCGCGGGCCGGGGTCTCAGGGAGCTCGGTGAGCGCCTTCCGGGCGCTCCACACGTGTTCGAGCATCGTCTCCCGCGCTTGTCGGATGGCGCCGGACGCGCCGACGCGCTCGGCGATCTCGGCGGCGACGGCGGCATCCTCGTGGTCGCCTAAGGTGCGCCACAGCGTAGCGACCGCGGGATCGGACACGGCGGCGATCGCGATCGGGAGCACCGGCCGGCCGGTGTTCGCGAGCCGGATCAGGCCGTCCAGCCCGTCGGTGGAGTCAAAAGCGGCGATGTCCTCCGCGAGCTGGAAGGCGACGCCGGTGTGCCTGCCGTAGCGTCCGAGGCGCGTCAGCGCGGGACGCTGCGCGCCGGCGAGCCTTCCGCCAGCGCGACACGAGAACGCAAGCACCGCGCCGGCCTGACTCTCCGCGTGCTGCAGCACGTCCGACGGCGTGGGGACGCGCTCCGCCAGCGCGGCGCCGAGGGCTTGACCTTCGGTGACCTCGCGCAGCGCGTCGAGGGCGTCGCCGAGGATCTCGGGCGCGGGCGCGCGTCGGGCGATCTCCAGCGCGCGCAGGGTGAGGTGATTGCCGCCCAACCAATGGCTGGCGCGGTTCAGCACCCTTCGCGCGGCGCGGCGGCGCAAGCCTTCGCGGCGTCCCAGCGCGGCGTCGTGCAAGATGACGGCGGCGTGCAGCAGCTCCGCGACCATCGCGACGTCCTGCGTGCCGTCGGCGGGGCCTGCGCCGCTGTCCGATCCGGTCTGCGCGGCGAGGTGCACCAGCACGGGCCGGATGCGCGGCACGCCGCCAGAAAACAGCTCGTCGGGGGCGATCCCGTAGTCGCTGCCCTCGCCGCCGATCAGCATCGCGAGCGCATCTTCGATGCGGCCGGGCTCCCGTAAGTCCTGCGCGAGGCGCTCCACCTCGGCCAGAAGGCGTCGGCGGCCCGTCGTGGCGCGGGTGCTGGAGCGAGTGGGGGGCATGCGACCGGGGCTATCGCGTCGCGGGCGCATCGGGAGCGGGCGCGCTACCCTGACAGGCTGTTGAAACCTTTTTCCCGAACGGATGTCTGACCGCTTGATGAGCCCTGAACTGCGCAAGGTTGAAGCCCTGCTTGCCATGGGCAAGCCCGCGGAGGCGGCGCTGCTCGCAGAGCGCTTGCCGGCGCGGGAGTCGCCAACGCCAGAGTATCTGCGCGTTCGCGGCCGGGCTTTTCGTGCGGCCGGGCGCGCGGTCGACGCAGAGCTGAGCTTTCGGGAGGCGCTGTCGTTGTCGCCGGGAGAGCCGGGCATCGCCGCGGATCTGGCGACCACGCTCGTCGCCCAGCACCGTCACAAGGACGCGCTGCCGTTCGCGCGGGAGGCGGTCAGCCTTCGTCCCAGCGTGGCCGCATACCACGCATTGTTGGGGTTTATCGCCGAACGTCTTGAGTATACCTCCGAGGCGCGGCAGGCGTTGGAGACCGCGCGGGAGCTCGCGCCGGGGGACGCCGAGACCCACACCGTGCTCGGGTTTCATTTGCTGCGCGTGGGCGATGCTGCGCGGGCCGTTGAGGTTTTTGAGGCGGCGATCGGGGCGGATCCACGGCGCGCCGAGGCGTTCCACGGACTCGCCAAAGCTCAGGCCGGCGCGGGGCGCTGGCAGCCGGCGCGCACCGCGTGGGCCGAGGCGCTGAGCATCGACCCCTCGCAGCGGGATCGCGCGCTGGAGCGAAAAATCCGCCTGCTTCACCCAGCGTTGCGGCCTGTGCATCGCGTCGCTGCGGTTCCGCCGGTGTTCAGCCTCGTGCTCGCGCTGGTCGCGGGCGCCCTGCTCTGGCTTGGCCGCAGCGGCACAGGCTTTGGCGCGCCCTTTGCGGTGCCCGCTCTCGCTTTTGCGGTGTTGCTCATTGCATCCTTGTCGCCGGGCGCGCGCCGCCTGATTGGAGCTATCGATGGCTGACCGGGCTGTTTCCGACGCCTTTCGCGCGCTGCGCGAGGCCGTGGCGCTCTCGCCCACCAACGTGCCGCTGCGCGTCGCGCTGGGGCGGGCGTTGCTGGATGCGGGGCGTCACGCCGACGCGCTCGTAGAGCTCAAAGCCGCGGTCTTGCAGGATCCGGCTCGGGAAGACGCGCTGCTCGCCGTAGGCGAGGCCGCGTTTGCGCTGGGCCGCGACGGCGAGGGCGTGGAGGCGTGGATGCGCGTGCTCGCTGGGCTGGAGCCCGCGTCGTTGGCGGATCTCGCGCGTCGCGCGCTGAAGATCGGGCGCCGTCCCGATGCTCAGGCCGCGTACGACCGCTTGCTTGGGCTGGACCCGACGATGCGCGACTTGGGGATTGAGCGCTCGCTGCGCTTCGCGGTCGTGAGCGGGGCCGAACCCGAGCCGGAAGCGCCCGAACCTGTGGTGCGCAGCCGTCCTTCGATCACCTTTGACGACGTGGGCGGACTGCAGGCGTTGAAAGAGCGCTTGCGGATGGACATCATCCTGCCGCTGCAGAAGCCGGACTTGTTCAAGGCCTACGGGAAGAAGCCCGGCGGGGGCGTGCTGCTGTACGGCCCGCCGGGCTGCGGCAAGACGCATCTCGCGCGCGCGGCCGCCGGGGAGTGCGGCGTCAACTTCCAGGCCGTCGAGATCCAGTCGGTGCTCGATATGTGGCTTGGAGAGAGCGAAAAGCGCCTCCACCAGCTGTTCGAGAAGGCGCGTGATGAAGCCCCGACGATCTTGTTCTTTGACGAGATCGAAGCCATCGGGGCGGCGCGTCACCAGCTCAAGCATGGGCCGGGACGGCGCATGGTCAACCAACTGCTCGCTGAGATGGACGGGGTGAACGCCCAGAATGAGTCGATCTTGGTGCTCGGCGCCACCAACGCGCCGTGGGACGTCGATCCGGCGCTGCGTCGCCCGGGGCGCTTTGACCGCGTCGTGTTCGTCCCGCCGCCCGACGTCGCTGCCCGCGAGGCGATCCTCGCGATCTCGCTGCGCGAGCGCCCGGTCGCCGATCTCGATCTGGCGCTGATCGCGCGTCGGACGCCGCGCTTTTCGGGCGCCGATCTTCGTCATCTCGCCGAGGTGGCCAGCGAGCGCGCGCTCACCGACGCGCTGCGCACCGGCGCGATGCGGCCGGTCACCAACACCGATCTGCTTGCCGCGCTGGAGCGCGTCCGCCCCACCACCGTCGAGTGGTTGGAGACCGCGCGCCGCTACGTCACCTACGCCAATCAGGCGGGGCTCTACGACGATGTCTCGAGGTATTTGCAGGCGATGGGGTGACGCGTCGGACCGGGTTTGGTGGGAGCAGCCGCAGCCTGCGGCTCTGCACAGCGTCCGGGGTCCCGAACGTCTTGCCCCCCGCCGGATCGTGAATAGCTCCTCCGCGCGAGGCCCTCCGTGCGTACACTCCTGTCCCCCCTTTTGCTCCCCGTCGCTGCGTCTGCCCTGCTCACCGGCTGCGTCCCCCGCGCGATCATCGCTTATGACGTGCCCGCCGAGATCTCCGTGCCGACCGACGTGCGGTCGCTCGCGCTCGTCGACCGGAAGGGCTCGGATCTCTCGGCTGCGGCGCGGCTCGCGCTTCAGGAGGAGCTGCAGGGTGGGGCGCGGTACTCCATCGCTGAGCCGGCCGCCGCGCAAGCTGCGCTCGGGCGCGTGCAGGGTACGGTCGGACAGCCGCTGTCTGCCGACGCGGTCGCTGCGCTGCGCACCGCTGCGGGCGCCGACGGCGTCGTGGCCGTCGACCAGCTTGAGACCGTCGAGTCCTGGACCTACGCAGAGCGCACCGAGACGCGCACCCACTCCGAGACGCGCGTGCCGTCCGACTGCGCGTCGTGCCCGGCCGTCTCTACCGACGTGACCGAGGAGGTCCCGGTCATCGACGCGACGGTCAGCGTGACGGTGAACGTAGGCTACCAGCTCTACGGGGTGAACGGCGCGGTGGTCGACGCGTGGACCGAGACCGTCACCGACGTGCTGACCGGCACCGCCGAGACTCAGGCCGACGCTCGCGGGAAGGCCGGGGATCCCAAGTCCCTCGCGTCCGATCTCGCGGCCGCCACGGCCTTTGAGGCCGCGCGGCACATCGCGCCGTGGAGCACGAGCGTCGACCGCAAATGGTACGCGGCGGGTGGTCGGGAAGTGGCCGCGGGCGCGAAGCTCGCGAAGGCGGACGACTGGAAGGGCGCAGAAAAAGCCTGGCGTCAGGGGCGTAAGACCGCAGAAGGGGAGGCCAAGGGCCGCGTGATCTACGACCTCGCCGTCGCGGCTGAGCGCCGCGGGGACATCGCGACGGCGCTGAAGCTCGTGAAGGAAGCAAAAACCTTGCTCCGCAACACCAAGCGCGCCGACGCCTACCAAGCCGCGCTGCGGGATCGGAAGCGCTCGGCCGCTACGCTCGCGGCCCAGATGGCGCCTGCGCCCGAAGGGGAGTGAGGGCCCGCCGCGACCTTCTACCAGCGGTAGAAGCCCTGTCCGCAAGCGGGCGTCCGGGGCAACATCCCCGCCGGCGAGAGTTGGGTCGGGAGCCCCGCGATGCCGATCGGACAGACGCGCCGGATCTTCGCCGCGATGAAGGACCTGCCGGCGGCCCGGCGGACGTCCGCCACCCTCACAAGGACCAACGCTGGTAGTTCCTGCGGTCTGCGGCTTGCTCGGGGCGGCCGGCCATGGCCTGCATTCTCGAGCTGCGGGGGAACGCCGACGCGGACCTGCAAGAGGTCCTGCGCGAAGGCGTGCGGCAGCTAATGGGGGTGCTGGCGTCGCACGACCGCACGCTTCCGTACTTCGTAAAGCGCGAGTTCGAGGCCTACCTCGGCTGCCGGGACCCGAAACAGGGGTTCGCGTGGCCGGAGTGCGCGCCCTGTGAGCATCACCGGTGCGTGCTGTTCTCGTGCAAGACCCGCGGCTTCTGCCCGTCTTGTCTCGGCCGACGCATGAGCGAGAAGGCCGCGCACTGGGTCGACCCGGTGATCCCGTGGGCGGCGACACGGCAGTTCGTGCTCACGGTCCCGTGGCTCCGGCCCACAACTCGCCCCCTCCCCGATACGGCCGAGGCGGGACATTATGTCCCGCCCTGCTACTCCCGCTGTCGCACCGGTGTCAAATCGTCGCGCTTACGACATTCGGACTGGCTTAATGCAGCCTTTTGACCCGGCACAGTTCTTGCTAAACTTCCCGCAGAGGAGCCCTCCCCAATGATCTTCGCCCTTATCGCCAGCTCTGCGTTCGCGGGTGACTACGACATTTCCCTTCGCATCGAGGACCGCCGGGGCCGTCTTGTAGTGGAGCAGACCCGCTTCATCAGCGACGACGTCCCTCGTGCGATCCCATTCCTCTGGGGCCGGGCTCCTGCCGCGGCCCTAGTCACCACCAATGCCGACAAGGTGTGTTTTTGGCTTGTCGACGAGGACGGTGCACCTCTCCGCATCCTCGGCACCGGCGGCTGCTCGACCCTGGGAGATACCTCCGAAGCAAGTACCGAAATCGATGCACCGGAGGGCCGAGTGGTTCTTCGCATCCGCGCATCCACGATGGGGGCGCCCGGCGTTCTGGCACCAGACGGAAGCTTCACGCCTCCGCCGGTCGCCCGGTAATCGCCGCGGAATGGTGCTGACTGCGGTGCGGCGTTGCGGAAAGCGCGCTCCTCAGGTAGACTTCGACCCACCATGCTGGCTCTCAGGCTACTACTGCTGACTTCAGCGCCCGCCGCCGCACCCCCAATTACCGTCCTAGAGTGGGGCGATTTCCCTACGCTCTGGTTAACCCGGCCTGCTTCAGGCGCCGACGTCCACCGACGCGAAGCAGGCCGCCCGAGAGGCGCGCACGTTGAAGCGGCGTGACGGTCCCACACCCTCGCTCCGGGCGAAGCTAACGCTCTCCTAAGCGGATCTCCTCCCAGCGCGTGTTCCGCGTGGATGGCTGGGAATGTCCCCAGTGCAAGAAGCCAATGTCGCTGCGGACGGTGGTGATCGGGGTCCCGGCGTGCACCCGCATCCTCCACGGCCGGCAGAACGCGGCCAGTCCCCCCGTAGGAGACAGCGAGGCGTAGACCGGAGAGCGCAGCAGCGGGTTCACAGTGGTGAACGCCGGCAGACGCGCAGGAGGCCACGCCGTGGAGTCGGCGGGAAAAACGGCGCGGATTGAGCCCGAGCACGACGCGCGCCGGGCTTGTGGGCGCGAGCGCCGGGGTGTACGCTGGCGGGGTGACCGCCGAGGTGGGCTGTTTGTGCTTCTTATCCCCGGTCACACCGCCCAGAACGTCTGGTTGCGGAGGTCGTCACCGGCCTCCGCTCATGCCCTGAGCCTGTGCGCTTTCGCGTCGCTCCGGGCGGGCTGGAGGCATTTGCGCGCCGCGGCCACGTCGGACAGGCTCGACGTCGTGAGTTTTCACGGACACCCGTTGCCAACGTCTGCGGACTCCTGTAGGCTCTTCGAGGAATCCGGGGTTCCCTCCGGATTCGCTCCTGTAGCAATCCTTCGGAGGGGGACGCCCTAATCGCCACCGGAGTCCACACCATGCGTCGAACTGCACTGATCTCGTCCTCCTTCCTCGGTCGTGTCCTCGCGGCCGGTCACCTGCTCGCCGGGGCCATCCTCGGGGCGGCTCTGGCGCCGGGTCAGGCGTACGCCGACTGCCCGGCCACCTACGCCGGCCTGAGCTGTGGGGCTTTGGCTCCGGTCTGTGCCGTCTCCAGCACCACCTGGACGTGCAATGTGACCGCCGGGGCATCCACGGCCTGGATCACTTCGGACAGCGACGCCACCACCCAGTACGAGGCCTACGGCACGCACAACGGGACGGCGTTCTGCTGCACGGTTCCGACGGGCACGACGATCAACCACATCATCCTCAATGGCAGCGGCGCGGCGGACTCCCTGCGGTTCTACGACTTCACCAACGGCGGGGGCACCCCGTACAACCTGATCGAGACCTCCGGGACCACGTTGGATGGCAACATCTTCGCCGGAGCCGCAAACGACGCCGTCGACGGCTCCCAGCGCGTCAGTGCGAACTACAGCGAGATCCTGTACGGCCAGGACGCCGTGGACACCATCCACGGCGGCGACGGTGATGTACGGCGGGACCGGCGCGGACATCATGCGCGGCGGCAACGATGACGACGACATGAACGGCGAGGATGGGAACGACTCCATGAGCGGGAACGCGGGTGACGACACCATGAACGGCGGACTGGACAACGACATCCTGTGCGGCCAAGCACACACGGCGGGGATCGGGGACGTGTTGTACGACGGGGATGTCGCCGCCGGCGTGGACACGCTCTGGGGGAACGGGTCGGCGGACGACACGTGCAACAGCGGAAACGCGAGCACCCTTTTGGACAACGGTTGCTTCCTCGTGGGCCCCGGCACGCGAACGGGCACGGCCCCCACTTGCCCCTGACCGCGCACTTCATCGCGGTCCTGCTCGCCTGTTCCGAATCCGGCCTTCACGGCCCCGAGCGGGTGCGGTTCGACAGCGGGGAGGCGACGGACACTGACACCGGGCTGGTGGACACCGCCAGCCCGGTCGAGGTGTGCAATGGGCTCGACGACGACGGGGACGGGCTGATCGACGAGGGATTCCCGGACACAGACGGGGACGGCACGGCCGACTGTGTTGACGGGGATTGTGGGATCGAGGTCTGGGCGACGCCGTCGGAGCAGCACGCTGCCTGCGAGGCTCCCCTGGTGCCGTCGGCGGATCCATGGGATCTGGAGGTGGCGTGGGAGTACACCCTCCCCGATGGGGGCGGGTGCGCCGTTTACGCCGTCGGCGACATGGACGGCGACGGCATCGCCGAGATCCCCTGTGTTGGGCTGTATGGCGAGAGTCGAGTGCTCAACGGAGCGGACGGCTCGGTGGAGGCCACCTTCGGGACCACCTACGCGTACGGCTCGGTCGCCCTCGGCGACGTCGATGACGACGGCGTGATGGACATGCTGACGGTTGCAAACGACGAGCACGGCAATCCCGGCGGCATTGAGAAGCGCAGCCAAGACGGCACTGTCGACTGGCTTGGCCAGGCGACGATGGACCTTCACAGCGGGTACCCCTCGGTGGAGGTAGCCTGCGGGAGCGACGGAAGCCCCACCGTGCTCCAACGCGATGCGAGGATGAGCGGCACTACCGGGCTCACGCAGGCGAGCTGGGATGTCGACTCCGTCGGAGAGACCACGGTCGGCGACCTCGCAGTCGCCGACCTGGACGGCGACGGAACCGCCGAGATCCTTTCCGCTGGCGCTGCCTGGACCATGGACGGCGAACTCGTCTGGTCGTACCCGTTCGGCGTCGGAAACGACGTTCGCGCGTTGGCTCTCCTGCAGGCCGACACGGACCCCGAACCGGAAGTCTTCTGGAGCGCGGACGGCGAGAACGCGCTCCTCGACGGCGACGGCTCGCTGCTCTGGGCGATCGCGCCGCTGGAGCGTGGGCCGCAGGACCTTCCTTGTGCGGGGGACGTCGACGGCGACGGGATGATGGACGTCCTGTTCGGCGAACGTACGACTTTCTACGCCTACTCCGGAAGCGGCACGTTGCTTTGGAGCCGAGCGATCAACGATCAGGGCTGGGGGGCTGGCTGCTCCGTCTTCGACTTTGACCTGGACGGGGCCGTCGAGGTGCTCCTGAGCACCGAGACGGGGTTCGACATCCTGGACGGGCGGACCGGCGACGTCCTGTTCGAGGATGCCCAGGACTCAGCCACCCTGTTTGAGTCGCCCATCGTCGCAGATCTCGACGGTGACGGCTCCGTCGAGATCCTCTTGAACCCACGACTCCATTGGGTCTCTGATGCCGACGTACGCGTGTATCGCAACGCTCACCGCGATTGGCCTCCCGGGTCCACCTTCTGGGGCTCGTCCACCTGGTCCGGCGCGGGCAAGTGGCCGGACGGCGAGCTTCGCACCGACGGCCCGAACCCCTGGGACCCCGAGCTGGCGATGTGGCGCGGGCAACCCTCCCAACTGGTCGGCGGCCGGGACCTGCACATCGAGCTGGCGGACTCGTGCGTGGCGTCCTGCGAGGAGGACGGCCTGGTGAGGATCGGCGCGGTGGTGACCAACCTCGGGCCACAGATGCTACGCGCTGGCAAGGTCGTGATCGCGACGGATTCGACCGGCAACGCGCTCGGCACCTTGACCCTCGGGGAGCTCGCCGTGGGTGGCGCCGAGTCGGTGGAGTTCGAGCTGCGCGCCGGCGACGTGGCCGACGGGGCGACCATCACCGTCGACGGCGGGGACTGCGCACAGTCCGATGATAGGGTCGCGTGGGTTTCGCCGTGCGGGCCGTGAGCTACCGGACCGCGTTGGCGGCCCAGCGGCCGCTGCGCGGGGTCTTGCTTCCGGTCGTGGCGGTTCTCGCGGCACCGGAAGCGCTCTCGGCCTCCGACATGATCTCGGGCGAATGACGGCGTGACGACGACATTTCGGCGAGATGGGGAATGATAGCAACGGCCCCGTCCACGCGGGCTTCTGGGGCTACCTCATGTTCGACGGGCCCAACTGCGCGAGCTACGACGGGTACAACCTGCACGCTGGCGTGCACCTAAACGCGATGGACCGGGCCGGCCTGGAGCGCCTGTGCCGCTACGTGCTCCGACCGCCGCTGGCCCTGCCGCGGCTGGAGCGGTTCCAAGGCGTGGACGGGCGGACGATGGTGCGGATCGAGAGGAAGCGGACGTACTCGGACGGCACCCACGCGATCGAGCTCTCGGCGTTGGGCCTCGCGGAGAAGTTAGTCGCGATCGTGCCCCCGCCGCGGGTGTACACCGTGATCTACAGCGGTGTCCTCGCGGCCAACGCGGCGTTGCGCCCGGAGGTGATCCCCAAGGCGCCGACGTCCACCGACGCGGAGCAGGGCGGCCGAGAGGCGCGCAAGTTGAAGCGGCGTGACGGTCCCACACCCTCGCTCCGGGCGCAGCTAACGCTCTCCTAAGCGGATCTCCTCCAGCGCGTGTTCCGCGTGGATGGCTGGGAATGTCCACAGTGCAACAAGCCAATGTCGCTGCGGACCGTGGTGATCGGGGTCCCGGCGTGCACCCGCATCCTCCACGGCCTGCAGGAAAGCACCGGCCCACCAGCGGAGGCGTGACCAGCGAGGACCGGGAGGCGTAGCGCAAGGCGCGCGCGGCGCCGGGGGCGCAAAACGCGCGGATCGCAGCGCCGTGAGTTCGCTTTCGGGCGGGAGAAGGGCTTGCGGAGAGCGGCCAGGAGGGTGTACACTACCGAAGTGTGCTTACCGACAGGCCGTTCATGCCGACTTCTATGAGGCGGCCGGTGACTTCAAGGGTGGGGATGGTCTTTTTCACTCCTCGGGGTGAGTGTCCCACGTGGGGGCTGGGGCCCCACGCAGGTTGCCGGTCGCACAGGTCCCCGGTCTTTGTTCTGGGGGCCTCCATGGGAGCCCGCGGCCGAGCTCGGGGTTGTGGGACCCGGCGAGGGCGCTACCCCATCGCCGGGCTTGG
>CAIUMM010000211.1 GCA_903900265.1 uncultured Pseudomonadota bacterium
CGTCGAGGACTTCGTCGTAGGCGCGTACGGCGTCAACAACGGCGCCACGGTCGACGTCGGAGCGGCGTACATCCAGTTTGGCGACGGCAGCACCGGCAGCCTCGCCGCCGCTTCGATGGACCTCGTGTACACCAACACCACTTCGGGAGTCACGAACGATCGCGTCGGCCTCGCGGTCGCGATGCTCGGGGACGTGACCGGCGACGGCTACGGCGATGTCGGCATCACCGCGGACAAGTTTGACGCGGGCGGCACCGACAGCGGACGGGTGTTCTTGTTCGACGGCGGCGACCTTTCGGTCACGACGATCCCGAGCACCGCGAACATCCGCACCGCAGCGACCTCCACCCTCGACGGCGCAGCCAACGACTTCTTCGGGCGTACGCTCGCGGCGGCCGGCGACTTCGACGATGACGGCTACGCCGACTTCCTCGTCGGCGCGACCGGCTACGACAACAGCACGACCGCGGACGTTGGCAAGACCTTCATCGAGTACGGCGGGCCTGACTTTGTGCTCCCCACGTACGGCTCTTGGCGCGGCGCAGCGGCAGGCGACTCGGTCGGCTACGGGGTGTCCGGCTTGGGCGACCTCGACGCCGACGGCTACGCCGACCTCGGCGTGACGTCGATCGCCGCCGACAACGGCGCCGTCGGAGATGTAGGCACCGCCTGGATCGTGTTCGGCACGGGCCAGTAATACGGCAGTCCGAAATCGGCCTTCTGGGCGCGCAGCAAGCCCGCTACGGCGTAGGCTTGGCCTCGTCGTTCAGGTAGCCAAGCGCGCGCAGCATCTCGAGCGTCTGGCTGTCCTGCGCAGCCTCGAGCAGCGTGCCGCCCGACTTCAAGGTCTGCACGAGGCCGTCCAAGGCGTCCCGGGACGCGCCGTTCTGGAGGGGCGTAGCTTCGCCCGGATCGGCGCTCAGATCGAAGTACTCCGGTGACTTGTCGGAATAGAAGATGATCTTCTCCTCTGGCAAGCGGCGACTGTGCGCGACCGGCGGCACCGCGACCATGCGCCCGGCGACGGTGGACGAGTACACCGGCAGGCTCTCGCACGCCTCGCCCTTCAGCGCCGCCACGAGCGAGCGCCCGTCCCGCGCCACCTCGTCGTCCATGTGCAGGATGTCGAGGATCGTCGGCACCACGTCGACACCGCCGACCTGACACCCGACGCGCAGCCCTGGAGTGACCGCGCCCGGAAAACGAACGATCAACGGAACCCGCAGCGAAGGATCGTACAGGTTGTCCCCGTGATCGAAGAGATAGCCATGCTCGGTGAAGCTCTCGCCGTGGTCGGCGGTGAGGATCAGCACCGTGTGGTCCAACGAAGGGCCCAGCGCCTGCATGATCTGCGCCACCGCGTCGTCCACGTGCTCCACCTCCTTGTCGTACGCCGCCTCCAACCACGCCACGTCGGTCACCTGCCGATCGCGGGCGGGCCAATAGAACGGGAGGTTCAACGGGGAGCCGTCTGTGGGAGCCGGCCCGAGGCCCCCGTGCGCATCATAGGGACCGTGCACATCGTAGAAGTGAATGAACGCAAAGTAAGGCCGGTCCGAGCGGCTACGCAGCCACGGCAACGCGCGCGCCAAGACCAAATCCGCCGGTCGCTCGCGCAGCGCGTGCTCCTTGACCGCGACTTGATTCCAGAGCTTCACGAGGGACAAGCTTTGTAAGCCCGCGACTGCCCCGAAGTCGTCGTCCCAAACCTGCGTACCCTGACCCCACCCATATTTGCCATGCAGCGGAAATCCGCTCACAAAGCCTGCAGTTTCGTACCCCTGCGCCGCGAGCGCACGCCAGATCAACGCGGGCCTATCGCCCAAGACCGTCCCGTTCGCGACCACGCCCGACCGGTACGGCGCGATCCCGGTGAGCATCGCCAGATGCGAAGGCTCGGTGATCGGCGCCTCGGCGATGGCCTGCTCAAAGGTCGCGCCTTCGCTCGCCAAACGGTCGATCGCCGGCGTGTGGATCGCGTGGCCGTACGCGCCCAGACGGTCTCGTCGAAGCGTGTCCACGCTGATGATCACGACGTTGGGCTGATCCGCGCGCGCTGGAGCCGCACCCGACTCCGGCGCGATCCGCACCCCAGCGACGGCGATCGCTGCGCCGCTCAGACCGAACAGCGCGCTCCAAGGAACCCGCGCGAGCCAACGATCGGCGTACACCAAAGGCACTGCTGCCACGACAAACGCAGCAGGGACGCCGAGGAACACCCGCGGATCGCGCACAAACTCGTTCAAGACGACTTCGAACCGATAATTGATCGCCGCGTGCACGCCGAAGAGCGCGCCCCAGAGCAAGCCGTACGGGCGTCGTGTACGACGCGTCAGGGCGGCCAGCGGCGCCACGTACAGCGCCGTCACGGCGAACGCAGCCGCCTCCAGCGTCGCCAAATCTACCAACGACCAACCTGCGCGCGACGACGCACGTATCGCCACCTCGATCGCCGAAGATGCGACCGTCAACGCGAACGCCTGCCGCATGAAATTCACAGGGACGATCGGGGGCACAGACTGAGAGCTTCGCGCCATTCGCCGTGCATGTAGCACGCGGTAGTGCGTGCACCAAAGCCTGACCCGGGCTATCCGCGCGCATGTCCGAAACCCCCGAAATCGCCGAACTTCCCCCGACCCCTGATCGCGTTGCCGACCCGGTCGTGTCCGACGATGCGGCGACGATCGCCCGCGAGGCGATGCGCCGCCGTACGTTTGCGATCATCTCGCATCCCGACGCCGGAAAGACGACGCTGACCGAGAAGCTCCTGCTGTACTCGGGCGCCATCCACATGGCCGGGGCCGTCAAGTCTCGCAAAGCCAGTCGCCACGCGGTCTCCGACTGGATGAAGATGGAGCAAGAGCGCGGCATCTCGATCACCTCGTCGGTACTCCAATTTGAGTATCGCGCGCGCCGGCTGAACCTGCTCGACACCCCCGGACACGCCGACTTCTCGGAGGACACCTACCGCGTGCTCGCGGCGGTCGACTGTGCGGTCATGCTCGTCGACGGCACAAAAGGCGTAGAAGATCGCACCAAGAAGCTCTTTGACGTGTGTAGGATGCGCGGCATCCCGGTGCTGACCTTCATCAACAAGTGCGACCGCGAAGGCATCGAGCCCCTGCAGCTCCTCGACGAGATCGGCACCGCGCTGGGCATCGAATGCGCGGCGGTCAACTGGCCCGTAGGCTCCGGGCGCGAGTTCTGCGGCGTCGCGGTGCGCGAGACGCACGAGGTGCTGCTGTTCGGTGAGGGCAAAGGCACCGACTTTGTAGAGTTTGAACGCGTGTCCATCAACGATCCGCGCATCGGCGATACCGCGCGCGCCAAGGTGATCGACGACCTGGAGCTGCTCGACGGCGCCGGCGAGCCGTTCAACCCCGAGCGCTTCCGGGCGGGACAGCAGACGCCGGTGTTCTTTGGCTCGGCGATGAACAACTTTGGCGTGCAGCCCTTCCTCGAAGCGATGGTCGAGATCGCATCGCCGCCGCTCCCCCGGCCGGGCGAAGGCGCCCGGCTGCCAGAGGATCCCCGCTTCTCGGGCTTCATCTTCAAGATTCAAGCGAACATGAACCCGCGGCACCGGGACCGCGTCGCATTTCTACGCATCCAAAGCGGCAAGTTCACCCGCGGCATGGACGTCACCCTCCATCGCTCCGGCGAGACGGTGCGCCTCGCAAAGCCCCACACCTTCCTCGCTCAGGAGCGCAACATCGTCGACGACGCGTGGCCGGGCGACATCGTCGGCCTCTTCGACCCGGGGGCGCTTCGCATCGGGGACACGCTGTATCAGGGCGCACCGGTGAGCTACGTGGGTATTCCCCGCTTTGCCCCAGAGTATTTTGCGCGCGTGAAGCTGAAAGACCCGCTAAAGCGCAAGCACCTGCAAAACGGCTTGATGCAGCTCTCCCAGGAGGGCGCGATTCAGCTCTTTGTACGACCGGATATCGGCGAGCAAGACCCGTATCTCGGCGCCATCGGCCAGCTGCAGTTTGAAGTGCTCCTGCACCGCTTAGAGAACGAATACGGCGTACACGCGATCCTGGACAGCTGTCCGTTTCGGCTGGCTCGCTGGGTCGGCGGAGACGCGAAGGGCTTGGAATGGCTCAAGGCCCGCCGCGACTACGTGCTCGTACAGGACCGCCACGGGCGCCCCGTCGTGCTGTCGGAGAGCCCGTGGCCGTTACACTATGCGCTACGGGAAAATCCCGGCATGGTGCTGCACGAGGTTGAGCCGCTTTGAACGCAACGGAAGGGACCCTGCGCGCGTTGCTCGTCACAGGGGCTGGCGGCACCCAATCGTTCGCTTCGGTGGAGGCGGCGCTGGTGCAACAGCGCTGCGAGGTGCGCGCTGTGGCCAAGGTGGACCTGGCGCACAACGAGCCAGCGGACCTCCTGCTCGTGCCTGCGAGCGAAGCCGCGGTCGCGCGGCGCATCTGGCCTCGCGCCACGCTCGCGGCGTGGGTCAACGCCCCCCAAGATCCCCTCGCCCGGGCCGCGCTGATCGCGGGGATCGACGCGCTGTTGAACCTCGACGACGCAGACCTCCCCTTGCAGATCGAGCTCCTCGTGCGCAACGCGGTTCGGAACGCGCGGCGCGACAACGGCGGCTCCTTGCCTGCCGCAGCGCCGAACGAAACGCCCCTCGGCGACGCGTTGTCGGACCTGAATCGGGCGCTCACGCTGGAGTCCGCCGTCGCGGAAGGCGTAGTCGTGCTCCAGCAAGACCGCATCGTATACGCGAACAAGGCGATCTCCCGCATCATCGGCGTACCCGTGGACGCCCTCGAAGGGCGTCTGGTCAGCGAGTTTGTCACCCCCGCCGAGCGGGAGGTCGCGCAAGCGCGAATGACCGGTCCGGAGCTGCGCGCCGAGCTGGAGTTCACGCACCGCGACGGTTCGCCGCGCCCCGTCGATGTCGAGGTGCGCGACGGCGTATGGAACGGGGAGACCGTCAGTATCGCTACCATTCGCGATCTGGGCGCCAAGCGCGCGTGGGAAGCCGAGGAGGCCCGCCGGGAGACCGAGTACCGGCGCCAACTCGAAGCTCAGCTGCGCGCTATCGAAGAGTCCAACGCCCGCTTTGAGCTGGTGGCGCGCGCCACGAATGACATCCTCTACGACTGGGACGTGGCCTCAGGGGCGGTGCTCTGGAACGACGCCGTTCGCACCGTGCTTGGCTGCAACGGCGCGCCCGACGCCGCCGGAATTCAGTGGTGGACCTCCCGCATTCACTCCGATGACGTCGAGCGGGTGTCGGCTTCGTTGAACAGCGCGATGCTGCACGGCGACGAAGGCTGGACCGAGAGCTACCGCTTTCTCACCGACACTGGCGCGACGCTGGATGTCATCGATCGCGGCATCTTTGTACGCGGCGCCGATGACACCTGCGTGCGGATGATCGGCGCGATGACCGACGTGACCGGGCGGAAGCAGCTCCAGACGCGTCTGGTGCTCGCGGATCGGCTCGCCGGCATCGGCACCATGGCAGCCGGCGTGGCGCACGAGCTGAACAATCCGCTCACCTGGGTGCTCGCCAACATCCGCCTCATCGAGGAGTCGGTCGGGCATACGTTGCCGCCTCCGGCCCTGCGAGCCCTGGACCATGCGGCGCAAGGCGCCGAGCGGATGCGCTCGATCATCGCCGATCTCAAGGTATTTTCTCGCAACGAGCCCGAAGCGGTCGCGCCCGTCGAGGTGCGGGCCACGCTGCACTCCGCGCTGACCATGGTCCGCGCCGACCTCGCTGCTGTGGCCGAGCTCGAGCACGTCGATGACACGATCGGCCCATTGCTTGTGTACGCGAACGAGGCGCGTCTCGCCCAGGTTTTCCTGAACCTCCTCGTAAACGCGGTCCAGGCGATCCCCGCCGGTCAGCCGGAAGCGCATCGCGTCCTCGTCCGGGTGTACGCGACGACGGACGACGTCTACATCGAGGTCGACGACACCGGCGTGGGCATCCCACCGGGACTGCGCAGCCAGATCTTCGACGCCTTCTTCACCACCAAGCCCGCCGGGTCGGGCACCGGTCTCGGCTTGTCGATCGGCCTTCAGCTCGCGCAGGAGATGGGCGGCGACATCCAGTTGAAGTCGCGTGCGGGTCCAGGGGCCTGTTTTCAACTGCGGCTGCCGCGGTTGACCGCCGGCCCCGAGCAATCCCGTGCCCTGACCACGCCCCCTCGCGACCAACCGTGGACGCGCCCCCGCGTACTGGTCGTCGACGACGAGCCGATGATCGTCGCGATGATCACCGAGACCCTGCACGCCGAGTTTGACGTGTTTGGCGAGAGCCGCTCACCCAACGCTCTGGCGCGCCTTCAAGCCGGCGAGCGCTTCGAAGCCATCCTCTGCGACGTGATGATGCCGGAGCTGAACGGCATGGAGCTGTACCGGGAGGCGCGCGCGCTGCACGTCGATCACGCCAAGCGCTTCATCTTCGTGACCGGCGGCGCGGCGGTGAGCCCCGTGCACAACTTCCTCACTGAGACCGGAAACCCGTGCGTGCAAAAGCCCTTTGACCTGCACACGCTCCGGTCCATCGTCCGTCGGACCGCCGCCCGGTGACCGACGGCAAGCGCAGAGCGCTGTTAGGCGCCGCTGTGCTGGCGGCGCTCGGGATCTGCGCGTTGCTGCTGTGGCTGCAGCACGTCGACAAGCAGCCCAAGGGACGCGCCCGAACGGCGCGCATCCCGGGGATGGCGCGCACCGACACCGGCGCCAAGCCCCCAAAAACGCGTGTACTTCATGCGGCAGACAACGACTTCGCGACCATTCAATGCACCGTTCAGTCAGCAGAGAGCGCTTCGGTGCCGACAGGAACGCTGACCGCGACCGAGGCCGAGGACGGCGAGACGCGCACGTCGGTCTCCCAAGGCGCGGACCTGATGCTCACCGTGCCCGCGGGTCGGTGGACCCTGCAATGGACACCAGGGAATCTACCTGCCGGATACCCGCTCGGAACCGTCGATCTGGTCGAGGGCGAGGTATTCCACTGCGCGCTGTCAAGCACCGGGGTGACCGTGACGGGGCGCGTGCTGGACCTCGAAGGCGCGCCGATCCCGCGCGCCAAGCTTCAAGGATGCGGCTCGCGGGTCAAGAGCGACGCCGAGGGCCAATTCGCGTTCACCGTGGCGTTCAATTTCCTGCGCGGCGAGGAAAAAACCTGTGAGCTACGCGCGCGCTGGGAAGACGGCTTGCTCGCCCGCTTCAGCGAGCCCGCGACGGTCTCTGCGCTCACCCCGGGTCCCCACACCCTCGTCGTCGACGCCTCCCCGGTCGCTGGGATGGGCATCACCCTTCGGCAGGGCGAATACGGCTTGGAGGTCAGCTACGTGCATCCCGGGACGCCTGCGGAGGACGCAGACCTGCGCGTTGGCGACCAGATCCTGATGGTGGACGGACACGACACCGCCGGCATGTCCTCGATGGAGTTCATCCCCTTCGGCGTCGGCGCCGAAGGCTCGACCGTGGTCCTCGAGATCGAGCGCGAAGGGCAACAAATCCGCAAGAGCTTCCGGCGCGAGCGCATCGTCAAGCTCGACGAAGACGAATGAGCCCGACGCGGCTGACTACCCCCCGTAGATTCGACGATACCGCTGGTAGTACCCGAGGACACGACGCACATAGCGCCGGGTCTCTGTAAACGAGATGTCCTCGGAGTAGCGATCGGCGTCGGGCAGCCCCGGCCCCGCGGCGGCGAGCCAACGACTGACCGCATCCGAACCGCCATTGTACGCGGCGATCACCAGCGGCAACGACCCGCCGGCCGGCATCGCGCTCGCAGCGAACTGCCCATGCAACAAGGACAGTTCGGTCGTGCCCAGCCGGGTGTTCACGCCGGCGCGGTAGAGGTCGTCGACCTCAAACCCCGCGACGCGCCCTTTGGCGAGGTCCGTCGCCAAGAGCGGCATCAGCTGCATCAGCCCACGCGCGCCCGCCGGGGACGTGACCGAAGGATCGAGCCCGCTCTCGGCGTTCATGATCGCGTAGGGCAACAACGCCGGCAAGCCGGTCGCCGCGGCGATGCCGTCGACGACCGCACGGTAAGGACGCGGCGCGCTCAACGCGCGGCCGGCTGGCGTAGCGGCAAAAGGTCGAGCGAGGCGCTGCGCGGCTTGAATGCGGTCTAGATCGAGCAGCAGGCCGGCCATCGCGAGCGCAGTGGTCTCGCTCGCTGCGGCGGCATCGATGTCCGCGGCGGGCACGGTCGCCAGCTCGCCCAGCCCCGCGTCGGCCAGCGCGCGCGCGTCCCGCGTGACCGGGTGGCTGGCCAGGAAGCTGTCGGGGAACGGCGGAGGCGCTGCGGTGGCGAGCGCAGGCCAGGTTTTTCCGAGGCGCGCCGCAGCAAAATAGGCATAGGACGTATCGGGATGCTTGGCGAGCACCTCACGCAGCCCGTCATCGGACTGAGTGGCCCGCGCCTTCCAGTAGCGCGCGGCGGCAGCGAGATCGGCGTTCGGACCCGCGATCACCTTGTCGAACGCGACCAGCGCCTCGTCGGTGCGGCCCAAACGGTACAGCGACCACGCGCGCAACCAGCGCGCATCCCAAAGGAATTTCCCAGAAGGATGGCTGTTGATGTACGCCGCGAACATCTCCACCGCCTGGGGCAAGTGCCCCGCGTCGTACTCCATGTAGCCGGGCTTCCACGAGGCCTCATCCGCCTCAGCCGACGTGGGAAAGCGAGCGATCAGCGCCGTGTACTTCGTCGCAGCCCCGGGGTAGTCACCCGACCGCGCGACCGCGAGCGCCTGATGAAACGCCGCGCGCGGCCCGGCCGCGTCCGCCCCCGCGCGGGTGTACCACTCCGCAGCGCGCGCGTAGAGCTTGGCGTCGTAGAGCGCCTCGGCCATAAACATCTGCTGGCTATCGGCGTACGGCGCCGCCGCGTTGATGCCGTCCAGCAGCGGGATCGCCATCGGTGCTTGTTGAACCGCGAGCAGCTTTTTAGCCCGCGTCAACGCCAGCGTTCGCCCGGCCGGCGATGAAAAATCCGGAGCAGACTGACCCAGCGCCGCGAGGCGTAGGGCCCCGCGATCCGCGTAAGACGAGGTCGGATACTGGGTCCACAGCGTCCGGAACACAGCCACCGCCTGTTCGGTCAGCGCCGCGATGCCCTCGAGGTCGTTGGAGACCGACGCAGCGCCCGAGAGGGCCTCGCCGGTCCAGTATAGGCGCTCATCCGAGGCATTTGCGGGGACTGCGCCGAGGGTCTGGGAGGCGCGCACCGGATCAAACGCCGGCCCATCAAAGAGCAGCACGCGCGCGCGAAGGATGAGCTCCGCATCCCCCGGAAGATCCACCCCGGCGAGCGTAGCCAACGCGGCCGGGCCGTCCCCCGCATCCAACTGTGCACGAGCAAGTTCGGCTTTGGCGTGACTCGCCAACGGACCGGCAACGGCCTTCAACACCACAGCGGCTTCCAGCGCACGCTCGGTGCGCAACAGACAGCGACCGACCACAAACCGTTGCACATCCGTAGCCGGCGCCGGGAGCTTGAACAGCACCGCTTCGCAGTCGCCCGCTTGAAGATCGTCGGCCCACGGCGAGGCTGCGGATGCGGTGTTCAGCCACAGCGACGACGAAAGAAGGAGTAGGAGCAGCATGGCCGGTACCTTGACACGTCAAGCTAACCGGCATTCCCAAGCGAGGGCGGGCGACCGTCCCGAGGGCGCGGCCAAAAAGGAGACCGCCCCCGCAAGATCTCTCCTGCGGGGGCGGCTGACACCGGTACAACCGGACGATTTTGGATGTCGCATCCACGAACGCGCGTCCGGTCGTCGCTGCCCGAGGGCTTTGATCTCCGTGCCGCCGATCCCGAAGGACCCGCGACCGACGCGTACAGACATCAGGGCGAGGACCGGCGTACAGCTTTCGCTGCGCCAGATTCGCGGAAAAAGAACGTTTGACCTACAAGGACACTCCCGAAGAATGTCCGAAGTCAACGGCACAATATGGCTTGTGTGCGGGCCCGATTCGAGGTTCCTTGGGCGTCCTGCTCTCGCAGAAGGCACCATTCCTCCGTTCGGTTCCCCGAAGTCGCTCTCGACATCCTGCCTTTCGGCCGGGTGCCGCGCGTGCTCCGCGCTGCTCGAACCGGAAAGAGCTACTTTCGCAACTGTTTCCTGCCCTGCATGGTCTTCAACGCCACCGCGCATCGCTGCGCTGTGGACTCTCTCCTTCAAACCGGATGGGGTCCGGCTTGATCACCTACGGGCCAAGCGCTTTCGCGTTCAACACCGCAGATACTTCCTGCTGTCTGGATTTCCAAAGATC
>CAIUMM010000212.1 GCA_903900265.1 uncultured Pseudomonadota bacterium
AGGTACTCGCGCGAGCCGTCGGGGCAGTCGAAGGGCACGGAGACCGCCAAGCGGACGCCATCCGGGACCCCGGACACGAACGTGGCTCTGTGGGACTCCAGCCCTTCCCGCATCGCGGCTTGGGCCTCGGCGAGCGTGGTGGGGACAGGCTTTTCGGCGGTTTGTGGTGCGTCGGTGTTGGGCGATAGGGACTGCGCTGCGGCCGTCGGCGACGGGGAGGCGAGGTCTGCCGGGGCGACGAGCTTGCCCTCGAAGTGAACGGCGAGCAGCGGCGGCACCGGGTCCCCGTCGATGGGCGTAGCGGACTCAAGCTGCGCTTCGCCTTGTACGGTGTCGGTGTTGATCGGGATTCCGGTATTTATTGGCGTAGAAGTTGACGATTGGTGCAGCGTCGCGGCGACGGCGTTCAACACCGCTGCGGCGTCCTCCGCGGCATCGGCCTCTACGTGGGCCATGACGAGCTCCGCGTCTCCAAAGCGGCGCAGGCCTCGGGTGACGAGGCGAACTTGCGCGTCCTCGGGGTTGTCTTCGATGACGAACCACTGAGTCAACGGACCCGCGGGGTCCATCCGTGCCCATGCGGCTTGGCCGTAAACTCGCTGGGTGTCGAGGTCCTCCACCCAACCATTCGCTCGCGTCGCTGCATTGGCGAACGCCTGGGCTGCGATCGTGAGGGTCTTGGCTGCGTCGGCGCTGGGGCTCGCGAACCACGCGATGACCACGCTCTGCGAGGCGCTGAGGCGCTCGGGGCGGTCCACGTCGACCCCGTAGCTCTCGATGAACTCGGCGTCCGGCACGCCGAAGGCGTCGTCGTCGCGCTCAGGCACGATGTCCAGCAGCCCCATGAGTCGCCCGGTCTTCTTGGTTTCTTCGTCGAATCCCGAGACCGCGGGGATGGGCGCCAGATCGGCTTCTAAACCGTCCAGTACGGCGTCGTCGCAGATCGGGTCGCAGTACAGCGCGAGCGCGAACCGCCCGTCTGCGGCGAAGCTGGCTCGCGAAGCGCCGCACAACAGGAAGATCAGGGAGGACAACAAGGAGGTGGGGAGCATCGCAGGTGTGACGTACACACCCCGGAGATATTCGACGGTCGCCGTCTGAGTTTGTCGCAGTTTGCGTGCGTCGGGCGCGACTCCTGCGGCACGGTCGCTGCTCCCTGCTCGCTACGGTGCCCCTCGCGGGATAGGGCGCACGCCATCGGAGTTTTCGTGTCGGAATCCAGCCTCCCCCCTGATGCAGCGCCTGCCAATGTAGGTTCTTTCGCCTCTCTCGACGCGCCCTCTGCGCTTGAAGCTTCGGTCCTGGAGTTCTGGAAGTCCGCGGACATTTTCGCGAAGTCCTTGCAGCGGCCGTCTCCGAAGGGCGACTTCGTGTTCTACGAAGGTCCGCCGACGGCGAACGGCATGCCGCACAACGGGCACGTGTTGACGCGCGTCATCAAGGACCTTTTCCCCCGGTACCGCACGATGCGTGGATACCGCGTGCAACGTCGCGCGGGCTGGGACACCCACGGCCTTCCGGTGGAGGTGGAGGTCGAGAAGGAGCTTGGGATTCACGGGAAGGCGGCGATCGAGGCCTACGGGCTCGAACCGTTCGCGCGCAAGTGCATCGAGAGCGTGTTCACCTACACCCGCGAGTGGGAGGACCTCACCGATCGCGTTGGCTTCTGGGTGGACACCGAGACCGCTTACGTGACCTACCACCGCAGCTACGTAGAGAGCGTGTGGTGGGCGCTGTCCGAGCTGTTCAAGAAGGGCTTGCTGTAC
>CAIUMM010000213.1 GCA_903900265.1 uncultured Pseudomonadota bacterium
CCCCTACCCGACGAACGGTTCACCCCCACGAGCGTGGGGAAGACGGCCGCGCTCGGCTTGATCTCGTCGGTAGTCATCGGTTCACCCCCACGAGCGTGGGGAAGACAAGGACATTTCCCTCATGTGCTTCTCGTACTACGGTTCACCCCCACGAGCGTGGGGAAGACGCGAGTCAGTCGGCCCGCATTGCGCGCGCACTCGGTTCACCCCCACGAGCGTGGGGAAGACTCGCGGCCACCACGGGCGCCGGGAAGAGCATTCGGTTCACCCCCACGAGCGTGGGGAAGACTTGTGCTTGACGCGACGGCGACGGGGGTTCGACGGTTCACCCCCACGAGCGTGGGGAAGACTGCGCGGGCAATCTTGAAAGCGCGGCGCGCGCCGGTTCACCCCCACGAGCGTGGGGAAGACCTCCAGAAGGGGATTCGGGCCGTCCGGTTCGTCGGTTCACCCCCACGAGCGTGGGGAAGACGGGACCAGCTCATACGTCGTGTCCTTCGACCACGGTTCACCCCCACGAGCGTGGGGAAGACACTTTCTCCTTTCAACTACTTACTCCCATTTTTCCGCCCGAGGTCTATTTCTTGGGCGTCCTTACCAAAATGAGGCCATCAATGTCAAAGATCTCTCGACTTCGGTCACCGACCGAACGGATGCGAAAACCCTGTTCACACCTGGCGGGATGCACCATCAGGGCAGCGCCTACCCCTATCTCGGCGAGGATGAGAGCCCAAAGCTCATCCCGGACCCGCGCAGAGAGCGTTCCGAGATAGACCCCACTGTGAACCTCTAAAAACCAGCGGGTCAAAGCACCGCGCAGGCGCTCCGATGCGCGCTCGAGAACCACAACGGTCACTGACCGTTGCCGTGATTTTGGCCGCCCTCGATCACCCCCGCAGGACCCCAAATCCCCGTGATCCGCTCATCATCGACACCGTGGACAAGGAGACGAGCCGTTTCCGGGGTTAGCCCCAAGGCCCTTTGGATATCAGGCACGATTCTGCCGATCAGGGCGGATTGGTAGAAGGCGTCTCGGCAGGCCTTGCGAACTCGCGACTCGAGCCCGTCCAACCCCTGCCTGGCAGTCGAGAAGGCCAAGGGTACGCAGACCTCCAGTTTGTACAAGTCCGCGATGTCGTAGACGAAGGAATGCGCCCGCCCCGTGTGAATGAAGCCAAGCGCCGGAGAGAACCCCGTGGACACTATCGCTGCATGACAGAGTCCGTAGAGGCAAGCGTTGGCCGCCGAGAGGGCCCGGTTGACGGGGTCAGCTGCGGACCACGCCGCCTGCTTGTAATTGCGCCCCGACCAAGAAATTCCGTGATCAACGGCAGCCTTCGCGTAGGCGTCTCGCACCCGCGCGCCCTCGAGTCCCCTAAGTTGCTGCAGGGTGTAGGTAGGGTTCGTTGGCTCCTTAAACCGCATTCGGTACAGGCGGAGCACCACCTCCATGCGGGTCGTCTCGGCCGCCCAAGCCGTCGCCTGCCGTTCCAAGTTTGCGGACGACGTCGTCTCACCCTGACCAGATGCGTAGAACCTCACACCCTGCTCACCGATCCACACCACGGACATCCCGTGATCCACCGCCAGAGTGATCGCCGCGTGCGAGATGTTCACTCCCGGCCCCAGCATCAGGACGCAGAGCGCCGCTGCCGGAACGCCGACGACCCCCTTTGCATCGTGGATGGCGAGAACCCCGCCATCTCGATCAATCTTGCTGTGCTCGATATACAAAAATGTCCATCCGTCCCCGAAGCGGGGCAGGCTGTGCAGATCGACCCTCTTCTTCGCGGGTGCCGCCATGTTCCCGGCTACCGCGCTACCGACAAGAGCCCGAACCCATAGGCCTTCGCTGACCCGACCCCATCCCGCAACGCCGTCAGTAATGCCGGAACGGCTGTCACCACCAAAGCCCCGTCAAAGGTTGCCGAGGAGAACTGGAGGTCCCCTGGCTCCCTGACGCCACCCACGCGGTCGGTTGCCACGCGGACATCAGGTACCTGCGGGTCCATCCTCGTCCCTGCGATCACGAAGCCCGCAGTTTGACCCTTTCGCACAAGCCAGTCAACGCGCTCGGCGTCGGTCCGCAATCCAAGTCGCTGCCCCCCCTTGACTCCGGCCTCAGCCCTGAGTGCGGCCCGCCCCTCGTCAGTTCCCGCTCGGCGAGTCGGATTCGCTCGAAGTCGGAAATGGAGTCTGTCCCCAACCGTCAGGGTCCTCCACTCCGCGTCCAGGAATCGGACGCCGGGGTTCTTCAGCCCCATTGGGGCCTCGAGGAGGTATCCCGCGGGGAGCCCAGACCAGTCTGGGGCTGCCTCACTCTGAACATAAAGGAGTGGCCCCGCCGGACCTTCCTCCAGACGGTGAAGGATCTTGAGTTCGGCGCGCGCCCCCATTCCGACTCCGTTAGGGAAAGCCGACATCACCGTGCGGTGCAGCCCCTGGCAGTCCGCGATGTCCCTGCGAACAGCTCGGCTTCGGACATCCAGCATTAATCGTGAGAGGAACATCATGCCTCCTGAGCGAGAGGAGCGAGTTGGATCCTCCGCACCTGACGCTGCACGTAGCGGCGATCATCACTCAAAAACGAAACCGGAACATCGTTCCGACTGTCCCCGACCTCCCCGGGCCCGCACTCTACGATCACTTCGACCGTGTCGACGGGTTTGCCGTCGAGTTGAGGCCAGGCGTGCTTCTGCAAGGCGGACACTGCATCACCCTCTACAAGGCCACCCGGAACCCATGGAGGCCGTGAGGGTACGTAACCCCGGCGGCCCAAATACATAGGCCAGTATGGGTTCCTTAGGGCAGCTTCGATGTCCGTAAGTAGCTCTCGTGGGCCCTCGAGAGCTGCCAAGAAGTCTGCGCCCGAGAGGTAGTATCGCCGGCTCAGCACTGTTTCAGGCCTGGCTCCACTGGCCTTCGCCACATCTTGGGCGGTCTGGTAGTCGGACTGTGTAGAGCCGGGAACATCAACTCTGACCGCCATTTTCAATGCAGCCAGATCGTCCAGCGGCTCACCGCGCGCGCGCCCCAGAGCTGCGGCGACCAGACCGAGAACGCCGCTCTTTGACGGCTCTTGCTCGGTATCTCGATCTCCGAACCTGCTCTTAGTGCCCCACGATTGCATGGGCCCGCAGAGTCGAATGAGCAGTGTCGCCATCACTTCAGCGCCGCCGCGAGCGCCTGCCACAGCCCTGGTACTGTGTCATCGCGCAGGTCTGTATACGTGGATGCGGCCCGATCGAGGACGACGCCCTCGGCGCCGTAAGTATCAGACAGGCTTCTGTCGTACGTGCGAAGCTTCTCGATGGAGAGCCTCACCAGATCGGGCTGTTTAGGACTCACACGAACGGACTCTACGAATGCGTTGGTGAGTGACCATGGTTGTCCACTCGTTCGCACCTTCAGGCCGATGTAGGACGGAGGGTTGTGCGCTGCCATGCTGTTCTGCTTGCCACTCGGAATCGCTGCCACTGCGGCCTTGCAGAAGCCGATAGCCGCTTGAACTGCCGAGTCCCGGTCACCGTGCAGGTTACGTTCAAGGTCTTCAATCTTAACGACAGCATAGCGGTAGAAGCACGCGCTGTTGTACTCGATGATGCCCATCATACCGGCACCGGTCTCCTCCTTCGGCTGCAAGTCATCAACAGCCGTGTAGAAGTCCATTTCGACAGCCACCGGATGGGTTGAGATCGCGTGCGCTACCTGACACGCGGCATCGATATTCATATTGGTCGTCTCGGCGACCATCCGGCCGAACAGTGCGATATCCGCGGCCTCTGTGGTATGACTGCCGAGCGCGGCGAGGCTCTTCTTGAGGTCTCCTAATTCAAGCTTGGAGCCTTCCGCCTCCTTGGCCTTGCCCACGGGCTTTGTCTTCACCTCAGCAACTTTCTCGCCGTTAGCTTTGGCTTCCTGCGCCTTCAATTTGGCGGCATTCACCTCGGCCAGGGCTTTGGCATCCTTGGACTTCATATCGAGGACGAGCGGGCGCAGCCGGTCGTAGTGGGGCTTGATTGCCGCAGCGTACGCATCGATCTCTCCTGGCGACAGGTACAGGAGCACCGAGGTCTTCCCCCCGTCCTGCTTGTACCCCGCCTCCGCCAAAATTGCTGCGACAACCTCGCGCGCCTCCTGTGGGTCGCGGCCGAGCTGCATGACAATCTGCTCGCAAAGGTGCTTGGTGCGCACGCCGACGCGGTCGGCAACGGACTCCCGGAAAACCGGGGCTGTCCGGATGGCCCGTTTCAGACACTGACTCGAAATTCGGGCACGGCGCGTTCCGCCGAAGGTACAGTCTTTCGGAGAATTGGTATCGTCTCTGTTCAGGTTAGAAGGAGCAAAGTTTTGGATAATGTGCAGTTCGATGAACATGGGTCTTCCGGGTTCAGGGGGATGAGGATGTTGACGGGCGCCAGAAACTGCGAGCCCAAGTTCGCTGGACCCAGGCGTCGGGGTGGTCCCATCCGCGAAGGTGGTGAAGGAGGAGTTGCCAATCCAAGCCCGTGCGCCGCTTCCCTGACCGGGCGAGGCTCATCGCTTGGCGCAGGTGGGAAGCCAATTGGTCGCGGTCCGCCTGCAACAGCGCTCGGAATCGGCTCTCGGTGCTGGAATTGCCGCCCAAACGTTCGTACATGGCGCCCAAATCGAGGTCGTCCTCCCGCACCGGATTAAGAGCATACAACGACGCGACTAAGTAGTACACATCGTCGCGGCCAGGGCGATTGTCCTCCTCAGGTATGAACGGCATCAGAATTGGGTACATCGCTGGGACGGTCCCGGGGGGCTTACCCAGACCTCTTCGAAGCGCGGCTAAAGCCGCACGGTCATCCCGAGCGGACAGACGGTAGAGGTGATCGACGAAAGGGTGAGTCATTGGCGTGCCGCCTCTGGTAAAGGATTCGCGGGTTTGAGGCGCTGCAGGCCGGCGTAAAGCACGGCCTCGCCGCATATCTGCGCGTGTAGCCGACGGGCCAAGGGACCCTCAACACGATTGGCGCCCCGCTGGTATGCGGCGTTCGCGCTGCGGAGGACCTGAGCTTTCCAAGCGATAAGGGCCATGTCCAGATCTCCGCCCAAAGCGCGGAGAAAATCCAGAAAATGCCTGTCGAGCGCAGACCAATATCCTGCCGCGGCAAGCATTCGGGTACGAACGCGTCCGACATCGGCGGGGTCGGGCTTCTTCCCGTCGGCTTCGAGGCATACGCCGGCCAGACGAGTGAACGCCTTCGACAAGGCATCATTGCCCGTTTCCGCCGCGACGATAGCGTCGCGAACCGCAGCCACCGCATCATCGTCGTTAAGAAGCCGAATTGCCGTTGGCATTGTCTCTTCGCGCCACAACAGCGGCTTCGCCTTGTCGTTGGCCAACCCGGTGCAGCGAATAGAAAGCACTGGGTTTGTGCCCAGTAAACTCTTAATCTGGCGCTGCGCAGCCTGATCCAGAGCCCGGGGTCGACGGCCATATGGATCACCCTTCCCCGCCGCGAACAGCGCGCCACTGTCCCTCCAAACCGCGCGCTCCTCCCGCAAAGCGACCGGACGAAGACCGTCTGTGCTCGCGACGTAAAACGCCATCGGATTGAAGGTCGAGACGTCGTCTGCTTGAACCGCAAGTCCTGGCGCTATCCAAGCAAAGCGGACACCATCAGACTCCGGTCGCAGACGAACGTAACGCGCAGGAAACGTGAGCCAGTCGAGGTAGCCATCAGGAGCGACCTTCCCCGGCGGTCGAACAACGAGGCGCTCCCATACGGGTAAGTCCTCTCCAGATCGCGCGAACGGCGAATCGCCCGCGTATGTGACGAGGTTCAGGATCAGCGTCTCGAACAGGCTCGGCCGAACCAGCATCGCCGAGACCTGCCCCGCCAACGGGGCATGAGATGCATAGGGATGGGTGCCGAACAGGTTTGTCCTCGGCCCCTGGCCCCCGCCAAGGCCAGAGGCCTGAAGGGTGACCAGCCAGCGGGCGACTGCGTCGGACGGATACGGGGGGGAGAGATCATCTCGCTGGTGGCTGAAGAGCGTCGCGTTGTTCCCGCTTGCCATCTCGACGACCATTCGCGCGACAGGAGATGGCTCCGTGGGCGTGCCATCCGCGTCGATCGTCGCAAGCCCCCCCACCTGAAAGAAAGGCCACACAGGGTCAAACAAATCGAAACGATGGCGCCACTGATCGAAGTAGGTGGCGAAAACGGAAGGATCCAGCCTGCCAGCTGTCCAGAGCGCTTTCCAATGCGCTACGTCTTGTGGCCCGTCTACCACCCGGTGGATCACTGAGAGAAGTAGTCTGTGGAGCGCCAGAGTCACCAGAGGGGATGGGTCATGAATCCCCTCAAGAGTGTGCGCGTCGCGAACCACCGATGACAGTCCGAGCATCACGTGCGACCCGTCAAGCCGAGCACACGGGATCCAAGGTTCATCGATTAGATTGTAGGACAATGTCATGAGGCCTCCCCCGGCGCAGCGAGCATTAGCCCAAGGTCTGGGTCCAGCTGCAGAACATAACCTTCTACCACCGCAGTCCCTTGGTCAAAAACGATCGGGTGCCAGTTCCGACTGGTGGCATGACGCTGCCAGTGAGGTGGAACCTGCACCGTCAGCAACCGCCGCACCCATCCGCGGTGCGTAACCGACACGACCCTTCCCGCGAGCCTCCGCCTGAGGCTCGCGTCAGGGGTGCTCTCCATGTCAACCTCTGTGAGGTCATCTGGCCCCACCACCAAAACGCCGTCTACAATCGCGAGGCAGACAATGGCCACACTCTGGTCAATGTCGCGGGTGCGAGCAGGGAGCCCCGCACGACCCGGTTCCTCCTCCGGGTCAACCGCGATGGGGTCGAGCATGGCGGTAAGTCCACCCCTAATGTCGGGCAACGGAACCAGCGCCACTCCGCCTTTACGCCAGGCACCTCGCTGCTCAGTCTCCATTGCTGTCCGAGTTTCCATCCATCGCTCCTCAAAGGCACCTTCCGCCGGTGTGCACGGGCGGTCATCATAGACACTTTCGATCAATTCATCGACGTCGTCTGGGGTCGTCAAGGAGGTGCGCGCCCTGACGATGAGCCAACTACGCAGCAGAATGTGGGGTTCGTAGACTAATCCCGATTTTTTAAAGTCTGGTCCGGGAGCCGGCGGGATCCAGAGCAGGCGAGGCGCGCGATGTCGCTGGGGCCGGTCAGGCCGGTCGTGCCGCTGGAGCCTGCCCGCTCGCTGAAGGAGGAGATCGATGGGTGCCAGCTCGGTCACCATGACATCCACATCGATGTCGAGACTTTGCTCGATCACCTGCGTCGCCACCACGATCAAGCGTTTAGGGCGATCACCATCGCGGGAGAGTCGGCGGATGACCAGCTTCTCACGCGCGAGGCGGTCGGTCACAGGGAATCGGGCGTGAAACAAGAGTCGTTCATCCGCCGGGACGCCGATGGCGCGCAACGCGGCGTAAGCCTCTTGGGCTGCCGCGACCGTGTTGCAAATCCACGCAGCACAGCCGCCGTCGGCAAGACAATCCCAGAGCATGTCCGCAACCTCCCCCGCCTTCGGAGGCGCCTCAGCGAGCGTTACCGTGACGCGGCGGCCCGCGGCGACGGTGAGGGCTTTCGCACCGAGGCGACCAGACATTGTGACTCGCGGATACGAAGCTGTCGGGGGCGGGGGGCCGCCCCATGCTTCGTACAGCTCGGCGCGCCGAGCAGAGGGGAGCGTCGCTGAAAGCAATATTACGGGGCTACCAAGCGCTCTCAGCCACGTGAGCAACCGGTCCAAAATCCGGGACATGAAGGTGTCGTAGGCGTGGACCTCATCGATCACGACCACCTTGCCGGCAAGGCCAAACAGCCGCACGAAAAAGTGCTTCACACGAAGCCCTCCCAGCATCGCTTGGTCAATCGTCCCGACACCGAACGGGGATAGCAGGGTTCGCTTTCGTGCGCGGAACCAGTCATCCGCTACAACGTCCGCCCGGTCCAAGCTCCCGCTGGCGCCCGGACCCCCAAAGACCGCCCGCAGGCGAAGTGCCTCGTAGGTCGGGTTGAGATCCGCCAAGCCGTGTACCAGGTGAAGATTGATCCGGGCCCCAACGAACCGCCGCGAGAGGAATGCCTCGAGCCGACCGACCATCTGGTTTCCGGTCGCTTGGGTGGGGAGCCCGTAGTAAAACCCGCCGAGACCATGGACCGACATCCACTGTTCGGTCGCGGCGAGGGCCGCCTCCGTCTTTCCTACGCCGGTCGGCGCCTCCACGAGCATCAATCCGACATCCTCGGCCGCGAGGGCTTCGACGGCCGTCTGGAGGGGAGTTGGAGTTCGCCCCGGAAAAAGGGAGGTGAACGTGAGAGGATTAGCCGATGTGGGAACACGCAGCCATCCGAGTTCGGCGAGCGCGTGGTGTGCCCGCTGGCGCGCAGTCGCGAGGTACTCTGCGTCAGGCTTACAGTTGGGTTGGTAGGGGAACCACTCAGTGTTCGAGCCGATCCAATCCGAGACGCACGTCAACCCTGCCATGGCGATCTGCCAGCCATCGCCGGGGTCGCGTATTTCTCCGGACCAGTGTCCGGTTCCCAGGGCCTCGCCGAGCACCTCCCACGCCTCGTGGATCAGGTCTTTCCAGACTTGTCCGCCGAAACGACCGCTTTCGCCGTCCCTGATGAACACGCCGTGATGCGCCGCGACCGCAGCGGAGGCGCGGTCGCTGAAACGGTCTCCGAGCCCTTCCCCAACGAGAATATCAGGAAGGAAGCACCAAGTCGCCCGACCGTGGTCGGTCTCGGCCCCTTCTACCCGCTTGAGCCCCGAAGCTATCAGGACTTCGAAGAGGGCGGGAACCTTTGCCTGAAAGCCGGGCGAGATCTTTCCAAGATCGTGTGCAGCAACGATACGACCGAGCCAGGCGTCGGACAGACCAGGGGACCTCAACGTGGCACCCAGAGCTGGTGCAATCCCATCCTCAAGCAGCACGCCGGCAACCGCTGCCACGTCGAGCATGTGTAGAAGAACTGGGTGCCACCCGCCGGGGACACCCTCGGCGGCCTTGCCCCACATTAGGGCGAGTCGATCGCGCGCCGCGGGGGTCATGTTCGAACTTCGTAGATATGCGCCCATCTCGCCCGGAACCTGTTTCGACTACGCCCAGAAGGTACCTGCAACCATGCGGGCAGGATGCCCCCCCCTCGGCGTAAGCGGTTGGGATTTGCCCCGTTCCTGCTGTCAAAGACGCACCGCGACGCCGGACAGAATTGGTCTACGCTGCCGAGGTTCGTTCCCGCGGGGTGGCGGGACATCCTGTCGCTGAAGGCCTCGCCTACAGCGAAAAGCAGAGGAAACACTAAGGTCACCGGAGCAAGATGCGCAGAGTAACTCGACCGAGATCTTGATCCGCGACCTTGGGTGCCAGTCGGAGGCGGCCCCGATTTTTAACATTCGCGCAGAGGGGGCCACCTCAGGGTGATGTTCTGAACCTCTCTCGGTGGCTCTATGCGGTCAACCTATGGCAGCCGGATCCAAAACCAATGATGCCGCCCCGAGAGTAGGAGATGCACAGTCTAAAGACCAGATTCGACGTAGAACAACCAAAAGCCCCCCAGTGAGAGTTCTGGGTCTGGCCCCTTTACTCATTCATCAATACTACCAGTCAATCAAGGAGGTCATGGGTGTTGTGGCGATGCTGCTCTTGCGGCTCAGAGTGGTCGGATTATTCAACCACATGTTCCAGCTGTCTCGGAGAAGTGCTTATTCAAACTCCTTTTTCTCGTGATGGTGCCCGATACGGAAGTCCGGGTGCGCGCCCTCATCGTCGGAAGTATCGGGCAACGACGGGGGTAGCAGAGCTGCTTCAGACCGCGTTTTCGCCTACCCTGTTCACATTCGGGTACGAGGCGATTCGGCAGCCGCGTCGGAGCTACACCGTGATCAGTGGGCCCAGCGGGAGCGGAAAATCGACGCTGGCGATGAACATGGGCCTCAGCCTCGCGCTACAAGGGGGGCAGGGCTCAAAGGGGGGAGGGCTGAAGGTGTTACTCGTCAGCGCCGAAGAAGGTGCGGGACCATCGACTGTCCGCAGGCTAAAGCAGTGTTTGGGGTACCTCGACAACCCTACGCTTTCTGTGGGCAACCCTTTGGTGTCGGACAAGCGAGCTCTGCGTGACGTGCACGACGAGGTCGCAGCGTTCGAACGCGAGGGCGGTGACCTCGTGGTGGTTGACAGCTACACCGTGTTGGGCTGCAGCTCAGAATGGTGCGCGTCTATCGCGACCACCATGGGAATAATTTTAGTCGTACACCAAAATGGACGGGGCGGTCCGATGGGCGGCGAGCGCATCGCCTACGACTGCGACACCCACGTTCAAGTAAAAGAGTTTCAAGCTGAACTAATCAAGACCCGATGGAGCGTGGCCGGAGCCCCGGCGGTCTGGCGCGTGGATGACGTAGCGAAGATCACGCCGCCCAAGGTCGGGGCCGTCGTCCCGTTCCCACGGCGCAAGGAGGGGGTTTCATGACGCAGGCCATTGGCACGCCACCTTGGGTATGGAGCGAGGCTGCGTATACGCGCGCCGTGTCACTGAGCGGCTGCCCCGGGGGCGCCCTCCCCCCTTTTAGGACGGTATGCCCTTTTTGTGGACTCCCTGCCGCACAATACCGGCCTGCAAAAAACGCTCGGTCCTGGGGAGTGCACTGCGAGAAGTGTTCGACACGCGCCTTCGTCAGGTACCCCCGCCTCGCCTTCGCGCCGTCCTCCCTGTTCAATCCGCTTCTGGCTCGCGGCCTGCCGGCGCTGGGGGACGGTGTCGCCCGTCTCGACAGAATGGGCGCCTCGATGGAAAAAACGATCGTCTGGGATGAGGTCATTTTTGGTAAGGTTCAACGACTACAACTTCGTTCGCCCTTGGGCTGCATCTATTGCGGTGAGGTCGGTTCCGCGTCGGCCCGGAAAGATAGGTACGGACTGGACTACCTCTCGTGCGAAGCATGCATTACCCGCACGTTTTTTCGCCATGATCACGGACGCCGAATGGCAATGGCGTGGACGGCGTGGATGGCGACACCGGGCGGATCCGAGGCGTGGACGGCCGCGTTCGAGCACGGCCGCGCCCAATGGAAGAGCTGGCTGGATTTAACAAGGCTCGACCCCAGCGCAGCCGAGCCTGCTGAAGCAGAAGACACCGACGCCGCACGAGAGGCCCAATGACCGCGACCCTGCCCCATCTCGATCCGCCCCCGCCGGACGTCGTCCCAGACCCGTGGTCTTCGCAACCTCCGTTGGAGGGGCCCGGCTGGGCACGCGCAGCGACGCGGCACGAAGTTGCCGCCGCTGCCGGTGAGCGTCGCCGATCGCTCATGTTGTCTGAGCAGTACGGCAGCGAACAGCAAACGCTGGCCCAATACGCGTATGAAGATGCGGTTCGCCGCGGAGAGCTGCGCGTGTTGCTGCAGCGGATGGAGCGCCTCCGCGACCGTCAAGCCGCAGATCGTCCGCTTCTGCGCGACGGCTTCATCGGCTTCGCGGGGGCGCTCGCACCGGTCGCACTCTTGGTAAATGGATCTAAGCTCTCGGGTACGGCCAGATCAGCAGCCTATATGGCGGGTGTGGCGGGCGCCGTGTACGCGGGCACGGAGTGGATGCGGGCGAGCCACGAGCGGCGTCTTTTCCAGACCGAAGATGAACTCGATCGGTGTGAGGCTCGCGTCGCGTGCAAATCTGTGCCCCAGCCCCTGCCTCAGCGTTCGATGCTTTCCCAGCTTGTTTCAGGAGGTGGCGGTTGAAAACGAGCGCCCGGTCATCTCCCGTAGCGAATTCGCGGCGTCAACCGCCAGCCGGGCAACGAACCGCCCGGCACGCGGCGTTGATCCAGTGCGGACAAGGAGTGTACCTCGCCCCCCGCCCCCCGCCCCGCACCCCGATCGCGGAGGCAGCCATCCTCGCTGTGCAGAAGTTCGTCTGCAGATCCCTTCGGCACGCGGAGCAGACCCGTCAGGTCTTCAGCCGATGCCGGGATCAGGGGAGAGCCTACGAAGGCGTCGCGAACCAGGCCATCTGGGAGGCGCTCTGCAATGCGGCGATCGAGCCAACAAACGACCCATCCGTTGGTCGTCCGTTTTTCAGCAGAGAGTACTCAATCACCTTGCCTTGTTCCGACGGCGAGGCCCTCAGACGCCGTGTGGACTTTCTCATCCGGCTCCCGGGAGCTACCGCGGCTGTCACGGCTCTGGAGATCAAGGCGCTGAAAAAAAGCCAAGGCCCAGGAACCGCTTCCAAAGAGATCCGCCAAGACATCGCCAAGATGCAGTCTCTGATGCGCCGAGGCCTCGTTGGCACGGCAATCATTGCATGTTTTGGCCTTGGCTTGTCACAGGAGCAGTTCGAGGATCGCGTGACCAATGGGGCGGGTGCCTTACGGGTCTCGTTTCCCAGGGTGCACCCTGCCATCTGTGTCGCGTTCGTCGAGGTCGATACGGTTCACGAGGTTTGAGAACCTGATCCGGGTGGGCGGAGGCTCGTCTTGTTCGCCTGAGCGGCGGCGAGCTTCAACGCTTGAACGGAAGCTTGCTTTCGCGCCTCCGTCCAAGCTCGCAGATCAACGGGGTCGAAGCGGAGGACGCGGGAGGACACGCGAATCAGGGGGATGTCCAGCCCGCGCTCGATCCACCGACGGAGGGTTCGCGGAGTGGTGCCGAGAAACTGCGCGGCGCCGAAGGAGTCGAGGAGTGCAGGGTCGTTCATGTCAGCCTCAAATGCTGATTAAGTATAGCATATTGATGGGTTTTCCGCGCTCACTTCTACGCCATTTTTTGACTTTCTGCGGGGTGTTGTGAGCGTACGGATATCTGGAGTCGGAGCACGCGAGGAGAGCGAGCATCCCTTTACGCCGGAGCCAAGGAAAGTTTTACGTGCGCCTCTCGTCCGGCGGATTACGGGGAAAATAGGAGGTGCAATGTCTGTAGCGTTCCCCGTACGACTAAGCCTTATTGAATCATACATAGTCGCTAAGCATGGCCAAGCGCGGCACTTGACGCTGTCGGAAATCGTTGTGCTGGACGAATGGGCACAACGCATTTTCGGAGAAGCAGAATCTGCCCAAATCGCAGACGACTTCGGTACGGCGGGCATCTCGACTCCAACCGGCATGACGGAGGAGTTTGGCGGGTTTCCTGTGGGTTTCGTGGTCAACGGCCCCGAGCGATCCTCCGCGGCGTGGAAACGCGCGGAGGCGCTCTTGAAGGCGCGGGTGGCCGCTCACCTGCCTGCGATGCTTCAGGAAATGCAGGCAGCTGTTGACCATGCGGAGATCGATATAGCGCGCCTCGATGCAGCGGCGGTGCCGCGCCAGAAGGGGTCTCGGCAGCTCAGCTGGAAGCCGAAAATCCTATGCGGTTGGATGTTCTGGTACACCCAGACGTCATCCCAGGGGGCTAAAGTCACGTTGGTAGTCGGGCCGACCGGTGACGTTTTGCCCCGTGCCCCGGAAGATCCAGCGGCACAGGCGGAGTGGACGCGGGCGGCCGGATGGACCGCTCGGTCTTACGCCGCCGGTGACGTGATCCCCGGTCTTCATGCTGGGCGACAGGCGGACTGGTTACTCCACTCCGAGGACTGGAGAGGTCATTCTTTGGAGTGGATGAACGCTCTTCTGACGTCGGGTAGCAGGATCGCCACAGCGTCGTCACCGGAGGACGCAAGAGCATCGGCCGCGGGATGGGCCAAGGCGTAGCGCTGACGGTCCGCGCCCCTCGCTGCACACGCTCCGGTCCGTCCGTGCAAAAAACCACATGAACGAGTTGCTGTCCCGCGGCGGAGCCGAGAAGCGACTGGTGGCCTGTGCCCTTCTTCGCCGATCCGCTCACTAAAACCAGTTCGGGGTCTGCTCACCTGAACATAGTCCTGTGCCATACTGGGTTAAGCTTCGACCGGAGGCGTGCATGACGCGGAGACGGCGTTGCCAGATCTGCCACGAGCTCATCACTCCAGCGGGAGTGCAACGCGTGACGAAAGACGGGTTTGTTTCAGCGGCGGAGCAGACCCACCACATGCAGGACATCGCCTTGACAAAAGCAGCCCCCTCCGTAAACCGAAGGCGGAGAAGTCAGACCCCCCTGCACCCACATGCCCCAATTAGGCGCTAATTGGGACATGTGGGTCTTTCACGACGTGTACACCCTCGTTGTCGCGAGGAGTCGCCACAGCCGCGTCGATGACGCCGGCAGCCCCTTCCCCTCGCGCTATCGCCTCGGCTACCGCTATTGCTCGGTCTGGGGTCGCGTTCACGAAGCCCCCTGTCGTCAACTCCACAGATCCGTCTTCCCGATACTTGAGCGCCGCTCCACTCGGCTCCAGCCTTCTGACCTTAGCCGCGTCCTGACCGGTGGCTACAAACCGAAGGATGACAAAGCTCCAGGGTCCGGGCCCTGCCGGGGGCGGCCAACTTCCTAAAAGAAACGGGCTGGGGCGAAAGCGAAGCCGCGGGTCGGAACAGGGCGGTGGCTCGGCCGTAAGCGCGTCGATCGCATCGCGAAGCACATCCCCTTGAAGCCATGCGCTCACGTAGCGCCAGTCGGGATCCTCGTCGTCCAAGGTTTCGAACTCGACGTGGGTCTCATCCAGCAGTGGCACCAGAAAGGACCGCCCCGCTGAATTGGCGTGCTGCTGGATCTGCCAGTGCTTCGTCCGGCGGGACAAAGACCCAGCGACGGCTCCCGTGAGAGCAAGGAGCACGATGGCGAGGCTCACCGAGCGTTGGACGCCGAGGTGGCGGAGTTGAACCACGAGATCGATATCCGCCGACGGTAGGGCGGTTCTGGCTCGGGATCGGGCCTCACCTTGGCGACGGCGGGCGGAGACGAGGGCGGCGGGGGACGTCAGCTTTCGCGACTGCCAGTCACCTAAACGTGCCCAGTGCGTCAGAAAAAAGGCCGGACAATGCGTTTGCGCATCGCGTACCCGAAGCGCATCGTGCGCCGACGGGGCGATCGACGCGTCCTCTCCCTCTCGCGGCCCGTGGATCGCGCGCTTTCTTAGAAACCCTCGGACCCAGTCCCGGCTGCGCTCCACGCTAAGCCCCTCGAGGTCCCCCGGTGCTGGACACCGGCGCTCCGGGCGACCCGCCCCCTCCGGGATCGCCCACGCGCCAGCACCTACCAGCTGGACATGACGGCGGCCTCGGGTCTGGACCCACTTTGCGATCGCTGGCCGAAGCGCTTCGCGATCGATGAGGCGGTGCAAGCACGGTCGGAGGATGAGGACCGGCATGATCACCCTGCTCGCCCGATCCGGACCGCCTTCGCGGCGAACCTTCGGCCCGGAGCCGCGGGCCACGCCGAATTCCAGCAGCCAGTTGAGCCCGCTCTTACCGTCGTCATTGATGTGCGTCTCAAGCACTCCGAGCGGAATCCGGACATCCAGGATTGGAATCACGCTATCGAACTTGTCGCCGGGCGGAGCTGCGGAGATTCCTATGACGCCGCCAGCGGCAACGTCTCCAAGGCCTGACGATGCTCGGTACTGCGCATCTGTGGGTCCGGTGATGAGACTCGGGGGTCGAGGCGCCGGTGCCCGTGCAGGCCGACCCGGTGCTCGACAAAGCAAAGCGGCATCGATTCCACCCGCTGCGAACCTTCGTTTGACCTCTTTCACCCACGTCGACGAACGTGAGCACAACTCCTGCACCTCGGCCGGCGTCTTTCCATCGGCGAGTGAAAGGAGTGCCACCGCCACGGGCCCGCCGTCCGTCTCAAGCCGAAGTCGACCGGTGACGCCGATGGTGAGAGGTTTGGTCTTCGGGCCTCGTCGCGCCACTTCGGCCTCTGCGGGAAATAGGACGGAGTTTCGGGGGAGTATCTCTTAGCTCGGAGCAAATCGGGGCCGCTTACCGATCGGACAATCGACACAAAGATGACCGTGACGCACACTAATACCCCTTCTGAACCTTGTAACGCAGACGCTGCTTCCTCGCTTATGGTCGGTGTAGACCTGGGTGGAGGCATCTTCATCGACAGGCTGATTGTGCGTTCGCCCGCTGTGCTCGCTGCACTCGCCGGTGAGGCCGAGGTGTGGTCGCAGTACCCCGTCAGGATCCTCGACGCCCCCAAAGGCAGCGGAAAAACATCGGCACTTGCGGCACTGACAGCACGAGGACGCTTGGTATGCGTTGTTGATCGCAGCGCCGCAGTCGCGGCGATGTCCAGCAAGTTCAACGCTACCACCCACGCCCCCGCTGCGAGCAGCCGGTTCAAACAGACCTTTGCAGACATAGATCGCATCGCCTTAACGCCGTACAAGATGGGCGTTCTCTCCAAACGTTGGGCGGGCGGAGTCTTGGTGATCGACGAGGCCAGGCGCTGTATAGGGACGCTCGCGCGCGGCATCGGGCTGATGGGTCTCCTTCGCGGCTCGGTATACGGTGCCCTTCTTCAAGCGCTCCGCGACGCCGACGAAGTCTGGTGCGCCGAGGCGGACTGGGCGGATCGGGACGTTCGGGCAATGGCCGAGCTTGTTCGGCGTGCTCGGCCGTCCACGCGGCTGCTCCACATCGTTGTCGAGATGCATCAGCGCCGGGGGACGGCGATCGAACAGCCGAACTGGGCCGCGCTTCGCGATGTTGCAATCGAGGCTGCCGCTACCCACCCTGTCTTCTACGCCTCGTCCAGTTGCATGGCATGCGAAATCGTGGCCGCCGAAATGGTTCACCTCGGCATGGATCCGCTGGTGGTCACCGCGCGCACCACGCAGAAGGCCCGGGTGGCCGAATGGCTGTGCGACCCTTCGCCGGATCGCGAACCCGTCGTCATCGTCTCTCCCTCATTGGTCTCGGGGGTCAGCGTAGGAAAAATCACTGCTTCCAGAACGTATTCGCACGTATTCTTGGAGTTTTCCACCTGGCCTGGAGGACCCGTCTTGGAGGACGCGCTCCAGTTCGCGTGCCGTGTGCGAGGAACGCCGGACCTCGAATGGTGGGCGGCGCCGGGACAGCCGGACGCCAAGGAGACTAAGGAGCACTACGCTGACGAACAGGCCATCGCGCAGGCGTCTGCAGCGCTTCTCGGAGGACGGGCGCGGGCGGGGACGGAGCTGGACCGGCTGGTCGCCGAGCGAGCCGGTGCAGCGGCGGCATCCCTCCGCCCCGCCCCGCGCGTCGCAGTGGCGGCAGGACTCACTCGGGACGGGTGGCTCGTGAAGTCGGGTGCGCCAACCAAAGCCAGCGCTGAAGCGACCGCGCGCTGGTCAACTGCCCGGGCCCGGGCGGTCGAGGCCTACCTTCAGGATCTTCAGGATCGGGAATGCGGCGTCGTAGATTCTCGGACCATCGCTCGCCGCAAGGTCGAGCTGGCAGATTACACGCAGGCGCTGGACGGCGTGCTGTATCTGGAGCGGGAACACCGTCATGAGCGTCCGGTCGATCTGCTGGTCGCTACGACAGACCCCGGTTTACTACGGCGGGCAGATGAAGAGGAACAAGGCTTCCCATCCTGGACCGACATGCGCCACTTGCTGTTGGGGGGCAAGCTCGCCGCAGACCTCCTGAATGCTGCCGGGGTGAGCGCCGCGGAACTCGTCGCGGGGGAGTCTGTTACTGTCAGCCATGGGGACCTTGGAGCGTTCATCGCCCTCGCACAGAACCGTCGGGTGGAGTTGTTCAGGCTGCTGAACATCCAGGCCCCCAAAGGCGGGCCGGGGTCCAGCCGATCGCTCCTCACTCTCTTGAGCCGGCTGGGGTGCGAGAGAGGCCCCGTGAGTCGGGCGGGAGCAGACCGGGCAAGATCGTACCGTGTCAGACTGCACCCGGTCGTGCTCGCCGCCCACCGGCGCCGCACCCGTCCTGCGGGCCAGCGGACCGCGACGTTGCCGCCAGACCAAGCGCTGCTGAGCGCAGTCGACGCAGCGCTCGCCGCGCGGTCTCCTCTTCGGGTCCTCGCAGCATCACGGGGTCGGAACGGTTGCGTACTCCATAGCTTGGCCGAAGAGATGGTCGCGCTCCAAGAACGAGCGACCACATCAAGTGAGGATATCCGCAGGCACCTCGAGGGGGCGATGCACACGCTTGGGCAAGCGGTATCGAGTGACGGGCGGCTCTGGGCGAGCCAGATCACGCGCGAAGACTCTGGCCGCATCCATCTCTCTCGCGCTGCGATTCAGAACATCCCGAACTCCGTGAGGCACCTGATCGTGCCCTGGTTGGCGGACTATGTGATCGTCTCCGTCGATTTCTGCTGTGCCCACTGGATGATCGCGGCCGCGGTCACTAAGGATGTTGAACTGCTCGCCCTTCAGGGGTTCGAAGGACAACGCCCCGGCGACATCTATGAGGCGTTGGCGAAACGTTTTGTGCCAGGGGACCCCGATGGACGGGCGAAGATGAAGAGGGCGGCGGTGCCCGCGCTCAACGGCGCCGGGGTAGGGACGCTCGCGGACGCCCTTGGTTCGCAAGAAGCAGCCGTCGCGTTCCACCGCTGGCTTCATGCGCTCCCCGGGTTCGCTAATGCAGTTCGGGAAGCGCGGACCGATCACGCAGCGCCAGGTTCCGAGGCAGCGGTTCAGACCCTTACGGGCGGTTCTGTGATCGTCCAAAAGGCAGAGGGAACGGAGGGATGGCGACGACTCCTCAATGCTCGGTGGGCCTGCGTCGAGGCGGCAGCGCTGGACTACGCCCTGGCACACCTCCCGCATGGGTGCCTTCTGGGCTCCCCAATGTACGATGGGCTGTTCGTCGTATGCAAGGGCGTGCACGCTTCACGCGTCGCCACCGAGTTGCATGACGCGATGGTTGCGGGTGCGTGCGCCGCGGGCTTTGATGCCCGGGTCAAGGTCGGCATCGGCGAGAGCTGGGGAGAGGCCGAGAAGACTTCTCGGGTACCCTTCAGCGCCGCCGAGCAAGCAGAATCAAAAGCGAAAGCTGCGGAAGTGCTGACGGCGTACAGAACACAGGTATTCCTGCCCGCTGACGAGATCGCAAGGTTGAATGCCTTATCGATCCCAAAGAACACATCGGGGGACAAGGCATCCACAGACGATCAGGCGGCGTCGGAAAGCGACGGGCCGGGCCGGGTGCGTTCATGAGTGCGAAACCCAAGAGCACAAAGCAGCCCCGCTGGATCGGGACCGAGGAAGTCGCGAGGCGCCTCTCGCTGAGTCGAACCACACTGGACGCAATGCTCGCGCGTTGGCCAGGGTTGCCTGGCGGCCCTAATCTCGCCGGCGTGGGCGGCCTACGTAAGCATTGGCGTTGGGACGCCCACCGGATCGAGGAATGGCACTCAGCCTATACGGACAAAGCGACCTGCGCAGCACCCGGGGCGAGGGCTCCAGCAAAGACCGTTACCCCACCGAAGTCGCTCGGGCCAAAGGTAGCGCCTCGCCGCCGACCTTCGCTTCTCGCGATGGTGGCCGGTTCGATTCAGGAACCGCGCTGATGGGTCGCTCGCTGAGAACGAAAAGTTTGCATGGAGGTCGTAGATCTGGTCGACCGCGCACCGTGCGCCAAGGGCAATCTCCCAACCGCCAATCCGCTGGGTCCGTACGCCTTCCCTCCCGCGCGCTCGCCCGTGGCCGACATCCCATCAGCGAAGCGATCTGGAGCACCGCCTTCGCGTCGACCTCGCCTGTGCAGCGCAACAACCCGCTCACCAACCTCGTCATGGCAGCACGTCGCATCCGTACGCTCGCAACCCCGCTGCCGACGTTCGGAAATGGCGCAGAATTGCGTGTACGAACCTCCGCAAAGTTCCAGAATTACGAAGTATTGAGGCTACCATGAACGAATCTCACCTCCTCGATTCTTACGGCGCCGCGCAGTACCTCGGCACCACTCCGCGAACGCTCCGTCGGTGGACCGAGCGTGGGTTGGACATCCCCCTGATTCGGGTTTCCTCCAGCGTCCTCAGCTTCGACCCCGTTGATCTGCGAGCTTGGACGGATGCGCGGAAGCAACTCGCCAAGAATTCGCCTCTGGCGCGCCAACGCCCGCCGGGCTTGCACGTCGCCGACACTGTTCCCGGAGGCGTCCAGCGTGAACCCGCAGGTCACCGTCTACGGTCTCGCGGACGTCGTAGGCAAAGCAATCGCGGCGCTGTGGCCCGCGCATGATCGGTTACCTGGGTTCCAAACGCAAGCTGGTCGTCCCGATCGTCGCTGCGGTGCAACAGCTGGGCGGGGGCCATGTCCTCGACCTGTTCTCAGGGACAGCGCGGGTTGGGCACGCGCTGAAGGCCGCCGGCCTCCAGGTCACCGCGAACGACCACAACGCCTACGCGGCGACGCTTGCCCGCTGCTACGTCGAGACCGATCTCGATCAGATTCTCGGCATCGAACGCCTCATCGCCGAGCTGAATGCGCTGCCCGGGAAGGCTGGATACTTCACCGAGACCTTCTGCGAAAAAAGTCGTTTCTTCCAACCCCACAACGGCGCACGCATCGATGCCATCCGTGAGCGCATCGCCACGCTGGACTTGCCACCGGCTTGGGAGGCCGTCGCGCTGGTCGCGCTGATGGAGGCCGCCGACCGCGTAGACTCGACCACCGGCATGCAGATGGCGTACCTGAAGGAATGGGCGCCGCGCGCATTCCATAATCTGGATCTGCGTGTGCCCGCCGTGCTGAACCGGGCAGCCGCCGGAAAGGGCCAAGCCCTAAACCTCGACGCGCTCGACGCCGCAGCGACCGCCTGCGACGTTCTGTACCTCGACCCTCCCTACAACCAGCACAAGTATCTTGGAAACTACCACATTTGGGAGTCCTTGGTGCTGTGGGACAAGCCTGAGTTCTACGGTATCGCCTGCAAGCGTGTGGACGTCCGCACGCGCAGGAGCGTGTTCAACTCCCGCCCACGCATCCTCGAAGCGCTCCGCACGGTGATCGCCCGCACCCCGGCCCGCGCCATCGTCGTGTCGTTCAGCAACGAGGGCTACGTCACCCGCGAGCAGATCGTCGAGCTACTCGAAACCCGCGGCCCCGTCGCGGTGCAGTCCCACGACTACAAACGCTACGTCGGCGCCCAGATCGGCATCCACAACCCCGCCGGCGAAAAGGTCGGCACGGTGGGGAAGCTTAACAACAAGGAGCACTTGTTTGTCGTTGGGTCTACGCGCTGAAGATGGGGTGCGGAAGGGTTGGGACCCGTCTGGGCGCTACGGCGTCACCGGTGGCCGTCGCGCGTGTGAACCCCAACCCAACGCCGGAGCCTCCGCCCGCGATCCTGGCGACCGCGGACGGCCAGGACGCCGGCCCTTGGGCTCCCCGACAGGCCGGGATTTCCTGCTCTGGACGCAGTTGGGCCCTCCGCCGTCCCACTGGCGGACACGCGCGCCTTAACGCTACGCCACCCGTACCGCGACGCTTACGCATCCGCTGGCGGCCCGTGCAGCGCAACAACCCGCTCACCACCCTCGTCATAGCAAGCTCCCGGATCACAATCGACCGCAACTTCATTAGCTTAATGCAGTGTCGGCAAGCGAAGCCGTAGACCTCAAACACGCGATGCCCCCCAACAGCGGGGACAGCGGGCGCACACCGTAGGGGCGACCCCGCGCCTACCTCTCCGATGTCATCGTGCGCGTCAACCGACCCGGAGTGACCCTCGACGAGCTCTTGGTCTGGAACTGTGCGCCGCAAGGGTGGGCCCCCAGCGGCATAAGCTGCTCGGGGATCCGCAAGGCGTCCAGCGACGGTGGGTGCTGAGGGTTTACGGTAATGGTGCCACTCGGCCGGTTTCCCCTGGCTCTGAGGCTGCGGGGCTGGGGCCGTGGGACACGAGGCCAAAGTGGGCTTACCGACAGCCGTTCGTGTTTCCTCCCCTCAACCGAAGACAAACCGTCTCTGACGAAATAAGGCCCCCGCGCGGCACTTAGCTTCCACGCCATCCTGTGCCGACAAGGATAAACGGTGTCAGAGTCAAAGCGGGTAACGACGGGCTGGGGGTTGAGCCGCGCCTTGGGGTGGATCGCGTGGGGGGCTGTGGGCAGCATAGTCATCATAGCCTCGTTGACGCTCGGTCCTGTGGACGCGCTTCGCACGGGGTTCGCCCTCGCTGTGGGCGAGGGGCCGCAGCTTCGACGTGGGCTGGCGCTCGCGTGTGCGTTGGATGTTGATTCCTACACGAAGGGGGTATCTGCTTCCGAGTTGGACAGCGAAGCCGAGCGCGACCGACTCGCTGGCGGGGGGGAAGCTGTTCGCTGGGCGAGTTTCATGTGGGAGGCGTCTGGGATGGAGGGAGGCAGCCTGTCAGAGACCAGTCTAATGGATTTCAAGAACTGCGAGGACGGGTCCTCGTGCGCGGAACGCACCGCGAACAAGTATGGCGTTACGATGGCGTGGTACGAGTCCCTGAGTTGGGAACAACTGTGGGACCGCAGTGAGCAATGTTGGGAAGACGCGGGTCCCGTGGGTCGCTTCGCGCTGACCTCTTGGACCTACGGCGGTGCCTCATGGGCGGGCGAGGGACAACCCGGAAACTGGGATTTCTGGACGCGGTACGTGTGGACCCCCGCGTTCCTGCTAATTCCCCCTCAGGACCTGCTCCTGAACCACGCGGACGACAATGAGACGGTGCGGGAAATGTGGCGCAGAAATGCCCGAGAGACGTCACGTCGCGCCACTCCCGCCACTGCCCCCACTCCCGCCACTCCCGCCACTGCCCCCACTGCTCCCACTGCTCCCACTGCTCCCACTGCTCCCACTGCCCCCACTCCCGCCACTGCTCCCACTGCCCCCACTGCCCACACTTTACCGGCCCGGCCTCGGTGATCGCGCCGCTCAGGTAGGTCTCGTTCATCTGGCTCTCGGCGTCCGCGACGAGCGTGCCGGTGAACTTGGCGAGGCAGGAGGCGAAGTCCTTGCCGTTCTTCGAGACGGAGAAGGTGTACACGGCGAGGTCGTCACGGGTGAACACGTCGATGATGCCGCGCGCCACCGTCGATCTTCTCGACGACGTCGATGCCGCTGCCGTCCGCGTTCATCCAGTCACCTGCTGAGGGTGACATCCGCACTACGCCGATGGTAGCCGACGATGATCCGGGATCGTCTTGATCGCCTCCAGCATCCTCGGCCAGTACGGTGATTGCTCCGGGCAATTGTCCGGGACGTACGCAGACGCGGTGTGGCCCTGCGACTGACCGACGAGGTGCAG
>CAIUMM010000214.1 GCA_903900265.1 uncultured Pseudomonadota bacterium
CGCTCGACGAGCGCCTCGGAGGTCAGGTGGGGGTGAACCTGTAGGATGAAGGGCATGAATTCCTCTTCCTGAGATTTACCATCGCGATCTTGATTTGTCTAGCTTGGGCCGCGATCTTTTTTATCGACCGTTGGTATGAGGGCCTACTCCCCCGCCACACACGCGCAGCACGCCCCGGGATCGGCGCTCCCGGGCACCGCGCAGTAGCCGTCTAGGCCGTAGCCGCCGTCTCGGCACGCCTCGGTGCAGTCCGAGGCGCTGACGCAGGCGCCGCACCCGTCGTCGGGGTCGGAAGGCACCGGGTCGCCTTCGGGTGTGGCTTGGCCGATACGGTTTCGGCACCAGCACGCGTCTGAGGCGCCGCCGAACAGCAGTGCATCCACGCGGGAGCCGTCCTTGCTGTAGAGGAACGGCGTCACTTGGCCGTAGGCGTCCCAGGACGCGCCGGTGAGGCCGAAGATCTGGCCCTGATCACACCACTCGAGGCCGTCCGCCGAGGTCGCAGCGAGCGTCCCGTCGTGGGACTCTTGCACCATCACGTAGGTGTCCGCGATGCGCTGCACGTGCACTGCGCCGGCGTTGAGCACCAACGGGTTGGACGGGTGTCGCGTGAACGTGCGTCCATCCGTCGAGGTCGCGACGCCGACGTGGCGCGCGGTGCCGTCGTTGCCGTCATAGTACAGCCAGAACGTGCCTTCGCGTAGGACGACGGACGGTCGTCCCACCTTTTGACTGTCCCATGTCCCCGGGGCGCCCACGTCGAGCACCATGCCCTGCAACGTGAAGTGCACGCCATCCGTCGATATCGCGAGGTGGATTCGGTCGTCCTCTGCGTTGGCCGCGTCGGTGTAGTACAGGTACGTGGTGCCGTCTACGCGCACGACGGAGGGATCGTTCACGTGGTTGGAGCTCCCGTTGTCAATGACCGGCTCGGGGTGCGCGCGGTCCGGCCATGGCGCCCAGTTTGCGCAGTCCGTCGACGTCGCGAGGAAGATGCGGTCATGGCCGTCCGAGCCTTGTCCCCCGTAGTACATCATGCACAATTGATCCGAGATCCTCACGATCTCGGGCGCGTACACGTTGTCCGATCCTTGGTCCGGGTCTGAGGAGACCGGAGAGACGGCGGGCGTAGCCGGAGCGGTGAACCGCGGGATCACCGACGCTTCGCCGCAGGGATTGGAGGTTCCGGTGTCGATCGGACCGCTGTCGGAGTCGACGGGGCTCGAGTCCACGGAGTCCGAGTCCACCGCGGAGTCGGAGTCTGCGGGGGAGTCCGAGTCGACGGGCGCGGCGGAGTCGTTCGTTCTGGGCGCGCGCTTCATCGCCCCGGACTCAGCGCCCACGCAAGACAGAAGCAAGGCCGACAGGGTGCAGCCGGCGACGGTGCGCAGCGGCGTGGTGTAGATAGCGAACATGCGACGGGGTCTATCGCAAACCTCGACGTGACGATTCTTCACGGGGGTACCACGAGGCGGCGCTACGTGGTAAAGTTGCCGGCCGATGCGTGAAACGTCTTCCTCACCGCAGCACACCCCCGCGGATGCGGTACAGGCGCGCTCGACGTTCGTGCTCGCGGAGGATGCGCAGGGGAAAAGCATTGAATCGTCCTCGATAGATCTGAGCGCCGGCCGTTTTGAGCTGCGCCACCCGCTCGGCACCGGCGGGATGGGCGAGGTCCTCTGCGTATGGGACCTCCTGTTGCTGCGCGAAGTGGCGATGAAGGTGGGCCACGCCCACCTGATGCACAACACGGTTCTGCGCGATCAGTTCCTCGAAGAAGCACGTCTGCAAGCGCGACTCCAGCACCCCAACCTCGTGCCGGTGCATGACGCCGGCACGTTGCCGGACGGGCGCCCGTGGTTCACGATGGACATCATCCGCGGAGAGTCGTTGCACGCGGTGATCGCCCGCGTGCACGTGGCTTCCGCCCACGAGTGGGTGCAGGCGTCGGACGGGTGGTCGCTGCACCGCTTGCTCGCGGCGTGGGTGCAGGCGTGCCGCGCGGTCGCTTTTGCGCACGGCTTGGGCGTCGTTCATCGGGACCTCAAGCCGCACAACCTGATGGTCGGCAGTTTTGGCGAGGTGCGCGTCGTCGATTGGGGCATCGCGACCCGCCTCGTGGAGCCGGGCGCGTCTCGCTCGGGCTTGGGGGTGGCTGGAACGCCCAACTACATGTCTCCAGAGCAGGCGGCTGGGGCCGACACGCCGGTGGATGCATCGGCCGATGTGTACGCGCTCGGAGCCGTGCTCTACGAGATCCTCGTCGGCCGCGCCCCGTACGCGGTAGGCGCGTCGATCGGGTTGGTCGGTCGCGAGCTTTTGGAGGCCGTGCGCGCCGGGCCACCGTTGGGCGTGCGCGAAGCCGCGAGGCTGCCGATTGCCGATGACTTGGCCGAGGTGGTCAGCCGTGCGATGCATCGCGATCCGTTGTGTCGCCATCCGGATGCCAACGCGCTTGCGTCCGACGTCGAGGCGTGGCTGCAGGGCAGTCACCGTCGTGACATCGCGCGGGCGATGGTGGTGGAGGCCGATCAAACGCGGGCGTTGGCCTTGTCGCATCGGCGTGCTGCAGCCGAGCTGCGAGAGTCTGCGGCGCGGGCCCTGCTTGCCATCCCCAAGTGGGCGTCGGCGGAGGACAAGGCCGCTTGTTGGGAGATGGAGGATCAAGCGCTCGAGTTGGAGCGACAGGCGGAGCTCGTCGACGCGCAGCGGGTGCAGGCCTACCGCGCCGCCTTGTCGCACGCTGCGGACTCCCCCGAGGCGCACGCGGCGCTCGTGGCGCACCATCGGGAGCAGCTGCTCCTGCACGAGCAGCAGTTGAATCCGGGCTCCGCAGCCATCGCGGCGCTGCACTTGCGTCGGCATCTATTGGCTTTGCCGGCGAGTCATCCGTCGCGCGCGCGCGGGATCAGCTGGCTGGACGGGGAGGGCGATCTGGCGCTCCCTCGCAGCGAGTCGGACGTTCGGTTCTCCCTGGAGCGCCTCGTGCTGCGCCAGCGCCGGCTTGTACCGGAGCCGGTCCGGGAGCTGGAGCCGGATTCCAACGCGCAGATCGCGCTCCCCGTGGGCTCCTGGCTGCTCCGAGCGCATGCGTCGGGTCGGTCCACGGCGGTCTACCCCTTCCGCATCGATCGCGGTGCGGGTTGGAGCGCCCTTCACCCCAAAACTGGTGCGCCTGCGCCGCTGCGTCTGCTGCCTGTGGACGCGCTTGAGGCCGATCACGTCTACGTTCCCGGGGGATGGTTCCTCGCCGGCGGAGACGCCAAAGCCCCCGGCACGCCCTTGTCCGCGCGTCGGGTTTGGGTGGAGTCCTTTGTCACCGACCGGTTTCCGGTCACCCACCGCAAGTACCTTCGCTTTCTCAACGCGCTCGTCCAATCCGGCCGGGAGGACGATGCGCTGCGCCACGCGCCGCGCCTCATGGGCGTGGGGCCCGGGACGGTGGGGCCGCTGCTGTACGCCTACGCGGCCGGCACGTTCTCGCTGGACACCGCCGCGGCAGGGGCCCCTTGGTCCGAAGACACGCCGGTCGTGCTCGTCGACTGGCATGGCGCCTGCGCGTATGCGGCGTGGATGTCCGAGACCACGGGGCGTCCCTGGCGCCTGTTGGACGAACTCGAACGCGAAAAGGCGGCGCGCGGCGTCGATGGTCGGTTTTTCCCGTGGGGTGATGCCTTCGACCCCTCGTGGTGCACGATGCGGGACAGTCACTCCGGGGCGCCTCGGCCCTCTGAGGTCACCGGGTCCCCGCTGGATGAGAGCGTCTACGGCGTGCGCGGCATGGCGGGCAACGTGCTCGATTGGACCGGCACCGTCTATGCCTTAGACGGTCAGGTACCGGATGGCGCTGCGTTGGTGGTGCAAAGCGACGATGGCGTGGGTCGGAGGGTCACCCGCGGAGGGAGCTGGAACGACGCTGCCAGCAGCGCTCGGTGCGCCACGCGCTACAACCTGGATCCTACGGTACGACTCAATTTTCTTTCGTTTCGACTCGGGTATTCGACCGATTCGAGCCTTGCTCCCGCTCCTGCGGGTCTGGAGCCCTGATGGCCGTGTGCGAGACCACTTGGACCGTGCTTCCTCACGATCCCATTCAGGAGCTCGACGACCGGGTCTGGCGCGTAGAAGGCGTGATGGCGAGCGGCCTGCGGCGCATCCAGACGCTGGTTCGATTGGACGATGGCCGCATCATCCTACACAACGCTGTCGCCCTGCGCGAAGAAGAGATGGCGCGCATCGACGCGTGGGGCGAGGTCGCTGCGATCCTTGTCCCGAACGGATTTCATCGCATGGACTGCCGCATCATGCAGGAGCGGTACCCTAAAGCGAAGGTGTACGCTCCCAAAGGCGGCGCGGCCAAGGTCGCGCAGGCCACCGAGGTGCACGGCACTTACGATGACGTGCCGTCCGATGCGAACGTGCGTACCCGGCACATCCCGGGGATCAAAGAGCAAGAAGGCGTGATCGAGGTCCGCGGAGTCACCGGGACCACGTTGATCTTCAACGACATGATCACCAACGTCGCGAAAGCAAAGCCGCCGATCGAGTGGTTCGTCGGGCCCACCGGGCAGGTGTCGATCCCCCGGTTTGCCCGTTGGCTTTGGAACAATGACAAAGCGGCATTGCGTTCCGCGCTGCAGGCGATGGTCAACGATGGCGCCACGCGCGTCATCCCGGGGCACGGCGACGATATCGTCAACTCGTCCGCGGCTACGCTCGCGGACCGTATGGCTGAGGCGATCCGGCTGATCTGAGGGCCTTGGCGGCGGGTCAGCTCGCCGGGTGTGTGTATTCCAACGTAAAGGTGGCCCCATCCGCGCTGCTGGAGGTGAGCTTGCCTTTGATCTGTCGCGTCAGCGCACGTACCAGCTGCAAGCCCAAGGTGCTCGAATCCGAGATGCTAAAGCCATCTGGTAGCCCAGGACCGCGATCCTGAACGGTGACGATGAACTTCCTTGCATCGCCTTCGATCGTCACCGCTACGTCCCAGCCCAAGTCTGCTCGGTCGTGGGCTGGAGCGCTGCCGTACTTGAAGGCGTTGGTCAGCAGCTCGTTCAGGATCAGACCGATGGGAACTGCCAAGTCTACGCTGAGCTCAACCGGATTTGCGTTCACGCGGAGCCGGCATTCCGGCGCGAGCGACAGTCGCAAGGAGCCCGCCAGCGTGTTCACGTAGGTCTCGAGCTCGATCCGATCGATGGTCTCGACTCCGTAGAGCTGCTGATGGATCATCGCCATCGAACGGACCCGATGCACACACTCAGTGAGCAGATCCCTCGCCTCGGGCGATGGCATCTGTTCGCTTTGGAGGGTGAGCAGGCTGGAGATCATCTGTAGGTTGTTTTTGACGCGATGATGGATCTCGCGGAGCAGGATCTCCTTTTGTGCCAGCGAGCGCGTGACCTCTTCCTGCGCTGCGATGCGCTCGGCGATCTCGGCCTGCATTTGCTCGGACTGGGCGAAGTAGCTCTCGGTCAACCGCGCGAGCGCTCCGAACTCATCCGACCGCTCTCGCAGCGGGGCCAACGGGGAGGCATCGCGACGCTGCAGCGCCAGAGATAGCCGAGAGATGGGCTCGGACACCCAGCGATGCAGCGCGAACGCGATGATCAGCGCCACAGTCACCAGCGAAAGCAGGATGGTCCGGGTGGCGTTGGCGCGTTGATGGTAGAGCTCCCCCAGCGCTGGAGTTGGACTCGTCGCGCGGATCGCCGCCACCGGCGCTCCCGTGAGGTCGCGCAGCGGCACCTCCACGCTCACGAGGCTCCCTTGTGGCGCGATCTCTGCTGTCCCGGGCGCCACGACATCCACCTCCGCGTGGAGCAGCGCTCCAAGCTCAGCCTGCGCTTCGGCGTCCCACCGGGTCAACAGCACGACCACACCCGCTTGCGGACCCGCGTGGGCGCGGTCGGCCGTGGGGTGGATCGTGGCGGTTTGTACCTCGACAAGATCGCTGCCGGTCTGCAGGAAATAGTGGTGTACGGGGTCGTTGCCCAGCAGCGCTGTGGCCTGGATCGCTTCTACTGCGAGCGGGAGACTTCCCTTCGCCTTTTGGTAGATCAGCGCGCCCGTCTTGTTGAACACCATCATGCCGTCTGCGTCCAGAGTGGACAGGGCGTCCCCCCAGTTGGCGTCGGCCCAGGCCACGTCCGAGCCTTCCCCTTGAACGAAGGTCACCGCGTCGTCCCAGAACGTGTTGTCGAACAGCCAGATCTCTCGCCCGTTGTCGAACAGCCGGAGGTAGGTCTCTAAGAGCTCCTGGTGGTCTACCTTGTGCAGCTCTACGGCGTTTTCGATGGTCTGCCTGTCGGCGGACATCGAGGTCACCCCGGCCAAGCCGACTGCGGCCAGCGTGGAGGCGAGGAGCAGCCAGAGCCGCGTTCGGATCAGCATCGAAGACCGAGGTGTTTATGCATCTTCAACAGCTCGGCGTCAGACGGGTGGATGGGTGCGCCTTTGGGGTAACGACGCCGGTGGCGCACGGCAAGCGGTACGCCCGCACCGTTGGCGGTTCCTCTGGTTGGCCTCCAATGACTGTGAACTCTCGGTGAACCCCAGCTACGTTCTCGACCCCATCTCCCCGCCGCACACGCTCGACTGTGCTACAGGTTAGGTCTTCGCTCCCGAGTTGATGCACGTCATGTCTGTGGATCCGCGCTACCTGATGGCCGCGTGGGGCTTCGAGCTCCTCGTGCTCGGGCTTGCGATGTTGCCGGTGCTCTTCTACAGCCCCTTCGGACGGGTGGCTCGCCTGACCGGCGTTGCGATGTGCTGCGCCTGGCTGGGGATCTCGCTGGCGTTCTGGAGCGAGCACCTGCCGGATACGGGACGATTGGTGGTCGCGCCGGGTCTGTTGTTGGTGGGGTCGCGGATGTTCTACGGGGGGATGCGGCAGCTGTTTGGGCTGCGGGCGTCGCCGCGCTGGGAGCGCGTGTTGGTGGGGGTTGCCTTTCTTTCCGTGGTCGGTATTCGCACGTTCGGCGCTGGGTACGATGGGCTCGCCTCGGGCTGTGTCGTGGTGGTCGCGCTGCTGCTGGCGCTCACGCCCGCGCATTGGCTGTATGACATGGTGCGCTCGCACGCCGCCCCGTGGTCGGTGGGGACTCGGCTCCTTGCAGTAGGCGGTGGCGGAGCTGCGTTGCTGAATGGCTTGCGCGGGGTGGTCACGCTCGTTGGCGGCGGCCCCGTCGATCCCAGCGCCTCTCCCGTGTCGGCCGGGGCGGTAGCCGGGTTCATGGTCACCACCATCCTCTTGGGCGTAGGCGTGCTGCTTGAGGTGCAGCACCGCACCAACCGAGAGTGGATGCGCTCCAACAGCCGGTTGAACCAAGAAGCCTTGACCGACAGCCTCACCGGTATCGGGAACCGCCGGCATTTTGACCTCGTCGCTGCGAAGCTGCAGGAGCGTGCGCGCAGCAGCAGGGGCCAGCTTTCGCTGCTGATGATGGACATCGACCACTTCAAGTCGATCAACGACCGCTTCGGTCACGACGTGGGCGATCAGGTGCTCCGCGATGTGGTCGCCATCTGCCGGCAGGTGCTTCGCGAGGGGGACCTGTTCACCCGTTGGGGAGGGGAGGAGTTTGCGATCCTGCTGCCGGATGCGCCGCCGCACATCGCCGAGCAGGTCGCACACCGGATCCGGAGCGCGGTGCAGTC
>CAIUMM010000215.1 GCA_903900265.1 uncultured Pseudomonadota bacterium
CCAAGCGGCCTCCCAGTCCGGATCGGCGATGGACCGCCGCGCCCTTCAGCCGTGCAGCTTCGGATGTGCCCGCTTGCGCGCCGCCGTGAACGCGAACCACGGCATCGCCGGTCCGCCTTCGGCAAACGCCACAGCGGCCATAAACGTGTCGAGCACGCAAGGGTCTTGGTACCCGCCGGTCACGGCGGTGCGCTGGGGGGAGGACGGCGTGGAGGTGGACGCCGGGGGCGAGACTTTTGTAGGCACGCATAGCATCGTCACCGTGCCCGTGGGCGTGCTCCGCGCCGGCACGATCGCTTTTGACCCGCCGCTCTCCGATGCCCGACAGGCCGCGCTGGATCACCTCGACATGGCCAATTTGGAGAAGGTCGTGCTCACGTGGGACACGCGCTGGTGGGACGGCAGCCTGACCTTCGTGGCCCGCGACGCCGAAGGCACCTTCCCCGAGTTCTACGACATGACCGACCTCGCCGGCGCGCCCACGCTGGTCGGGCTTTACGGGGGACGCTTCGCGCGCGAGGTGCAGGGCTCCTGGACCGACGATGCGATCGTGTCCGGCGCGCTGTCCACGTTGGAGGCGGGGTTTGGTCGAACGATCTCGGCGCCCGCCGCCACGGCCGTCACGCACTGGACCCGCGACCCGTATGCGGGCGGCAGCTACACCTTCTTGCCGGTGGGCGCGAGCCGCGACGACGTAGAGGCGCTCGCTCAACCCGAGGGAGATCGGCTGCTGTTCGCCGGCGAAGGCACCTACTGGCGCTACTACGGCAACGTGCACGCCGCCGTGCTCTCCGGGCTCCGCGAGGCCGAACGCCTTGGCGTAGGGACGCCCGCGACCGCGGGGCTCGAGGCGTGGTGATCGGGCGCCTCCGCAACCGTGCTTTCGGGCTGTGGCTGTGGCGCCGAGCACGCTGTCGACAGGTACATCTACATCACCGATGATCAATTCCGTGGTGACGTGCACCGGAACCCAGCGGATGCTGTGCATGTAAGTCAGGTTCAGTTCGGCCCTTCGCAGATGTAGTAGCTCGCGTAGTCGCAGTCGTTATCGTTCCACGTGTAGTCAGCGAAACGGTTGAGGTGGATGCAGTCCTCTTGGGTTCCTGCTCCGGCGGAGTTGTTGGGCTCGCCGGAGTGCCAGTTGGTGTAGTTGGAGACCAAGCTGCCGTCGGGCCAGCGCCAGTCGTCCTCGACCGCAAGATCGTTCCCACCTGCCCACCACCACTCCGTGGAGTAGGTGTTCGCGGTGTCGATCACCCAAGTCTCTTCGCTGGGGCCCTCTAACGCGACCAGTGTATAGCCAACGGTGGCGCAGCTTGTCGCCGCGTCGGCCCACGTAAGCTCGGTCATGCAGTACAAGTAGGGCACGTCGTCGTTGTACTCCACGGGGCACGGGCACACGCCACCGTCGTCCACAGTGTCGGAGCAGTCGTTGTCTAGGCCGTCGCAGATCTCGGTCGCGCCGGGGTTGATCGCCGCGTTGTTGTCATCGCACTCGTCGCCGCTGGGGGCGTAGCCGGGCGGGGGATCGCAGGTGCGGACGGCCTCCGCCGACAGGCCGTAGCCGTCATTGTCGGCGTCGGGGTACGCGTAAACCTCTCCGGTTGCGCCAGCCTCGTCCACCTCCCCGTCGCAGTCGTCGTCCTTGTGATTGCATTGCTCCACCGCCGCGGGCGAGACGCTGCCATCGGTGTCGTCGCAATCGCTGCCGTCGGTCACCCACCCCGCCGGTGCAACGCATGCGACCGTGGACGCTGCGGGATCTCCGTAGCCATCGCTGTCGGCGTCGGGATGCCACGGGGTCTCTCCAAGGGCGCCGATCTCGTCGGTCGTTCCATCGCAGTTGTCGTCGTGGCCGTTGCAGACTTCAACGGCGCCCGGGTAGACCGTGCGGTCGGCGTCGTCGCAATCGTCGGCTTGTGCGTAGCCATCGGAGTCGTTGTCGACGATGACCGGGGAGTCGGGGCCGGTGTCGGAGTGGCCCGTCGCACCGGAGTCTGCGGTCTTGGCGGCGGGGGCGCAGGCGAGCAGAATGAGGGTGAACATGGAAGGAGTATACGCTGACGATGCCTCGGCATTGCCCAATTCTGACCTTATCGTGACGTAAACGCGCCTAAGAATTTACTTTCTCCTGCGTTTTTGGTTGCGAGTGTTAGTGATGTTTGCTCTTAGAATTTCACCAATGGGGGTCACATGCTTTTTCTCGCCTTTTCGTCGGCGCTCGCCGCTTCACCTGAGGTAGATGCGCTCGCGCGTCAGGTTCAACGCGGTCTGGCGCCGGAAGCCACCGTTCAAGTCATCGCGGGACTCCCGCCGCTTGATTCGGACGCGGTCGTCGAGCTGCTTCGTGCGGGTGCTGCCGCGATCACCCTCGCTGATGCGGGCTACGCGCCCACCCAGGCCCAAGTCCTGGAGGCCGAGCGTTTGGGGGCGCTGGTGCTTGTGTCGCGGGCAGCCGAGACGCCGTCCGTTCGGCGTGCGGACGATGATCAGGATTCGGAAGACGACGATCAAAAACCAGATCCCGACGATTGGTCCTTCCCGGAGCGTTCCCCGCGGGTCCCGAAGGTCCCCAGCTCCGACGATCTTACCCGCATGTGGCGGGTACACAAGACGAGCCAGGCGCTCGCGGGCGTGGGCCTGGGTCTCGAGGCCATCGGGCTTGGCATTTTGTATGCTCAGGCACCCAAAGGCGATGACATGACGGCGGGGCTGGTTTTCGTGACTCTTGGAAGTGTATCGCTATCCATTAGCTGGGTCCTCTAACCCCCCTACGGCTCCAGCTCCCCCGGCCCGCACGCCGCCGCCACGCGCGCGGGATGGCAGCGTGGCGAGCCTCCCGGCAGCTCAGCCAAGTACGTCGATCCATCGACCGGTACGACTTGGTTGGACGCGAGGTAGTTTGGGCCGGCGTCCAGCGACGCTTGGAACATGGCGGCTCTCGTCGCGTCGTCGTCGCCGACGGAGTCGACGTTGGAGGTGACGAGGTAGTTCGCGGCGACCAGCGCCTGAACGGCCGCGGCCTCGCCGGGGGCGTCGTCGATCTTGAAGGTGGCGGCCCACGGATCTGCTTGGGAGTCGGCGTCGGCGAAGATGACGGGACTGGGGTTTTGCAGGTATTCGTCCCGATGGGGGCCGGCGTCCAGCAGCGCAAACACGATTTTCCCACGGGAGTTCGCCAGGGAGGGCCAGCCCGTCGTCGCGATGCCTTCGGACACGCTCGCCGCGCTGCCTTGCACGTCGTCGGGTTGAATCCGCCGGGCGCGGGGCCAGACCGCGCCAATCGCGGCGTCCAGCTCGCTCATGTGGTCGTCCAACAGATGCAAGCCTGCTGCGGCTTCGTCCAAGTCGTCCTTGGGTTCGATCCACACGGTGAATGGCGTGTGGCAGGGGTGTGCGTCGGACCAAGTGTGCAGCACCTCCAGACACCCGGCGAAGGTCGGGCAGCTGGACTCGGGATCGATGCCGGGAAGGTGAAAAACCTGAAACGCGCCGTCGTCCCCGAGGTGCACGTCCAACTCAAAGGCGCGGACGCCCACGTCGGCCTGAGCGTCCAACGTGGGTTGGGTGTAGGCGTGCGAGCTGTCGAGCACGGTGTCAGGCTCGATGTGGTAGCTGTTGTGCGTGCCTAAGGCTTGAACGTCGGCGAGCGTCAGGCTGTCGTCGAACGGGCCCACGGCGGTGCACACGGGGGACGCGTCCGGTGCCCCCGAGTCCGACGGGCCCGTGCATCCGACCAGCGCCGCTGCGAGCCCCGCCGCTGCGAGCCGGAAAACCGTCACAGCGTCCAGGTGCACGTCTTCGCGCCCGGGCCGTCCCACACGCCGTCGCCGTTGCCGTCGATCAGCACCGGGTTGACGATCACGCGGGGCACCGAGGCGGCGTCGTAGTTGGTGATGCCGCGCGGCATCGCGTTCTCGCCCATCGCCAGCACGACGATGTAGCTGTCGACGCCAAGCGGGAGCGAGACCGGCACGGTGGTGTCGAGCTTGACGAGGCTGTCGGGCGCGGTGGCGTCGAGGGTGAGTCCGGCATCGCAGTTGACGATCACCTCGACCCGGTTGACGTCGATGGCTTCGAGCGCCTCGATCTTCACGCTCAGCGACACCAAGCCGTCGATCGCGGTGACCCGCTCGCCCGGGCCTTTGCCGTCCACCGTGACCGTCGCGAAGGCGCCCGAGCTGACCTGCGCTCGGCCAGCGAGCACGCCGTCGGACATGTCCTGCTCGGTGAGCACGCCGATGGTGTCGTCCGGGACGCGCACGTAGGTGCGCGGCGTGCCGGGGGTTCCGAGATCATGCTCGTCGGTCACGCCGGTGCCGGTCGGGTGATGTCCAAGGTTGTAGAACGCGAACCAGTCGTTCAGCGCGCCGCTGCGGCGAGGATCGGCGGGGTCGAGGAAGGGGCTGCGCTCGCTGTTCAGAAGCTCAAAGCTGTCGAAATCCCAGGACCAGATCGGGCCGTCCCCGGTCATGCCTAAGGCCGCGGGGTCGTCGGTGGACGGGTCTTCCGCCATACGATCCCAGTCGAGGATGCAGAGGATGCCGCACTCGCCATTCACCCGGGCGTGATTGAGCTGGGTGATGGTGGCGCCGCGCTCGCGCTCGGCGGCGTAGATGCCTGGAAAGCCGAGGCCCTGCCACTGCACCGGCTCTCCGCGGGGACCATCGGCCACCGGGAACGGCCACGCGTTGGTGTGCTCGGGCAAAGAAGCGGTGACCTCGCTCCCTAACACATACAGCAGCTGGTCTTCGAGGCCCGTCGCGGTGAGCGCCGGCGACCAGTCCATGATCGCCTCATGGTCGGTGGAGATCATCACGTCGAGTCCGCTGGCGGCCGCGGTGCGCATCCGCATGTCGGGCAGCACGGGGCTGTCGGGGCTCGGCCCGGCGTGCACGTGGCTGTCCATCCCGGCCCAGGAGGTCGTGTCGATCACCCGCTCCAAGGTCGCGACGACCTCGGTCGTGCCGTCGTCGGGCACGGTGACGTCGACGGTCGCGGGCTCGTACTCGTAGCCGCGCGTCAAATACGCGGTCCAGTGGCCGGGCGGCACGGCCACGTCGGGATCCTGCGGGGTCGGAAACCCGACCACGACGGTGCCGTCGTCCCGCTGCAGCTCGATGCGCACCGGCATCGCGGCGCTGGCTTCATCGGTGGCGTTCACGGTGATGCCGCCGAGCGCACCGATGTCCAGCGCCAAGCCGGTCCCGCCCGAAGTTGGGACCGCGACCGCTGCGCCGCTGTCGCGGCCTTCTTGCTGCGGGGTGAGCGTGCAGTCGCCGAGGGTCAGCACGCGCCCGGAGAACGCCCCGCCGGCGTCGGTGTACAAGGTGGTGAGCACCTCGTCGTCGCCCGCGTCGTTGGGGCAGGCCAGATCGATCTGCGCGCCGGCGACACCCGCGCCGCTCGGATCGCTGACCGTGCCCGAGACACCCTGCCACGTCGCTGCGTGGCCGGGCACCGGGTCGTCGAGGTGGGACTCCAAGCCTGCAGCTGCGCTCGCCGCGTCGGTGGGGCCGACGGAGAGCACGAACGCGGTCTCGGCGGTGCCGGCGGCGACCTCAAGCGGCGAAAGCGCCTGATTGATGTCCAGGAGCGCGGTGACGCCGGCGATCTCGGTGTACCCCATCGCCGCGCCGGGCATCGCGATCGCCGTCGAGCCGGTAGCCGTACCGGCGCTCATCCACGGCGACCCGGTCTGCACGGAGATCCCGCCCAGCGAGAGGTCGCCCGTCGACCAGCTCGTCGTTTCGGCGAGGTCCGAGGGGAACACCACCGCGCCGACGAGGAAGCCGTCGCCTACGGGATCACCGTCGAGCAGCACATCCATCTTCAGCGCCGCATCCCCGGGCTCGAGGGTGTAGCGCACGGTGATGTCCAAGCCGTAGAGGTCGCCGAGCTCCTTTCGGCCGCCCGCTTCGTAGATCCGACGCAGGAGCGTCAGCTCGATCAGGTAGAAGCGGTCGTCGGTGCCGTGTACATCGACGACAGCTGCTTTACCGTCGCTGCCGTCGTTGACGATCTCGACGGTCGCGCCGTGGAAAAGGTGCAGGGTGCTGGACTCAAAGTCGGTGAGGTCGAGCTGTCCGACCAAAAACCCGGCTTCTCCTAAGGTCTCCGGGCCCGCTTGCTCGCAGCCGTCCACTGCGACCGCGTCGATCGGCGTGCCGCCGTACGGGTAGTAGGTGCGCGGGCCTTCGGGCGCTTGAATGACAAACGCGGCGCGCTCGTTGACCAGCAGCACGTCTCCCGGCTCAGCCATGGCGTCGTCGCCCCAAGGGCGCTCCTCGGCGTCTACGAGGGTTCGAGCTGCAGATTTGTCCTTGATCGGGCAGCCATTCAAGAACAGGCCATCCCCGGTCACGACCGGCGTGGGTTCGGGTTCTTTGTCGGGGTGACAGGCGGCGAGCAGGAGCAGGAGCATGGGGCGCCTCGGGTCAGTCACGCGACAAGCGCGAGCATTTGGTTTCGAACGGGTTTCGATCTAGCTTCGATTTAGGGACGATGCGTTCACCGTACGCACCGTGACGGAGATCCGCAAGCCCAGCGTGACCTTCGGTGTTCTCGTTGACGTCGCTGCGTGTAAGCTTCGAGGGGCCTGGAACGTTATCGCCTGGCACCGCCCCCAAAAGGTCCGCATGCGCTCCTACTTGTTGATCCCCTTGGTGATGTCCTGCCACAAGAGCCCACCTGCGCCTGAGGCGGGAATGGGCGTTGGAGCACAAACATCGGAGGCACCTGTGTCCTTTTCGACCAACCCCGAAGCCGATGGGCTTCAGGTCCGCCTGTATGACGCCGAGGCGGCTCGGCCCGACGCCGACGGCCTGTCCCATCCGCCTGTGACGGCGTTGGACGCCTCCGCTACCGCGCAGCTCCTCGCCCGTCTACCGGCGTTAGAAGGGGATCCTACTGACACCGCTGCGCTCTCCTTGCGCGCTGGCGCCGCGCCCCCCCCGCGCACCGGCGCCTCCGTGCAGGTTGCCTTCCCCGGTGCGCCTTCCGCGGCGCTCGCTGCTGCTCCCGAGGCTGCTCCCGCCCCGCTCTCCGTGCTGCGCCACGCGCCCGACGGCGAGGTCCCGCTCGCGCCTAACTTGTCGGTGACGTTCTCAGAGCCGATGGTCGCGGTGACTGCGCAGGATGAAGCGGCACAGAAGCTGGTAGCCGGCGGTACGGCGGGGCCCGTTTCGGTGACGCCGGCGGTGCCCGGCCAGTGGCGCTGGCTGGGGACAAAGACGCTGATCTTCGAGCCCACCACGCGTTTTCCGATGGCCACGTCGTTCGTGGTTGACGTCCCGGCTGGCACCACCGGCGTGACCGGGAGCCCCCTCGCTGAGGCGGTGCGCTGGACCTTCGGTACGCCCGCGCCGACGCTGCTCGCTTCGGGTCCGGGCAGCCCGCGGGTCGGTGCGGAGAGCGTGCCGGCGCAGCCTACGGTGTGGATGGCGTTCGACCAGAAGATCGACCCCGCGTCGGTTTTGCCGACCTTGTCGATGAGCGCAGGCGGCGCGCATCCGGCGCTGCGGCTCGCGACCGCCGCGGAGATCGCGGCGATCCCCGAGCTGAAGTCTGGCAGCTACCTCGCCGATCGCGTCGTGGCGGTGGTCCCGACCCAACCGCTGCCGTTAGCGACGACCGCCACCTTCACCATCGCCGCCGGCATGCCCTCGGCCGAAGGGCCACGGACGACGTCCAAGGCGCTCAGTTGGCGGATCCGCACCTACGGGCCGTTGGCGATCACCGAGAGCCGGTGCGGCTGGAACGGCTGCCGTCCCGGGGACGGGTTTTCGATCACCTTGAACAACGAGCTGGATCCCGAATCTTTTGACCCTTCGTCCGTCACCGTCTCCCCCGCCATCCCCGGCGTGAACATCGGCATGAGCGGCAACAGCCTGTGGGTGAACGGCGAGAGCCGCGCCCACACCGCCTACACCGTCACGTTGCCCAGCGGCCTGCAGGACGTCTACGGCCAGACCCTCGGCAAAGCCGCGACCGCGAGCTTCAACGTCGGCGCGGCAGAGCGGCAGCTGGTCGGTCCCAACGGAGCTTTGGTCGTCGCGGATGCGAGCGGTCCGCCGAAGATCTCGATCTGGACGGTGAACGAGAAGGCGCTGCGCGTGGCGATCTGGAAGGTGAAGCCGACGGATTGGGACGCGTACGGGGAATGGCTCGAGAATGAAGAAGGGCGCAAGCCCCCCGGCGAGGCGCTGCCGGTGGGGACGATCCCGGTCAAGGTAGACGCCGACAATCGGGTGGAGACGGTCGTGGACCTCGCGCCGTACGCGCGCGACGGGCTCGGGCACTTCATCGTGCAGGTGCAGCAGGTCGCGCCCCCGAAGAACCAATGGGAGCGGCAGTCGTGGACGGGTTGGGTCCAGGTCACCAAGCTGGGCCTCACCGCGTTTGTCGACGGTTCCAATGTGTTGGGCTGGGCAAACGATCTGGCGACCGGGAAGGCGCTCTCTGGCGTTACGTTGATGACGTCCGAAGATGGCCAAACTGGTAAAATCGACTCCAAGCAAGTGACCGGTCCCGACGGACTTGGCACGATCGCGCTGGGTTCCGGCCGGACCACGCTGTTGACGGCGACGCGCGGCGCAGACACGGCGTTTGTGCCGGCATCCGAGTATCCGTCGCGGTGGAGCGGATGGAACCGCAGCGTCGGGGAGCACAGGCTGCGCTGGTACCTCGCCAGCGACCGCGGCTTGTACCGACCGGGCGAGACGGTGCATTGGAAAGGCTGGGTGCGCGTCGCCAACGGCAGCACGGTGACCCTGCCCGAGCCCGCGATCCGCTCGGTGAAGTGGACGCTGCGATCGTCGCTCGGGAACCCGCTCGCCGAAGGGCGGAGCGAGCTCGGAGACACCGGCGGTTTTGAGGTGAAGGTGGACCTCCCCAAGACCCCCGACTTGGGCAGCGCCACGCTGGTGGTCGAAGCCGGGGGCGCTTGGGCCGACGACAACGGCTACAGCTCTGTCGACATTCAAGAGTTCCGTCGCCCGGAGTTCCAAGTCAGCGCCGATGTGGGCGACGGGCCGTGGGCGCTCGGTGAAGACGCGGTGGTCACCGCCCGCGCCAGCTACTACGCAGGCGGCGCCTTGCCCGCCGCGCCGGTGGACTGGACCGTGCGCTCGGAGCCGGCCAGCTTCGTGCCGCCCGGTCGGGACGCGTGGAGCTTCGGGGTTTGGACACCGTGGTGGCGCTCGGGAGACGAGGGCGGCTACTCTCGCTACGGCAGCAGCGGCGGCCAAAGTAGCGAATACACGCACTCCTGGTCCTCGACGACGGACGCCGCAGGCGTGCACCGCCTCGGCATGCATTTCGAGAGCCTGCGACCGGCGCGGCCGATGCGCGTGACCGTCGAAGCGACGGTCAGCGACGTCAACCGACAGGCGATGGCGGCTTCGACGACGCTGCTCGTTCATCCTTCGGCGCTGTACGTAGGCTTGAAAGCCAACCGTTTGTTCGTCGAGAAGGGGCAGGCGGTCGAGGTGGAGTCGCTGGTCGTGGACCGCAGCGGCGTTGAAGCCCCGAACGTGCCGGTGACGATGGACGTGGTGCGCAGCGCGTGGACCTTTGCGCGCGGCAGTTGGGTCACCGAAGAGACACCGGTCGCGACGTGCACGATGCTGGCGTCGCGCAAGGATGCGCCGTGCCGCTTTGTACCGGATGTAGGCGGCGAGTATCTTGTGCGCGCGCATGTGGTGGACGCTCAAGGCCGACCCAACTTGAGCGAGCTGCGGGTTTGGGCTTCGGGCACCGACGGATCGATGGCGCACCGGCCGGATCGCGGCGTCGCGATGGAGGAGGTCACGCTGGTTCCGGATCAGGCGGAGGTCGCGCCGGGCGGGCAGGTCAAGCTCTTCGTGCTCGCTCCGTTTTCGCCGGCCGAGGGCGTGCTGACGGTGCGCAACGGGGACCTCGTCCACTCCGAGCGCATCACCCTCGACGGTCCAAGTCGCACGGTCACCCTGTCGGTGCCGGAGTCGTGGATCCCCGATGTGCGGGTCGCTGTCGATCTGGTCGGCAGCGCGCCCCGTCGCGACCTACCGGCCCGCGTCGCGTATGCGCAAGGGTCGATCCGATTGGTTGTCCCTGCCAAGCCGCGCACCCTCGCGGTTTCGGTGACCCCGGCGGAGCGCAAGCTGGATCCGGGCGGCAACACCACGCTCGCCGTGGAGGTCAAAGACGCCGCCGGCGCGCCGGTCTCTGGCGCTGAGCTGGTGCTGGTCGCGGTGGACGAGTCGGTGCTGGCGCTGTCGGGCTACCACTTGCCCGATCCGCTCTCGGTTTTCTACACGAGTCGCGGGGACAGCGTCGCGACGACGCACCTGCGGCAATGGGTGAACCTCGTGAACCCGGCGGGCGACACCGCGGGGGATTCGGAAGGGGCTGGCGAAGGTTTTGGGGGTGGCGGGCGCGGTGGGCCGGGCGGCAGTCCAAAGGCGCGCATGGCGATGGCCGAGGCTGCTCCGGCGCCGACGTCGGCGTCGCCGATGATGGCCGACAGCATGGTGCAGCGCGCGGGCGGCATGGTCGGCGGAATGGTCTCCGACGAGGGACCCGCGCCCACCACGCCGATCGCGGTGCGGTCGAACTTCGACCCGCTGGCGCTGTGGGCGCCTGCGGTGCGCACCGACGCTTCGGGGAAGGCGACGGTGACGATCAACCTGCCCGACAGCCTGACCCGCTACCGGGTGATGGCGGTCGCGGTCTCCGGGGCCGATCGCTTCGGCAGCGGCGAGGCCGACGTGACCGCGCGGCTGCCGTTGATGGTGCGCCTATCGCCGCCGCGGTTCTTGAACTTCGGCGATGTGTTCTCGTTGCCGGTGGTGATCCAAAACCAGACCGACGCGGCGATGACCGTAGACGTCGCGGTGCGCGGCGCAAACCTGCGGGTGGACGGCGCCGCGAGCGCGGGACGTCGCGTGGCGGTGCCTGCCAACGATCGCGTCGAGGTGCTGTTCCCCGCCGCGGCCGACAAAGCCGGCACGGCGCGCTGGCAGGTCGCGGCCCAAGCGGGCGGGAAGGCTGACGCCGCGTCGGGCTCTTTGCCGGTCTGGACCCCGGCGAGCACCGAGGCCTTCGCGACCTACGGCACGGTCACCGATCAGCTCGTGGTGCAGCCGATCACCGCGCCCAAGGACGTCTGGACTGAGTACGGTGGCCTCGAGGTCACGACCTCAAGCACCCAGCTTCAGGCGCTGACCGACGCGGTGTTGTACCTCGTCGATTACCCCTACGGATGCTCCGAGCAGATCGGCTCGCGGGTCTTAGGCATCGCCGCGCTGCGCGATGTACTGCAGGCGTTCAAAGCGGAGGGTTTGCCGTCTTCCGACACGCTACAAGCTTCGGTCGCCGCCGATCTCGACGTGCTCGCGCGTCGCCAGAACAGCGACGGGGGCTTCGGCTTCTGGACCCGGGACGAGCGGTCTTTCCCGTATCTCTCGCTGCACGTCGCGCACGCATTGGTTCGTGCGAAAGCCAAGGGCTTCGAGGTCAATCCTACGACGCTGGAGCGGGCGTTGACGTACGCGGCGCAGATGCCCGGCCGCCTGCCACGCGCCTACTCCGAGGACTCCAAGCGCGCGCTGCGGGCCTATGCGGTGTACGTGCGAGAGCTCGCGGGCAAGGACCCTGCGGCCGAAGCGATCGCGCTCGCAAGCGGCGATCTGCCGCTCGAAGCGCAAGGTTGGATCCTGCCTACGCTCGCACGTACCAAGAGCCCGAAGGTGACTACGATCCTCGCGGGTTGGGCCAATCGGGTGACCGAGTCTGCGGGAACTGCCCACTTTGTCACCGGTTACAGCGACGGCGCCGAGGTGCTGCTGCACAGCGATCGGCGCGTGGATGGCGTGCTGCTCGATGCGCTATTGCAGGTGCGACCCAACGATGCGCTGATCCCCAAGCTCGTCGCCGGGCTGCTCGCCCACAAGACCGCCGGACGGTGGGCGAACACCAACGAGAGCGCGTTCGTGCTGTTGGCGTTGGATCACTACTTTCGCGTCTATGAAGGCACAACGCCGGACTTTGTCGCGCGGGCATGGCTGGGTGCGGACTACGCCGGAGACCATGCGTTCCAGGGGCGCACCACCGAGCGCGCCGAGCTGCGGGTGCCGATGGCGGATCTGAAGGGCACCGAGGATCTGCTGCTGCAGCGGGATGGCGCGGGTCGCTTGTACTACCGCATCGGTCTGCGCTACGCGCCGAAGGCGTTGGTGCTGCCTGCGGCCGACCGGGGCTTCACCGTGCAGCGCAGCTATGCGGCGGCGGACAGTCCGGGGGATGTGCGCGAAGATGCCGATGGCGTCTACCACATCAAGGCCGGCGCGCGGGTCAAGGTCACCGTCGAGATGGTCACGCCGATGCGGCGCTACCATGTCGCGCTGGTCGATCCGTTGCCCGCGGGCTTTGAGGTGTTGAACCCCGCGCTGCGTGGCACGGGCGCGCTGCCTCCCGACGGGACGCCTGCGGCTGGCCCGCGCTGGTGGATACAGCAGTGGTATGACCATGAAAACCTGCGCGACGAGCGGGTGGAAGCGTTCGCATCGCTGCTCTGGGACGGCGTGTGGAGCTACAGCTACTACGCCCGCGCGACGACCCCGGGCAACTTCGTCGTCCCGCCCGCCAAGGCCGAGGAGATGTACATGCCGGAGACCTTCGGGCGCAGCGCGGGCGATCGCGTGGTGATCGAGTAGGAGACAATTATTCGTCTGTATGCGTCCGGGCAGGTGAAGTGCTTTTCGGCGTGCTACTTTCGAATTGAGGTATTTATGTCAAAAAACCCCTACATCGCCGGCGTTCTAAACTTCTTCACGTTCGGCGGCGGCACGCTGTACATCGGCAAACGAATCCTTCCGGGCGTGTTGATCACGATCGGCGGTACCATCGTTCAGGCAGCGGAGATCTACAGCTCGCCGCCCGTCATGAACCTGATCCCCACCGTCTGGCCGTTCCTGATCGGCGGCATCGTGATCTTGAAGATAGGTCTGGTCATTGACGGTTACCGGGAAGCAGTAGCCGTGAACAACTCCTGACCACGCCGGGGTACACTCACAGGATGATCCCGAAAGCTGCTTTGCTTGGCTCCAATCCTGCTCGCCGGCTGGTCGCAGCTCTACGTGAACGGCTCGCTCGCCGGTCTGTTCGTTGTGTTGGAGTCCATCGACGACCGGTTCGTGAAGCGCTGGTACGGCGACGACAGCGTCCGGCACAGACGAGGACTTTGAGGCGGCCGTGGACGTCGACACGTTCACCCGCATCGCCGTGACCCGATCGGCGATGGGCGCGATCGACCAGTTCGCGGCCGATGGAAACAACTTCTACCTGTACGTCGACCACGGCCGCATCACGCCGTTTCACGAACGCGCTCGATATGGGCTTGGAAGAACCTTGGTTGTGGTCGCACGCACGCTACAATCCGGTCACCGGCGCACTTTACTCCGACCCCGTCCACGCGCGGGCGATGGCAGCGGGTTGGGACGTCGAAGGCTGGCTCGACATGCTGCTCGCCGGGCCGCTCGACTGGAGCACGCTCGATGCACAAACGGCTGAATATGCCGCGGTGATCCACGATGCGGCCTGCGCCGACACCTACAACTCCTGCGCTGCCTTCGAGCACCGGGTGGTCGACCTGCGCTTCTTCCTCCACACGCGGTTGGCGCACCTGGCGGGCGCGGAGGTCGCCCGGCCATGGGCAGTCACGCCGACCCTGACGCCGGCAGGCTCGGGCTATACGGGCGGCATGATCGCTCTGCTGCTCCTCGCCTGCTCCGCTCCCAAAGACCACCCCGCTCCGGTAGATTCGGACAGCATCGCAGACAGTGCTTCAGACAGTGCTTCCGACAGTGGCTCGGAACCCGCCGAGCTGCGCTGCGCCGACGGCACCCTCGCGCACCCCTTCGACACCGCGGCTTCCGGCAGCGACTACGAGGCCATCGCCGGCGACGTCACCATCCCCACCGACGCGGGGGACTGGTCGCTGTCTGCGGCTTGGACCGGCTGCGACAGCGTGGTGTTCCTCGGCGTCAGCCCTGACGACGGCTACACGTCCTTGTTCCTCGACGCGCCGATGAAAAAGCTGCTCACCAAGGGGCCGCAGGACGCGCACTACGTGCTGTTCCCCGACGCGCGCGCCAGTGATTTTGACACCGTACACGCTCAGCTCCGCGCGATCATCGACGACGCTCTCGACAGCTTGGATGACGCCGAACGCACGGCTTGGTCGGAGCGCATCCACCTCGCCAGCGTCAATGTCGCGCAGGCGCCGGGTTGGGTGGGCAGCGTATTTGACGCGTATCGGTACCCGGTGGTCGGCCTCGATCGCGCGCAGCGCATCCGTGAGGTCGGGTACCTGTTGGATCCAAAAACCCATTGGACCACCGCCGATTGGCGCTCGCTTGGGTACGAGGTCGCGCACTACGACTTTGAGGCGGTGCGGGAAGCGCGGCTGACCGCCGAGGACGCAACGCTTGTGCCGCTCTGGACGAAAGCCGACACGCGCACCGCCGATTGGACCGGCGCCGTGACCGTTGACCTCCCCGATGCGGCTGCGATGGCGGACTTCAACCGGGTGGAGGTCGAGGTCAAGCTGGAATGTGGCGGCCCTTGGTACGACGCCTGTCCGGCTTGGGACACCTCCGACTATGTTTGGGTGTGCGACAACGACGACCCGGCGACTGACGCCGACGAGTCCGGTCAGTGCGAAGAGATGGTGCGGATCATCACCGGCTATTGGCGCGGCGGGCGCTGGGTGATGGACGCGCGGCACCAGCTGCCCGCGCTGTTGAACGGCGGCGCCCACACCTTCCGGTTCAACGGCGGCGGCATGGCCAACCTCGTGAGCGTGCAGCTGCGGCTCTTTCACGAGGATGCAGTTCCTGTTCCCTTTGGTAGCGTGCAGCTTTGGTGGGACAGCAGCGGGTTCTGGGACGCCGGCTACGATGCGCGCAACGCCTCGCACAGCTTCTCGGTCCCGGCCGACGCGACAAAGGTCGAGCTGGTGACGATCGCGACGGGCCATGGCAGCGACGGAAAGGGCTGTGGTGAATTCTGCGCGGGGGAGCAAACCTTCGCGGTCAATCAACAGTCTGGTTACGACGTCACATTTCCGGAAGCAGGCAGCAGTGATGGATGCGCAGACCAAGTCGGTACGGTTGGGGCTTTGCCGAACCAAGCGGGCACGTGGACCTACGGCCGCAACGGCTGGTGCCCGGGGATGGGCGTGGCGCCGGTGATCTGGGACGTCACCGCCAGCGCTCTGGCTGGGGCCGAGAACGTCGTGCACTACCAGGCGTTGTTGAACGGCGCGCCGTATGTGACGGACGGCGACGGCAATTTGGACGTCGGCGTATGGGTGGTCTGGTCGCGGTGAGGGGACCGAAACGCAAATACTAGGGGGTCAGGTTGTTACCATTACACTTTCCGGAAAGTGTAATGGTAACGTCCTGACCCCTAGGTTTTCTAGGTGTTGAGCCCAGCCCTACTCGACGTTCGTGCACAGCTCGGAGTAGTACCCGGGATCGTCGCCGGTGACGCGACAATCCGTGTGGCCGGCGCTGTCCTCCGCGGCGAAGAGCCACGTTGTGGTGCGCATCACGCTGCCGCAGAACAAGGTGGTCCCGGCCTCCTGGTCGGCCATGTCGTTGACGCAATCAAGGTGCAGCAGGTAGTTCAAGGATTCGTCGGCGTTCGTCGATTGATACTCGAACTCGTCGTGGTATTCGTGGTATTCGTAGGGGTCCCCAGTCTGGGTCATGTCCAGCTCAACCAGCGCCGATGGACAGGTCGTGGTGATGACGTATTCGGTGGCGTCGCCCTGATCGTCCCCCTGATAGTCGACTACCGCGAACGACTTGTTGCAATCGGCATCGGAGTCGGTGTCTGCGTCGGTGTCGGCGTCGCCGGAGCCGTCGATGGCGGCAGAATCGTCGGCGCCTTTCGGGTGGGCACACGCGAGCACGAGCAGGGCGGAGACGGTGGCAAGGGTGAGTAATCGCATGGGAGTAGCCTCTCAGGGGGGCTATCGCAGCGAATGCGGGCGTGCGGTCATCTTTGAGGGTCAGGGTGTGGAAACGCAAACACTAGGGGTCAGATTTCGGTTCGCTGTGTTCAAAACGGGGTGTCAGTTTCCCCGGCGTCCAGTACCCGCCGCCTTCAAACCGGAAATCCCATGCGTTTCTTCTCCGTATTGTGCAGCATCGCTATCTTCATTTTTGGCTGCTCGGCCTTGCCAAGCTACAGCGCATATGATGCGCGGCTCAACGCCCTTAAAGGGAAGTCCATCAACGACGCGGTGGCGGACCTGGGGGCGCCGACGCGCACGGTGGAGCTCGCGGCGGGCTCCAAGCTGTATGTATGGGAAGAAAAAAGCGAGTTACGAACTGCGGCTCACGGCAACGTGACGCATGACCCAGGAACGAACGCCGAACGCCTGACGGTGACTCCTTCGCAGCGCCTGCCCCTTGACTGCACGACCGAAGTCGAGGTGGACGCGAAGGGAAAAGTTGTGCGAGTCGACTCCAAGGGCGCAGCCTGCGTGTCCGTCGCGAACGGGGGTAAGTAGCACTCCTTTCGGCTATCGGGGGCGCCGTCGCGCCGCCGCCTGCGTCTACAGCTTCGCCCCTACCGCCACGCCAACTCCCCACCCTTCGCGACTCTCACTCGCGATCTGGTCGCCGATCTTCTGGCGCGATGCCCAGTTCAATAGGTTTTTCGCGGTGAGTCGGACGTTGAGCGTCTTGCCGAAGCCCTGGGACACGACGAGGTCGACGCGGTGCACGGGCATCTCGTAGGTGTCGGGGATCCCGGAGGTCCCGACCGCGACGATGCGTGGTCCGAAGACGTTGTAAACGGCGTTGATCACCGTCTTCGTCTCCGCATGATCCCAGCCAAGCACGAGATTTGCTACGTACGGTGACTGGCCTTGCAGCGGACGCACGCTGGACGTTTGGTTTCCATCGGTGCCTTCGAGGTCGACGCGCGAGGCGATCACCGCGACGTTGCCCGAGACATAGAAGTCCGCGATGAGCGCTTTCCGGGCGTCGATCTCGGCCCCGAGGTTTGTCGCCGATTTTGCGTTGGCGAGGGTGCTGACTGAACCGGAGACCGCCGAAACTGCGATCACCGACTCGATGGGCTGCTCGAATTGCTTGCCAAACATCGCTACGGAGACGCTCTCGCCCGCGCTTGGGTACCACTCCCATCGAAGGTCGACGTTGTGAATGATGGCTCGTTGTAGCTCTGGATTTCCGATCACGAGGCGACCCGTCCGGTACTCGTAGAACGGAACCTCGGACAATTCGCGGAGCTCGGGCCGCGACACGGTGCGGCTATAGCCTGCGCGCAGCTGCATCGAGGAGGTCGAGCCTTCTGGGCCTACACCCAGAGTCACGCTCGCTACGGGCAGCGGGTCCAGCGTCGACAGCGAGGTTGCGATCGGCGTGAGATCGGCGTCAAAGGTCTCGAAGATGGTGACTTGTTGTGTGGACTGCTCCACGCGCACTCCGAACAGCGTGCGTAGGCGCGTCGCCCAAGGGATGTCTGCCATCGCGAAGCCGGCCAACACCGTCTGGGATGCGGTGTAGTCGTCGGAGTTGGCCGTACCTTCTTCGATTTCGAGGAAGCTACCGTCGCCGTCGTCACCGATGTTCTCGGGAACGATCAGATCCTCCATCGACCCGGTGAGATCCAGCCCTTCGGTGCCGCGAAAGCCGTACATGAACCTACGTGTATTGCCGGCACGGGTGCGTGTAGAAAGCGCTGCTCCGGCGGTGACCGCGCCGTCCCCGCCACCCAGTCTGAGCGGCATCCGAAGCGAGAGCCCGCCGTCATGGCTGGCCTCGCTCAGCGTCTCCCAACGCAGCTCGTTCCAGGATCCGATGGTGGAGACCGCGTAGCCGTCGTCGGTCTGGGTGTAGGTGTACTCGCGGTGATCGGGCGCGAGTCGCCCGGCGACCGCGAAGGTGTAGCGGGGCAGCACTTGGATCGGGCCGAGTGTGACTTGCGCTTGTAGTTGTTCACTCAACAGCTGCTGCTCTTGCCAGTCGATCGCGGTGTTGCGGGTGCCACCGGACGCGCTGGGCTCAGAGGTATCGTAAAGCGTAGCTTTAGCCTCGCTGTTATGGTTCAGCAGCGTGACGGAGGAGACGTTGTCCCCGGCGTTGCCCCACTCGACGCCCAGCGAGCCCATGCCGCCGATGCGGGTGGTGTTTTTTGCTTCGGTGTAGGTGGTCTCCCGGCTCAGCGCGAGCCCGTTGGCTCCTGAGTTGTAGACGTTCTCGTATCCGTCCTCTACATCCCAAGCGTTTCCGTAGGCCAAGCCAAGCAACCCTCCGACACGCGCGCCCCCGACGTTGAACTTGTTGCCGATCGCGAAGTTGACCCCGAGGTTTGGAAGGGCCAAGCGGTCGCTAAGACCCCAGTGGTTCGGAAAAAGCTCGCCAAAAGCTTCGAGATCGTCGGCGGTGTACCCGTCAGTGGAGAAGCGCCCGGCCGCCTTCAGCGCGCCGGCGCTGTTCGCGACCTCGTCGGGCAGGGCGCGCGAGGCGTTGCCAAAGCCGAGCCAGTCGGTGGGACCGTTGGCCCCTCGCTGCACCGTCGTGAACGTCGTGCCCGATGCGTAGGCGCCGGAGACCGAGAGAGAGAGCACCGGCGCTTCGGGGATCCGACGAGAGCGGATCTGTACGACGCCGCCGCTAAACTCGCCAGATTGGTCGGGGGTCCACGTCTTTTGGATCACCAGCGAGTCGATGAGCGCAGTTGGAAAAAGGTCGAGCGGTACGACCCTGCGCTCC
>CAIUMM010000216.1 GCA_903900265.1 uncultured Pseudomonadota bacterium
CGTCAGCGGCAGCGGCACGAGCGCCACCTGCGCCTTCTCCGGCTACAGCGTGCGCGTGTACTCGGGGGCCGGGAGCGGCGCAGTGTCGGTAGGCAGCTACGCCACGCGCGTCAGCTTCCCCTACAACACGGGATCTTCAACGCCCTCGATCCGCACGATCGCAGTGGGTGACGTGAACGGGGACGGCACCGGCGATCTGCTCGTCGGGTTCTACGACAACTACGCTGACACCGCCGGGGTCTACCTCTGGCTGGGGCCCTTGTCCGGCTCGGAGAGCGCGGCCACCGCCGACCTCTACTTACGCGACAGCTACGGGTCGCCCGACGGTTCCTCGGGGCCGGAATCGATTGCCGTTGTAGACGATGTGACCGGAGATGGCGCACCCGACATCGTGCTCGGAGGGCAGGCCGACTACAACCTCTTCGGCACCTATCAGTCCGGCGCCTACGTGTTCGACGGCACGCTGCGCGGCACCCGCGACCTCTGGGCAAGCGCCTACGCATACTTGTACGGCGGCACCGACACCCGCGTGGGCTACGCCGGCAGCGCGCTCGGCGCGGGCGACCTCGACGGGGACGGCAACACCGACCTCGCGGTCGGCACCGCGTACCCGAACCCCGGGTATACGCTCTACTCCAGTTCCTACGACGGAGCGGTCACCATCGTCCCGGGCCCGGTAACACCCGGCGTGACTGCCCTGTCCGACTACCCAACCCTTTGGGGGCTCGGCGGAGGCTTCGGCAGCTCGCTCGCCGTCGCGGACTTCGACAGCGACGGCCAAGAAGACCTCGCCGTGGGCGCGCCCTCTGCCTACAGTTCGGTCGGATTGGTGTACTTGTTCAATGGTCGGTCGGAGTGACTGAGCGCGCGTCCGACTCAGGGTGAAGGAGTCGGTACGCTCAAACGCGACTTTGCGCAACAACAGGGGGATCAGCGTGTTAGCGGCCCGCAACATTTTGCATCCACCAAAGAGCGCACCGCCGATGTCCAGCTTGTCCCGTCTCTTCCCCCTCGGCTCCCTCGCCCTGCTCGTGTACTCTACCCCTGCCTGGGCAGGTGACGTCACGATCACCTCCCCCGGCGCGCCTGTGGTGGTCATGCGGGGCGCGCAGATGGTCGGCACAACGCCGGTAACCCTCCACGATCTCGCCGAAGGCGAGGTGGAGCTAGGCTTTCGAGACGCGCCACTGAGCGCCACGGCCTTCACGCAAACGGTGAAAGTGCCCGCGCAAGGTGCGGTCGAGCTGGATGTCAACCTACCGGACCGCATCGCGACCACGCGCGTCGCGACCCCACCACCGGCAGCACCAACTCAAGTGGCCACCGCTCCGATCGCCACCGCTCCGACCGCCGCAGCACCGCCGCCGGTAGCGCCCGTCGCAGCTCCTGCCCCCGTCGAGGCCCCCAAGCCCGAGGTCCCCTCCGGCGACATCTACGTCACGTCGATTCCCGCGGGCGCGGCGGTGTTCCTCGATGGAGCGCCCACCGGGGCAGAGACTCCGTTCATGATCCGCGGGGTTCCGGTCGGC
>CAIUMM010000217.1 GCA_903900265.1 uncultured Pseudomonadota bacterium
CACGTCGACGATGGAGTCGGAGCTGAGATCAACGCCAGTAAACACAGGATCCGACTCGAACCCATCATTCACCGACAAGCCATCTACCGTCCCCGTGGCGCCGTCGTTGATGCCGATGCCGATGTCCAAGCCTTCATAGGCACGGGCTCCCCCGATGCCCATGGCCAGCACATTCGCCCCGCCGGACGTCCAGTCGCTCACGACCTCCTTCGAGTCCCGCGCAAGATCCGGCAGCAGCACCGTCAGCGATTGACCGAAGTCATAGGTCTCTAATCCCTCGTTGGCGCCGTGCAGCACGGTGGTCCCCTGCCCTTCAAACCAAGCGCGCCACGCGTTCGGGAGAAACCCGGTAGGGTCTCCCGCGATCAACAGAAATCGCGGAGCTTCAGGTTCCTCTGGGAGTGCGGTGTCCTGCCCGGTGTCCGCGCTGTCACGGACCTCGGGGCCGGTGCACGCGCACAACAACGGGACCCAAGCCCAACGCGCCCATTCGAAAGGGAGACCGCTCATTGGGGCAGCACGAGGCCGGCAGAAAGCAGGCACATCTCGTCGAGCGTGGTCTCGCCCAATCGGACAACGCTGGTCTCGCTCCGGCCGGCGTCCTCCAATGCCTGCAGCACCCCGGGGTTCGTGAGCACGTTGTCGTAGGTGCAACGGAGTCGAATCGTGTCTCCCCCACGGATCTGCGGAAGCGCGTCGATCTCGGCGTCATAGACGTAGGTTCTCTGCCAGTTGAAGTCCCAGTGCGGGGTTTGCACGAGGCATTCGGTCTCAGGTTCGTCTCCCTGCGGCGCTGCGTGCTGCACCTCAGCGAGCATGTCGACGCCGACGTAGTGCATGTGCGTGCCGACCTGGAACAGCGAGTACGGGCCCCCTTCCGGGACCACGAACTCCATGGACTCGACATGCCCGGCGGTGTCCGCCGGGATCTTGAAAACTGGCGCACTGCCGTCGCCCTCCCCGGGGAGCAAGCCCTCCGCGGCGCTCGACGCGTTGCCGATCAGCGTCACCAGCGCGGTTCGGGCGGGCGCGCTGTCCTGAAGCCGCAGGGTGAAACCGGTGCTATCCGGACCGAAGTTGTCATTTGCGGGGTGGTAGTGCACCTGCATCACGATGCGCACCCCCGCCACGAGCGGGGTGCCGGTCCCTTCCGGGGTGAGCAGCGGACCACCGCCCGGCCCCCAAGCCCCGATCAGCTGGTCTCCCCCACCAAGACCGCCGCCGGAACACGCGTACCAGCCGGTCTCGTCGGCCGTGGCGCCGGTGGAGTCGATGGAGACAAGCACATGATGCACCACCGCGAGGTCTCCGGGTACGACCTGCAAGCCGGTGAGCCACTTCGTGGCCGTGAGCCCCGGATCGAAGCTGTAGCACATGAACACGTCACCCCCAACCGTCGGGGTGTAGGACTCGGAAGGAAAAAGCTCCATCGTTGGGTCCTCAAGGTCCAGCACCGGCGACGCAGGGAGCTCGGTCGCCGTGGTGGGATCGCCCTCCGGCGCGCCTTGGTCGGCCCACGCGGCGAGGAGCTGCTTGTCTGCTTCGCTCACCCGAGCATCGTCTTTCCAGGGAACCCGCGGCGTACACCCTTCACTCTCTTCGGCACCCCACGGCGGCATGCGTCCCGCAGCTACCGCGTCGGCGATCGCGCCCGCCATGGGTGCAGCGGACTCGAAACGATCCAGCGCGAACGGTCCGATTCCTCCGGACACATGACAGCCTCCGCACTTGGCGGCCAGCACCGGCGCGACGTCCTGATAGTACGTGACCGAGGGTGCAGCGGATGGCCCTGCATCTCCGCAGCCGAGGCTAAACGCCCAAAGAGTAGGCGCGAGCACGGCCGCAGCCCGGCGGCCGCAAACCGACGAAAACCCATATCGGCGCTCATCCAACCCACGCATCGGCACTCCAAACCAGAAGCACATCCTACAGCGTCCATGTTCAAGCGACGAGCGAAAGGTTAGAACCAGCGACGGAGTAACGCTCATGGCTCGTGGTCATCTCTTTTCTCAGTTCACCCCCGGCCAGCGCTTTGTGAGCGTTGGTCGTACGATAACCGAAGCAGACGTCGTGATGTTCGCGGGGATCTCCGGCGACTACAACCCGTTGCACACGGACGCCACCTTCGCCGCACAAACCCCATTCAAGCAGCGGATCGCCCACGGGATGCTGTCTGCGTCCGTGTCCACCGGACTGGGCCAGACGCTGGGCATCTTCGAAGGGACGACGCTCGCGCTCATGGGGCAGACCTTCGACTACAAAGGTCCCGTGTTCTTCGGCGACACCATTCGCCTCGCGCTGATCGTCGACACCGTCACCCCGTCGTCCAAGGGCGGCAAAGGCGTCGTGGTGTTCAAGAGCGAGATCCTCAAGCAAGACGACAGCGTTGTCATCTCCGGCACGTGGACCGTGCTGTTCCGAGACGCGTGATCGCGCTCTGGCTCGCCATGGGCGGCCTGTCGGCCTCCGCCGCTGCGCCTGATCTTTGCCCGATCGGCAAGGATTGGACGCGCGAGCGGCAGCAACGGCCGCCGATCGTCGAGCCAGCGCCGGTGCTTTCACGGGCGGTGGAATGCGCCGAGCAGCCTGTGCCCCCATCGAAGTGGGGCTGGAGCGTTGGGGAAGCCTGCACGCTGATCTGCTCCTACGCCGACGGTGCAGAGGCGCGGGTATCTCTGGTTGGCGTCACGCACTTGAGCGCCGACGGACGGGCGCGATGACCACGATCGTCGAGCGGGTCCGTCTGGACCGCTGGCTGCTCGCAGCGCGCCTCTACAAGACCCGTGCTATCAGTCAGGAGCACTGCAATCGAGGTCACGTCAAGCTCAACGGAGACCCTGCCGATCCCGGCAAGATGGTCAAAGCGGGAGACGTCATCGAGGCGCTGCGCGGGGAACGGCGGATCACCTGGAAGATCCTCGCGCTGGACGTCAAACGTGGATCTGCCGACCACGCGAGCACGTTGTACCTGGACTTGACGCCACCCGAGGCCGCTCGCCCCGCGGAGCCCGAGACCCGCGAACGCGGAGCAGGCCGGCCGACTAAGCGAGAGGGGCGAGAAATACGCTGGTTGAAAGGGACCGACGAGCTTTAGGGCGCGGAGTCGCCGGTGTCCAACGCCTGAGTATCAGCCCCGAGGACCTCGATGGTACCGGGGTTACTGGTGCCATAGGCGTTGCGCACGGTCAGCGCCTGCGTACCCGGGCTCACCGTGTCCGGAACCGTGACGCGCACCCGCTCCGAGCACGACGCGCACTCCGTCGCACAAGCGTCGCAGTCACCGCACACCGAGCACGCGTTGCTGTCCCTGCACGTGTCGCACTCGTCACAGGACGCACGTTCCACGGCGATCACCGCGGCTTGTTCGGACCCAACGGTCACCATCGTATCGTTCACCGAGCTCATCAGCGACGCGGTGATCCAAACCGCGGCGCCGGGGAGCGCTGCGCTCTCGGCGGTGGGCGTCGGCAACGTGCAGGTGGCAGGAAACCCCGTCGACCCCACGCTACAACCCGAGAGCGCGAAGAGGGCGAAATAGAGCAGGGAAACAGGGAGTGCGCGCATCAAAACTCGGTCGTCAAGAGGTCTTCCGTCGTTTGCTGACCGGCGACGGTCGCCGCGCCGGTCGGCCCAGTGCCGGGAAGGAACGGCATGGAGCGGCCGCCCTCCATGGGCCGGCCCGTCTTTTCGTCGATGGACACCCAATGCAAGCCCCCGGACATCGCAAAAGGCTTGTCGGTGGCTTTAGGCTGCGCAGCCTTGGTGTACTGCATCCAAATCGGCAGCGAGATGTGGCCGCCGGTCGAGCTCTCCCCGATGCTGCGCGGCTGGTCGTAGCCCACCCACACGCTGGTCACGGTGTCGTGCGTGAACCCAACAAACCAAGCATCGTGGAACTCGTTGGTCGTCCCGGTCTTGCCGCCCACGTGCAGCCCAAGCTGTTGCGCGCGCGCAGCGGTACCGTTCGACGCAACCTCTTGCAGCAGCCAGTTCGCCACGCTCGCAACGCCAGGCTCCAAGACCCGTTTCCACGAGTCGGGCTTGGTGAACTGCTCCAGCACTACACCGTCGCGGTCGGTGACCTTGTTGATCAAATGGGGCTCAACCAGCATCCCCACCGTCGCAAACGCAGAGTAGGCGCGGGTGATCTCTGGCAGCGTCAACGACGCCGAGCCGAGGCCCATGGAGAGGTCGGCGTCCAAATGGCTGGTGATCCCGAGGCGCTGAGCCATCTGGTACACAGGATCAATGCCCAATTGGTCGAGCACGCGAATCGTACACACGTTGCGGGACATCGCGAGCGCGCGCCGCAGGGTGATGTCTCCAAGGTAGTCCGAATCGTAGTTTTCGGGCTTCCAGACCTCGTGGTGCAGGCTGTTGAAGATCAGCGGCGCATCCTGAAGGATGGTGCCCGCGGTGAACTTCTTGCTTTCAATGGCTGCCGTATAGACGATCGGCTTGAAGGTCGATCCAACCTGACGTTGAGCCTGCGTGGCGCGGTTGAACTTCGTTTCGCGGTAGTCAACGCCGCCGATCATCGCCAGAATACCGCCGTCGTCGAGGCTGTAGCTGTACAACGCACCTTCGAGATCGGGGCTCTGGTAGAGCGTCGCCGCAGCGTACGGCCCCTCTCCTGCGAGCTTGTAGTCCTTCAGGGGCTTTGCATCTCGGAACGCGTGATTTTGCACCTCGACGCGCACCACGTCGCCCACGACCAACGCGTGGCTCAGGTCATCCTGCTTGCGGTAGCTGGAATTTCGACTGGCATCCGGCTTGTAGGCCCACTCGGTCCACGCCAACGGGATGATCACCTGCGGGCCTCCGATATCCACGATCGCGTGGCCCTTCTTTACATCGGTGACAACGCCATCGTAGCGCTCCCCCTCTACCGCACCCGGATCCGCTTTCGCCAGCTCGGCGAGCTTGCCCGGGATGGCAGCGGCGTCGAGGTGCACATCCGCCCCACGCCACCCGCGTTTGTTGTCCACCGAGGTGACGCCGTTGGTGACGGCCGTCTGCGCGAGCTGCTGGAGATCGAGGTCGACCGAGGTCTCTACGGTCAGGCCATCGTGAAGCACACGCTCTGCGCCGAATTGTTCCACCAAATGGATGCGAACGGTCTCGGTCACCCAAGGCGCTATTGTCAGGAACTCATTTGTCTTTTCGACGATCTTGACCGGTTCAGCAAACGCCGCGTCGGACTCGGCCTGAGTGATGTACCCGTTCTCCACCATCTGCCCGAGCACGTACTTCTGACGCCCCTTGGCCTTGTCGAAGTGGCGATGCGGACTGTAGTCGCTGGGACGCTGCGGAAGACCGGCGATCATCGCAGCTTCGGCGAGGCTCAGCTCCTCGACGTGTTTTCCAAAATACACCCGAGCCGCAGCCTCAACACCGTAGGCGTGCGAACCCAAATAGATCTGATTCAAGTACAAATAAAGGATGTGCTGCTTGTCGAAGGTGTCTTCGATGCGCCATGCGAGCAGCACCTCGCGGATCTTGCGGGTATAGGTTTTTTCATTGGTGAGGAGGAAATTGCGCGTCACCTGCTGGGTGATCGTGCTTGCTCCCTGCGCTTTCTTCCCTGCCGCGGCGTTCCGAAGCACCGCGCGCACAATACCCCAGTAGTCTACGCCGTCATGCGCATAGAACCCGGCGTCTTCCGCAGAGAGAAACGCATTCTGCACATGGAGCGGGATCTGATCAAGCGGCACGACATAGCGGCGCTCATCATAGATCTCACCGAGCAATCTCCCTTTCTTGTCATGAACGACGGACACGGTGGGAGGCCGGTACTTTCCCAGCGTCTCCACCGTCGGCAGGTCTTTGCTGAAGTACCGGAAGCCTCCGTAGGCGACGCCCAAACCGGCGAGAAGAACCACCACGCCCACGACAGACCCACCGCCAGCCAAACGCAGCAGCCAGCCACGCCAACCCGCCTTCTTCGCCGGAGACACCGAAGGCTTTTTAAGCGGAGGCTTGGTGCCGCCCACCGTAGCCGCCGCGGTCTTCGGCGGGACGGCAGCCGGAACCACGATCCGCGCCACCGCTGGGCCAACGGCGGTTCGCGCCTGAGTCCCGCGGCTGTCCATCGCAGGGTCGGACACCGACTCCGGTACGCCGTAGTCCTCGATCGCATCCCGATGGAGCTGCTCGGTCCGTTCGCCCCCCGGCCGCTCGAGCTGCGTGGGCCGTAGCGACTCGGTCGGTCGCTCCACGGCCATCGGGGTGTCGGGGATCAGCGTCGCCGCACGGGCACGCTGGCTAAGGTGGGGGACCGGAACGGTGCCCTCCGCCGCAGGCGCTCGCTCGACGGGCACAGGCGGACGGTCGACGGACACAGATGCTACCGGGGCGGGCGCAGGCACGCGATCCGCTCCCGCCTCGGCTGCGAACCGCTTTCCTCCCGAGCGAAGCTTCTCCATCATGCCCATCGGGTAGCTGATCGACAGCGTTCGCCCGCACGCACACTGACGCTCGGTCCCCGGGAGGGGATAGGGCTCGTCCAGTTCGTGCTTTCTGCCGCAATGCGGGCAGGTGATCTTCAGTGCCATGACAGCCGCGCACATAGCCCGCGATCGCGACTCGTGCCGCGCAATGGCCGCGGATGTCTTTCGGGCGACCCCCACCGCGCGGAATGCAGAGCGCGATCTACGTAAGTTCCTGTCGCGCCAACGCATCGGAGCCGCTGCGCCGCTTGCGCCCGGTCACGGGTGGACCTATCTTCTCGATCAAGATGCAATCCACCATGTCCAAAATCGCTCGCACCACCGCGGCCCTCGGCTGCCTCACCTCTCTCGTGCTCGTCGGCTACCACGTCGCTGCGAACACCGAAGCGGCGGTCGCCTCCACGGGCCCAGTAGAAGGGGGGTTCAGCTCGCTGGAGAGCTACTTCCCCGAGAGCTTTAGCGCGCTGGGGTCGGGCTACAGCCTCGCCTCGCTGAAAAGCCTGCATCGAAGCATTGATTACATGCAGACTCAATACGTCGACCCCGAGCGTATGATCCACGCCGACATGTTGGCGGCGGCGCTGACCGGAGTAGAGAAGCGCGTACCGGACGTGCTGCTGCGTTTGGATAGCCAAGGTAAAACGCTACATGTAGCCGTAGGAAACTACACGACCGAGCTGACCGTGCAACCGGCGACGTCCTTCCCCGCGGTGGAGGACACGCTCAAGCGCGTCGCAGCGATCCTTGAAAGCCATGTGGATCCAAAGGAAGTGCCGCTCCCTGAGATCGAGTACGCGATGATCAACGGGATGCTCTCTACGCTCGATCCGCACTCGGTTTTCCTGCCCCCCGAAAGCGCCAAGAAGATGGAAGAGGACAACGACGGCGAGTTCGGCGGCTTGGGCATCACCATTCAGACGCTCAAAGGCGAGCTTGCGGTCGAATATCCGCTGGAGGATACGCCCGCGTTCCGCGCCGGCATCAAAGCCGGCGACCGCATCCTGAAGATTGAAGGCGAGAGCACGCTGAACATGGACCTCGACGACGCCGTCTCCAAGATGCGCGGCGCGCCGGGGACTCCGGTCACCATCACGATTGGCCGCGTCGACTTCACCGAGCCCAAAGACTTCACCATCGTGCGCGACATGATCAAGCCCAGCCGGGTCTGGTCCAAGCTGCTCGACGGCAACATCGCGTACGTGCGCATCTCCAGCTTTCACGACCAAGTCAAAAGCCAGCTGGACGAGGAGATCGCCCGTTTGGAACGGGAAGCCGGCGCATCGGGCGTCAAGGGCATCGTGCTGGACATGCGCGACAACCCCGGCGGTTACCTGCATCAGGCGATTCAGGTCAGCGACACCTTCCTCTCGCACGGCGAGATCGTGTCGACGGTAGACCGCGGGGGAGCGAACCGGGAGGTCGAAGAGGCCAAAGCCGAGCCCACCGACATCACCTGGCCGATGACGGTGTTGATGAGCGGGAACTCTGCGTCGGCTGCGGAGATTGTCGCAGGAGCGCTACGAAATAACGAGCGGGCCGTGGTGATCGGGGAGCGCAGCTTTGGGAAGGGCTCGGTGCAGAACCTGTGGCCTTTCGCGACCGGCAGCAGCGAACAAGCCAAGTTGAAACTTACCGTTTCGCGCTACTTGACCCCGGGCGACCATTCGATCCAAAACGTCGGGATCCCAGCGGACATCCAGCTGGATCGGTCTGCGATCTACCCGCCCAAGGAGATCAAGGACCTGAAGCAGATGTCCGGCCCTCGCATCTCGCTGTTCTTCCGCGATCGGGTCCTGCGCGAAGCAGACCTCGCGGGACATCTGAACAACGCCGTGCTGGAGCAGGAGCCGACGGTCTACGACGTGCGTTACCTCAGCCCCGACCCGGATTCGGACGACGTGCCGCGCACGGACCGCGCCGACATCAGCAAAGACTTTGAGGTGCTGTTCGCGCGGGACGTTCTGCTCGCGGCGCGCGGCAAGGGGCGGGCCGACGTGCTCCGCGATGCGAGCGGCGTGGTCGCGTCGCGTGAAAAAGCCGAGCTCTCCAAGATTGAGGCGGCGTTCAAAGGCCAGGGCATCGACTGGACGCCCTGCACCAACGCGCCGCCGAGCAAAGTGGAGATGAGCTTGAAAGCCGGAGAGACCGGCGTGCTCCGGGCGGGAGCGCTCGAGACGCTGACGGTGAGCGTGACGAACAGCGGCAGCAAGGCGATCTGCCAAACCGTGGTGCGCACCAAGTCCGCCGACGAAAACGTGGATGGCCTCGAGTTCTACCTCGGTCGCATCGAGGCGGGAGCTACCCGCACCTACAGCACCAAGACCCGGCTGCCGCCGTCCTACCCGACCGACATCGGCGACGTCAGCCTCTCGCTGGAAGACGCACACCACGCCGTGCTCGGAACCGCCACGAGCATCGTGAACGCCACCGGGCCCGAGCTTCCCCAGTACGGGTGGACGTGGTCGGTGAGCGACAAGACCGGCGGCAACGGCGACGGCATCCTCCAGGTGGGTGAGACCGTGACCCTCGCGATCAACACGCGCAACGTCGGCAAAGGAGCGGGAGGAAAAGCCAGCTTTGATATCCGCAAGGGAGACGGCGTAGGTCGCTCCGTCGAGTTTGTGAGCGGAAAATCCACCTTCGATGTCAAGGCGCTCGCCGTAGGTGCGCAGGGTGCGGGCGAGCTCTCCTTCAAAGTGGCCGCCGCACCCAAAGAAGGGGCGGAGATCCCGATGAAGCTTCGGATGTACGAGTCCGAGCTGTACGACTACGCCGGGATCGAAGAAGCCGGCTTCTATGACGCCTATGTGCAGGATCTTCCGATCGCGCTGACCATCGGCCAAGCCTTGCCGAGCGGCTCGGTCGAGACGCCCACGGTGAACATCACCCGCACGCCTCCGATGTCCAGCGCGAGCGGGGACGTCACGATCTCCGGCGTCGCGACGGACGACAAGGGCATTCGCGATGTGATCATCTACCGCGGCGACCAGAAGATCGCGTACGCAGGCGGCGGTCAAGGCACGCCCTTGAAGTCCGTGCCGTTCAGCGCGACCACCGAGCTCAAAGACGGCCGCAACGTGATCGTCGTGTATGTGCGCGACACCGATGGACTTTTGACTACCCGCGCGGTCAGTGTATTCCGCCCCGGCGCGAACAACGCCACACCGGCGCCCATTCCCGGCGAAGCCGGCCGGATGCGCTGAGAGCAGCGCTTCCGAGCATCGCCGAAGAGACGTCACCCGCGATCTCGCCGCGCGGTACCGCCGCGGCGCGTTTCCGGGCAACGCGCCGTGCGCGGCCAAAAAGGAGACCGCCCCCGCAAGATCTCTCCTGCGGGGGCGGCTGACACCGGTACAACCGGACGATTTTGGATGTCGCATCCACGAACGCGCGCCCGGTCGTCGCTGCCCGAGGGCTTTGATCTCCGTGCCGCCGATCCCGAAGGACCCGCGACCGACGCGTACAGACATCAGGGCGAGGACCGGCGTACAGCTTGCGCTGCGCCAGATTCGCGGAAAAAGAACGTTTGACCTACGAGGACACTCCCGAAGGATGTCCGAAGTCAACGGCACAATATGGCTTGTGTGCGGGCCCGATTCGAGGTTCCTTGGGCGTCCTGCTCTCGCAGAAGGCACCATTCCTCCGTTCGGTTCCCCGAAGTCGCTCTCGAC
>CAIUMM010000218.1 GCA_903900265.1 uncultured Pseudomonadota bacterium
CCTCCAACGCTTGCGCGATGCCCGCACGAAGCTCCGCTTCGATTTGCTCTTTCATCGCCATCATGGCGACGCCGGCCGTAGCCGCCCCCGCCACCGCACCACCCGCCGCGCTCGTCGTCACGCTCATGTGAAACTCCTTGTAAAAATGCCTGATAACGCAGTGGAGATTCGGAGACCCGGAGTCACTCTGCCGTTTCTCGACCAAGGGCCTTCGGGGGGCCGATCCCGCTCGTTTTTCCAAAGCCAGTCCCGCAGGTTTGCTCCGGGCGGCCCGGCGGCGAGCCGCCGTCGGTGCCCTCCGCGCTCGCTGTCGCTCGGTCGGCAAGCCGACGGGCTGCGCCCCGCTCCGGTCGCCTGCCGCGTCGTGCCGTTCAGCGTCCCAGCGCCTCAGGGAATCGAGCGCACGAGGCGGAAGCCGATCGCGCTGGAGTCGTTGACGGGGTCGTTGTTGTATCGCCGGCCTACGCGCGCCTCCGTTGCAGCCTCCTTCCAGCTTCCTCCTCGCTGATCTCGCGCGGAGCTGGAAACAGCGCCGATAGGGTCGGTGACCGGGCCTGTGGCGTAGGAGCCCCACCAATCGTTGATCCACTCCCACACGTTGCCGCTCATGTCGTACAGGCCCCAAGCGTTCGGGGCTCGGGTCGCCACTGGATGGGGCTTGTATCCACTGTTGGCGTAGTACCGAGCCACATCCCCGACGGTCTCTGAGCCCGAGTAGGTGTAGCTTTCGCCCGCCCGTGCGGCGTACTCCCACTCTGCTTCGGTAGGGAGCCGGTAGCCTTCGCAGGCGTAGGGATCTCCGGACAGCGAGGCCACGAGATCGTCGCCGGATGCGGTGTAGCACAATGAAAATCCTTCGGCCGTCGACAGCGCGTTTGCGTACTGCGCGGCCATCTCCCAGGTCACTTGCTCCACCGGGCAGGTGCCGCCACAAATGGAATACGTCGAAGGATTGGAGCCGATGCCGGCTTGGTACTGCGCTTGGGTGACTTCGGTCGCGCCGATCCAAAAGTCGTGGGTGAGGGTAACCGTGTGAATCGGCCCATAGTCCGCGCAGCCCATCTCGAAGGTTCCCGCTGCAATCGCCACCATTGTTGCGCCGTGGATGGTCGTGTAGTCGCTGAAGTCGAAAATAAGAACTACGCTGTCGGCACCCGCGCTCCCATCGGTTGTGCCGTCGCTTGCTATCGCGTCGCAGGTCCACGTCTCGTCCTCGCCCACATCCACGCCGTCGACCACGCTGCTGCTGGTCCCGTCTGTCGCGGCGGTGTACGCCACGCCGTCTACGTCCCAAGCAAAGCGGTAGGTGAGCGCGTCCCCATCGGCGTCTCCATCGGCGTCGCTGGCGGGGATGGTGACGGTGCAGGTCAGGTCGTCGCCGGTGACGGCATCGGCTGGGGTGATCGTCACGACCGGAGCGGTCGGCGCGCTGTTGGACACGGTGACGCTGCTGCTGGTCAGCGCCGTGCTGCCCGAGCCGTCGCTGCCCGAGCCGTCGCTAACCGTCACGGTCACGTACACCGTCTGGGCCTTGTCGAAGGCGGTCGCGCCGGACAGTGCGCTGCTCGTCGCGGCGGCCAGCTTCACGCCGTCGACGTACCAAGCGTAGTCCAGGCTCAACGCGTCGCCGTCCGCGTCGCTGCTGATGACGTTCGCGCTCAACATGTCGTTGGTGTAGACCGTGCTTGGGGAGAGCGCGACGCTGTGGACGACGGGCGCGGTGTTGCCGATGGTGACGCTCGCGGTGTCCGAGCCGGTGCTGCCGTCAGAGGCGGTGACCGTGCAGGCCACGATCTGCCCGACGGAGAACGCGCCCGAAAGCGTGCTGCTTGTGTCGGCGGCGCTGGTCTCTGCGACCGCGCTGCCGTCTACCGTCCAGCGGAAGCTCAACACGGCAGTGTCGGCGTCTGCGTCCGTCGCCGAGCCGGAGCAGGTCAAGGCGGAGGCGCGGGTTGGGCTCGCCGGGGAGAGCGCCGCCGTCGCGACCGGCGCGCGGTTTCCTAAGGTCAGGCTTCCGGTTTGAGTGTCGGTGCCACCGTCTGTGTCCGTGGCGGAGATGACACATGCGATACGTTCTCCTGAGGCCGCGACCGTGCTGCTCAGCGCGATCGTCGCGTCCGAGCCGAGTGACACACCAGTAGATGTGTTGGTCCACGCGTAGGTCAAGGCCGGCGCGCCGCCGTCCGCGTCGATCGCCGTGGCGGAGCAGGTCAGCACGTCGTCGTTGTAGGCCGTGGCGGGGCTTAGGGTGACGGCGCCCAGCGACGGGGACGAGTTGGACACCGTGGCTGATGCGCTGCCGGTCGCCGTACCCCCTTCGTCGTCGGTCGCGGTCGCGGTGCAGGTCACCGTGTCGCCGGGGTTGTTGGCTTCGGTCAGCGTGGCGCCAGCAGCCGAAACGCCACCAAGGTCGGCTCCACCATTGATCAACACGGCTCGACGGGCTCAGGCCGATGACGGCCGCCCCTCCAACTGGGTGGCCAGCGCATTCGTGAGCGCAACGAAGGCCTCGATATCTTCCGCGTCGTACAGACCGGAGGCGCGGTGGAGACTCAGCTCGCCCTGCTTTACCGAGGCTCCGGCCTCGATCATGGCGAGCGTCGCGGTCCGCATCCCTGGGCGCGCGATCCATGCGCGCGCGGTGGCTTCATCAACGCCCTCGAAGGCAACCTTCGCGTCCAGATCCGGGTCGTCGACCGAGATTCCCTGCGGAACGAGCGCGCGCCCAAGCTGCGTCTGGAACATCCGTTCACGGATGATGATTCCCGCTGGCAGGCCCTCGACTACGGGCGTCCTACAGAACGTATGGCCATCACCGGTCGAAATTTGGTGCTCCAAAACAAATTTTCGTCCGGCCAGCTGGCCTCGCAGTTGGCGTCCGCCAAATCCAGGATTGTCTACGGTCCATCCGTGGCGGTCCGCAAACGCACGCCAGTTCCCACTCACTTTACGCCGGCCGAACCACCCGGCCAGCAGTAAGATGGTGAAGATTAGACTGACAATAATAAAACTTAGGACGTCATTCACCGATCACGTGGGTCATCCTGTGGAATTAACCCAATAGTCCAAAGAGGACCACTCACCGCCATTGAACTCGCCGTAGGGGAGCGGCGAGAGCAGTGGTAACGCATCGCAGATCGTGCGTGGCGGTCCGATCGGACGCGACGCTCGGCGGCTTGGTCGGATGAACGCGTTTCTCGTAGTCACAGCAGATCACGTAGGTCTCTCTTGGTCATGGCGGCACCAGCGCCGCATGGAACCACGCCAACAAGCTGGACAAAACGGCTGCCTCCTGGGAGCGCGACGGCGCTGCGCCGATCACCGACGGCGTCTCAGGCCTACGTTCAGGACGGCGAGGCGCCGGCTGCGCTTGAAGCCGGCTCCGAAGTCGCCGTCCGCTCGGTCGGCAAGCCGACGAGCTGCGCCCCGCTGCGGTCGCCAACGTTCCCCCGCAACCGCGCGCCGCC
>CAIUMM010000219.1 GCA_903900265.1 uncultured Pseudomonadota bacterium
GACTTGCGGTCTCCAAGGTCGATGCCGACGGTGCAGGTGCTATACTCGGTCATGGCCGGTGACTCCGTTGAGCTTCGCTCGTATCAGGGTGCACGTTGTGCTCCGGGTGGAGCACCGGCCGCCTCATCCCATCTATTCTCCATCAACACGGCACTGAGGGGCATGACCGACTGGGGCAGCGTCACGGACGATCTCTTCGGCGGTGGTGTTTGACACCCGCAGTGCTCGGGAGCCGCCTTAGGGCCACCGCAGGCGTCGTGGTCCTTATGGCCTGCGTCCACCCGAAGGGCGACTCCGACTCGGCAGTCCGGGACTCCAGCACCCCCGACACCGATAGCGCCCTTGATACGGACACCGACTCCGCGGCCCAAATCTATCGCTCCTGCACCGACGGGGGCGCGGCGTTTCTTGATGACGGGACGTACTTCTCGACGATCCAGAGGTCAGTGGACGCGGTCGACGCGCTGCCGAGCGGCGGGACGGTGCATGTATGCCCCGGCACCCACGAGGAAAATCTTGACCTTGAGGCGTCCATTGAGCCGATCACGATCATCGGGGATGCTAACGGGACCAGCGTCATCGACGCCGGGGGCTATCAAACCGAAGCCGATATGGTCTCCGTGGTCTATACCCCGGGCGAGCGAGACGTTGCGCTGACCCTGCTGACGCTCACCGGCGGAACGGGGCACCCGACCTGCTACGAAGGTGACTACGATTGCCAGAGCTACGGCGGAGGGATCGTCGCGGGGGGTGATCTGACACTCGACCGGGTCACGGTGACGGAAAATACGGCGTTCTGGGACTCCGCCATCGCGGTGAGCGGCGGAGTGACGGTGTCCATCACCGACTCCCGGGTGCTCGGCAACACGGACCGGTGGTGCGACGACTACCCGGACCGCTGCGGGGTGGTCGCCCTTGGCAGCGGGGCGACCGAAGAGCCTTGGCTCACGTTCACGGCGACGAACACCACTTGGGAGGGGAACTCCCCGCATGACATCATCATCGGCGCGGGCAGTACCGACCACACCACGACAACATTTATGGACGTTCCCCCCGGCACCACCACGGTGTCCTGCACCTCCGAGACCGTCTCCTGCACGTTCGAGTGAATTACGCGCTTCGCAGAAGCATTCTTTCGGCCGGGATTGACCCGGACGGTCAGTGCACTCCGGGGTACGCTGGCGGGGTGACCGCCGAGGTGGGCTGTTTGTGGTTCTTATCCTCATCGGGGTTGAAGTTTGGCGAGCTCCCTAGGCCGGGCGCTGGTGGTGGGGTCGGACGATCCCGCGGAATTTGCTGTCGGGTGAGTCGGACGGCGTGGATGACGACGCGCGGGAGGCGATGTGATCGTGTCCAACGTGTGCCAAGATAGACCGCGTAGATGCTTCTCTACGTGCTGCTCTCCGGGACCGTCGCTTGCTTGCACCGCGACCCCGTCTCCACGCCCGCCGAACCTGCAGTCTCGCAGCCGATCGCGTCGCCGGAACCAGCAGGGGTGCCTTGGGTCGGCCGCTACGAGTTCCAAGACGTTGAGTGCCTCTACTTCATCTCGATCAACGCGGACCATACCTACACAGACGGGTTTCTGGGCGGTCCGATTCTCGGAGGCGAGAGCGATCCAGGCCTCTGGAGTGAGGCGGGCGAAATGTTGTTGCTCACACCCGCTGCCGGAGGGCGGCTCGTGGACGGCGACCGGTACCTCGCCGCGTCCAGAAACGGACGGTTGTTTCTTCTTTCATCGCGAGTGTGGGCGTACGCCTGCGCGCAGCTGGCAACCTTCGACCCGGGCGTCCACCCGTTCAGTTGGGGAGCACCATCCCGGGAGTACGTCGGCCCCCGGTGGTTCCGTCCTTCGGCGCTGGCCAAACCAGACCACCCCCCGCCCGTCAAACCAGACCCACCCCGTGATCGCGATCCCGGTCCCCGCGGGGGCTGGGGCCCCGCACGACGGGGGCCGCCGGAGTCGCGTGTCTGGCATTCGGGTGCCATCC
>CAIUMM010000220.1 GCA_903900265.1 uncultured Pseudomonadota bacterium
CAACGGGGCGCGCATCCCCGTGTACGTCGCCGACTACGTGCTGATGTCCTACGGCACCGGCGCGATCATGGCGGTGCCCGGGCACGACGACCGTGATTTTGCGTTCGCGACCCAGCACAATGTCCCGATCCTGCGCGTGGTCAACGCGCTCGACGGCAGCGACGCGCCGCTCCCCTACGCCAACGAAGGCATCGCGGTCAACTCCGGCATCCTCGACGGCTTGACCACCGCCGACGCGCGGACCCGGATGATCGGCTGGCTGGAGAGCAACGGCAAGGGCAAGGGCATCGTGCGCTACAAGCTTCGCGACTGGCTTTTTTCGCGGCAGCGCTACTGGGGCGAGCCCTTCCCGATCGTACACACCGAAGACGGAGGCATCCACGTGGTCGATGACCTGCCGGTCGCCTTGCCGCCCCTCGACGATTTCCGCCCCACCGCCACCGGCGAACCCCCGCTCGGTCGCGCGACCGACTGGGTGAACACCACCTGGAACGGCCAGCCGGCGCGGCGCGAGCTGAACACCATGCCCCAATGGGCCGGCTCTTGCTGGTACTGGCTGCGGTTCATGGACGCCCAAAACCCCGACATGCCGTTCTCTCCCGAGAAGGAAAAACTTTGGGGCCCCGTCGATCTCTACATCGGTGGCGTCGAGCACGCGGTGCTGCACCTGCTCTACGCCCGCTTCTGGCACAAGGTGATGTACGACTGCGGGCTGGTCCACACCAAAGAGCCCTTCCAAAAGCTCTTCAATCAGGGGATGATCCTCGCGTACAGCTATGAAGACGCCGCCGGCAAGTACTACCACCCCACCGATGTGGAAGAGCTGACGCCGGGCCACTGGGTCACCAAAGACGGCCAGCGCCCCGTCAAGACGCAGATCGAGAAGATGTCGAAGTCGTTGATGAACGTCGTCAATCCGAACGACGTCGTCGATGAGTTTGGCGCCGACGCGCTGCGCCTCTATGAGATGTTCATGGGACCGCTCGAGCAGGTGAAGCCCTGGCAAACCGCCGGCGTTCAAGGCGTGTTCCGCTTTCTGGAGCGCGTGTGGCGCTTGCTGATCACGCAGGACGGGCCCGACGGGACCGGCGGCGGCGCGGTGCGGCTTGGCGCAGCGTTGTCCCCTGAGGTACGGCGGGCGCTCAACGTCGCGATCAAAGAGGCCACCGAAGGGATCGAAGCGCTGCGGTTCAACACGCCTGTCGCCAAGATGATGGAGCTCGTCAACGCCTGCAAGGGCGAGCCGTTGACGCGCGAAGCTGCAGAGAGCCTGATCACCATCCTGCACCCTTGGGCGCCCCACATCGCCGAGGAGCTGTGGGCCAAGCTGGGTCACACCACCTCGATCTACGGCGCACCGTGGCCCAAGTGGGATCCGGCTGCGCTGGTGGTCGACGAGGTCGACGTGGCGGTGCAGGTCGCAGGCAAGCTGCGCGGCACCTTCAAGGCTGCGCCGACCATGCCCGCAGCGCAGATGTTGGAAGCCGCAAAAGCGGTGGACAACGTGGCCAGACACCTCGTTGGCATGGTGATCGTCAAAGAGATCGTGGTCCCCGGAAAGCTGGTGAACCTCGTCGTCAAGCCCGCAGGCTGACCAACCTGCGGTACACTGCGACGATGTTGTCCCTGATCTCCTTGTTGTCGCTGCACGCCGCGCTGGCGGCGGCCCCGGTACCCGTCCAGCTTCCACCCGCCGAGCCGCAGCGCGATTGGCCACAACTGTTGGCTGAGGCTGGGCTCGGACTCGGTGCGCCCGGAGGTTGGGGTGCATCCGTCGCTGATCCGGGCGACGGCACGACCTGGCAGGTACACCTCGTTGACAAAGGCGGCGCCGCTCAGGATCTGGTGGTGCTGATCCCCACGAACGAGTCCGAGCGTGCCGACTTGGTGTGGTACCTGGCCAAGCTGCTGGGCGCCGAACCGCCGCCGCTCGAACCCATTCCACCACAGCCGTTCGCCGCCGCGCCGATCCCAGCCCCCGCGCCGGTCGCGCAAGCCCCCGTTCCAGCCCCCGCGCCGGTCGCGAAAGCGCACGCGCCGCCGGTTCAAGCCCCCGTCGCGCAAGCACCCGCGCCACCGGTTCAAGCACCCGTCGCGCAAGCACCCGTCGCGCCGCCGGTTCAAGCCCCCGTCGCGCAAGCGCCCGCGCCGCCGGTTCAAGCCCCCGTCGCGAAGCCACAGCCCGCGCCGCCAGTTCAAGCCCCCGTCGCGCAAGCACCCGCGGTACCGGTTCAAGCACCCGTCGCGAAAGCACCCG
>CAIUMM010000221.1 GCA_903900265.1 uncultured Pseudomonadota bacterium
CACCGCCGTGAGGCCCAGCACCGCCGCCACCCGAAGGACCGCCGCTACCAGCACCGCCGCCGCCTGAAGGGCCGCCGCCGCCGCCCGAGGGACCGCCGCCGCCGTGAGGTCCAGCACCGCCCCCACCGTGCGGTCCACCGCCGCCGTGCGGTCCACCACCGCCGTGCGGTCCACCACCGCCGTGCGGTCCACCGCCGCCGTGCGGTCCACCGCCGCCGCCGCCCGAGGGACCGCCGCCGCCGTGAGGCCCACCGCCGCCGCCGCCCGAGGGACCGCCGCCGCCGTGAGGTCCTCCACCGCCGCCGCCCGAGGGACCGCCGCGCCCACCACCAGCACCAGCACCACCACCACCGCCGCGCCCACCACCAGTGCCAGCACCACCACCGGCCCCGCCGCCTCCACCCTTCGCCTCAGACGGAGGATGCTTGTGCTTCGGCAACGGCTTGGCAGACTTCGCCGCCCCGGGCGCCGAGTCGTTGATGTCGACACGCGAGTCGCTGTGCCAGGTCTGAGAGGTGCTCGTCCATTTCGTGGACGAGTTGGTCTCGAACGCCGCGGTGTCGCTGGCGCTCATCTTGATGCTAGCCGAAGCCTCCAACTTGAAGTCCTTGCACTTCCAGCTGATCGTCTCTACCGCTTCTTGAACGATGTGCTTTTCGACCTTGACCGTCAAGACCTTCTTGGCGGCGTGGATCTCCACATAGATCGCCTTGTTTTCCGTCGTGGCGATGATCTCGATGCGCTCAGCGCCCGGAGTGTCGTCGAAGTCCACCCAGTGCGAATTCCGCGACCAAAAAACACGGTGATCGTCGTTTCCATCGGCGTTGGCGTAAGGTCCGGGGGTGTCGTCCCCGCCGTTGTAAAGCGCGCCGATGCAGTACGGCGAGTTGGTCCGGTACGCGAACCCGATCAGCACCTCGGTGCCGACCTCGGGGAGCATGACCATCCCGCGCGAGGCCCCGGCCATCGGCGCCATCACCCGAACCCACCACGACTCCGGATTGTCCTCGTGGTCCGAGGGAAACTTCACTTTGATACGGGCGAGCTTGTCCGGATCGACGTTGTCGACGACAAGACCAGTAACAACGCCGTTCATCATGTTGGTACCCGGTTCAGCTCAGTTGATCTGCGTCATGGATGCGAACAGCGTCAGCTGGGACCCACCGTTCACGGTCGAGGTCTGCGCGTCCACCTGCATCGTCGAGGCCTTCATCGAGATCGCGTTGGAGGCCTCGAGGATGAAGTCCTTGCACTTCAAGCTGATGGTCTCTTTGGCCTCCACGATGATGTCCTTACCGGCGTAGATGCTGAACGTCTTTTCCTTGGCGTCAAAGATGAACCGCAGCTCTTCGTTGAAGGTGATCAGCTCGATGCGCTCGTCCCCATCGGTGTCGTCGAAGGTCAAGCGGTGGCCGGAGCGGCTCTGGAACACGCGAAGGTTGTTCTTGCCATCTTCGTTTGCGTACGGCGGCGTGTCCACACCGTTGTAGAGCGAGCCGACGACGATCGCGTGGTTGATGTCGCCGTGCACAAAGCTGACGAGCACCTCATCGTCCACCTCGGGAATGGTCATCCAGCCACGGTTCTGGCCGGCCATCGGCATCGCCAACCGGGCCCAATCGCTCTCCGGCGCCTCCGGCAGCGTGGGAAATTTCACCTGTACCCTGCCGAGTTTTTCGGGATCGACGTTGTTGGTGACGATGCCTTCTACCAGACCAGGGAGCTGTCCGGAGACGGGGCGGCCGTGCCGATCGGTGACCTTGGGCAAGGTGACATCCTTTGAGTCGACCAAGTATAGCGCGACCCGGTTCACGTGTGGGAGGTCAACCGCCAGAACCGCGCTCCGAAAACGGAAGAACGCGGCGTATCCGAAGATACGCCGCGCCCTTTCTTCCAACCCGCAGGCAGGAACTACTTGATGCCGGCCTGAGCTGCGACCTCTGCCGCAAAGTCATCGGCGCGCTTCTGCAAGCCCTCACCCATCGTGTAGCGCACGAAGCGACGCACGAGGATGTTCTCACCGATGCTCGCGATGAGCTCCTTCACGACCTGATCGACGGTCTTGGAGTCGTCCTTGATGTACTTCTGATCGAGGAGGCAAACCTCTTCGTAGAACTTGGACATACGACCATCGACGATCTTCTGGGCGATGGCTTCGGGCTTGCCCTCAGCCATCACGCGCTCGAGCTGAACCTTGCGCTCACGCTCGACGGCCTCCGCGGGGACTTCCTCGCGGCGCACGTACTCGGGGCTGGACGCCGCGATGTGCATCGCGATGCCCTTGACGAGATCCTTGAAGCTCTGGTTCAACGCAACGAAGTCGGTCTCGCAGTTCACTTCGAGGATGACGCCGATCTTGCCGCCGGCGTGGATGTAGGCCTCAACGAGGCCTTCCGCCGCGGCGCGGCCGGACTTCTTCGCGGCATTGGTGATGCCTTTGGTGCGAAGCCAGTCGATGGCTTTGTCGACGTCGTTGTTGTTGGCAGCAAGGGCACTGACGCAGTCTTTGATACCTGCACCGGTGCGCTCACGGAGGTCTTTGACGAGGGAGGCGCTCATGAGTTTCCTCTTTAGTTCGAAGGGCTTCGACTAGGATTCAGCGACAGGCGGCGCTTCGGGAGCGGCGCGACGGATGACTTCGTAGCCAATGTCCTCGGTGTTGTGCACCGAAGCGGCCGAGTCGGTACGGCCCTGGCTGGCGCCACGAGCAGCGGCCTCGCCGATCGCGGACACGAACAGGCGGATCGACTTGATCGCGTCGTCGTTGCCCGGGATGACGTGGGTGATGCCGTCGGGATCGCAGTTGGTGTCGCAGAGCGCGACCACGGGGATGCCAAGCTTGTTGGCCTCGTCCACCGCGATGTGCTCCTTCTTGGGGTCGATCACGAACAGCGCGCCGGGGAGGGCCTTGAGGTTCTTGATACCGCCGAGGGACTTGTCCATCTTCTCGATCTCACGGTTGAGCGTCAGCTGCTCTTTCTTCGTGAGGGCTTCGAACTTGCCTTCGTCGCGCGACTTCGTGAGGAAGTTGAGGCGCTCGATGGACTTCTTCACGGTCTGGAAGTTGGTCAGGGTGCCGCCGAGCCAGCGCTCGTTCACGAAGAACTGGCCGGAACGACCTGCTTCTTCCTGCACGATCTCGCGGGCGGCGCGCTTGGTGCCGACGAACAGCACGGTCTGGCCGCGGGAGACGAGGTTGGTGATGAACGCGTTGGCGTTGACGAGAGACCGAGCGGTCTGCTGGATGTCGATGATGTGGACGCCGTTCTTCTGGCCGTAGATGTACGGCTTCATGCGGGGGTTCCAACGGCGGGTCTGGTGTCCGAAGTGGACGCCGGCTTCGAGCATATCGCGGAGAGAGATCGTCATTTATTCTGCCTATTTTGCGGTTTGTACCGCACTGACGGTTGTGGTTGAACGACCACCGGCGAATCCACCCGACCGCCAAAGACGGCACCGTGGGAGGGTTCGTTTGCCCAGTGTGAGACTTCCCCTTTCGGGGCCCGCCGCCCTAATGCAGGTCGCCCGTGGCCGCAAGCAACTGAATCGCAGACACGTCGAGGTTCATGCGCTCCGCGAGCTGCGTGAGCCGCGCCGCATCGAGGCCGAGACGCGCGTCCTCAAGGTCCAGAAAAGGAAGCGCTCCCGCCGAGAAGGACGCATCTGCAAGGCGCGCATTTTCGCTCGCCAGCGTGAGCTCCCGGTCCACCGCAGCCACCGCACGAATTGCGCGCTGGTGTTGCTCCCACAGCGTCGTCACCTCGGCGTTGGCGTCCGCAGCCGCTTTGTCAGCGGCGGTCTCAGCCATGCGCACGACGCTCGCGGTGCGGGCCTGTTCGGCGATGCGCGCCCCGCCGTCCCACAGCACCCAGTCGGCCTTGATGACGAACTGCCAGTTGTAAGGCTCGCCTGAGAAGCCGCTGTTCTGCGTGTACGCCTCGGTGAACCGACCATCGACGCTGGGCAGCCAGGTCAGCGCGGTCCCGGTCTGCTGCGCGCGAGCGGCCACGGCTTGCAGGTCCGCGGCCTGAATATCGCCACGCTGGCCGAGCGCCGCGCTCAACGCCTCATCCCGGGTCGCGTAGGGGATCCGCGTAGGGGTAGGCTCGGCCAGCTCTACGTCCGGCTTCAACCCCGTGAGGTTCGCAAATGCCACCTCAGCGCTGGCGCGCTGGGCTTCGGCGCCGGCGAGCTCACGCTCCGCGCGCGCCACGGCGATCTGCGCTTGCAAACTCAGCTGCGGCGCGGCGGTGCCGGCGTTCACGCGCACCTCCGCCTGCGACTGGTGCTTCTGGGCGTTCGCCACCGCGTCCTTCGCGAGCCGCTCCCCCTCGCGCGCAACCAACACTCCCCAGTAGGCCTGAGCGACGCCGGCGCGCACCTTCGACAGCAGCTGCTTCTCGGTGGCCCGACCCGCCTTTACGGTCGCGATCGCGCCCTTGTACAGCGGCAGCGCCTGGCCCGAGAAGATCGGCTGAATCACGCTGACGTTCCAGTCCACATACGACTTCTTGTTGACCACCAGCGGGTCTCCGAGGTCCACCGGGGCGCCGGTAAACTGCTCGATCAGCGCCACCATGTCCGGCGGGAAGCTCGCGGCAAAGTCGATCACCGTCTCCCGCTGGTTGAGCGTGTAGTTGCCGCCGAGCACCAGCTTCGGCCCGAGGAGCGCGAAGGCTTGGGTCTTCAGCGTGTCGTTCTGCAGCTTCTGCTCGGAGATCAGCTTCATCTCGCGCGAGTTCGCGCCCGCAGCTTCCCAAGCGTCGGAGAGCGTTACCGGAGCAGCGTAGACAGGCGATGCGAGGGAGACGGCGAACAGCACAGACGAGAACACGGAGGCCTCCGGGACAGCGCGGCAAGATATACACCGAAGGGCAGACGGCGCGGGGCCGAGCAAAGGATCACCAAAGCACATGCCAACGCTCCCGACGCCTTTGGTGAACGCGTGACGACCGTTCGGGTGATGATCGAGGTTCCACGTGGAAGTCACCGCAAGCGCGAGTGGCGAGCGGAGCCGAATCGCGCCGGCGGGCGGTTGGTGACCGAGTACCTGTCGCCGGTGCCGAGCCCGTTCAACTACGGCTGCATTCTCGGGGAGCAAGGCGCGGACGGGGATCCGCCAGACGCGGTCGTGCTCGGACCGCGGTGCCCCGCCGGAGTCGAGGTGCTCGCGGTCGTGCGCGGCGTCGTGCAGTTCATCGACGCAGGCGTGGACGATCCCAAGCTGATCTGCTCGGGGACCACACCTACGAAGGCAGAGCGACGCGCGGTGGAGCAGTTTTTCCGCCGGTATGCTGTCGCACGGCGGCTGCTGAACGCGATGCAAGGCCAGGCCGGCGAGACCGCCTTTGTACGCGTCGAATGGTACGGCGACCTTCCGGTATAGCGCTTCCCCGTGCGTCCCAAAGCTTGCCCCCCTGCCCGCACGCGCATACCGGAGGCGCGAGGTGTGTGATGCAGCAGCGCGGCAAGCCCGAGTGGCTGAAAGTACGGATGCCCGGCGGAGAGCGCTACAACCAGATCAAGGCGCGCGCCCGCGACTTGAAGCTCCACACGGTCTGTGAAGAAGCGCAGTGCCCCAACATCGGTGAGTGCTGGAACGGGGGCACCGCCACGTTCATGGTGCTCGGCGACACCTGCACCCGCGGGTGTCGCTTCTGCGCGGTGTCTACGGCCCGAAACCCGCCGCCGCCCGACCGCGACGAACCCCAGAACGTCGCCAATGCCATCGCTGAGATGGAGCTGGACTACGTGGTCGTCACCAGCGTGAACCGCGACGACCTCGACGATCAGGGCGCAGGCCACTTCGCAGATTGCATCCGTGCGATCCGCGCGCGTAGCCCGCGCACGCTCATCGAGACGTTGGTCCCGGACTTCCGGGGGCGCACCGACCTGCTCGACAAGGTGCTCGACGCCGCGCCAGACGTGCTGGCCCACAACGTCGAGACCGTCCCTCGCTTGCAGTCCGTGGTGCGCGACCCCCGCGCCAACTGGGAGCAGTCCAGCCGCATCCTGCTCCACGCGCACCAGCGCGCCGGCCAGATGACGAAGACCTCCATCCAGCTGGGCCACGGCGAGACCGAAGACGAGGTGATCGAGACCATGCGCCTCGTCCGCGAAGCGTCGGTGGATTTTCTGACCCTCGGTCAGTACCTGCGCCCGTCGATGACCCACCTCGCCGTCAAGGAGTTCGTCACGCCCGAGTCCTTCGAGCGCCTCGGCAAAGCAGGAGAAGCCATGGGCTTCAAGTACGTGGCGAGCGGCCCGCTCGTGCGCTCCAGCTACAAGGCGGGCGAATTCTACATCGAGGAATTCCTCAGAAAACGGAGCGCATCGGGCGCGGATGCATGAATACCCCCGGCGGTGACGCGTAGATGGTGTGTAGCCGGAGCATCCGGCCACGGAGGCACGATGAACAGGTTCCTGATCCCCCTCACACTCCTCTTCGCGGCGGCCACCATCCCTGAGGTCGCCCACGCGGCCTCGCGGCATGGCAACGCGGGCCACGCGCAGCGCTCCAGCCAGCACAGCGCACGCAGCGCCAGCAAGGGCACCGCGAGCAAAAACACCGCGAGCAAGCGCGGCGCGAGCAAGAACACCGACGCCAAGCGCGGCGCTCCCGAGCGCAACACCGCTACGCGCACCGCTCCCAAGCAGGACGCCGCAGACCGCAGCGCGCACGGTACGCGCGCCGAGTCGAGCAACGATCGTACCCACGCCGCGAGCGAGGCCTCCCCGGCGCAACGCCCGGTCATGCGCTCGGTAGAATTCGGCGGAGCCCAGACCCACCGGAGCGCGCCCGCAGCGTCCCACTCGGGCGCCGCGCCCTCGAATTACCGGGCAAAGCCGACTTCGCGCAGCGCACCCAGCCACGCCCAGCGCGAGGCGGTGCAGCACCACGCCGCTGCGACCGCGCGCAGCCACAGCGTCGCCGCGCATGTCGCCGCCGGCCGCGGCCGCGCTCATGGCCGCACCGCAGCGTGGCACCGGCACTACGCCGCCGCGCATCACCACTACGCGTGGTACCAGCCCCGCGGCTGGTTCCACCGCTGGGCGCCCGGTCGTCCCCACTACTGGTACCACGGCGTCTTTGTGTACGGTCCCGCGCCCTGGTCGCCCCCGCCGCCCCCCGGTCACCCGCGCGCCAGCGTCCCTGAGCGCGAGGTGAGCCACGCCGGCGATCTGACCATCGGCGTGCGCGGCGCAAGCTACACCTCCGGCTACAAAAACGGCGCTCCGTACAGCGACCTCGGGCTCGGCGTCGCCGCTCGCTACCGCTTCGTCGATGCCCTCGGGCTCGAGGTCCAGTGGGTGTACCACGACGAGAGCTGGACCCAAGGCACCCAGCGCATCGAGCAGCCGCTGTCGGCCTCGCTGCAGCTGTTCGCGGTGCCGTGGGCCCGGGTCAACCCGTACCTCGTGGCGGGCGTGACCGTCACGCAGCGGAACGTGCAGGACAAGGTTGGACCTACCTTTGTGGAAGAGAATGGCGCCGCGATCGGCCCGCACATCGGCCTCGGCCTCGACATCAACCTGTCCGAGCACAGCTCGTTGACGCTGGACGGGCGCTACCTCGCATACGCGAACCTCGATCCCAACGACGCCGCCCGCGCCGGCGCGCTCCAAGGCAACCTCGGCGTCAACTTCAGCTTCTGAACGGATCCCGAACGGATACGCTGTAGGCGATGACCCGTAGCGTCGCGATCGTAGCGTTCCTGCTTGGCCTTGTGCCGGTGGGAGCCTGTTTGGCGACGTGGGTGGGCCTCGGCGTGCTGCGCGGGCTGCCCGGACCGGAGATCGTCGGCCTCGCGGTCGCGATCACCGGGATCCCGATCGCGGGGATCTGGGCGTTATCGGGCCAGCAGCTGTCCGGCCTCGCCGCTGGGATGTGGGCGTGGCCGGCGCTGATGCTGGTCGCGATCCCCGGGTACTTTCCGGGGGAGCTCGACGAAGCGATGTCCACCGGCCTGTCGATGCTGGCCTCCCCCGCAGGGACCGGCGCCGCCCGCGCGACCGCAGACTCCGTGGCCGACAAGGTGGCGCGGCTGACGTCCGCGGCTCCCCGGCTCGACGGTGTCCCGCCGGTCGCTGAGGCCGCGATCGCCACGCACGAATGCCCGCCCGCGATGGTGCTGGGCGACGATCAGGTCGCGCTCCCCTACGAAGGGCAGGGCCACAGCATGATCATCCCCGTGCAGTTCGGAGACGCCGAGCTGCCGATGCTGTTCGACACCGGCGCGAGCTTCACGACGCTCGACGCCCGAACCCTGAAGGCGATCGGCCTGCGCGTGGCGTCCGACGCCCCCGTCGTCACCTTGCACACCGCGAACGGCGACCGCACCGCGCGCCTCGTCATCGCGCCCACGGTGTGGGTCGGCGGGCTCCCGGTGGAGGGCGTCACGATCGCCTTGTGCGAGGAGTGCGCAGATGATCGGGTGCGCGGCCTGTTAGGTCTGAACGTATCTGGGCAATTCCTCGTCACCATCGACACCGCCGGTCAACAGGTGCTGTTCCAGCCGCGCGCCGGCAACCCCGATCGCGTCGCGGACGTGCAGCCTTGGCTCGACACCCGCGCGACCGTCACGCTGTTCACCGACGGGCGCGCCGAAGCGGAAGCCACAGCGACGAACCGCGCCAATCGCCGGGTTGCAGACGCGGTAGTGGGCGTACACTGCGGCAAAGAGCACCGCACCATCGAGCTGGGACCGATCGCGGCTGGGGAGACCGTGTCCGCAAAGGCGCGCCTCCCGCGGGACGCCGCGTGCGAGCGTTACAGCGTCACCCTCGACCACGCGCGCTGGTAGCCGTCGCCCGACGTCGCGAGAGCGACAGCGCCGCCACCATCGACATCGCGATCATCATCGCGGCGCCCGACGCGAGACCGCCGCCGCTCCCGTCCCGGGTCGAGGCCGCGCACCCACAGCGCTTCTCGGTCGGCTGCGACTCCGGAAGCATCGGCGCGTCGGCGCGCCAGACCTCGGCGCCGTCGAGGTAGAGCGTCCCCGCGACCAAGGTGATGCCTACGGTGTGCAGCCCCGCTTCGAGGTCGCGCCCCCAGACCATCCCGGTGTCGCGTAAACCTGGCTCCACGACCACATCTTCCGCCGCGCCGTCTACCGTGACGCGCAGCGTGCACCCGTCGAGGCTGGACCCGCGCACGCGCACCTGCTCGCCGACGAATTGCAGCTCGGCGTAGGGCTCCGTCCCGCCGTCTCCAGCCGTCGCGCCGATGTCGGTCGTCGCCCATGCGCCCGGACGATCGCGCTCCACCCAGGCGTCGGAGAAGCTCCAAAACTGCGTGACCGCGTCGACAAACTCCACGTTGTTGGCGCGGGACCAGCTCTGGCAGTCGTCGTTCGACACCCACGCGCCCTCGCGAGTCCCTGCGGCGAGCGCGCCGTCCGGCCCCACGTCGAGGTCTTCGACGCGATCGAGGTCGGGCCAACCACAGGGCTCCCATTGTCCGTCCACGACCTTGCCGACGCCCTCGCCGGGCACCGCAGCCCAGAGCGTGCCGTCGGGGCCACGCACCAGCTTGTCCACCGCCGTGCCGTCCAGCGCGGCGACGTCGAAGGTCACGCCGTCGCTGGTCGCGACGATACCGACATCCGTGGCGAACAACGCGGGCATCTCGGGAAGGATGTCGTTGACGTTCTGGCCGAGCGTCGCCATCAATTGCCAGCTTTGCCCATGGTCCAACGAGAGCGAGACCTCGCCGGCAGGCCCGCAGCCGATCCACGTATGGGGGCCGTCGGTCTCGACGACCGTCGGCTTCTCGGCACATTCGCCCGGTAATTCTACCCGGTGCCAGCTCGCGCCGAGGTCGTCCGACCACACGACGAGCCCGTGATCATCGTCGCGGCCGGCCGCTACGATGTAGGGCGTGACCGGGAAGTCGGGCGCGACGGTCACGTGGTCCCCGATCTCGCTGACACCGACGTTTCCGGTGCCCCAGGTCGCGCCGTCGTCCGTCGACAGGTACAACGCGACGCCGCTGACGACGAACACCTCGGCCGGCGTGTAGAGCACCTGCTTCGGGTACGGCCACGCGACCCCAGCGCCGTACAACGCCCACGTCCGGCTGCCGGGCACGCCGCGGTAGATCCCGCCGCCATACACGCCCAGCAGCAGATCATCCGTGTCGGCCCACTGTACGGTGCGCGTACGGGGGATGATGTCCAGCGCGCCTTGTCGCCAGACCCCCGATGCTGGATCGGCGGCCTCACGAGCCGACAAATGCCACACCCCCTCCCATTGAGCAGACCACCAAGAGCCGTCCTCGGCGATCTCCGTGTCCAGAAAATGGACACCGTCGGCCGGGGATCCGGGGCCGTCTTCGACCGCCTCGAATCGGGTGTCTGAGAGGTCCCAGGTCACGCCGGAGTCGAGGCTGAACCAAATCCCGGTGCGCGAGGTGCCGACGAGCACGGTGTCGCCTGCGAACGCGAAGGTTCGCGCGTCCGCGGGTCCGTCGGGCACCGCGACCCACTCGCCCCCGTTTGCCGATCGGTACAGGGCGGTCGCTGAGCCTACCCACACTGCGCCGTCGTCAGCGACGCCCATCGCGGTGATCACCTCCGGCGTGCGCGGGAGATCCACCCAGTCCGATCCGCTCCAGATCGCGACGCGCGCGTGCGCCAAACGGGCGCGGGTGCCGTCTGCGCCGACGTCCACACCCACGACGCCTTCGTCCTCCGAGATCGCGCCTATCGGCACGAAGTCGCCGCCACCGTCGCTCTCCCAGACCCCTTCCGCGCCGCCGATCAGCCGCACATCTCCGCGATGCCCGCACGACTTCACGTGCTGCGGACCGTCCAAAGGCTCCCAATGCTCCGCGCCATCCGAGGTCCGCCACACGCCGCCGTCCTCGGTGCCGAGGACCAACCCCATCGCTGAATCGGCAAACCCACAGACCGGGTACCCAAAGGTCGGGTACATGAACGAGAACTGAAAGCCATCCGAGGACCACGCGAGCACCTCGGTGTCGGTCGTCCACACCGTGCCGTCCGGCGCTACCGCCACAAAGTCCGCCACGTCGTGCGGAGAGTGGGCCCACGCCGACGCGACCCCGACCTCAAAAAGCATTGCGGCGAGCGGCTTGGCGAGCAACAGCACGGGCAGCAACAAAAACATGCATGGGCACAGTAGCCTGCTCGGGACTACATTCAGCCCATGTCAGATTCGAAGTATCCGGAGACAAGGGTGGTGCACGACCGCTTTGAGCCGTGCATCTACCGCCCGGGTCAAGTCGCCCGCTGTCCAGCGCGTGTGCCGAAAGACACGCTCGATCGCGAACAGTTGGATGTGCTCCTCAATGAAGGCGACCAAAGGGTCGGCGGCACGGTGTTCCGCACCGACTGTCCGTTTTGCAGCGCCTGCGAGCCGGTGCGGATCGACGTCAACCAATTCGTGCTCACCAAAAGCCAGCTTCGGGTCGTGCGTCGCAACACGCCGTTGCTGCGCATCGAGGTTGGAACGCCCGAGCTTTCCCGCAAGCGGGTCGCGCTCTGGAATCGGCATCGTCAGGCCCGCGGCTTGCTCACCGACCACTCGCGCAAGGACCCGGTTGGCTATCAGGAGTGGCTGGTGGACAGCTGCGCCGAGACGCTGGAATTCCGCTACTGGTACGGAGATCGCCTCGCTGCGGTCAGCATCCTGGACCGGGGCACGCGCAGCGCGAATTCGGCCTACTGTTATTTTGACCCGCGGTTGAGCAAAATGTCGCTCGGCGTGTTCAGCGTGCTCCACGAGATCGAGTGGTGCCGGGAAAACGGGATCGAGTGGTACTACCTCGGCTTGTGGGCGGCGGATGCCAGCGCGCTTCGGTACAAGACCAACTACTACCCGCACGAGCGCTTTGTGCGCGGCACGTGGCAGCGCTTCACCGAACCCCAGGAATATCCTCCACAGCCGGATGGGCGTCCCGAACCGACCGAGGCCGATTGTCAGGGCGACGGCGAGTGGATGGAGAACGCGGCGGTGACCGATGAAGAGCCCTGAACGCGGGAGGCGCTAAATGTCCGCGTTGCAGCTGCTCAGTGACTGCCCGACCTGCCGCGTCGAAGGGAGCGTGCTCGAGCTACTGGACGCCGCCGGGCCCAACACCACCCCGCTTGAGGGCCAATGCCGCTTGTGCGGATTTCGCACCGAGGCGGGCGCGATTCAAGCCCCGGGCCGGCAATTCACCGCTGTGGTCGAGGTGATCATGGCCTTAGAACGCTGGGCCACCGACGACGGCGAGCCCGACGTCCACGGCTTCACCCACACGAACATGAACGGCTTGACCCCCGAGCAGGTGGCCGGCCGCGTGCTGGCCGGCGAGCGAGTGGAGACCAGCTTCGACGTCATCGCGTTCTTGTTTCCCCATGCGGCCTCGGGCGCCCGGCTGCAAGAGCCAGCGGCGAGGCCCGAGCGCAAGGCGATTTTCCGGCCGGCAAACGCCGCAGAGCCCCTGAATGCGGTAGACACGCAGGCTCAGAGCGCGACGGTGGCGGTGGATCCTCAGGACATCGCGCGCGCGCTGGTGAGCGTCATGGTCGCCGATGGCGTGGTGCGCGCCGCGGAAAAGAAATTTCTCGCGCGAACGCTCGCGGACTGGGGAGCCCCGCCGATTCCGGACGGGGACCACCGGGTGTGGCGCCCGCAGGAGATCGGCGTGCCTGCGGACCCCAAGCGGCTGCTCCAGGCGATGACCGCGATGAGCCTCATCGACGGAGAGGCCGACAGCACCGAAGTCCGCATCCTCGAAGAATATGCCCGCGCTTGGAGCCTGCCGCTGGACCGGAGCAAGCTGCGACGCACCAGCTCCCTGCGCGCGCTGCTGAACAGCATCGTCGAACTGTTCGTCGCGTAGCTGCGTAGGGCCGAAAACCATCCGCGCGCCCGCGAACGGCCACCCGAGCAGCGCTCAGCAGCGGGTTACCTCGCTTCCACCATGCTCCACGAGCCCCCGACCCGCGACCCCCAGCTCCACCAGCAGATCCGCCAATTCCAAGCGCAGCTTCAGGCTGTACGCGCGAACATCGGAAAGGTGATCCTCGGAAAAGATGACGTCATCGCCAAGGTGATGCTGGTGCTGGTCGCCAAAGGCCACGTGCTGCTGTGGGACGTGCCCGGCACCGGCAAGACCATGCTGGCGCGCGCGATCGCCGCGTCCATCGCGAACCAGTTTCGCCGCATCCAGTTCACGCCCGACCTGCTACCGATGGACATCACCGGCACCAACGTGTTCGACCTGCGGCAAAAGCAGTTCGTCTTTCAGCCGGGGCCGATCTTCACGAACTTGCTCCTCGCGGACGAGCTGAACCGGGCGACGCCCAAGACCCAATCCGCGCTGCTCGAGTGCATGGCCGAGGGGCAAGTCACCGTCGAAGGCGCGACGCACAAGCTTCCTCCTCCGTTTCTGGTCATCGCGACGATGAACCCGCTCGACCACGACGGCACCTACGCCCTGCCCGCCGCCCAGCTGGACCGCTTCACGATGATGCTCTCCATGGGCTTTCCCGGGCCCGAGGCCGAGATGGCGATGTTGGACGTGCACTTAGGCATGCGGCCGCCGGTCGATGATCTGCAGCCGGTGATCGACCACACCACCTTCCTCGAATGGCAGGCGTTGGTCCCCCGCATCTTCGTCTCCACCGAGGTGAAGCGCTATCTCGTGGACATCGCCAACAGCATCCGATCGGACGCACGCGCGCTCGCGCCCCCCTCGCCGCGCGCGATCCTCATGCTCGCCCGGGTGGCCCAAGCCCGCGCGATGTCCGAGGGCCGCGACTTCGTGATCCCCGACGATGTACGCGCCATGGCCGCCGAGGTCCTCGCGCACCGCATGGTGATCTCCGGCGACGAGGTCGGGCTTGGCTATGTGCAGGAGATGGTCGGGAAGGTGCGGGTGAAATGATCCGGCACCTCGCCGGCATCCTGTGGCACGTCAGCGGCATGTTCCTGCTGCCCTTTCTTTTGGGCTTTGTCGCTGCGTTGTTCTTTGAGGTGAGCGAGGTCGGTGACACCTTGCCGATGCTGATCGGCGTGAGCCTCGTGCTGATTTTTCCTGCGTTCGTCGCGCAACTGTTGGGGTTGATCCTGAAGGTGAGGCGCGAGTGGCGTCTGCTGCGCGAAAAGGACCGCCTGACGACCGAGTCCGCGCTCGCGAGCGTGCACCGGCAGGCGCGTATCGTCACGCCCCGCGGCTGGGCGATCCTGTTCACCGGTCTGTGGTTTGTGGTGTGCGCGCTGGGATTGAAGTGGGCGGATCTCTCCATCGTCGGGGTGATGTGCCTGATGCTGTTCTACAGCGTGGTGGGTGTGACCTCGCTGATGTCGACGTTCATGGTCGGCTCTTTTGAGAGCGGCCTACGGCGACGCGGGAGCATCGATCGGCAGATGGTGCCCGCGGTGGTCCTGCAAGGCGAGGCCGCGGAAGAGCGCTTCATCTTCCGGCGCGTGCCCGTTCCTCCCGGGTTTTTCCTGCTGGTCGAGGACGCCTTGCCCGAGCGACTGCAGACGCACTCGCGCTACGCGGTGGGCGCAGGCGCGCGACGCGAAGAGCTGATCGTCGGCGGCCGGCTCCGCGCGACGCCTCGGGGACTTTATCGCCTCGGACCGGCCGAAGTCTACTATCAGGACATGCTGGGCATGACCCGGGTGGCGCTCGCGAGCGTAGCTACTTGTGAACTAAAGGTGCTTCCTCGCTTTCGCAGCCTCGAGATCATCGAGCCCCCGCGGTCGCGGCTGTCTACACCGGACGTGCTGACGCGCCCGCACCGCTTCCCGACCGACGACTACTTCCGCTTCCGCGAGTATGCGCACGGCGACGACACCCGGCGCATCTCGTGGAAGCTGTCGATGAAGTTCGGCAAGCTTCAAGTGCGCCAGCCTGAGACCAAGGAGATCAGCACACGAACCGTGCTGTTGTGCCTCGACGCCTACCTCGGCCGCGCCAGCGTCGTCGACGCGGCGGTGGGCGTCGAAGAGGTGCTCGACCGATTGGTCGAGACCTGGATCTCCCTCGCAAAAGAGCTGCTCGATCGCGGCGACAAGGTCAGCATCGTCGCCGCGGTCCGGCAACCCGACGGCACGCTGGCTATCGAGCAGGTGCTGGCGACCAAAGGCGGCCATGCTCGCTGGCAAGACATGGGCGCGCGGGCCGTATGGCAGAGCAGCTATGAGATCACCCAATTGCTCGAAGAAGCCGGGGATTCTGCCCACGGTGTCGTGGTCTCGAGCCGGTTTCACGCGCCGCCGCCGGCTGCGTTCCCCGGCCAATCGCTGGCGTGGGTGTGGTTGCCGCCGGAGCAGGCGTTAGGCGCGAGCGATCCCACGTTGCTGCAGACCCTCGCAGGCACCGGCAGCAACGCGCTGACGTGGCTGTTTCGTCAGCCGTTCATCGCCGGCGCAGACGAGAACGCCGTCCTCGCCCAGCTCCGCGTCTACGACTACCACGCACGCCGCCTCGCCGCGCGCGCTCGACTGCGGGCAGTGGCGCGCCGGGAGGGCCGACGCACGCTGGCCGCGCTGATCGCCCGCGGAGACACGGTGTATCGGCTCGAACCCGGCGTTGGAACCCACAAGCTGGTCGGTATTGTCACCGGTCAGGCGGGAGGACGAGCCGCATGAGCGTCGCCACCCGATCGGGATTGTCGATGTGGCAGCAGCTCCGGGAGGCCGCGGTGCCGGTGGTGATGTACCACCTGCTCCTGCTGTTCTCGCTGGCGAGCTTCTGCGGCGTGGTGGTCGTCACAGAGGCCACGGCAGAGTCGGCGGTGGTCGTGGTCTTTCTGGTGGGCACCACCTTGTTGGGCACGCTGATGGGCCAGGTCATGGCCTTCCTGCGTATACGCACGTGGGTGGCGATCGCGGTGGGCGGCGTGTGCTGGGGCCTCGCGTTCGGGTTGGGGCTGGCGACCAGCGCCGTGCTCGGCGAGGTCGCGGTCTTCGTGTTCTTGTTCTTGTTCATGCTGCCGATCGCGATGACCGGCGGGCTTTGGAGTCTCGAGACCCATCGCGCGACGTGGTCGATCTGGCTGCCGATGGTCTACACGTCGGCGACCGCGATCATCTGGGCGGAGAAGACCGGCCTCGACGCGCAATGGCGTGCGGGAGACAAGTGGGCGGTGTGGGATGCGCTCAGCCTCGGTGTGTTCGGCGTGACGGTCATCCTGACGCTGATCTACCTTGTGACGCGGGAGACGCATCGCCTCGCGCTGTGGAAGCGCGGGCCTACGGCACCGCTCCAGCCGACGATCATCGAGACCGGCGCCAATCGCCCGCGCATCACGCCGTTCGGGCTGGTCACCATCGCTGCGCTGACGCTCGCGGTCACGCTGATGACCGCGCTCGTCGCGCCCTACCTGTGGCGCACCGGGGATGGCGGCTCGGAGCCCAGCGATCAGCCGAGTGAGCCCACCGAGCAGCCGGCGGAGCCCGACCCCAGCTCGTCCGAAGACAGCGAGTGGATGCGCGCCGCGAAAGAGCTGGGAGAGAAGGTCGTCGAAGCCGCGAAACAGGCCGGCGGGAGCATCTGCTCGCTGCTGGCGTTGGCGGTGCTCGCGGTGCTGGGCATGCTCATCGCCGGGCCGCCGCTGCGGAGGCTGTTCGTTGTTCGGCACCTGCAAAGCCCGTTCTGGCGCGTGCCCAACACCACGCGCATCGAGATGGGATGGCAGCTGGTGGAGATCGCGCTCGCGGACGCGGGGGTGGACGTGCGCGCCGGAGAGGACGCCGCCGGGCTCGCGCGCCGCGCCCAGCCCGCGCTTTCGCAGCTCTCCGCGGTGGACGTGCATGGCCTCGAGGACGCCGCGGAGGTGATCGACCGCGTGCGGTTCGGACTGGGCGTGGGCCCCAAAGACGTCGCGACGATGCAGCGATTCTCGCGTTGGACCTATGACACCGTCTGGGAGCGGCTCACCGACCTGCAGCAGGTCAAGTGCATGTACCGCACGCTCTGACCGGCTCCACCACATAGGTGTCAACCACCTAGGTGTCAGGTTGTTACCATTACACTTTCCCAAATAAAGTGTAATGGTAACAACCTGACACCTCCCCCCCTCCTGCTCGAAATCCACGTGGATGACGAGGTCCTTCACCAGGATCCGGCACGCTGGGACCAAGCTGCGGCCTTGCTCAACGGGCTCGCGCGCCGCGCTGAAGATGGCGGGGGGGTGCTCTGCTTTCGCATCCGCGAGCACTTTGCGCGTGGCGATGCGAGCGGCGAGAATCGGACGAGCTGCGGGGGTTTTCTCCGCGCGCTCCAGCAGCGCGGTCACGAGATCGGCTGGCACGCGCACGGCACCGGCCTCGCCCGCGCCGTCGCAGCGTTGCGCGCGACCGGTGTTCGCGACCCCGCTCGCGTCGGAGCCCCCGGCCTCGTACAAACCGAGCTACGGGGAGGAATAAGCTCTGCCCTACGCGCAAAATGGGTGTTGGAGCATGCCTATTTGCTTGGCCTGCGCGTGCTGACCGATCGGTGGGCGCACCGGGCGTTCGGCTGGCAAGGACGGGTGCCTTGGACGCTCGATCTTGGCGCTGGGCGGCAGATCCTGTCACTCGATGTCACGGCGGATCCCTTCGCATGGGGCGTGCTGCGTCGCGTCCCGCACGCCGGCGGCGGTGACGGGTCCAGCCGCGCCGCCGTCCAGCACGCGCACGGCACCCTCGATTGGCGCGCCCTCGACGCGCTCATCGAACGCCGCGACGTCGAAGATCCGCTGCCGGGCAGCTACTTCAGCGCCACCGTACACGAGCACAACTTCTGCGCTCCAAACAGCCTGATCCCCCTACCCGATGCGATGGACGCGTTCTCCCGCTGGATCGAAGGTCGCGGGCAACGCTTGCAACGCGCGACGGACCTCGTCGCACCGCCTTCTACACCCAACGGAGGCGGGCACCGAGCAGCGTCCCCTCCGACCCTGTCCCGACTCCGGGCGGTCGCGCCGCTCCACGCGATCGCGCGGCTTCAGACGTTCGCGAAGCCGAACTCATCGGTCGAGGCCAGAAACATCCCTGTGGATGGACCCCCGCCGCGCACGCTGCGCTCGCTTTGGGTCCACGGCGCGCAGCGCGGCTCGCAGAGCGGCGCGCAGACCGGCGTCGTCGTCGCGGTGCATGGCGGCGCAGGGGGCTGTGAACAGCGGCTCGGGTTTCTGGGGCTGGCCGAGGATGCGCTCGCCGCGCATGGCTGGACGCTGGTCGTTTTTGACCGCTCCGTCGGAGTACCGCGCCCCCCCGGAAACCCGATCCACGTCGCTGACACCGCCGCGGTGATCGAAGCGGCCCGACGCGCGGCGCGAGGTCTGCCGCTGCACGTGTTGTCCTGGTCGGCGGGACTGGTGCCCGCGGTCCACTCGGGCTTGCACGGCGTCTCGCGCCTGATCGACGTCGAAGGACCCGTGGATCGCTACTCCCTCGTGCCACCGAGAGACCGCAGCCACGAGCTCACCCGCGCGGAGATCTTCGAGGACGCGCCCTGGCAGGGACGGGAATCGCTGGCCGGGATCACCGCGTTCACCCGCGCCGGCGGCGACTATGTGCGCGTGCAAGGAAGTCCCGACCATGTGCACGGAAGCATCGACCACCACGCCACCGTAGCGATGCGCGCGGCCCGATCGGGGCGCGAAGGCTCAGCGACGCTGCTCCCGCTGCCCGGGCCGGTACAAAGCTTCGGGGATCGCGTGCTGCAGGCGATCATCGACTGAGCCCACCGCAGCGACCAAGCCCTCCATGCACCGGAGCGACCGCCGAAGCGCAGCCGCCGCCGCGACCACCTGCGCGGCGCAGCCCACTGCGTCCTTGAGCACGCCATCCGGCACCACCAGCGCCTCCAACGTCTCTCGGCGAAACCGAGGATGCTGGCCGCCTTCTTCCGACGCAGCCAGCATCGCCTGCACCGCGGGAGACAGCAGCCACGGGATCAACGCCGCCGGCGCGACACCGCCAGGCCGCGCCCGCAGGATGATGAACTCCGGGCTCGCAAATACGGCATTCCCGCCCGGTACACAGTCAAACAGCGCGTCATCCACCACCGCGATCTGCCGCAAGTACGACCGCAGCCGAGACACGATGACGTCGCCGGGTTGAAGCACGCGCTTGGGGCTCGCGATCGTCGCCACCGCTACCGGGGCGTGCGAAGCGACCACGAACCCTTCAACCGCATGGCTGGTATCCAGCACTAAAGCTGGCTTTTGTTGGGGCAGCACGCCGGGACGATGCGCGACCGTCACCACCTCGACCCGCTCGGCGAGCACGCGGCCGTCGGTCGGCGCGACCGTCACCGCGTAGCGCTCCGGCGCGAGCACCCAACCGGCGTCCAGCTGTGCAACGCTGCGCCGGCAGGATGCGCCGCCGGTCTGGATAAAGACGATGGAATCCGCCAAAACCGGCGCAGGCTCGGCCTCCTCGCGGCGCTGTCCGATCAGCACGCAGGCCTTCTGCGCGGTGTGTGGCAAAAATGCACCGCGATCAAGCGCGATCACCTCGGTCAGGCGCGCGTGACACAGCAGCCAGCGCCGAACGAACGCGAGGCGGCCGGCGGCGACCTTGTTGTCGGGGACGATGATCGCAAAACGCCCTCCGGGGCGCAGCAAACCGAGGCTCCGCTCCAAGAAGAGCACGTCCCGCTCTACGTCCCGGCCCGTCCCCAGCGCATAGCTCTGACCTACCTCAGCGCCGATGTCGCCGGCAAAAGGCGGGTTGGTCAGGAGGACGTCGAAGCCGCCCGCGTGGTCCGGCCCGAGGATGTCCTCGATCGCGCCGCGCTTCAAGCTGTCGACAGCGTACACGCCGCCGCCGACACCGCCGAGCCAGAACGGCTGCGCGACACACAGCAGCGCACGCGCGACCTGAACCGCCCGCGGGTCGTGGTCGAAGCCCCACACCGTGCAATCCGGCGCCGCGCGCATCGCCTCCCACAAAAACCCACCCGTTCCACATGCGGGATCGGCGACCCGCTCCCCCGCACGCGGCTGCACCCGAGCGACAACGTCCCGCACGATGGCATGCGGCGTAAAGAACTGGCCTTTCTCTCCGCGCGACGACCGGGACATCATCGCTTGAAACATCGCGTTCAAGCCGGACAGATGATCGTCGCCCAGCCAACACTCTCGCACGATCGCCGCGGCGTGTTGGATCGCCGGGGCCTCGAGGCGCGTGGCGCCGTCGGTTAGCACGCCGGGCCAGCGCTGCAGGGCGGCGCGGAGCAGCGCGTTCAGACCTGCGACGTCGACGGGGTCAAAACCTGCGTCGGGTCGGGCGGGCGCACGCCCGTGCTCCACGTAGAGCTTGGCGACCAGCAGCTTCAGCGCCTCGTCAAAAACGGGCTCGCCCGAGCGCGCGGCGATCGCCTCATCGAGGTGCCGGGCGACCCGATTCCATGGGTCCGAAGCGGGGGTGGAGCGGCGCGCCATCCCCACGAACTATCCCGGAACCCGGAGGATCAGGCGTGACCTTTGCCCATCACCGAGTGCGCCTCGCCGGGGATGAGCGCCCGCACGATGAGCGCGAGCACCAGCAACACGCCGAAGGTGGCGACGACCGCAGCGCCGGTAGGCATGTCGTAGCTGTAGGACGCGTAGATCCCAAGCACGCTGCCGATGAACCCCATGATCCACCCCGCCGCCAACCTGCGCACGGTGGAGCGCGCGAACAACGACACGATCACCACCGGAATGACGAGGTAGGAGAACACGATCAGCACGCCGCCCATCGCGACCGAGCTGGTGATCACCGCGCCGAAGCTCAAGTAAAAGAGCAGGTCCCAACGCGCGATGCTCAGACCGCTCGCCGCAGCGGCCGCCGGATCCTGAGACACCAGCAAGAACTGCTTGCGGAACACGAAGTGCAGCGCGCCGACAGCGGCGTAGATGCCGATGGTCGCCGCGATGTGCTCCCAGCTGACCGAGAGGAGGTTTCCGACGAGGATCTCGCGGATCTCATCGGCGCCGTGCGGCAAGCGATCGGCCACGATGACCGCTGCGGCTGAGCACACCGCGTAGACGATGCCAATGAACGCTTCAACCGGCACGCGCGCTTGCTGCGAGCGCGCGAGCGTAAACAGGATCGCGCCGGCGAAGGTGAAGCCCAAGGACACCAGGTACGACGAGACCGTTCCGGGCTCGATCCCCGCGAGGATGCCGACGGTCGCTCCCAGCGCCGCGACCTGCGCGAGCGCGAGGTCCACGAAGATCACGCCCCGCGCCAGCACGTGGATGCCGAGGTACACGTGGATACCGGTGAGCACAAGACACGCCGCGAACGCCGGCATCAGGAACATCAGGATGTCAGACATGGTTCATTTCCCGGTGGTGATCAGGCGAACGAGGGTGTCAAAAAGGTCGGTGTAGGTGTTCACACCCGTCATCCCGCCTACCGAGGTCGGCATGGAGAGCACCTTCGCGCCCGAGTTGGACCCGATGGAACGGGCGTCTTCGGGGTTGTGGTAAGGCTCGACGAACACGAACTTGACGCCCTCGGCGCGGGCGATGCCGGCAAGCTCCAAGCTGTGCTTCGGGGTCGGCGGGATGCCCGGCTTGGGCTCGACGAAGCCGACAACCTTCAAGCCGTATGCATCCGCAAAGTAGTCAAACGTCGGGTGATAGCCGATCACCGCCGAGCCGCGGAACGGCGCGAGGGCGGCGGTCCACTGGGCCTCTTTGCTGGTCAGCGTGGCCTCAAAGCGAGCGAGGTTGGCTTTGTAGTCGGCGGCGTGCGCGGCATCCAAGGCTTCGAGCCGCTGCTCGATCAACCGCGCGACCTTGCGCCCATTCTCGGGGTTCATCCAATAGTGCGGGTTGCCGCCGGGGTGCAGATCGCCCTGCGAGCGATCGATGCTGCCGGAGGGCACCTCGATGGGCTTGATCGCCGTTGAGGCGTCGAGGTAGCCGAGGCTCCCGGCGACGATCTTCGGGTTGCGCGAGCCGGTGACCAGCGACGGCAGCCAGCCCACCTCGAGATCAAGCCCTACTGCGATCAGCAGGTTCGCCGACGACAGTTTGACCATGTACGACGGTTTTGCGTCGATGAAGTGCGGGTCGAGGTCCCCGCGCGCGATGTAGGACACGGTCACGTTGGATCCGCCGACCGCTTCGGTGAGCGACGCCAGATCTTGGGTCGTCGCGACGACGTTCACCCCCGCCAGCGCAGGCTGCGCGAGCGCAGCGGACAGCGAGAAGGCAAACAAAGACGTGAGGACGTAACGGGAGAAGACCGGGTAGAGCGGAGAGCGCGGAGCGCGGGGAAAGAGCGGCATGACGGTGTCCTAGTAGGAGTGAGCGGGATGAAGGCCAATGGAGAACGTCAGCTGCCCGACGATCGAGTCGGCGGTGTGGCCCCCGGGGAGCTGCTGGTGCTGCGCCTGCACGCGCACCGCGGAGAACTCAGTGGGCGTGTACGCGGCGACAAGCGAACCCGCGTAGGTGCGCCCGCCATCCACCGGCGCCGGCAACCCGACGAGGTCAAAGCGCCCGCCCAGCCAAAACCGACGGGTGAATGAATACTCCAGCGTCGAATACAGGCCGCCGACCTGCTTGACGTCACCGTTGGCGTCTGGCTTCTCCAGCAACAGCGCCTCGCTCTGCCAGACCACGCGGTTCCATTGGTGGCGGCCACCCCCGTGCCCCTTGATGGTCAGATCCACCCCGCCGACGACGCTCTCGCCGCCGCGCTGGTTCTGGCCGACCAAGCCCGAAACGCCGATCTCGGCGCTGGTGTTCTCGGACAGATCGACGAGGTTCTTCCAGTGCGCGAGGTAGCCGAAGCCGCCCGGCTCACCCGAGCCGAGCACAACGTCATTCGATCCCGCATCGACGCCCACAGTCAGCTCGGAGTACCACGGTAGCGGGAGCATGTACTGCGCGTTGACGCCGACATCATTCAAGCCTTCTTCGCCGAAAACCCGCTGGGAGATCAGCGCACGGTCGATGGTCATCAGCGCGTGGGTATGGGTGAGGTTCTCACGCCCAAAAGGTTCTTTGATCTTGCCGACATTGACCAAGATCCGCGGGATGGCCGTCAGCGTCACGAAGCCCTCCTCCACTTCGATGCCCTCGGTGCCCGGGATCGCGAGCACGAGGTTGGCCTTGAAGTAGGGGTCGACCGCGGAGGTGAGCTGTAGCTCCATCTCTTGCACCGACAGGCCGGTGCCGAAGGTCTCGCCTTTGCCCGCAAAATCTGCGGAGGAGCCCGTCCACGAAGCCGGTGCCAGCTCCCCATCGTCGAGCTCCGCGCCGGCGAGGAATAGGCCGTTCGCCGAGATCCCCGGGTTCATCAAGCCGGGGAAGCTCTGTCCGCCGAAGGCAGGGTCTTCCGCACGCGCGACACGTGGCAGCAACAAAAGGAGGACGATGGAGACAACAAGGCGGAAAGAACGCATAAAGAGCTCGAGGACACCCGCACTCTACTACAACTGCACCAAAGATGCAACTCAGTTGTGTATGCAACACTCTCACAGGTGTAGTGCGCTTGTCAGAGGCCGTGCGCGACGCCCTCCCACGCATCCGTATACCGAAAATCCGGCGCGGTGTTCCAGGTGTGACAGGCCACACAAGCCGCTTGGGAGGCTGGGAGTTCCCCGTAGACGCCGCCCCGACCTCCCGCTGCCACATGCGACGAACCCGGGCCATGACAAGCCTCGCACTGCACGCCGGTCAGCGGCGGAGCGTCCGGCGTCCCGTAGCCGCCGGGGTGCAAATACCCTGTGCTGTGGCAGCCCACGCAGTCCGGACGGGCGCTGGCGACCGCTTGCTCCAGCGCAGCCCAGGCGACCGCGTGGCGACTGCTTGTCCACGCAGCGGCAGCCGCGGTATGGCACGCCGCGCAAACTGCCTCGCCCACGTAGCGGTCTTTGCTGCGATCCACGCCCGAGAAAGGCGGCAGCGGGCTCGCGAAGGGGTGCAGAGGCGGTCCGCTCCGTGCGGCGTCAGGAACGATGCGCGCGGCCTCCAACGCGGCCGCGTCAAAGGCGACGTTCGGGTCCGCCTCCAGCGCCCGGGGCACGACCACCGCAGGTCGACATCCCCACAGAAGGACCAGCAGCAGCTTCAGAACTCGTACGCGACGCGCGTCTGGAACGTGAAGTAGTTGCCGTAGATGTGACCGTCGTCGTCGGTCTCGTAGCCGAGGCCGGTGGTCTGCAACGGCAAGCGGTCGGTCGCATGCGCGTAGCCGGCCTCCATCGACAGGTTCACGTGATCATGGAACTTGTGCTTGACCGCGAGATCGGCTTCCCAGCCGAGGATGTCCTTCGTCGCTTTGTACTGGGCACACTCGATGCCGTCATCCTCGGAGCAGAAGATCCGCGAGCCATCGGGCTTGTCCGGCCACGCCACGAGGTAGGCACCGACGACTTCCCAGTTTGGAAGCGGACGAAACTTGACCGTCGGGTAGATGTACCGGCTGTTGTACACGCCGCCGCTGGACCAAAGCCCGCGGGCCTCTTCGGACCACGTCTCTTGCGTCACGCGGGCGAGCACCTCTTCATAGAGGATCAACCCCACGTTGTAGTCAGGGTTCATCGCACGACCGGTGAAGTCCGCGTCGGCCGCCTTGTCGTCCCCGGAGGCGTAGCCGTGCTCGAGGTACGCGGTCAGCGTCTCATTCTGGTACCCGGCGCGTGCGACGTAGCCCCAGATGTCGACGTCTTTCAGCAGCGGATCCGCGGTGTCGGTGGGGTCGTAGGCGCCGGCGAGGGTGATCGCCCGCGAAGTACCGCCGATGTGGTAGATCTCGCCTTCAAAGTAGGTGTTGGCGATCTCGCTCTTGGCGTAGCCGTCGACGATGAGGATGTTCGACTCGGTCTCTTTCTGGCGACGATTGACCCCGTACAAGCCTGCGGTGATGTCTCCCGTCAGGGTCTTGGACAACTTGACGCCTTCTCCCTTGTACATCAGCACGTACACCATCTCCCAGACGTCATCGTTGGTGTCGACCCACCACGTGTTCTGGCGGTTGTCGGCCGAGCGCTCCTCGGAGTAGCCGTGATCTTCATTCGGGTCGGCGCAGCCGTCCTCGGCGTCCGAATCCGAGCATTCATAGCCATAGTATTGGATCAGCGGATCCTCTACGAGCCGGTCTACGCCCACCGCCGCGATGATCGGCACTTCGGGCGCGCCGGTCTTGCCCATGATCGTCTGCGCGATGGTCACCGGCTTAGTGGCGAAGATGGCGCGATCGTAGGTCGAGCCGTAGCGGTTCTCGCCGAAGGTGTCGTCAAAGCCGTTGCCTTCGTTGGCGAGGGCGCCCATGCCCCAGTTCGATCCCTGCCGTCCCACGCGCAGGACGCCGACCGGGATCTTGAACTCCATCCACACGCGCTTGAGCTGGATCGGCGTGATCTCACCGCCATCGTAGCCGGTCGCCGAGGGATCTCCCGCGAACAGCGCCGTGCTCGCCAGCGAGGCGTTGTCGCCCCAAACGGCGCCATCAAGGCCGTCGATCATCATGTAGAACTTGGCGCGATCTTCGAAATTCAGCTGAGGCTGCAAGCGCAGCCGGTGGGTCATGAACGTGCCCGGCTTGGTCTGGCCCTCGTAGAGGCCCGCAAACACGTAGCCGCGCGTGCGATAGTAGCCGTCCAACGAGAACTTCCAGTTATCCGGAGCCTCTGCGTGCGCAGAGCCGGACCACAGGCCCGCGAGCAGCGCCAGACCGCCGATCACTCGCAGGTCTCCACGCAGGAGGCGGGCAGGTACACGCCGTCTTCGATGCCGGTGTAGATGTTCGAGATGACGACCGAATCGGGCACCATCGTCAGGTGGGTCGCGCCGAGCATCTGCAGCTCAGAGCCGTTGTAAACCCACATCTCTACGATCCAGTCGCCGGGAGGGATGTTGACCGCCGACCACAAGCCGTCGTCGTTGGTGTCGGGCTGATCAGAGTTGGGGAGGCCGTTGTCGAAGTAACGGATCGAGATGTCCGCCGGGATGTTGCCGTCGGCGTCATGGATGTAGACCTGCGCGTGCTGGATCGGCTCCTGACCGCAGTCGTAGGCGGTGCCGGCGATGAGCGCGGTGCCCGGCGTCCACTCGAGGCCAAGCAGCGACGGGATGAGCTTGGAGGTCGCGACCGACACCGAGTTCCACGTGTCCGAGGTCGCGCCCGAGGCGTCCCACTCGTACACCTGATGCACTTCGTAGGTGTTGACCGTCTC
>CAIUMM010000222.1 GCA_903900265.1 uncultured Pseudomonadota bacterium
CCAGGATCAAACTCTCCAGTTTGTAATCCTATCCGAAGCGACTTCTGCTAAGAAAGTCGCCCGTTTAAACTCTATTGAACGTACGAAAATCTGCTACCAATTTTTCAAAGACCAGCACACTCGACTCGCATCGAATCTGCTACGTTTTCAGGTCGGTTCAACCGAAGTTGACCCTCTCCGAAGCGCCCACCCTCTTATCGGACTTCCCGGTTGCCGTCAAGAACTTTTTTCGTTCTCGTTGACGACCATCCTGTTCCGAAGATGGTGGATACGGAATGCTTGATGCGAACATCTTGCTTTCCGAATCGCCCGCCCTGCTATCTGGCCGTCCGGGGTTCGTCAAGGCGGTTTCCCATCCTCGTCTACCGTCGTGCCGCCAGATCAGCAGCGCACCCATGGATACTGCGGTGCCTAACGGGCGTCAAGGCGCTCCTCACCCCAAAAGGTGAAACGCCTCGGGGTGCATGCGCACGCATTTGTAGAGCCAGCCGCCGATCATGCCGAACAGCAGAACGCCTGCCCACGCACGTTCGTTACGTTGCACCTTGCTGAGAGCACCGCGCAACGCGCCCCGCCCGAGCACGGCGTCGATGGCGCCAAGAACGGCGAGCCCCACAGTCACCGGAAACAGCACGACGCCGAACGGCTGATTCGCGATGGCGTCCATCGGGCGGAGATGCGCAAACAGCGTGAACGTCGTCGTCATTCCGCACATGGGACACGGCCAGCCGGTGATCTGGAGCATGGTGCACGCGCCCAAACCGAGCTGGCGATGGGTGCCAAAGCCATGCGGGTCGGGAGTCAGGTGCATCGCGATGCCAAGCACGAGACCCGCACCTCCGCCGAAAAACACGCCAGCGACGCGGTCAGCGCCCCCGATGGGCAGCTGAGATGCCCGATCCACCAGCGTTTGGACCTTGTCGGTCAAGGTACGGAGCACCTCAGTCATTTGCGGTCCGGGCCAGGTGTCCCCTCTGGTTCATCCTGACCATCCTGGGACAACGCGGCCTCCAGAACAGCCTCCACGGCCGCCAGCTGATGGTCGGCGTCCATGATCTCACCGCGAGCGCGTGAGCGCACATTCCGAAGCTCGCTGGCCAAATTCAAGGCGGTAAGAATCGCCGCGGTGCTGGGGTCAAACGCCGGAGAACGGCGCATCAGGTCCCGCACACGTCGGTCCACGTCCGCGGCCGCTTGTTCGAGGTCTTCGCCCTGGTCTGCGCGAAGGGTGTAGGTACGACCGAGAATGGTGATGGCTTTTTGCACCTCTCCGTCCTAACGTGGATTCGGGCGCCCGTGCGTCCCCGCATGGCGGAGGTGCGACGGGCTGAGATAACGGCGCGAATGCCTAGCTACGTCCTGCACCTGCTTCACTTCAACCTTCAGTATTGTGCGGGAGGACTGGACGGTCTGTACGAAGACTGGCCTACGGACGCTGAGTCTGTAGAGAACCAGATCATCGACGAGTCCTTTGCACCGGTGCTGGACGTTCTGGACGCCCACCCTGGATGGACCTTCGATATCGAGCTTCAGGCCTACATGATCGAAGTGCTCGCCGCGCGTCGTCCGGAGGTTTTGGCGCACCTGCGGGATTTGGCGGACGCGGGACAAGTCGAGCTCATCAGCGTTCACTACTCGGACCAGCTCTGGACTGCGTACCCGTGGCATGACGAGGAAGTCTCTCTAACGCTTACCCGGTCGGTGTTCGAGGCGAACGACTTGCCGCTGTCCGACGTGGTTTGGACCCAGGAAGGGCAGTTCGGACAAGGAATGTTGGAGCGGATGCCCGAAGGCGGGTACGCGATCGCGGTGATGCCGCACAATCTGGCCGGCTATACCTGGGGCTCTGACGCGCGGGCGCCGCTGTATTCGTACGCGGCGGCGACGGGTGACGTGCAGGTCGTCCTTGGCGGCGATGACCACACCTCCGACATGTTCAGCGTTGAGTGGTACTTTCTCGACGACGGAGAACTCTACACCACCGGCAATCTCGACCCTTACCTCGGGCCGGCCTTCCTCTACAACGCCGAGGCCACCCAACGACGCGTCGCGGACCTCGAAGCCGCTGAGCGAGACGGCGCGCGGATCATCGGCGTTCACGACTACGTCGCCGCCATCGCGGAGGTGACCGCCGCAGAGCCCTTGCCGCCGGTGATCGATGGCACGTGGCAGCCAAACGACACCAGCAATTTGTATCGATGGATGGGAGGAAGCGGCCTGTGGGATGAGACCGAGCAAGACGACGCGGTGCTCACGTCGAACACGCGCGCGCGTCACATCGTGGAGGCCGCTGAGGTGGCCGGCGGAGACCCGGAGCTGCTCGAGCAGGCATGGAGAGAGCTGCTGCTCGCAGAGGTGAGCGACGCGACCGGCTGGAACCCATACTCCACTGAGGTGCAGTACGCGCTCGACCATGCGACGGCGTCCATCGCGCTCGCCGAGCGCAGCCTCCCGGCTCAGGACGTCTGTGACGGGGTAGACAGCTTTCACATCGATCTTTTGAGTGGCTCGGTCGCCTCGGGCCCCGCACCCGGCCTCGTCACCATGGACTCGCCGCCTCCGATCGACGTCGTCTCCGGGACCGACCGCACCGCCATCGCGGAGTGGGGTCTCGCGCGCCAGACCTCGGCCTCAGTTCAGGTCTATGGCGGGACATTCACCTTTCCGCCCGGAGGAGACGCGATCGCCCTAAGCTTTCCTTGGGACGGCGAGCAGGTGGTGACGATCCCAGCTTTGCTGGAGGCCCCCGTGACGCTCTCAGCGAACGACGTCGCCAAGGACACGTTCGCGCTGCCGCTCCCCTCCGGCCTGCTGCGCTTGTCCGATGGCGTGTGGCTGATTCAAGAAACCTCGGTGACCCATCTCGCGGCGGTGTTCTCGAAGTCCGAGGGCACGGTGCAATTCAAGGACGAGACGAACTCTGGAGCAGCTATCTGGCGATATCGCGTTGTTATCTCCGAGAGTGACGAGGATGCAGAGCAGGCCGCGGTCGCGTTGGCGATGGCGCTGAACCTCAAGCCCACGGTGACCCTCCCCTGCCCTGTCCCCGCAGACCCGCCCCCGGACGCTGCCGCCGATCCGGGATGTTCCTGCACGAACGCGAGCAGGAAGACCACAGCGTGGGTCGGCGTCGTTGGCATGGCCATAGCATGGACGCGGCGGCGCCGATTCCACTCCCGCACGACATCGGTTAGGCGCCCGGAGTGAACGACGCGATCGGAATCCTCGCAGGTCTGGTGCTGCTCGCTGGGGCAGCGGGCGGGCTTGTGTGGTGGACGAGGCAATCCCAGAGCTCGAAATCGCTTTTCGGCGGCTCGAGCACCGCGCTCGATGAGCCGGTGGAGCGCGCACCCACGCTCTTTGATCGCATCGGTGACGCGTTAGCGCGCACGCGTGCGAGCCTGTCCAACGTGTTCGCTCGCGAGAAAATGGACGATTCTGCCTGGGAAGCGCTCGAAGAGGCGCTGATCCGGGCGGACATGGGACCGCGCACCGCATCGGCCCTGGTGCAGGGCGGGAGGGACGCCAAGGTGCCCATCGAGCGGCTGCGCGGCTGGCTCGCCGAGGAGGTCACCCGTCGGACGTCGAGGTTCAACTTCGCGCTCGCCTCCCAACCGGAGGGGCCCACGGTCATCCTCGTCGTCGGGGTGAATGGCGCTGGAAAAACCACGACGATCGGCAAGCTGGCCTCGCGGTACAAGCTGGCCGGCAAAAGCGTCATGCTCGGCGCGGCTGACACTTTTCGCGCCGGAGCCATCGACCAGCTCCGCGTGTGGGGCGAGCGCGCCGGCGTGCCGGTGATCGCCCATCAAGAGGGCGCGGATCCCGCAGCCGTCTGCCACGACACGGTAAAGTCCGCGTTGGCAAAGGGCATTGACGTCGTCATCCTCGACACCGCCGGGCGCCTCCAAGCGCACGCGGCGCTGATGGACGAGCTCGCAAAGGTGCGGCGCGTCGTCAACAAGCTGCTCCCCGGCGCGCCCCACGAGGTATTGCTCGTGCTCGATGGCACCATGGGACAGAACGCGCTCGCCCAGGCCCGCGTGTTCAAGGAGGTCACCGCGGTGACCGGCATCGTGCTCACCAAGCTGGACGGCACGGCCAAAGGCGGCGTGGTCGTCGCGATCGCGGAAGAGCTGAACTTGCCCGTGAAGCTTGTAGGCTGCGGCGAAAAGCTCGATGATCTTCGAGACTTCGACCCTGCGAGCTTTTCCCGGGGCTTGTTCGGTTCAGACTGACCGAAGCACGTCAGGCCGTTTAGTCCAGCTTTACCGTGACCAATCGACTGATTCCCGGCTCCGGCATGCTGACACCGTACAGCACGTCCGCACACTCCATCGTCTTCTTGTTGTGGGTGATGATGATGAACTGGGAGCGTTGCGACATCTCTTTCAGCATCTGATTGAAGCGCTCGCCGTTGCCCTCGTCTAACGGCGCGTCCACCTCGTCGAGGAGGCAGAACGGCGAGGGCTTGACTCGGAACAACGCAAAGATCAGCGCGATGGCGGCCATCGCCTTTTCGCCGCCGGAGAGCAGGCTCAAATTCTGCACTTTCTTACCGGGTGGCTGCACATACATCTCGACGCCAGTCTGGAGCAGGTCGTCTTCGTTCGTCAACGCGAGGCGCCCCGAACCTCCGCCGACAAGGCGGGGGTAGATCTCGATAAAGTGCTCGGCGACTTGATCGAAGGTCTCGCGGAAGCGCTCGCGGCAGGTGCGGTTGAGCTGCCCGATCGCGTCTTCGATGATGCGCATCGCCTCATCGAGATCGGCGCGTTGGCGGATGATCTCCCCGTGGCGGTCAGCGACCTCCCGGTATTCCTCTTCGGCCGACAGGTTGACCTCGCCAATGCGGGCGTGCGTGGCGCGAAGTTCGACGAGCGTCCGCGTTCGTTCTTCGGCGCGCTCGCCGCTCACTTCGAGGTCCGATCGCGCCAAACGCAGCGTCGGCACGCTCTCAGGGATCGAGGCGAGACCGGGCACAGGCACCGACTCCCAGCCCTCGATCAGCAGCTGCCCGTCGCGGTCGATGCGATCCAGCAGCGCCACAAGGTTGACCTCATGCCGCGTCTCTACGTCCGCCCGCAGGCGCTCAAGTGCATCCCGGACGCTCGCGAACTGCGCCTCAGACTTGCCGAGCGCGTCGCGGGCGGCGTCCCGGCGGTCTCGTGCGCTGCGAGCCGCGGTTTCAGCGACGCGCACCGCCTCTTTGGATTCGGTGACCTTGCTTCGAAGCGCGTCCAGCTGCGATCGCAGCACGCCGATCTGCTCCCCGAGCGCCTGTATACGCGCCAGCGCCTGCTCGGACTCCAGCGCGATCGCCACGAGGCGCGTCTCCAGCCGAGACCGCTCCTCCCCAACCTGCGCTACGCGCGCGCCGGCCCGCTCCACACGCGCTTTGGCTGCGTCGGCGATAGCCCCTTGCGACGACACGACGCTTTGCAGCTGGGAGATCTGCATGCGCAGCGTGCTGACCAAATCCTGCGCCGCCCGCAGCTGCGGCTCCTCAGCCTCCAGCACGCGCGTCGCGGCGCGAACGGCGAGCTCCGCGGCTTCTTGGCGTGTCTCGGCGGTCGCGATCGTGCTGACGGTGCGCTGCTCTTCTTGCAGCAGCTCTGTTTTGGCGCGCTCAATCGCGAGCCCCTCGGCGACCCATTGCTGCGCCGCGCGCTCGCTGGCGACCCGACTTGCCCTCCGCGACTCCAAGCGAGCTTTGACCTCGTTCTCCACGCCCTCAGCCTTGCGTTGCTCGGCGCGAGCGGCCTCAACCGTAGCGGAAGCCGCACGGACCACCGCGTCGGCCGCAGGGATCGCCGCCTGATGCTGGCGAACCAGCGCACGAGCCGCCTCAACCCCTTCTTGCGCCGTCGCGACACGCGCGACCTCCGCACGAACGGCGAGCGCCAGCGCATCCCGAGCGGCCTCAGCCTCCACGACCAGCGCCCGTGCGGCAGACACCGCCTCGGCAGCGACAGAAACCGCGCTGGCCTTGGCGTCAAGCTCTAGCTTCAAGGCTGCGATCTCGCGCTTTCGGGAGAACGCAGCGGTGCCCGCCACGCCGATCCCCAGCAGCAACACGCCGTCCTCGCGCAGCAGCCCGCCGTCGGCGCTCACCACGCGCACGCCGGGCTTCCACGCCGCGTAGGCCTCGGCGACCGACGTCGCCTCAAGCACGCGAGGCGCAAGCTGGGCGAGCGCAGAGGCGCCCAGCTTCGTACCGGTGACGTCATCCAGCCCGGAACGCTCGCCACCGCTGACGACGAGCACCCGAACTTTGGCGCCGCGAGCTGCTTTTGCCACGGCGACGGCCGTAGCCACGTCGGGGACCAGGACGGTCTCAAGTCCGCCGTCCAGCGCTCGCGCGAGCACCTCTTCACGCGCCTGAGCAACCTCCAACTGCGGAGCAAGTAGGCCGAGAACACCCGGAACGGCGAGCGCTTGCTTGAGCCCGTCCGGCGCATCGGCGCTGCGCCGCAGCGCGTCCTCCATGCTGTCGATGCGCGCGAGCACCCGCTCTCGCTCGCGATCGGCCGCGGTCCACGCTTGCTCCCGCGCACGCACCTGCGCCTCGCGGGATTGCACTTCGAGCGAGGCCTTCCGAACCGTCTCCTCGGCGCCCCGGACGCCGGCCTGCACCCGGCTCACCTCTTGTTCAGCAGTCCGCACGCCGGCTTCTGCTCCTCGAACCGCCGCGACCACTGCCTCGCGCGCCTGCTCCGCCGTGCGCACGCCCTCCAGCTGCGCAGCGACCCCTTGTTTGGCCTGCGCCACCGTCTCGCGAGCGCCGGCCAACTGAGCTTCCACGCGGGTAATCTCGTCCGCGACGCGGGCATCCTGCGCCGCCGCTTCCGCGACGCGCTCTTGATGGCGAACCGCGCGTGCGTCGGCATCGCGAAGCCGCGCCGCCATGCCCTGGAGCACCGCCCGCGCATGAACCGCCGCTTCGAGCGCCGCGACGGACTCCTTCCGCGCCTGATCGAGCCCCGCCCGGTTCCGGCTGACCGAGAGCCCCAACTTCATGGCGTCTGCAGCCGCACCTTCGGCGCGCGTGCGCGTCTCGGGTAGGTCTCGTTCGGCCTCCGCGCACTTTTGCTGCGCAGCCTGGGCTTCTTGCGCCGCCGAATCCCGCTCGCTCTGCAGACCGAGCACGTCGCGCTCCAACTGCGCGAGGCGATCCCGGGCAGTTCCAGACTCGCGAACTTGGAACTGCTGCCCGGACTCTTCTACGCGGCGGTCCGCCTCGCCTTTGCCGAGCGCGTCGCGGACCTCCCCCAGCTCCACCTCGAACGCATCGAGCACCGCGCGGCGCTCCACGACCTCCGCCTCGGTGCGCTCTACAGCGCGCGCGGCCTCCTCCATCGCCTGGGTCGCCGCTCGAACCGCCTGGCCCAGCGTACGTCGATCTGCGATCAACCCATGACATCGGGCGAGCCCGACCGCGATCTCCTCCTGACGCAGCCGCGCCGAAAGCTCCCGCCAGCGCATGACCCGCTGCACCGCGCGCTCCGCCGTGCGCAGCTGGCGCGCCAGCTCATCGGCGAGATCGCCGACGCGATCGAGGCTCGTGCGCGTCGCGACCAGCTTTTGCAGCGTCTCTTCGCGACGCGCTTTGTACCTGGAGATCCCGGCGGCCTCTTCGATCAGCGTGCGCCGTTGCTCCGGATGCGCCTGCACGATCTGACCGATACGACCTTGCTCGATGAAGCTGTAGAGCTGATTCCCCGCGCCGGAGTCCATGAACAGCTCGTTGAGGTCGCGCAGGCGGACTTTTTCCTGATTGATCAGGTACTCGCTGCCACCATCCCGGTACAGGCGCCGCGTGACGTCAATCTCCGCAAAGCGAGCCCAGATTCCAGGAAAAGGCTCATCATCGGCCACAAAGGTAAGCGAAACCTCGGCGAAGCTGACGCCCTTACGCCCTGCGCTCCCACCGAAGATCACGTCCGTCATCGAATCGCCGCGCAGCGTCTTGGCGCGTTGCTCTCCGAGGCACCACTTTACGCCGTCGACGACGTTCGATTTGCCACACCCGTTGGGCCCAACCACCCCGGAGATGCCGGCACCAAAATGAAACGCCGCCTTGTCCGCGAACGACTTGAACCCCTGCAGCTCCAGCTTACGGATGCGCACTGGCCCAATCCCCGAACGCGGATGGTGAATCCGCCCTTGAAAGGTTCAGCGGCGCGCGGGGCCGACGTGCGGGAGCACGGCGGAGGGCACGTAGTCGTTGGTGAAGTACGCGCCGCCTTCAGCAGGGCGCAGCGGCGAGTCGCGACGGGAGAAAACCTCATCGCGCAGGAGCCCAGCGAGCAGCTGGTGTCCGGGAGGACCGTGACGCAGCCACCGATCCCGAAGCAGGCGGTAGACCTGCTCTTCGGTTCCGCGCTCGCACTTCACGAGACGACGAAGGCAGGTGTCAAGGTAGAGCTTGGCGGCGTCGTCCTGGGGGACCTGCGCTTCTTCAAAAACCTCGGTCAACCAATCCAGATAGGCCGGAGGGGACGTAGTGGACACTTGCGGGGACATCAGGACTCCAGACTCTGCGCGTGTCTAATCGGTTTCAGGCCAAGCGGCCGGTACCGGGTACAACACGGCGTCGAGCGTCGCGCTGGACTCGCCGGCAGCCTCAGCGACCACGGGAGCCGCGTCCGCGGTGGCTTCGTGCGGCTGCGCGGCGCCGGACTTCCAGTCGAAGCGCTCGAGCGCAAAGCTCCGAATGAGGCGGTCGAGCTTCTGCGCGTAGCCCGGATCCGACGCGTAGATCCCAACCAGCGCGGCGGCGAATCCATGACGGTCGTCGCCGTGGGACCGCGCACGGGCGTAGCGCTTTCCGGTGCCGAGGATGCGCGCATGGTCGGCGAGCGCCTCGGATTCATCGTGGTAGGCCCGGAACGGGGCCGAGCGAACCGACCGAACGCCCCGGTGATACTCGACCACGCGGCGCGCGATCGAGCCGGCGGGGCCGGTACCTTTCATCCCGAAGAGGTTGTGACCTGGGGCCGAACCGCCCCAGTCGCTCTCCAAAATCGCCTGCGCGATGGTGATCGAGGCCGGCACGCCGTAGCGCCAGTCACCCAACGAGGCGCCCGCGACCACGCGCTTCAGAAACCGTCCCTGCGAACCCGCGGGGGCGCCGTCGCGCGCCCAGATCGCCTCAGCGCGAAAGCCGCACAGCTCTTGGGCGATCGGGAGCGCGATGTCATCGCCCACATGCCCGGCGTCCGCGTGCACCTTCAAACGCCCGAGGAGCTCGTCGGCGAGCGCCTGAGCGTGCACCGGGTCCCCCGAAGCGAGGGTGGCCTCCACATTCAATACGCCCGAGCGAATCATCCCCAGCGTCGCTTCATAGCTATCCATCGCCACCAGCAGCACCGACTGAGGGGCACCGAGCCATTGCGAAGCCGTACCCACAAAAGAGTCGCCCGTTTGACCCGCCGGGGCCTCGGAGGCCAACGCGCTCTGTACGACGATAGACGCGATCGGACGTGCGGAAGGCGCAGACAAAACCGCCCCCGTCGCGAGGAAAGCGGCGCACGCGCCCACAGCAAAAAGACCCAAACGCTCCAGCGGTCACTCCAAAAGCCCAATCGCGTAACAACGACGGTTCAATCTGCCAAATGTTGACGTGTCAACACTTTTGTGGACAACGGCGCCGACGACGGCGCCGCTCCGGGCTACAGTCACGCCATGCACGTAGACTTCTGGTTCGACTACTCGTGTCCGTACGCATACGCAGCTTGTGGGCTTGTGGACGGCGTTGCCGCTCGTACCGGCGCGACGATCCGCTACCGCCCGTTCTTGCTGGGCGGCGTGTTCCGGGCCTTAGGCACCTCGCAGAATCTGGCCGCGACGATGTCGCCACAAAAAGCGGTACACCTGCTGCATGATCAGCAGCGGGCGCTGGTACGCGCCGGGTTGCCACTGGATTTTCCGGCTGCGCACCCCCGTCGCACGGTGCACGCGCTGCGCGCTACGCTCGCAGCCGGTCGCAGGGGCGACAACCGGTCGCTCATTCGAGCACTGTTCCTCGCGTACTGGGCTGAAAACTCGCCGATTGAGGACGAGGAATTCGTGCGCGCGGTCGCCAGCGCACACGGCTTTGCCGATCTCGACCTCGAGGCCGAGCGGGAGCCGCTTCGGGTCGCGACCGACGAGGCGCTGGCCGCAGGGGTGTTTGGCGCCCCCGCGTTCACCCTGAGCCTTGACCCTAAAAACCCCGACGCAAAGCAGTTCTTCTGGGGTCATGACCGGCTTGACTTCGTCGAGCACGCGCTCGGCGGCGCGATGCCTGGGGTGCACGCGCCGCCCGACCCGCCGGTCGAAGCGACCATCGACTTCTGGTTCGACTACGGCTCTCCGTTCGCGTTCCTCGCGGCGACGCAGATGCGCGGCCTCTCCGAGCGAACCGGCGCGGTCGTGCGACCCCGTCCGTTTCTGTTAGGCGCGGTCTTCCGAGCGCTGGGGCAAGCCGACGTGCCGTTGTTCGCGTTCTCCGACGCCAAGCGCCGCTGGTACCTGCGCGATCTCGTGCTCTGGTCGCGCCGCTGGGGCGTGCCCTTCCAATTCTCGCCGCACTTTCCGTTGCGCACGGTGCTGGCGCTGCGCTGCACGCTCGCCCACCCGAACCCCTCGGAATTTTCCGAGCGCGTGTTCCGGGCCGCGTGGATCGAAGGCCGCAACATCAACGACCCGGCGGTGCTGGAAGATCTGGGCGGCGATCCTGCGAACGCGGAGTCCCAACGCGACGCTCTTTTCGCGAACACCCACGAGGCGATCGCGACCGGGGTTTTTGGCACGCCGACGTTCATTTTGCGCCGCCCCGGCCAACCCGCGCAGCGGTTCTGGGGACAAGACCGCATCGATCAGATCGAAGATGTCCTGCACGGGTGGCAGGCCCCGGGAACGCTCACGTGAACGACGACGACTGGATGAGAAAGCACATGAAGCCACCCAAGAAAGGGTGCTTTGTCGCGCTCATCCCCTTCATCGCGACGGTGATTTGCTCCATCTGCTGGCGCTGGTCCTAAACAAAGCGAGCCGGTCTGCGCGTATGCACGCTCAAACCGGCTGTTCCATGCGAGGACCCGAGGCTAAAGCTTGGGGCTACAGCACGCTGATGCGGTCGTCGACGGCGCGCACGCCACGCGTGCCCCAAACCGCGCCAAGCACGGCCTCGCGCTCCGCCCAGGAGTCCACCTTGCCAACGACTTTGACGGTGCCGTCGGTGACATCGACGTGCATACGCTCCGCTTCTCGCGTGGCGTGGCGCATCAGCGCGCTGCTGATGGCGCGCTGTACTTCATCGCTGCGGATGCTGGAGCGCACCTTGATCTGGTTGACCACGGCGAGCACCCCCAGCAGGTTGCGCACCGCGCGCTCGCAATCCGCGCGCTGAGTCGCGGTCACGACCTCCCCTTCCAGCGTCAGCACGCCGCCGGAGACGGTGGTGTGGATCTTCTCGTGCGGCACGAAAACGTCCCATTCCAGCGCGCAGCGTGCCTGTTCGGCGATCTGCGCATCGGTGCGACCGGGCGAGGCCTGCGTGTGGACGATGACGTCGTTGGCCACGTCGAGCACCCCAGCCACGCGATGCGCAGCGTCCTTGGCGGCCATGCGCTTCGCCCAGCTGTCCACCGTCCCGCTCAGAGTAACAACGCCGTCTTTGACCTCGACGCCGATCTCGGTGGGTTGGACATGCGTGTCCCACTTCAACTCAGCCAGAAGGTCGTCGCGGAGCTGCACATCGGATTTCCTGTTCATGAATCGCCTCGGGCGTTGGCCTACCGGAATGGCAGGAGTTTGTTCGCCAAATTGGGGTTTGCAAACCCCGTGCCACCGGTAGCGCCTACGCCGAAGCGATCAGCCGACCTTGACCTCGATGGTGCGCGGCGCTGAGGCCTGAACGCGAGGGATGCTCAAAGTCAGGAATCCATTGGAATAGCTTGCAGTTGCGAGGTCTTCGTTCACGTTCTCGGGGAGCCTCAACGAACGGTGCCACGCCTGGGTCGCGTACTCCCGGAGGTAGTAGTCGGTCTCACGGACATCCTTGTCCACGGCCGGGCCCGCATGGATGTCCACCACGCCGTTGGTGATGGCGATGTTGACATTCTCAGGCTTCAAACCGGGGAGCGCCGCTTTGATGACGAGGTTGCCGTTGTCGTTGTAGACATCAAGGGGGAGGTTCTCGACGGATGCGGTGTAGTCGCTCGAAGCGATGAGATTCCAAGGGAAGAAGGCGCGATCCATCATGGCGCGCATCTGGCGAATCAGCTCGGGGTTGGTCATGGTCATTCCTGTGGGTGTGGGCGGCAGGAGATCTGCCGCCGAAGCCCCGTGGTGCAAGGTCCGTTCCATCAACCTCCGCTTGTTTCGATGCGGGTGATTTCACGCGGTCCGTGGGGTGTCCCGCCCACGCCGCTCAGCACCCGCCGACGCGCTGCGCATAAAACATAGGTAGAAACATGATGTCACGCTGGCATAGTCATTGCTTTAAGGCCCAAACGAGGCCTCCATGGAAAATCTGATCCACCACGAAGACGCACCCGTTCTGCCCCTGACGCTGGGCTTTCCAATCCCCTTCCCCGCCCCCGCCAAGGTCGTCGACACGCTTCGTGCACGAATGAGCGCCCGAGGGATTCAAGCCGAGCGCGTGATCAGCCTTCACATCCAGTACCTGGATTGTACCGATCTTCCTGGGGTGCTCGACGCGCTCGACGGCGCGCTGCAGAGCGACTTGAACGGGCATTGCCCTTCGGTTCGCGCGCGTCAAGTGACGGTGCTCCCGCGCAACGCGCGCGTGCAAATTGAGGCGGTCGTAGGCTGGTAGTCGGTCAGCCGCCGATGGAGGTCATCACGCCTTCAAAGGCCGTTCCGCCTTCTGTCTCGGCGAGGTGGCCCGCAGGTTTGCCACGCACGATCGCCGCGATCGCGTGAAGCAGCTCCGCGTCCGAACCGCCGCTGCGCAGCAGGTCACGCAAGGACGGCGTGTCTTCGTAGCCGAGGCACGTGCGCAGGTGCCCGTCCACCAAGAGCCGCAGGCGGTTGCAGAGCGCACAGAAATGCTCGGTGAGCGGCGCGATAAAGCCTACCCGCACCGAGCCTGTCCCGTGAGCAGGCATCCACCGGGCGTAGGTCGCCGGGCCCACACCGGGGATCGTCCCCGAATCGGAGGTGAGCGTCCCGGCCGCGGCGAGCCGCTCCCGGATCTCCTTGGCGGGCACGTTTTCATGCCAACGCCCCTCAAAAGGCATGTACTCGATGAACCGAAGCACCGTCTCCACAGCGCCAGCCAACGCGCCGCCGGGCAGGCACGCTTCGGCGAGCGGCACGATCTCGTCGTCGTTGACGCCGCGCATGACGACCATGTTCAGCTTCACCGGGCCAAGTCCGGCCGCATGGGCCGCGGCGATGCCGTCCAGCACCGAAGCGAGCTTGCCCCCACGCGTGACCGCGGCGAAGCGCTCGGGCTGAAGGCTATCGATCGAGATGTTCACCCGGCGCAACCCCGCGCGCGCTAACGGCGCAGCGAGGTCGGCCAGACCAAAAGCGTTGGTCGTCATCGACACATCGTCGATACCCGGCGTCGCGACCAGCTCCGCGACCAAATCCACGAGATCCCGGCGGAGCAAAGGCTCGCCGCCCGTCAGCCGCACCCGGCGCAGACCGCTGGGCGCCATCACCCGCACGATGCGCACGATCTCCTCGAAGCGCAGCACCTCATCGCGCGGCAACCAGGCGTGCCCCTCGGCCGGCATACAGTACACGCATCGAAAATTGCACCGATCGGTCACGCTCACACGCATGTAGGTGTGCAAGCGCCCGTGCCGGTCAACCAACGCGGTGTCCGGATTGAAGCTCATACCGGCAGCGCGCGCTCCACGGAAGCAGCGATGCCGTCAAAGACCGACTCGCCGGACAACACCGCGGGCTTTCCTTCGTCCCCGCCCGAGCGGATCCCGTCCTTCAACGGCACCTGCCCGAGCAGCTCCACGCCGTACTCCACCGCCATCTTGACGCCGCCGCCCTGACCAAACGGGTACATGCGCACGCCGTTCGCCTCGTACCAGCTCATGTTCTCCACGACACCCAGCACCGGCACGTCGAGCTTGCGGAACATCTCGACGCCGCGCACGGCGTCCAGCAACGCGACCGGGTTGGGCGTCGTGACAACGACACCGCCGGAGATCGGAACCGCCTGGATCATCGTGAGCTGCGCGTCGCCCGTGCCCGGAGGCATGTCGACGATGAGGTAGTCCAGCTCGCCCCAATCGACGTCCTTCAAGAACTGGTTGACCACGCCCATCACCATCGGGCCGCGCCAGATGATCGGCTCTTTCTCGTCCACCAGAAAGCCGATGCTCATGCACTCCACGCCGTAGGCGCGCAGCGGCAGGATCTTCTTCTGCTCGTTGGCGATCGGGCGGCCGTTCACGTGCATCATCAGCGGGATGGACGGGCCGTAGATGTCCGAGTCCATGATGCCGACCTTGCGGCCACGCTGCGCGAGCGCGACGGCGAGGTTCACCGCCACCGTGCTCTTTCCGACGCCGCCCTTTCCCGAAGCGACCGCGACGATGTGCTTCACGCCCGGGATCGGGGTCTTCGCGATCGGCCCACCGTGAGGCTGGACGCCGCCGCCCGACATGCCCTTGACCGGATCTTTCGCAGGCCCAGCAGCCGGCGCCCCGACGGCCACGCCTTCGACCCGGATCGTGCAATTGACCTCGCCCGCCCAGCCCGCGCCGACGACGTTGCGCACCACGGCGTCCCGCAGCCGCTGGCGATCTTCGGCACTGTGCTCCTTTTTCACCGTGAGCACGAATTTCAAGGTCTCGCCGTCCATGCGCGCGTCCTGAATCATGCCGGCGACCCACAAGGACCTGCCGCTGAGGGGGTCGCGAACGCGGGTAGCGGCGGGTTCAAGCAGAGAGTACGGATCCATGAGGCTTCCTTTGGCGAGCGGTTCAGCGACCGCCGGGACAGAGTGTGCGAGCGCGCCCTGCATAAGCCCGGCTGGCCTCATGACAAGCTGTGTCTTGCCCAGAAGCCCTCCCGTGGGTAGGGTGCGCCCCTTCCGTGGAGCGCGCATGCCCGTCTCTTTTCGAACCGCGAACCATCGCGCTACCCTCCTCGGTTTTGCCGCAACAGGGGTGATCTTCCTCGCGCTGACCGCCGGCTGCGGCGACACGCCCAAAGGCCCGAAGTCGGCCAAGAAGCCGAAAGGCGGGGCGCTGCCGGATGTGGTGCTGGTAACCTTGGACACCACACGAGCGGACCGCATCGGCGCCTATGGCTACGCCAACGCCCAGACCGACACCATCGATGCGCTCGCCGCACGCGGAATGCGGTTCAACAACGCCTACTCGCCGTTGCCGCTGACCATCCCCGCGCACGCGACGATGATGACCGGACTGCTCCCGTTCCATCACAACATTCGCTCAAATGGCGACAACGTGCTGGCACCGAGCTTCGTGACCCTCGCCGAGCAGCTGCATGACGCGGGCTACTCCACCGCAGCCAGCGTCGCAGCGTTCGTGACGACGCGGCAATGGGGATTTTCCCAGGGCTTTGACGCCTACTACGACTCCATGCCAGAGGGCGACGCAGCCGACAAGAACTTCTGGCACACCGAGCGCCCGGGCGACCAAGTGGTCGACGATGCGTTGGGCTGGCTCGCGGCGCAACCGGAGAACAAGCCGGTATTCCTTTGGGTGCACCTCTACGATGCGCACTTCCCCTACGTGCCCAAGGAGCCCTACACCGAGTCGATGGGCGACCGCCCGTACGACGCCGAGCTGGCTTTTGTGGACGATCAGGTCGGCCGCCTCGTGGAGGCGTTTGCCGGTCGCAAGGTGCTGTGGTCGGTGGTCGGAGACCACGGCGAGGCGCTGGGCGAGCACGGGGAGATGACCCACGGCTTGTTCAACTACAACGCCACGCAGCACGTGCCCTTCATCCTCGCCGGCGAAGGCGTCTCAGCGGGCGTGCAAGAAGAGCCGGTGTCGACGGCCGATCTGATGCCGAGCATCCTCACCGCGCTGGGCCTTCCGGTGCCCGATGGCCTCGACGGCACGCCGCAGCCCGGCAAGGCAGACGTGCCCTACGCAGAGTCCTACCAGCTCGCCGACCGCTTCAAGATCGCCCCCCACCGCATGGTGGTCGATGGCAACTTGAAGCTGATCGACACGCCGCGCCCTGAGCTCTACGACCTCGTCGCCGACCCCCACGAGCGCAACAACCTCGCCGACGCCCGCCCGGATGACGTCGTCCGGATGAAGAAGCTGCTGACAGACAAAAACGCGACCCCGCCCAACGCGAATTCCGGCTCGTCGATGGACGCGGAGACGCAAGCCCAGCTGGCATCGTTGGGCTACATCGCGCCGAGTGAAGGCACGGTGGACTATGGCTCGCTGCCCGATCCCAAGGACTTCAAGCCCTTCTTCGAGAAGCTTCGGAAGATCGAGATCGCAGGGGGGGCGACCGCACCCGAAGAGATGCTCGCGTTGGTAGACGAGGCGATCGCGCTGAAGCCCGACGCTTTCGAGCTTCGTATGCGCCGAGTGACGCTGCTGACCCGCCTCAAGCGCGGCGCAGAAGCCAAAGCCTACGTGACCGCGCTGAGCAAAGAGTTCGGAGACAAGCCCCAAGTTTGGATCACGCTCGGCTCCATGGCGATGCAGGACCGCCAACCCGAGCAGGCCATCGAGTACGCGCGCAGCGCCCTCGCGCACGATCCCAAGAACGCGTCTGCGCAGGAGCTCGAAGTACAAGCCCTGTTTCAGCTTGGGCGCGAGGCCGAGGCCTTTCCGCTGGCGACAAAGTACACGGACGAAAATTCAAACAACTACGGCGTGAGCGCTCTCTTGGGCCAGTATTGGCTCAACAAAAAAGACTTCCACAAAGCTGAGAAGTACCTCCGCGTGGCGGTCAGCGGCCCTACACCTCGCCGCGCTGCGCGGTCGCAGCTGGCCTTGCTCGCGGTAGCGGCCGGCGCCCGTCAGGACGGCTACAAGCTGCTTGAAGCTGAAGTCCAGGACTTCCCTGGGAACATCGTCGCTCGCCGCATGCTGTCCAAGTTGTACGGCGAGGACCAGCGCTGGATCGATCAAAAGCCTCAGGCGGAGGCCGTCGCGCGCGCCTTCCCCAAAGACGCCGAGGCGCAACGTCACCTTGCACAGTGCCTGTTCAACCTCGCGGACTATCCGGGCGCACGGCAAGCGATGAACAGCGCCCTATCCATCTCGCCGGAGGATCCCGACATCCTGCTGCTTCACGCCAACTTGCTCGCCAAAGAAGGCAAGAAGGACGAAGGCTATGCGATCTTCCAAAAAGCCACCGCGCTCAATGAAGCACGCGTCCGCGCCGCCGAGAAGAAGGGCGCGACGGTCATCGAGATCGACCCGGTGACCCGCAAGCCGATCACGCCGAAGCCGGCCGACGCAGCGCCCGCCGCACCGTCTGGTCCCAAACCCGTCCCCCCGGTGGCGAAGCCATGAAGCGCCCTGCCCGGTTGACTTGGCTCACCCTGCTCGTCCTGTCGATGTTTGGACTCCACAATGCGCTGGCGGGACCCGCCGGAGGGTCTGGAGAGGGCGCCGACGGCGGGATGCGCAAGCGCATGCCGTCCGTCGCGGATGGCATGCTCAAACAGGGCAGCTACCGTCAAGCGGTAGAGGCATACCGCCTTGAGATTGAAAAAAATGCCGAATCGGTCCCGTCCCATCTCGGTCTGGGACGCGCGCTCACCCGCCTCGGGAGGTGCGATCTGGCCCTCGCCGAGTTCTGGCCCTACGTTGGCATGAAGGCGTTTTCGAGCGACGTCGCGCTGGCTGCGGCGGTGTGCTCGGGGCGCCTCGGATTCATCGAAGACGCGCTGATGTTCAGCGAGATCGCGGTGGACCGAAACCCAAAGAACGCCGCGGCGATGACCAACCTCGCGCTCACCCTCGACACCGCGGGCCGCTACGAACAACTGGACGCGTTGCTCGCCGAGCTCTCTACGATCCGGGATGATCGGGACTCCAGCTACTATGCACGAACGGTGTTGGCGCTACGTAGTGGAAATATCGATGAATTCGACGTGCTCGCCAACGAGTGGCCGACGACCGGCGAGACCGTGATGACCCTCGCGGCGCTGCGCGGCCAAAGCTGGCTGGACCTCGACGACCCACTCGAAGTAGGCCGCGTGATGCGCAAGATCAAGCGCCTGCGGCGGCCGGGTCTGGCGCGTATGGTCACCGCCGAAGGGGTGCGCCGAGAGGGCGACACAGCCTCGGCGAGCGATCTGTTGGAGGCCAGAAACCTTCGCTACAACGACAGCAGCGACAGCGACGCGATCCGCGTGCGCGTGCTGGCCGATGAAGGCGACTTTGAGGGCGCACGGCAGATCCTCGAGGGCTATGAGATCGGCATCGACGCCGATTTGGTAGCCAGCGCCTGGTACCTCGCGTGGCACGAGCGGGACGTCCCGCAGATGCGCGCCATGCGCGACCTGTACCTCACGGTGCGCGTCAGCCCGCTGCGCAACCTCTACAAGCTCATCCCGATCACCTGGCGCCTCGACTACATCCCGGGCGACCCCATGCCCGCGCCGCCAGAACCGGCAGCGCTGCGGAAGGCTGCGGCCGAGGCGGCGAAGATCGCCGCCGAGCGGGCCGGGAGCCGGCCCAAGCCGGGGATGGGCGTCGGACCAAAGATGGGCCCCGGCCGCGGCACCGTGCGCAAGCCGACTGGAAAATAGTCAGCCTCGCAGGATGGCTTCGTAGCGCTGCCACACCGCAGACCACGCGTAGCGCTGTACATACTCCCGGCCAGCGCTTCCAAGCCGCGCGCGCTCCTCGGGCTGGGTACCCAGCGTCCACATCGCCTTCTTCAAGCCTTCAACGTCGTCAACTGCGACCGGCACGCCGATTCCGCCGGTGGCCTCGCGGATCGCCGGCTGCTCGCTCCAGATCACCGGCTTTCCGCACGCCATGCCCTCCACCGCGGTGAACCCGAAGCCCTCTTCCATCCGCGTGGGGAAAAGCACAACGTCCGCGCGTTGGTACCAAGGGACCATGTCGGGGACGTCGGTGAGGATCGACACCGACGAAGCCCCCAACGTCCCGGCGAGCGCCTGCACCCGCAGCTGCCCGACGTAGTCTGGATCGGCGTTGGCGCCCACGAGCACAAGCTCCCACCCTTTGCGCTGGTCCGGCCGCAAACGACCAAAGGCATCCAACGCGAGATGTTGGCCTTTTCCCGGCAGCATCCGGGACGGATATACAAAGCGAACGGGTCCGTCGCTCGAAGCCGCTGCGGGGTGAAAGCGCTGAACATCGACGCCGTTGCGGATGACCACCGACTTTAGGCCGATCCCCGCGAGGCGCTGCGCCGTCGCGTCGCTCACCGCCACGATGGTCGCGCCGCTCAGACCCTGGGCCCGGTACAGCAGCTCCCGCGCTCGATGCGCGAGGCCGTTCGTCCGCGCGGCGCCGAAGTTCAGATCGTGCACGATGATCACGTTGCGAAGTCCGGGGACGCGCACCTCGATCGAGTTGGAGAGCACCACATCGGGCCGAAACCGGCGGGCTTCTGCAACCGCCGCACGCTCCATGGCCGCGTAGGCTGCAGGCCCTCCGCCGCGCAGATCCACGGCGACCGCATCGGGAGGAAAACCCTGCGGTGAATTTCGGTATCCGACGACGAGGCGCACGTCGTGACCGGCCCGCTGCGCTTCTATCCACAAGTTCTCGAACACCGTCTCGGTGCCGCTGCGCACGTCCGGCGCCCACCGCCGCGCGGTCATCAGGATCCGCATGGCTACGGCTTTCCGGGCACAGGTGCCGCGCCGTCGATGTAGCCGATCGCCCGCAGCGCGTCGTCGTTCACCCCGGCGCCGGTGCTCCCGACGTCCAACCACGGCAAGCCGGCGATCAGGCCGTCCCAAGAGTCCACGCGCGGCAACTCAGCGAAAATCTGGGATTTTCCTGGCATGTTGCGCGCCGCCGGAAGCCCCGCAGCGGCGAGGATGGTCGGCGCCGCGTCCAGCAAGGGAACCTCGGGGAGCTCAACGCCCGCGGTCACCCCCGGACCGTAGGCGTAAAAAATACCGTTGTACTTATGGGTTCCTGAGTACGCGTCCGTCAGCGTCACGTAGGCGCTGATCGGCTCGCCGCCCACGGTGTCCGCGCTCAGGCGCTCAGCGGTGATCTGCTCATCCGCGAGCGTCAGGCCCAAGGATGCGGCGGAGCCTTCAATGTCTTCGACCCGGTAGAACGGCGCACCCTCGGCGTCGACCAGCGCGCCGATCGCGGTGCGGACGGCGTCGCGAAGAGACGCGTCGGCAAAGCCCACTGTGAGCTTGTGACCGACCTTCATGACGTCGAAGGGCGCGGCGGCCGGCAACAGCGCGTCGAGGCGGGCGCGGAGCGCCTCGGTGAGCGGTGCAAACTGGCCGGCGAGTCCGGTGCCGTCCATCGCCTTGAACCCGTGGTCACTCACCACGATCAACCTCGCTTCTGGACGCATGATCGCGCGGATCGACCCGAGGACGCTGTCGGCCTGACGATAGGCGCCCAGCACCGGCGTGTCCCCGTCGGGGTTCGCGGCGTAGCGGTCCCAATACAGGTGCGCGAGGCCGTCGGTCGCGTAGTAGGTGAAGCTCGCGAGCGCCGGGCGCGTGGTGTACACGTTCGCGATGAACACATCCCGGTCAATCCAGCCGCGAAGCTCCTGCATCGCCGCGTTGACCCGCACCGTGTCCGGATGCACCAGCCGCTCCTCGAGCGACCACGACACCACCCGCAGCATGGTCGAGAGCCGCACTCCCACTTGTACCAGCTTGAACGCCAACACTGGCGCTGCATCCTTCGCGGCGACCTGCTTACGACGCAGGCGCTTGGAGAGCTCGACCTCCTTTACGACGGAGAGCGATGCCGGCCAGGTCTGTACATCCGGCGCCAGCCAGCTGGGGACCCAGAACCCTCCCGTGCGAAAAGACCGCGGCGGATAGTCCACCAGCCACTTGTAGAGCCCCACCGCCTGCCCCTGCGCCTCGGCGACGTCCCAGAACCGCGCGACCTTGCAGTCATCCGCGTGTACGTGGAACCCGCGAATACCGTGCTCGTCGGGGGTGCGCCCCGACGCGATCGTCGTCCAGAGCAACGGCGAAAACATCGGCTCCTGAGAGTGCAGCACCGCGCGCGTGCCTTCGGCGCGCAGCTTCGTGAAGTTGGGCAGCGCATCGGAATGCCGATCGATCACCTCAAAGGTGCCGCCATCCACGCCCAACACAAAAAGCATCGGCGAAGCCGGCGAGCGCGGCACGCGCGCCACCGCGATGAGCGCAAACGCGGCCGCCGCGAGGTGCAGGCGACGCGCCCACCGGTCCCGATGGCCCAGCACGCCGGTCAACACCAGCACGATCAGCAGCGCAGGCAGGTCAAAAAAGAACGGATTTATCCAGCTTCCCACCAGCACAACGGACGACGCAGCCAGCCACGCGGCGGCCACAGCGCGGAAGAGCACGCTCCAGCGGGAGCGGCTCATTCGATCAACCCACCGGGTTGAAAGCCGTCCCAAAAGTGCCACTCGCCAGGATGGGAGCGCAAGATCCGCGACAAGAACGCAGCAGTCCAGTCTGCGCCGAATTCCAAGGCCTGATCGAGATCGTCGCGGGGAAAATCGACCTCGGGGCCGATCACCGACAGCCAGCGCCCGGCACGCTGCGGGTCGCGAACGGTGTGCAGCGCGTGCACCGCCGCCCCGCTCCGCGCGGCGAGGTAGAACCCGCCTACCGGAACGCCCATCGTATGGCCGAGCACCGGGCGTGGATAGCGCCGGCCGATCTCCTTGCCGCCTCCGGTGCCGTCCCCGGCGGTCAACACGACGTCGCCCTGCCGCAGCGCCCGCAACAAGGAGCGCAGATACCCGCCGCCTTGGTGCAGTACTACCGGCATTCTACCTTCGAGATCGTGACGGAGCGCGGTCGCCCAACGACCGGTCTCGCTTTTTTCGACCGCAGGCTCACCGCCGCCGATCTGGTGCACCCGGAAGCCCCGGACCCCCAGCACACACAGCGGGAGCTGCGCCGGCCCCATGTGCGGATGGATCAGCACCGCGCCCCTGCCCGAGCGGGCGTGTGCCTCGAGCTGCTCGATCCCCTCAAAGCGCAGGTACGCATCCCAATTGTCAACCTTCACCTTGCCGAATGCAAAGCTGGCGTACTGGTTCAAGAAATGCGTGCCCATCGTCTCCCGCGCGAGCGCTGGCCGCTGCGGATCCGGCCCGAGCGCAAGGTCCATGTTCGCCGCGACCTGCGCGACCTTGTTGCGCGCGACGGCAGCGACGCACAGCCCGAGCCGGCGATTGGCGCGGTACTCCCAGCCGGCCGGGAGCCGCTCGAGGAGCTCCCGCCACGGGCCCCAAACCAGACGCCGGTACACGTCTTTGAGCGGGTTCTCTTCGATGACCATTCAGGGCACCGCTGCCGGACAGGGCTGGCTGTAGTCGGGCGTTGTGGCGGCGGATCCCGCTGCGGAGCCGGCGCTCGATCCGCTCGTGGAGCCGTCGGTACCCGACAAGTAGCCGAGGGCTTCGAGCCGCTTTCGCTCGTCCTCTCCGACCTCAGCGGCGCTGCGCTCGGTCGCCTGTGAGGCAAAAAGCGCCCGCGCGTTCGCGTCGAGGATGGTGAGCAGCTCGACACCGTGAGGGGTACAACCCACGTTCGCGGCGATGTTTTTTTCGCCCGTAGGGTCGGCGTTCAGGTCAAAATATTCGGGACCGCTGCCCGTCTCCCGCTGCACATAGCGGCTATTCGGGCCCCGCAGCCCGACCATGCGCCACTTCGGCTTGGTGATCGCGCCGCTCGCCCGCCCGGCGACGTTCGCCTCCCGGTCGAAGCACAACGACCGCGCCTCCACGCGACCTGTGCCTTCAAAGCTGCCGATCAAGCCTGCCGCCGACACACCGGTCATGCTGGGCGCCGCAGCGACGCGAAGGATCGCGAGCACCGTCGGCGCCAGATCGGTGCCTTCGAACGGCTGCTCGACGCGCGTGCCCGCCGACACCCGCCCGGGCCATCGCACTGCAAACGGCACATGCAAGCTGGCTTCATAGACGTCGTCGCCGTGGTTGAACCACACCCCGTGCTCGCCAAGCGACTCGCCATGATCACCGATCACGACGACCAGCGTGTCCTGAGTGAGCTTGCGCTCTTCGATCGCGCCAAGCAGCCGCTCCAGCTGCGCGTCCGCGTAGCTGATCTCGCCGTCGTACTCAGCGGTGACGTAGTTGACGTCGGTGATGCCCTCGAGGCTCTTCTTCAGGTATGCCGCCACGTTTTTCACGCCCTGCATCGTCGTGTGCGCCGGATCACGCGGATCGCCTTGGTAGTAGCGCGTGTCGAAGGGCGGGGGCGGCTCATAGGGCCCATGCGCGTCAAACAGGTGCACCCACGCAAACCAGGCGCCAGGCTGATCGTTCATCCACGCGAGCGCGTGATCGACCGTGTCCCCTCCCCGACGCTCGACGTCGTCTTCCGGATGAAAATGGCGCTGGACCATCGCCCACAAGCGCGGCACGAAGAGCTCCGAGGCCCCCGGCATCCAGCCAAAATCATCGTCGTAGACCTCAAAGCCCCGGCGAAAGCCCTTGTCGCCGTCCAGCACGTAGCTGGAGACGAACCCACCGGTCGCCCAGCCGTGGTCATGCAGCACCTCGGCGAGCATCGTCCGATCGGCCGGGACGGGGATGCCGTTGAGCAGCACGCCGTGATCCCAGGGACCAGACCCGCTCAACATCGACGCGTGACTCGGCCCGGTCACCGCGGCGACCGCGCTGGCGTCGAGAAAAAGCGCGCCCTCCGACGCCACGCGATCAAAAGCTGGCGTGTCGATGGTGTGGCCGTAAGCGCCCATGTGATCGGCGCGCGTCGTGTCCAGCGTGACGAGCAGCACGTTCGGCGCGCCCGCGGGCAGCGACTCGGTCGGCTTCGCAGGCGCCGACCGCGCCAGCGCCGACCAGATGCCGAGGATCGCCGTCGTGCCCAACGCTGCTCCGGCGACCGTCCGCGCGCCGCGAACCGCCTGATACAGTCCGAGCCCCACGAAGCCTACGGCGAGGACCACCGCACCAAAAGCGAGCGGGTTGCCTTGAAACCAGGAGGGATCTTGAAAGGGCGGCGGATCGCTGAACCACCAGATCCCCAGATCGGCGAGCCCGGCTCCCAACGCCCCAACGAGGAACGCCAGCCAGCGTTGCCGCCCCAACGGACGCGGCGGCAGCGCCAACAGCACGGGCAGCACAGCGAGTCCGAGCAACGCGGGAGACACCGCGCCCACCGCGAGCAACGCCAGCACTTCGCCATCGGACAGGTACAGCCGCGCCCCGCCCAGCACGCGCATGACCTCCCCCACACCGTAGATCGCTCCACCAAGGGCAAGGAACAGCGAAATGTGAGGCAGCGCTTGAAGGCGCGACGGGCGTTGCATCCCTTCCTTTTGCCCCGCCATCCGGGAGATCGCCACCGATTCATCCAGTAAAGGTGAGGCGGTGGCGTGCAGTCATCTACGGAATATGCAACAATACACGGCTGTTCGGGCTTCTAAGCTCGGCCACAAAGGTTATCCGCCCGGGATCCGTTGCGGAAAGAGGTTTACATGGCGCCTTGGTCAAAAAAACTCCCCTTCGTCCTCGCTCTCACCGTCCCCACGACCGCGTGGGCGGGTGGTACGGCGGTGGTCGCGCCCCTCGTGGCCAAAGGGGTCGAGCAGAAGATCGTCAACAACGTCACCGGCCTGCTCTCCTCCGAGCTTGATTTTTCGGGTGCGTTTGACACCGTGAACGAGCTGGCATCGGCGCCTTCGACGTTGAACGCTGCCTGCTTGTCCAGCACCAGCTGCCTGCAAGGCATCGGCAAAGGCGCCAGCGCCGACGCCGTCATTGCTGGCTCGGTCGCGCCCGGAGGCTCCGGCGTCCAGGTTTATCTGGTGTACTACGACGTAAAAAAGAACGCGATCATCCGCAAGAAGACCTACGACGTCTCGGGAGAGCCGTCGGTGTTGGCCGAAAAAGCACCCGAATGGGTCAAAGAGATCACCACCGGTGAATCTGCCGCAGCGACCGCAGCCGCCGAAGCCGCGCCTTCATTCAGCAGCGATGAAGAGGACGATCTGGAGATCGGCGGCTCCAACCCCTCCGGCACCAGCGCAAAAACCCGCATGACGACCACGATCAAGCCGGGCGAGCTCACCGAAGAGGACGACGAAGAGGACGCTCGCGCAGCCGCGCAAGCCAAGGCTGCAGCGGACGCCAAGGCAAAAGCCGCGGCGGACGCCAAAGCCCGCGCCGCAGCAGAAGCGCAGGCCAAGGCTGCCGCAGAGGCCAAAGCTGCCGCAGAAGCCAAGGCCGCGGCGGACGCCAAAGCCGCCGCGCAAGCCAAAGCGGAAGCCGCCGCACGCGCCAAGGCCGAAGCGGACGCCCGTGCCGCAGCTCAGGCCAAAGCCGACGCCGCGGCCAAAGCTGCCGCGTCCAAGAGCAGCACCTCGAAGCCCGCCGCCGAAGAAGAGTTCTCCTTCGGATCCGCGGCGAGCTCGATTCAGGTAGAAGAAGAAGTCGCCGAGAGTGTAGACCTCACCGAGGACGAAGACGTCTCCAGCGACAGCGACAGCGACTACAACGACAGCAGCTCCTCCAAGTCCAAGGCGACGAGTCGCACCGCGTCGAGCAGCAAGTCGGTCGATCTGGACGAAGACCCCACCGAGCGCCGCGCCCGCGAGGACGCAGAGCGCCGCGCACGGGTAGAGGCGGAAGAGCGGGCCCGCCGCGAAGCGGCTGCGCGCGCCAAGAGCCGCGCGGCTGCCGAAGACCTCGACGAAGACGAGCCGAGCTCCTCCAAGAGCCGCACTGCGTCCCGCGACGAGGACGAAGACGAGCCGAGCTCCTCCAAGAGCCGCACGTCCTCCCGCGACGAAGACGAAGACGAGCCAAGCTCCTCCAAGAGCCGCACTTCCTCCCGCGACGAAGACGAAGACGAGCCCAGCTCCTCCAAGAGCCGCACTTCGTCCCGCGACGAGGACGAAGACGAGCCGAGCTCCTCCAAGAGCCGCACCTCCTCCCGCGACGAGGACGAAGACGAGCCAAGCTCCTCGCGCAGCCGCACCTCCTCCCGCGACGAGGACGAGGACGAGCCAAGCTCCTCGCGCAGCCGCACCTCCTCCCGCGACGAGGACGAAGACATGGACTCCCGGAGCAGCTCCCGCTCCAGCAAGTCCAGCAGCAAAGACGAAAAGCCCGGGATCGGGATCACCGGCCGCATCGGCTACTCGCGCTACTACGACTTCAGCTTCGTGACCTACGGCGGCGAGCTCACCGTGCCGCTCTCGCCGAACCTGATGTTCGAAGCCGGAATCGAAGGGTTCTCCACGCAGCGGGAGCTCTCCGCGACCGTCGTGCGCCAGCTTGCAGAAGAGCAAGGCGTGGCCCTTACGGACATCAACTCCCGGCCCTGGAATACGATCCTGCCGATCAACCTCGGCATCCAGTACAAGCTGACGCGCACCAACATCCGTCCCTACTTCGGCGCGGATTTGACGATCACGCCGTACACGCCCGCATTTGATGTGGCTGTAGGCGGGCGCGCGCGCGTCGGCGCCGACTTCATGCTGGCCGACGCGTTCGGGCTCAACCTGAACCTCTCGGCGGGCGTGATGAGCGGCAAGAACCTCGAGCAGACCCAGCCCGGCACCAAGAACACCGGCTTCGTTCCCCAGCTGTCGGGCGGAACGGTGTTCGCGTTCTGAACGAGCGGAGCAGCTTCGCCCCCCGCGCGGCTCGCGCCGTCCTCGCGGCGGGGCTCTCCCTAACGCACGTCTGGGCCGCTGTGCGCTTCGGACCTGTGTTTTGGGTGGGCGCGGCGGGTAGTCTGGGCATCGCCGCAGGCTGGCGTAAAAGCGGCGCAGCAGCCCTAGCGGGCGGCGGGGCTGTGGCTCTGGCGCTGGTAGGCGCCGAACGAGCGGCGGTAGCGAGCGGCTTCGGCGCCGATGTCGTGGACGGTGCGGGCGAGGTGCTCGTAGGCGCGGCGATCGGCGCGGCGGCGCTGTTCGGCGTCGCGGCGGCCTTGGGCTTTGCGCCCGAAACCAAGGTGGAAGGCAGGTTGCGCATCGTCGCCGATCTGCTGACGCTGGCGCTGTGGGCAGCCACTGCCTGGCTGGCGACGAGCGCGCTGTTCGTGCACCTCGCGCTGGCCCCGCTCTCCTCCGTACAGCTCTTGCGCGCCTGGGCACCCGCGACGGGCGCGGCCGCGGCGCTCTTGTTCATCGCCGCCCGAGCGGGCCGATTCGGCTGGCTCGGCCTGAGCGCGCTGCCGATCGTGCTGATAGCTAGGATGGACAAACCCGAGGATTCGGAGACCAAGCCGGCGATGCGCAAGGTCGCTGGCGGGGTGATCACCAGCATGCCGACCGCCGGCCCGATGCGAGGCCCGGCAGGGCACTCGGTGATGGCTCCCGGCTGGGATTCACGCCCGGGAGAGACCACAAGCGCAGTTGCCAAGCGCATCGTTCGCACTCAAGTCGTCCCCGGCTTTGCGGTGCCCACGCTGTCGGCTGCGCCGCAGCGGGTGCGCAGCACGCTGGTGCGCGACGGCGCCGATCCTCTGCTCCTGGAGCGCGACTGGACGCCCGCCCCGCCGGTGATCGCAGAAACCCTCACCGCGGCGATAGGGGAAGGAGCCGCTTTTCTGGCCCGCAACCTCCAGCCTGACGGTCGTTTTACCTACATCGTTCGGGGCCCGAGCGGAACCGCGGGCCCGGGCTACAATTACCCCCGGCACGCAGGCACCGCCTGGTTTCTCGCCCGCGTCGCAGCGACCGGAGCGGCACAAGCAGAAGTCGCCGCCACCGCCGCACGAGCTGCGCTGGCGCACCTCGACGCGGTGAGCGGATCGACGACGGATGGCCGCGCCTTTGTGCTCGATCCCACGCGTAACGACGGCAAAGCGTGGATCGGCACGACCGCGCTCGCCGTGCTCGCTACGCGATCGTTGAACGAGCCCCCTGCCCTGCACGAAGCCTGGGCCCGACAGCTGATCGCCAGTGTCGGCACCGGCAGCACAACAGGCTGCACAACCGCCTGCGGCGCAGACAACGGGCGCGTCCGCGGGGAGATGTCGACCACGGACTACACCTTCCTCGACGGCGACACAAACAGCTACGGACAGGGTCAGGTGATGCTCGCGCTCGCTGCGCTGGCCGCCGACGTTCAAAGCCCGCTCAGCGTCGACGCCGCCGCGGCGCTTCGGCGAGCCTCCGCCTTTGTCGCTGGAGAAACGGGCGGCTACTACGGAACTGCGCGCCCGCTCTGGGTCGGGGACGAGCACTGGATGTGCCTCGCCGCCCACGCGATCCGCGCCGCTAACCGTGCAGGGGTCGCTCCCCCGATCGACACGGCTGGCCCGGACGGCGTCTGCGCCGCGTACGTCGCCGCGACCGCGCTCGAAGCGCCGCCGCCCGGCGCAGGGATGCCCCCCACAGCGGGCCCGGCCGGAGGCGCCGCAGAAGCGGTGGTCGCGCGGGCCTGGGACACCGGGGACAAAGGCCTGATCCGCGACTCCCGCGACTATGCGGCCTTGTTCCTTGCCAGTCAGTACCAACCTGCGGACATCGCGCTGCTCCCCGCCGGACCTACCCCGGCAAACCTGATCGGCGGCTTCCGGGACAGCGCCTACGAGCTCGACGTCCAGATCGACGCCGTGCAGCACATCGGCGGCGCGTTGTTAGGCGTGCTCGCGCTGGAGACCGGCGAGGACGGCCCGGGACGGATGCCCTAAACCCGCGCACGGTCTCGTTTACTCCGCCATCAACCGGGCAAGCTCCCCCGACTTGACGATCTCTTCGGCCTGATCGGCGCCGCCGACCAGCTGGCCCTTGACGAACACCTGCGGGTAAGTCGGCCAGCCGGACCACATCTTGATCGCCAGCCGCGGCTTCCACGCCGAAGCGTAGCTCCCGTACTCGAGGTAGTGCACCTTATGCCCCGCGCCCTCCAGCGCCCGCACGCCACGCGGGCAATTGGGGTTCCAAGCCATCCCGACAACGACGATGGGGTGCGCTTCGACCGCAGCCGCGACCTCCGCGACGACATCGGTGTGAAAGCGATCAAGCTTTGCCTGAGCAATGGCGTGGCGACGGGGTGACGGAGGCATCGGCGTGTTTAACCTTTACGACATGTAGATGACGTGCCGCGGTAAGTAGTCACCGACTCACTGTCACCAACTCCACGAGCGGCGATGGCAAGCAAATTCTCGCGACTAGCCCGATTGGGCACGCTCTCCACGCAGGTGACCGGGTCCTACCTGGGGCAGCGGCTTTCGGGCATCTTCCAGAGCGAGGACGCGCGAAAGAAGAGCTTGGACGAGACCCACGTGCAGAACGCCGAGCGCATCGTCAACAACCTCGGCGCGCTGAAGGGCGCAGCGATGAAGGTGGGCCAGGCCGTGGCGCAGGTCGCTGAGGGCATCGACATGCCACCCGAAGCGCGCGCGATGCTGGGCAAGCTGCACGACAAAGCCGAGCCCATCCCCTTCTCAGCGATCAAGCGGCGCGTGGAGCGTGAGCTCGGCGGCGATCTCGGCGTGCTGTTCAAGAGCTTCGACGAAGAGCCCGTAGGCACGGCCTCGCTGGGACAAGCGCACGGCGCGATCTTGCCAGACGGAACCCGGGTGGTCGTCAAGGTGCTCCACGAGGGCATCGAAGACAGCGTCGGATCCGACATGGCCGCGCTCAAGACCATGCTCATGGCGGGGCGCGTGCTCCAGCGCGACAAAGCCGAGGTGGACGCGATCTGGGGCGAGATCACCGACCGCCTGCAAGAGGAGCTCGACTACCGACAAGAGGCTGCAAACCTCCAGTTCTTCCGCCGCTTGTTGACCCAAGGCCGTCCACAAGACCGCGACCCGGACGTCACCGTACCTTACGTGCACGAAGGCTGGTCCACGGGAAAGGTGCTGACGATGGAGCGCCTCTCAGGCCGGCCGCTCGGCGTGTTTGCGTCTACGGCGCCGGAAGAAGCGCGCCAGCGAGCCGGGAAGGTTCTCGGTAGAACCTTCCTCAAGATGGAGTACCTATGGCGAGCGATCCACGCGGATCCGCACCCGGGCAACTACCTGTTCATGCCCGACGGCCGCGTGGGAATGCTCGACTTCGGGTGCGTACGCCGCTACTCCATCGAGTGGATGGCCGGCTACGCGCGGGTCGGGCTCGCGACCATCGAAGGCGACCGCGAAGCCTGCCTGCGGGCGTGTATGAGCATCGGCTGCCTGAGTGAGCGCCACCCCGAGGCCGACGAGCTGCTCTGGCAGCTGTGCGCCTCCATCGGGAGCGCGTTCCAGCAGGGAGGCTTCACCATGGGCGGCGAGCAGGACAAAGTCCAGGACGAAGTCACCAAGTTGATGCCGAGCATCGTCGCGCAGCATCGCTTGAAGGCGCCCCGCGAGCTGGTGTACCTCCATCGGGCGCTCGGCGGCACGCACCAGCTGCTCAAGCAGCTGCGGGTGAGCGCAGAGTGGAGGCCGATGCTCGAAGAGTACGGCACCGCCTGCATCAAAGAGGCAGAGGCAGCACCGAAGTAACCCTCGCGCGTGCGCGCACCCGCTCGACAACCGCGGCAGCGTCGGTGTGGGCGAGCAGCAGCAAGAAGTCGCCGTCGCGGAGATCGCCGAGGGCCGCGGCGGTCGCGGCGAGCTCGTCGGGCCACACGCTGGTCTGCACCCCGGAGGCCGCGAAGATCGTGTGCATGCGTGACGTCACCTCGCCGGGTTGACGGCCGCGCTGGTACTTGACCATCTCCTTCAGGTACACGTGCGCGGGCTCCATCTCGAGCGCGGCGCGCGTGGTCGCGTCGAGCACGGCGTCGCTGCGATCTCCGGCCTGCCCGATCATCAACAAGCGACGCTGCGGACGATGCCCCGCCTCGCCCCAGGTGCGTGCCAGCACGGCGAGGTGCCGCATCCCTTCTGGATTGTGCGCAAAGTCCACAAAAACCGTAGCTTCACCGCCCGGAACGGCGACAGTAAACGCATTGGCGCGCCCCGCCGAATGCTCGGGATCGGGGGTCAGCGCCCGCAAGCCCGCCGCGATCATCGGCGTCGGCAGCCCCATCGCCGCGCCAGCCAGCGCCGCCGCGAGCGCGTTCTCGATGTTGTGCGCCGCGCGCCCGCCAAAGGTGAGCGGAATCTCGCGCACCGGTAAGACCCGCTGCCCATCCACAACGACCACGCCGTCGCGCACGCAGCCGTCGGCCTCGCGCACCGTCGAGAACCAGCGCACCACCACATCGGGGCGCTCCGCTTGAAAGCGCTCCAGCAGCTCCGGCCAACGCCATTGGTCGGCGTTCAACACCAGAGTACCGCCCGGGCGCAGCGCGTAGCCCACGAGCAGCTTCACCTCGGCCATGTCGTCGACGGTCTGGACGCCCCACTCGCCGAGGTGATCGGCGCTGACGTTGGTGACCACCGCCGCGTCGGCAAAATCCACCTGCACGCCGCGCCGCAGCATCCCGCCGCGCGCCGTCTCCAGCACCGCGAAGCGCACCCGACCATGGCGCAGGATCCGCCGCGCCGCGCCCGGACCCGACCAGTCCCCGCGCTCGATGCACTGCGCGCCGACAAAGATGCCGTCGCTGCAGGTGTGACCTGCGGTGTACCCTTGGGCCTGCGCCATCGCCGCGAGGAAGCGCGTCGTCGTCGTCTTGCCGTTCGTGCCGGTCACCATCGCGACCGGCGCGCTGGCCAAGCCGTCGAAGCTGGTCGGTCGGGCCTCCATTCCGAAGGTCGCCGACCACGCGCCGACGCCGATCGACAGGCCCTCGTCGTCAAGGAGCACCGGCAAGCCGCGCGCGCGCGCAAGCTCCTGCAGCCGGATCCAGTTGGGGCGCCGGGCGGCGTCGATGGCCTGCACCAGCGCAGCCGGGCTACCTGCTGGGTCCAGCACGAGCGCCTCCATCGCATCGGCCAGCGCCTCGGCGATGTCCGGAGACCCTCGAACGCCGAACGCCACGTGATTTGTATAGCTACGGCGCGCGCAAGGCCCCAGCTCGGACAGCCGTCGCTCGAGCACGCCGAGCGCAGCATCGTCGGCGCGCACGTGCACGACCGCTCCAGCACCGTCGAGATCAAGAGTGCGCCCCATCACGTAGCGCGCGCTGAGCAGCTCCATGGGGGGGCTCAATCTCCCTGTTCAGTGACGACGACGCCCCGGGATTCCCGCACCACCGCCATTCCACTGAAGTTCGTCATCGGCGACGCCGGCTCTTCGGGCACTTCCACCGCCGGACTCGCCGCGGTGACCGGAGTCTCTACCGGCGTCCGCCCTCCGAAGTAGATCACCTGCTTCCAAGACCGGCTGACCTGATCGACGAAGCAAAGCAGCACGTCCCCGGGGTTGCACGCAGCGAGCGCCGTGTCGATGGCCTCGGGCTCGGAGCGCGCGATGATCACCTGCTCAGCGGGGACCCCGGCGCCCAACAACGCGTCGCGGAGCATCTCAGGCACCTCAGTGTCCCCGCGACCGCGGGGGTTGTCGTCCCGCCTGCACACGTAGAGGTCGAAGTGGCCGGCGACCGAAGTCGCGACCTCGCGGATGTCTTCGTCCCGCCGATCGCCGGGCGCCGCGAGCACGACGAGTCGACGCTGGCCCGGTCGGCGATCTACGGTGATCGCGTCGGTCAGCGCGACCATCGCCTGCACGGCGGCGGGGTTGTGCCCGTAGTCGAGGATCACCTTGAAGCCAAGCTGATCGTAGACGTTCATGCGCCCGGGGGTCTGGAAGAAGCTGGCGTCGAAGCTGCGGAGGCCGTGACGGATATCGTCAAGCTTCACGTTCATCGCGTAGGCCATCGCCGCGGCGAACATCGCGTTCTGCACGTTGTGCATCGCCTTGCCTTCGAGCGTCGCCGGGATCAGGTGCGTCCACAGCAACGGGATGTGCCGCCCCTTGTCGTAGATGGTGATCATCTGCCCGTTCACGCCTGCTTCAAGGGCCACCGCCCTACCGCCGGCGCGGATGTGCTCGCGCACCAACGCGTGGTTCGGCGTGGTGGTGACGTAGCAGATGTGGCGCGCGACCGCCGTCGATGCCATGCGCAGGCAGCGATCGTCGTCGGCGTTCAGCACCACCGTGTCCTGCGCGATGTCGATGGGGATGCGCTTGACCTCGGCGAGCTGGTCAAGGTCTTCAATGCCGCCGAGGCCGAGGTGATCACTGGCCACGTTGAGGCAACAGGCGACGTCCGGCTTGCGGTAGCCCATGCCGGCGCGCAGCAGCCCACCCCGCGCGGTCTCCAGCACCGCGACGTCTACTTGGGGATGACAAAGCACCATCTTGGCCGATGTCGGGCCGGTCATGTCGCCGCTCACCGCGAGGCGCCCGTCGATGTACACGCCGTCGGTGGTGCTCATGCCGACGCAATGGCCGACAAGCTTGTGGATGTGCGCCAACATGCGCGTGGTCGTGGTCTTGCCGTTGGTGCCGGTGATCGCCGCGATGGGGATGCGCGAGCGAGAACCCGGCGGAAACAGCATGTCGAGCACCGCGCCCGCGACGTCGCGCGGCGTGCCTTCGCTGGGCGCGACGTGCATGCGGAAGCCCGGCGCGGCGTTGACCTCGCAGATGCCGCCGCCGACGTCCTTGTAGGACTGCGACACGTCTGGCGTCAAGAAGTCCACGCCGCACACATCGAGGCCGACGGCCGCTGCCGCGCGGATCGCCATCTCCCGGTTGTCGGGGTGGCAGATGTCGGTCTGGTCGATCGCGGTGCCGCCGGTGGACAGGTTCCCGGTGGTGCGCAAGTAGAAGATCTGCCCCTCGGGGAGCACATGGTCGGTCTCGAGCTTGGCTTCGAGCAAGAGCCGCTCCGCTTGCGCGTCAAACTCCAGCCGCGTGAGCGTTTTTTCGTGACCGATCCCGCGCCGGGGGTCCTGATTTACGATGTCCACCAGCTCGGCGATGGTGTGTACGCCGTCGCCCTTCACGTGCCCGGGAACTCGCTTTGCGACCGCGACGAGCTCGCCGTTGACCACCAACATGCGATGGTCAAAGCCTTGCAAGAAGCTCTCGACGAGCACCGTGCGCGAGTGCTCCCGGGCCTCGGCGTAGGCGCGCGCCACCTGCTCGGGCGTCTCCATGCCGATGCTCACGCCGCGGCCGTGGTTGGCGTCGAGCGGCTTGACCACCACCGGGTAGCCGATGCGGCGCGCGGCGCGCACCGCTTGATCCGCGCTGTAGACCTGATCCTGCTTGGGCACCGGCAGGCCGATGTCGCCGAGGATGCGGTTGGTGAGCTCCTTGTCGCTGGCGATGTCCACGGCGATGTGCCGGGTCTCGCTGGTCACCGTGGCTTGGATGCGCTTCTGCAGCACGCCGTGCCCGAACTGCACGAGGCTGTGCTCATTGAGGCGGATCCAGGGGATGTCGCGGGCTTCGGCGGCGCGGACGAGGCTGCCGGTGGAGGGCCCAAAGGCGCGGCGCTCGGCCCCGCGGATCAAGCGTTCAAGACCGGTCTTGAAGTCGAACTCGGCGTCGACCTCGTAGCTGCCGCGCAGATCCACGGGGATCAAGCTGTGTACGAGCTCCAACGCGAGGCGCCCCGCAGCGTCTCCCGTCCACGCATCTTCGTACTCGTACACTACGTGGTAGCGGCCGGCAGGACCAGCGCCGCGCGTCTTGCCGAACGTGACCTGCGCGCCCGCGAGGTTCTGGAGCTCGATCGCTACGTGTTCAAACACGTGGCCCATCCAGGTGCCGCCGTCGTCGCGCAAGCGACGGATGAAGCCGCCCGGCTCCCGGTACGAACAGCCGTGCTGAGCCAATGAAGGCACGGCAGCGATAAGCCCATCTACAAAGCCCGGAATCCGATCGCTCGGCCACTCCTCCAACGCTTCAAGATCCAGCGTAAAGCGGATCACCTTGAAGTTGGCGTAGACGTTGGGGCCGACGTAGGTACGGGTCTCGACGATGTTCATGGCCCGGGAGTGTATCCGAATCCCGTGACCGCGCCCGGCGCTACCGTGTGCTGGTGCGCACGATGCAGCGACGGATCAGGTCAAATCGCGAGCCAGGCACCAAAAGATGGAGCTTGACCCCGATCATCTCGACCGGCTCGCCATCGTCGACCTTGGCCATGCTGGAAGACTCCAGATCATTGGCGTCGACCACGGTGATGCCGCCGCCGCCGACCACCTCGAGCACGTTGTCCGGCCCGATGAACGCCGCGGTGTCTTCATCCACCCCGAGCCCGATGGCAAACGGGTTGTACGCGATCGCCGTCAACAAGCGGCCGATGCGGTCGCGCTCGCGGAAGTGCTGATCGACGACGACGCGATTGGTCAAGCCCAGCCCGGGAGCGAGCGTGACCATGCCGGCCTTCGGAGTTCCGCCTTCGCGGCCGGAAGCGATCATGTGCGCGCTGATGAACGCCGCGCCCGCCGACGTGCCCGCGACATGAACGCCGCGCGCGTTGGCCTTGCGCACCGCCTGCGCAAAGTCGGTCCCGCCGAGGATGGTCGTCAGCCGCAGCTGGTTGCCGCCGGTGAAAAAGATGCCCGCAGCGTCCTGCATCATCGCGATGACGTCGGGGTTGTTGGCCTCGCGCCGCGTCTGGATGTTCAGCACGTGCACGGGGCCGGACTCGACGCGATCGAACACGTCAATGTAGCGGTCACCGGTGTCTTCGGACTCGCTGGCGGTGGGGATGACGATGATCGTGCCGTTACGGCCGCCACACATCGAGACGAAGCTCTTCAGCACCCGACGGTCGGCCATCTTGTCTTCGGCGCCGCCGATCGGGATGATGAAGCCGCGGGTTCCGGGTTGAATTTCTATCGAAGGCACTCTGATCCTGTATTCGCCGCCCCCTTATCCCGCTGATCCCGTTTTCGGGAGTTGCGCTGCTGCGCCACGCGTGATGGAAGGACGACATGGGCGGAAGGCGCGCCGGTTACTCCAAGAAAAGGCCCCATCGTCATGCCTGTCTTCCCTCACCTCAACCCGTCCACCTGCACATCCTGCGGCGCGTGCGAGGTCGCGTGCGTGACGGCGCGCTACCCCGAAGCGGCCGGCATCACCGACCCCGATCACCCGTTGGTGCTTGAGCGCCGGCGCCTCGCGGTGCGCATCGTCGCGGAGGTGCCCACCCTCGACGTGTGCATCCATTGCCCGGACAGCCCGTGCGTAGCGGTGTGCCCGCACAACGCGCTGCTTCGTTTCCCGGACGGCCGGATCGAGCTCATCGAGCCGCGGTGCACCGGGTGCGGCCACTGCATCAGCGCGTGCCCGTACAAGGCGATCCGGCGGGTCACCGCGCTGGGCATCGCGGTCAAATGCGATGGTTGCGCCCCGATGGATCGCCCCGGACACGTGACGCCGATCCCCGGAGGCCCGGCATGTGCGCCGGCATGTCCAACCGGCGCGCTGACGGTGTAGAATGCCCGGATGCGCCTGATCCCGTTGTTCGCCCTCACCCTCGCTTGCACCGGCCCCGCCGACAAGCCCAACCCCCACGACGACACCGGCGAGCCCGCGGTCGAACCGCTCACGTGGGACGCTCCCGCCGCTGCGGTAGATTGCACGCCCGGCGGCGACGCGCCGCTGCTCGACGCGGCCTTCGAGGACGCCGGGATGGCCCGCGAGGACTTTGGCTACACCAACTCGGAGTGGAACATCTGGGGCGACTACGTCGACAACGACTACGTGCTCTCGTGGTTCCCCACCGTGCACCACTCCCCGGAGCAAGTGCCGTGTTTTGCCGGCCAGCTTCAAGCGGACGTCGACACCGCGCTCGCTACCGCGCACCCGGTGGCGTCCTCGATCGCCGCGTGGGCGCAGCACATCGACGTGGCTTTCCCCGAAGGGGACGCCCCCAACGATCGATCCGCGCTGGTCGACGTGCTCGGCCGGTTTTCCGGTCTCGCCGAGGATCCAGCCACGTCCGCAGCCGCGCTCGAAGCCGCCGATCCCGAACTATCCGCAGCGCTCGCCCCGATCCTGTCGACCCTCGCCGACGCGGTCGCGCAGCGTGCTGCGCTCGACGCGTCCGCCAACGAGCAGAGCTCCCGTATTCCCAATCAGCTCTTCAAGCGCGGCTCCGGTATGGTGCTCGCGGCCTCAGGCGTGAGCCCCGACTACACCGACCCCGACGAGCTCGCGTGGTTCGGCGCTTGGTTCGGCTCCGAAGAAGGCCCGCGCCAGCAGCTCGCGATCGCCGCACGCGCGATCGCCTACGCGGTCGAGCAGGCCGATCTGCGCCGCTTTGGCGACTCCACCGCGCTCTCCGAGGAGTGGGTCATCCACACCGACGCAGGCGCGATCCGCATCTCGCCCTCCAGCGACGACGCCCACGATGACGCAGACGGCGCCACGCTCTTTCACCTCGATCTCGGCGGGAACGACATCTGGACCGGCAGCGCCGGCGCGACGATCAGCGTGGACAACCCGGTCTCCATCGCCGTGGATCTGAGCGGCGCCGACGCCTACGGCTACGACGCGGTGCCCAGCGACGACGACGTGCCCGGCGCGCTGGTCTCCGATGAATACGGGCGCCAATCGGCGAGCGGCTACAAGATCTCGGCCTCCGAGAACGGCCGCCAGGGCTCCGGGCGCTACGGCGTCGGCATGCTCTTCGATCTCGGCGGCAGCGACGACACCTACGCCTCGCTGCGCATGAGCCAAGGCTTCGGCGCGATGGGCGTCGGCGTGCTCTACGACGACGCGGGGGACGACACCTACACCGCCGAAGCCGGGGCGCAGGGCGCCGGCGTGTTCGGGCTCGGGCTGCTGCTGGACGGCGGCGGCGACGACCAGTACGTCGCGTGGGCGTTCGCGCAAGGCTTCGGCTACGCAGGAAGCGGCGGCTTGCTCGCCGATGCGGGCGACGGCGCCGACGTCTACTGGTCCGATCCCGGCAACAACTTTGGCGGCACCACGCTCTACGCCTCGCCCCAGCTCCCCGGCGGCGAAGGCAATTCCTCGTTCACCCAGGGCGCGGGCTTCGGCCTGCGCGGCGACAGCCTCGGCGTGTACATGGCCGGCGGGCTCGGCATGCTGCGCGACGGCGGCGGCAACGACACCTACACCGGCGGCGTGTTCACCGAAGGCACCGGCTACTGGGAAGGGACAGGCGTGCTCGCCGATGCAGCGGGGGACGACGTGTACAACGCGCTCTACTACGCGGAGGGCGGCGCCGCGCATTTTGCGCTGGCGATGCTCGTAGACGGCGGCGGCAACGACCAACACAACACCTTGTTCACACCCTACTACATGATGTTGGGCGCGGGCCACGACTACTCGGTGGGCGTGCTGATCGACGAGGCCGGAGATGACACCGTCGTCGTGCCCGGCCTCGCGTTGGGCGCGTCGAATTGTCAGGGACGCGGCGTGTATGTGGACAACGACGGCGCCGACGCCTACACGGTGAATTCCACCTACTCTACCGGCCTCGGAAACCACTCTGGCGAGTGTGAAGCCCGCAAGAGCTATACAGGTTCCAACGGGATCTTCATCGACAGCGGCGGCGACGCCGACACCTACGCCTGGCCGGCCGAAGACGTGCGCGCCCCGGCGGACGACTCTACCTTCGGCATCGCGTGGGCCGGCACCTCCGACGAGCACGGCGGCGCGGTCGACGGCGACGGAGAGTCCGGGTACCACGCCAAGTACTGAGCTAAACCGTACTGAGCTACACCCGCGGCACCCGCTCGCTGAACCCGCAGAGGATCTCGTACGGGATGGTCTCCGCCCAAGCCGCGAGCTCCTCCACGCCGATGCGGGCGTCGCCCTGCGCGCCCAACAGCATGGCTTCGTCGCCCGCTTCGACCCAATCGGGCACGTCGGTGACGTCGACCATGCAGAGATCCATGCAGACCACGCCGACGACCGGGCAGCGTCGACCAGCGATCAGCACCTGCGCGCGACCACCCAGCACGCGCGGGTAGCCGTCGGCGTAGCCTACCGGGAGGGTGGCGATGCGCGAGGCCCTGTGGGTGACAAAACTCCGGTTGTAGCTGACGGAGGCGCGGGCTGGGAGGTCACGAACGACCAACACCTGCGTGCTGACGCTCAGCACCGGCCTCAGGCGCGGCGTCTCCGGGCTGGGCGCCACGCCGTACAACAGCAGCCCGGGCCGCACCATATCCATGTGAAACGTCGGGTACTGTACGAGACCGCCGGAGTTGCAGGTGTGGCGCAGCCGCGGCGCGTAGCCCCGAGCGCGGAGGGTCTTGAGCGCCTCGGCGTAGCGACGCGCCTGCTCCAGGACAAAATGCCCGTCGGCGCTGTCTACCGGCGCGTCTGCGGTGGCAAAATGGGTCATGAAGCCCTCGACGTCGAGGTTTCCGAACCGCGCGAGGCGGTCGAGAAAGCGCCCCCAATGCGGCAAGGGCACGCCGAGGCGGCCCATACCGGTGTCGACCTTCAAGTGCACGCGCTGGCGCACCCCCGCGGCGCGGGCTGCCGCGTCGAGACGCTCAGCGTCGCCTTCGTCGTACAACACCGGCACCAGCCTAAGGTGCACGACCTCGTCGGCCCCGAAGCGCCCGACGCCTCCCAGACACAGGATCGGAGTTGAGATTCCTGCCGCCCGAAGTTGCGCGCCCTCTTCGACCAGCGCCACGCCAAACCAGTCCACGCGCTCCTGCGGCTCAGGCGCGCTGCTTAGCGCCAGCGCGCACCGCACCGCCCCGTGCCCGTAAGCATCGCCTTTGACCGCCGCGAGCACCGCGCAGTCCGGCCCCACCAAACCCCGCGCCACCCCGAGGTTGTGACGGAGGGCGTCCAGATCCACAGCGGCGACGGTCGGACGAATGCGCATGACCCGCGCGGACTATCCCGGCGGGCGAGGCAAGCGCGCCAAGCACGCCGGGCGCGCTTTCCCGGAGCGTGCCCCCGGGTTTGCGCTGGTCGCCGCCGAAGTGTGCGTCATTCCGGGCAGGTGATGTCGACCTGGACGCGATCGTTGACGAAGTCACACTCGTCGCCATCGGTGCCCGTGACCTGCAGGACCTGCAGGTTGCCCCAGTCCGAGCGAGGGACTTCGAAGG
>CAIUMM010000223.1 GCA_903900265.1 uncultured Pseudomonadota bacterium
CTTCCCCGACACGCGCACCGAAGACTCCGCTACCGTGACATTCGACTCCGGGGACTCCAACTCCCCGCCGGGAAAGGCCGAAGTCGCCATCACCCCGCACAGCCCGGGCGACGCCGATGACCTCGCGTGCGTCGTGGTCACAGAGGCGGTCGATCCTGACGGGGATGTCGTCACCTACGCGTTTCATTGGACCGTAGACGGCCAAGATGCCGGCCTCACCACAGCGACCGCGTCCAACACCCTGACCTCGGCCAATCAAGAATGGACCTGCACGGTGACCCCGTCCGACGGCACGGTGGACGGAACGCCGTCCAGCGCGACCGTGTTGATCGCTGCACCGAATGCGGCGCCCTCCGCGCCCACGATCAGCGTCTCCCCTGCCCTTCCTACGGACGCGGACGCCCTGACGTGCAACATCGACTCCGACAGCGTGGACCCGAACGGCGACGCGGTGGAGTACACCTATGCGTGGCGTGTGAACGGCGCGGACGCTGGCATCACCGGCGCGACCGTCGCCGCAACGTACACCGACGTCAACGACACCTGGGCGTGCTCGGTCACGGCATCGGATGGGTCGCTGACCACCTCCGCGACGTCAGCGTCCGTCGTCATCCTCTCGTCGTTCCGGGACTACAGCCTCGCAGACGGCGGCACCATGGTCGCGATTGCGGCAGGCTCCTTCGTGATGGGCACCTCCGATTACGGGCCCAGCCACAACATCACGCTGTCCCATGACTTCTGGATCGGACAGACCGAGGTGACGCAGGGGCAGTGGCACGCCGTGATGGGGACCGACCCGTCCCGCTATTCATGCGGCGACGACTGCCCGGTAGAGACCGTGTCGTGGCAAGACGCCGCACGCTACGCCAACGCCGTCTCCACGTCCGAAGGGCTCCCCAGCTGCTACACCGCCAGCGGGTCAGACCTTGCGTCGTCGCTCGCAGGTGATCCCTACGCGTGCGAGGGCTATCGTTTGCCGACCGAAGCCGAGTGGGAGTATGCCGCGAACGCCGATGACTACTACGCCTATGCAGGATCGAACAGCGCGAATAACGTCGCGTGGACCGCTGACAACAGCGGTGGCACCCCCCATGAAGTCGGGACGCTAACGGCAAATGCGTGGGGCTTGTACGACATGAGCGGCAACGTGTGGGAGTGGGTCAACGATTGGTACGACGCAAACTACTACACGACCTCCCCTTCAACGGATCCCAAAGGGCCCAGCTCGGGCAGTAACCGGGGTGCCCGCGGGGGGAGCTGGTACTTCGGCTCCGGTAACTCCCGCATCGCCCAGCGCAGCATGGCGTCGCCCACGGCAACCGATGCTGGACTCGGGTTTCGCATCCTGCGCACCTCATCTCTCCCCTGACCCCAACGCCCGTCACCGGCATTCGGACCTGCACATGAACCGCCTCCCTCTGTTCGCCCTCGCCGTCCTCGCCTTGCCCGCCTGTTTTCCCGACACGCGCGGCGATCAAGACGAGCAGTCCAATCCTCCGCCTGCGGATTCGGACACCGACACGAACGACAGCGACTCATCGCCAGCGTCCGACGCCGATGGCGACGGCTTCACCATCACCGAAGGCGACTGCGACGACGCGGATCCGTTGGTCAATCCGGCGGCCAGAGAGGCCTGCGACGGCGTCGACAACAATTGTGACGACGTCACCGACGCGGGCACACCCTGTTTCGACGACGACGGCGATGGCTACAGCGAAGAACAAGGCGATTGCGACGACGCAGATGCAACCGCGTTCCCAGAGGCTCCCGACCACACGACCGATGGCATCGATCAGGATTGCAACGGGTCAGACGGCGTAGATTGTTCGACGCTTCGGTATCACCCTATCGTGGACGGCCTCGGGCAAGGTGACTGCTACATGGGGGGTGGAGGGAATGACTGTGCATGGACGTTTTGTGCCGATGGCTACAACGCGATTTCTGGCACGCTCGTGATCGACCGCAGCGACAAGGCCAACCTCGATGACCTATGGTGTCTGTGTGAAGTCGGCGGGCCGCCGACCAGTACGGGAATTTACATCGGTGGGAACGATCAACTCGTCGACGTCAGCGCCCTATCCAACGTACGTCACGTTGGCGGAGGCGTCAGTATTGGCTGCAATCGTCAGCTACCGATGGCGAACGCATGGGCCCTGACAACGGCGATCGGGGACGAGAATATCGTAGGTGCCATCCATGTAGTAGGCAATGGCGAAGAGTACAACTGCGATTGACAGTGACGCCGCCTATCTCCCTACAAACACTCCCCAGGGTACACGGCCCAACGACTCGCGCCAACATCCGACTGCGCACCGTCGTAGGACACCACGATGTCGAGCAAGCCGTCCCCGGTCAGATCCATCGTGTACCACACAAAGCCCTTGTAGGAGTCTCCGACTTGTCGGCTGTTCTGTCCGCTCGTCTGGTACCACAGGACGTCTGTGGCGTTTGACGAAGGCAGTGTAGGTAGCCCCCAAGCCGTCGCGGAGTCGGAGAATCCCATGCTTTCCCCCAAGTACGTGCTCCAGATGGTGGCCCCCACGGTGGGCTGCGCGTTGTCGACAGTCAGCACCAGATCGACCTGCTCGTCGCCGTTGAGATCGAAGGTGCTCCAATAGTAGCCCTTCGAAACCCCATCAACGGTGCGGGCAGATTGGCCCTGCGCTACATACCAAGGCAGGTCAGCAGGGCCCGTACCCGGTAGCGTCGGCAAGGACCATGCACTACCAGTAGTGGTAAACCCGGTCCCGGTGCCTGGGTAAACCTTCCAGCTGCTCACTCCCAAAGCAGGCTCCGCCTTATCGTAGGTCATCACGAGATCCAGCAGCCCATCTCCGGTAAGATCGAAGGTGTCGTACATATAGTAGTAAGGGACGTCCCCCACCATTCGAGCCGTTTGCGCCTTTGTTTGCATCCAAGGGATGTCCGAGGCCGAAGCGTATTGCAAGGTGGGGAGCGGCCAGACGCTGGGCTCAGTGGAAAAGCCCGCTGCCGTGCCGACGTAGACGCTCCAGCTCGATGCGCCTACACCCGGCTGAGCGGCGTCGTACGTCACTACAAGATCCAACAACCCATCCCCGGTGATGTCGAGGGTCTTGTAGTAGTAGTATTTCGTGGCGCCACCTACCGTTCGAGCAGTGTCCGCGGCCGTCTGGGTCCACAACACGTCGGACGCGCTCGCGTAGGGCAAAGTCGGTAAGGCCCAGTCCATCGGCGTAGACGCAAAGCCTACGGCTGTTCCCACGTAGACCTTCCACGAGGTGGCCCCGACCGTCGCTTGAGTGGTGTCCCAGCTCAGGACGAGGTCAAGCTGTCCGTCGCCGGTGATGTCAAACGTACTGTAGGCGTAGTACTTGGCGACGCCGTCTACCGTCCGCTGGGACTGCAACGCGGTCAGACTCCAGAGGATGTCGGCAGGACCCGTGCCTGTCAGCGTCGGCAGAGCCCAGGCCGTCGGTGTATCCGAGAAGCCATCGGCACCGCCGAGGTAGACGGCCCACTCGGTGCGACCTACCGCCGGCTCCGCCTGGTCATAGGTAACGACAAGGTCCATCACCTTGTCGCCATTGATATCGAAGGTGCTCCAGACGTATCCGTAATAGGTGCCGCTCACCTCTCGGGATGACTGTCCGCTCGTCTGCGTCCACTGCAGGTCGGTTGGGTCGGACCAAGGTATTGTCGGCAACGCCCAGTCGTCAGCGTCCGCGGCGAAGCGGTAGCTGACACAGGGCGGCGGCGCGTCGGAGTCGGTGTCAGAGTCAGAATCCGTGTCGGAATCGGCGTCGGAATCCGTGTCCGTATCGGCGTCGGATCCGGAGTTGCTGTCCCCTTCGGCCGCATCCGTCTGACTGGGGTTCCGATCGGCTGGAAAGCAACCCGCCGATGCGGTCAACAACAAAAGGGAAAATCGAGTCATGGCCCACGTCCGGGAAAGTCACGCTGCAGCGCGAGAATGTGACGAAGTATCCTGCGCAACGATCGGAGGCGAACGGTGCTATAGGCGATGACAGGCCCGGCCCCCCTCCCGCAAACCGGCGCCAAAAGCTCTCCCTGGGGACCCTCATGCACGTCGCTTCGACCCGCCGCCTGTTCGCACTGCTCCAGATCGGCTCCCTACCCGCGCTCTCCGCGCTTGCCGCCTGCGAGGCCGACAAACCGCCCGCCAACGAGAGCGCCAACGAGACCGGCTCGCCCCAGCGTGAGTCCACCGCGCCGGTTCCGACCATCGAAAGTCCGCTCGCCGACGGCGTGTACCGCGCGGACGAGCCGATCCCCTTCCGCGGCAGCGTGGCGGACGCTGAGGACGACGCAGGCACGCTGACCGCGTGGTGGGAGGACGGCGGCGCGCGGTTGCGGGGGAACGTTGGCGACCGCAGCGGGGCGCAGCTCGTCGGCTTGCCGACCGAGCGGACGGCGACTTCGGAGCCGGCTTCAAGCGCAGCCGGCGCCTCGCCGTCCTGAACGTAGGCCTGAGACGCC
>CAIUMM010000224.1 GCA_903900265.1 uncultured Pseudomonadota bacterium
CACACCTGCTGCTTCTGACGTTGGAACCGCTTGAAGATGCGATCATCGGGCTGCTGGCCGGCGTGGATGTCGCAGATCGCGGTGATCGCGCGGTTCATGTCGATCTCGCTGCCGTCGCGCTGGCCGTGCAGCCAACGCTCCTCGACGCGCAGGGCCTCGAAGCGCCGGCGGATCTCCTTGATCTGCTTCTGATTGGCTTGAACGATGCGGTCGTAGCTATCCTTCGAGCCGCTGTTCGATTCGGCTTCGATCACCTTGACGGCGGAGAAACGGTAGGTCCCCGCTTTGTAGTCCCACTCGTCGTACTCGCGGCCGTTCTCTTCCGGACGCAGCACCTCGCCCTCCGCTAAGGCTTGATCTGCCGAGGTTCCCGGCGCCCATTTCTGCTCTGGAGCTTGGGCTTGACGTTGCTGGTGGGCGTCGCGCAGCGCGCCGTAGGCAGGGGCCTGGGAGGTGTCGGGGCCGCTCAGCGCTGCCTTCAAGCGGTCACGTAGGCCCAACTTGGGACGTCCAAAGCCGGCGGGGTTCACATCGGCGGGTTGGCTGGTCACGCCCTTCTTTGCCATCGCCGACAGTAGCTGCCGGAGCGGAAGTTGCCCTTTCTTCCATTCGTTCTCATACGCGACGTTGCGCCCCAGATCCGCGAGGATCCACTCGGGTCGGATGATGCCGAGGTACCAGGGCAGGGGAGGGGGCCCAAGCCGCAGCTTCCGAAAGTGCTCGCGCAGCTTCTGGGCTTCGGCCAAGAACAGCGGCGCCGCGAGCGTGCCGTTGCGGCCCTGAGCGCTGGCCGCGAAGGCATCCACGCGCCGCACCGCCTCGCGCGCCGGATCCCCCTCGGGCCCTGCGGGCTTCCAGTTCAAGCACACGACGAGCCCGTCATAGAGCGGCAAGAACGCGCCCGGCATGCCTTCGCGGGGCACCGCCATCACGTTGACGCGCATCTGCCCCGCTTTGTCGAGGTAGGGAGCGCGTTCGATGTCCCTCTTCAAACCTGGGTAGTCGTCGCCCCATCGGCGCAGCACCCAGCGCGCGGCCAGCAGGTGGAACGCTGAGCGCAGCACCCAGTCGCGATGCAGCTCGGACAGGATCGCGCGCTCGCGAAGCAGGTTGGTCTGAATGAAGCCCACTTGTACGAGGCCCATCACCCGGTACAACAGCAGGTCGGTCTCGGGCTCCTCCGGCGCCGGCGCGGCTTTGGGGAGGTAGACGTTGACGTTATCGGTGCACGGGGGATCGCTGTACGCCACGCGGAAGTTGTGCCCGGACAACATTCGGAGCAACGCCTGCAGTTGGCGTTGGATGCGGTCGAGCGGCAGGCCGTTGCGCTCTCCGGTCAGCGACTGCCGCTGCGGCGGCGAGTACAGAAAGTGGCTGAGCAGCGCCCGTTCGGCGTCTTCGTCGCTCTCCGCCTCCAGCCCGAGATCGGCAGCGGAGACGCCGTATTCTTCCATCGTCGCCCGGAGGGTGTCTTCGAGCGAGGTGGTCGGCGCCGGCACGCGTTAGCCCAGCACCGAGCGGACCAGCTCGCGGAGCGCCTTCGTCATCTCCGCGTCGTCAGTCAGCGAGTGGACCAGCGTGGCCTCCGCTGCTTCTTTGAGGCTCAAACCGGACTTCACGAGGCTGGCCGCGTAGACCAGCAAGCGCGTGGACGCGCCTTCGCCGAGGCCGTGGCTGCGCAGGTTGCGCGAGCCTTGGCCGAGCCGCACCAGCTGGGAGGCCAGCGTCAGGTCACACCCGGCCTCCTTCGCGACGATCTCGGCTTCGACCTCGGCTTTGGGGTAGTCAAACGCCATCGAGACAAAGCGCTGCCGGGTCGACTCCTTCAGCTCCTTCGTCACCGACTGATAGCCGGGGTTGTAGGAGATCACGACGAGGAAGCCCTCTTTCGCCTCCAGCTCTACGCCGAGCCGGTCGAGCGGGAGCACGCGGCGATCGTCGGTGAGCGGGTGGATCACCGTCATGACGTCCGACCGCGCCTCGACCACCTCGTCGAGGTAGCAGATCGCGCCCTCGCGCACCGCGCGGGTGAGCGGGCCATCGCGCCACACCGTTTGGCCGCCTTCGAGCAAGAAGCGCCCGGTCAGGTCCGCGGCGGCGAGGTCTTCCTGGCACGCGACGGTGATCAGCGGCCTGCCTAACTTCTCGGCCATGTACCGCACAAAGCGCGACTTGCCGCAGCCAGTCGGCCCTTTGAGCAATACGGGGAGGTTGTTCCGGGCGGCGGTCTCGAAGACCTCGACCTCATTCGACTGGGGGCGGTAGAAGATCATGGGGCTCAAGATAGCCCGGGCCGCGCCCCCGCGTTCAGAACGTGTACCCCACGCCCAGATCGGCGATGATCTGGCTCTGCTTCACTGTGGCGAGGCCGCCGCCATCGGCGGTCGCGAACTTCATCGAGCGATTTTCCCACGCTGCGCCGAGGCGCACGCCCATGGTGTCGGTGACCGCGTATTGGAAGAAGCCGCTGATGCGGGTGATGCACGGGAAGGGCACGAAGGTCTCGGCGAGCTCTACGCCGGTGTACACCTTGTCTTGCTCGAACGCAGCGATGGCCGCGAGGCGCGCGCCGTACAGCGGCAGACTCGCGGTCTGCGCGGCGGTGAAGTCTTCGTTGTAGGTGAACACACCGCCGCTGGAGTAGTGGAACCCGAGCGCGCCTTGCACCGAGACCGGGCCGAAGCCGCGGCGATAGCGCCCGCCCACGATGACGTCACGCGCGACGCTGACTCCCGTGCTGCCGACGACGTTGTAGAGCTCCAGCCGCGCGCCGAGGCGGGTGTCGAGGCCGATGTCGCCGAACGAGGCCTGTACCGGCCACCACACCAGATCGGCGTCCAAGCCGCTGAAGCCGAAGGCCGGCGCGGCATAGTCGGCCGCCCCAAGCAGGCCGCCGAGACCGTTGCCGGTCATCGTGTAGGAGCCGTGGGCGTTGCTGTACATCAGGCCGAGGTGCAGCTTCTTGAAGTCGCTCGCCGATGCGGACGCGCTGGCGCGCGGGCTCTTGGTGGCGCCGCTGTTGCCGCTGGCGCCGCTATTGCCGCTGTTGGGGCTCGCTACCGGAGTGGCCGCGGCTGCCGCGTTCAGCGTGGGAAGGTCCAAGCGACCGAGGGCGCTCTGTGCCCCGGCCGAGATCGCCAGCGGGCCGTCTACGCCCGCTGGGAGCTGCGCGGCGAAGGTGTAGGTGCCGTCGTGGTTGTCGTTGACGGCGCCGACGATGGCGGGCGCTGCGGAGATCGCGAGCTTCTGCCCGGGGACGCCCTTTCCGGCGGCGTCCGAGACGCGCACGGTGACGAGCAAGTTGGCGCCCGGCGTGGTGTAGGGCGGCACGGTGCTGACGGCGACCGTCGCGGGCGGACCGGACAGCGGGGCGGTGCCGGCGCGAATCGCGAGGGTCTCAGTGGCGGAGCCGCGCCAGCGCGTCAACAGCGCTTCGATGTCGGGCGGGCCGCCGGCCGGGATGGTGGGACCGGCGCCGGAGGCTTGTACGATCGGCGCTTCGGTCCAGAGGCCCGCGCCTTCCGCCCGCAGCGTGACGAGGCCCGGGGTCTTTCCGGCGCGGAAGGTGGCGCGACCCAGTCCGTGCGCGTCGGTCTTGACCTCGGGAGGCAAGCTGCCGTCGCCGCGTGGCACCGAGAGCTTCAGCGTGACGTTCGGAACCGGCAGCCCGTAGGCGTCGAGCGCGAGCAGCGTCAGGTTGACCGCGTCGGAGCCGTTGGCCGCGGCGTTGGTGGTCGCCGGCCAGATCAGCAAGCGCGACGGGGCGAGCCCGGTCGCCTCCGAGCTGGGGATGCCCCAAACGCGCAGCAGGTTGGCTTGGGACGTGAGCTTGACGGTGGTGGAGTAGCTGCCGTCGCCGTTGTCCTTGAGCGTCCCGAGCGTGCCGCCTTCGGCGCCGAGGAACGGCACGCGACCGGTGACGGCTGCGCCGGCGGCGTCCTTGATGCGGGCGGTGACCTTTACTGAGGTGCCGGTAGTCGGGATCTCCAACGGGTCGGTGACGAGGGTCATCGCGCCGGGCGCGGCGATCACGTGTACGCGCAGCTCGGCTTTGGATGTGCCGGTGGTCGCGGTCAGCGTGGCGTCACCGAGCGAGGTGGGCGCGGTGTAGCGCACGATGAAGCTGTCGCCGTCCGCGGTCGCGGCGGTCACGTTGCCGGCGCTCGCGGTCACGTTCGGGACCGCCGTGGTGGTCATCACGCCGCTGGCGCTCTCGCCCACGCGCAGGTCCACGGTCGCGCCCGCGGGGACGACGGCGCGCCCGGCGAGCCAGTTCAGCTGCGTCCCGGACACGTCCGGGAGGTCAATGTTCTTTTCGACCCGCGAAGTGTCGGGGTTGACGCTGGTGAGCTTGCCGGTGGGGTTGCGGGGATCGAGGTCGACGTCAAACGCCGCTTTGCCCGAAGGCGCCGCGATGATCGGCCCGTAGGTGCGGTCTCCGACCACCAACACGTTGCTGGATCCAGCTAAGGCGTCCACGCTCACCGAGCGGCGCACCACCACCGGGATGGTCGTCACGCCCCACACGGAGTCGGGCGACGCGGCGTCCCCGGCGCTGATCACCACCGCTACCGGCTTGGTCAGGCCCTTGGGCGGCGTGTACCGAGCCACCCACGTCCCGTTCCCGCCGGGGCTGACGGCATCGACCGTGCCCACCGAGGCGGTGACCTTGAAGGTGCGCCCCTCCATCGCAACCGCGCCAGGCGGAGGTTGAATGCGGATCGTCGCCGACGACGTCGCCGAGAGCACCGGCGGATCCACGGTGATCGCGATGCGTCCGGTCATCGGCGGTACGACGGGCACCGCGATGGTGGCGGCCTCGCCGTTCACGGTCACCGCGAGGTTCACCGTCCCTGAGGCCGTAGCGGCGGCCGGCGTGAATGGGAAGGTGAGCACCCCGTCAGTTCCGGTGATCACCGGGCCGATCTTGCCGCTTTCCGGCTTGATCTTTGCCTTTGGGTTCGAGGCGCCTTCGACGTACAACCGCACGGTGGACGAGGTCGCGCCGTCGGCGATCAACGGTGCGGTCGGGACCAGCACGACGCCGGCCATGGCTGCGTTCATCCAGACGACGAGCGAGGTAAACAGCGTGAAGGCAGCCACAGTCTCTCCGGTGCGAGATCCTACCGCGTGCCGTCTGCGCGCGGCGGTCAATTTCAGGTCGAATGAAGGGCGCGTAGCGGCCCGAGGATTCGGTTGGTTTTACTTGGAGAGCAAGACGTCCATCTCGCTCAGCGTCGCGTTGCCGACCATGTCCACCCGCGCTCCGCGATCCAACAGCACCTTGAACGGCAGGCCGTAGCTCGCACCATCGGCGAAGTCGTTGATCGCGTAGTGGTCGTCTCCCACCACCGGCATGGTCAGCCCGTAGGTGTCGGCCCAGTCGCGTAGGTCGGCGGTGTTCGGGTTGAGCTCGTCGGTGTTTTGGACCATCGCTTCGATGAACATCCCGCCCGCGCTCACGCGCTGCTGGTACTCGCCTTCGAGCGTCTCGGCCATGCGCTTGCTCTCGACGTCCCACTCCGCGACGAACACGATGTAGACCACGTGATCGCAGAAGTCGTGCAGGTAGATGGTCTCGTCGAACTGGTCGTCGAAGCTTAGGTTTTCAGCGATGTCGCCTTCGGCCCAGCCGGTGCTCACCAGATCATTGTGGCACGCGTCGATGGACCAACCGCCCTCCGGATAGTGTTCGGAGGGCGCGTTCAGGCCCGAGTCGTCCGCGTTTTTCCCGCCGCAGCCGACGAGCAGGGGGACCAACCACCAGGTGCGCAGGTTCCCCACGGTCTAACGGCCGAGCAGGCTGTCCATCTGGGACACGCTCGCTGAGCCGATGTTCGGCTGCACGACGACGCCGCGATCCAGCAGCACGGTGTACGGCAGACCCATGCTTCCGCCTGTCGCGAACTGGTAGGCCATCTGGGGTTCGTCCGCCAACACGGGCATGGTGAGCCCGTAGGTGTCGACCCATGTGTTCAAGTCTTCTACGCTGGGAACGACCGAGTCGTTGTTCTCGATGATGACCTCGAGGAACATCCCGCCGTCTGCCAACCG
>CAIUMM010000225.1 GCA_903900265.1 uncultured Pseudomonadota bacterium
GCCATAGTAGACGCTCGGGTCCGACGGCGGCACGAGGTACTCGACGATGGCGTGGACGGTGCTCCCGGCGGGGATGAAGCCGGTCAGCCCGTTGCACGGCGCGCCGCACCAGGGGGCGCCGTCCTCGTAGGGCAGCCCGAGCTCAAATGCCATCTGCGATTGCCCATTGTTGGTGCGCTGCACGTTGATGTAGGGCGTGGTGAGCACGGTGCCGCCGATGTTGGCCTCGAATTCACGGACGACAAAGCCGACGTCGCTGTAGATCTCGGGGAGCGAGCCGCCGGTGCGCTGATTGTCGTAGAGCATCACCCACGGGGCCTCGCCCTCCAGCGCGATGCCGCGATCGGCGTCGGAGGCGTAGCCGGTGGTGCCGTGGTTTGGCACGGTTTGGTCGTACACAACCCCGGCGGCGTTCCCATAGGCGTAGTGCGTGAACCCATTGTCGCTGTAGTTGTCGGCGGCGATCTGGAAGAACGCGAGGCGATCGTAGGACACATCCTCGAGGAAGGTGTAGTCCAACTGGTAGTACACCCGCAGGAGATCATTCGCGCCGCCAAGTTGGGTGCGCACGTCCGCTTGGATGCGTCCATCGCTGCTCACCCCGGCGTATACGACGTCGGTGAGAACCGGGCCTACGGCGCGATAGCGGCTGCGGACGCTGGACAAGCGACGCTGCCAGTAGGGCTCGCTCTCGGTGAGGTAGCGCAGGAAGTCGGCGCCGCCGACGTTGCCGGTCCAGCTCCACTTGGTCGCCGCTTGCACAAGGAACGGCCGCACGTCGTCCATCATCGAGCGCCCAAGCGCGACGTCGGGATCGTAGGTGACGCTCTCGCCGAAGGAACCCAGCGCGGACTCGTCCCAGTGTCCGCCGGCGCTGCCGTAGCCGATGAGGCTGAGTTGGGCGTGGGACGCCGCGTAGGCCTCGCCCCACCGCGACGATGCGAGGGTCAGCTCCATCGTGTCGGCGCCAGTTCCGGCGAAGGTGGGTTGGCTATAGAAGTGGTACCAATAGTCGCCAGCTTCGTGCCAGTCCTTGGAGATCTGCACGGGTACGCCGAGGGGTTCGCCGTTCTCATCACGCAGGATCGGCACCCCGCCGGTGATGTACCAAGTCACCTTGTCGCTGCCAAAAAACGCGAGCGGGACGGAGACCGGGCCGCTGCCGCCGGTGTCGACTTCGATGCGGTGGCGTCCGTAGATGGTGTGGGTGGACTCGACCTCCCAGTCCGGCGACCGGAAGGCGCCCGCGTCTTGCAAGGTGCCGAGGCTGACGTTGTACGCGCCGAGCGTCTCGTCCCAAGGCATCGGCGTCGCCGTGCCGACGTCCCCGCCGTTCGCGTCGAGCAAGGTGTACGAGACCTGCGCGGCCGCGTCGGGATGCAGGTAGAGCTCCAGCTCTTCGTCTCCCAATGCCGACAGCGGAGCGGCGAGCAGCGACACGCTCAACCCGTCGGCCGGGGCGCTGCTGACGCTGCGCTCAGCCACCAAGCCCGCTTCTGGTCCGTCGCCTGCGTCAAAGGACAAGCGCGTGGTCGCGCCCTCTTGGTCGTACACCACAAACAGCCAGCCCGCGCCGGAGTCGTCGGTCAGCGTCAGCGCGTGGTCGGACTCCAGCCAGGTGACGTTGGGCAGCGCGTCGATCGCCGCGCCGGACAAGCGCACCCGCGCCGTTTTTGCTGCGGACGACGTTCCGCTCACCGCGTGCGTGAACACCACGTGCCGCGGCATGGACGCGATCTCCACGCGCCCGTCGAGGCCCGCATCGGCGGCGTAGCTGAGCTCGGGGATCTCGACGCGGTTCATGAACTGGCCGCCGTCGATCATGCGCGCGCGATCGGTGGTCGCGCCGGAGACGCCGGTAAAGCCGGTCGCGACGATGCCAGAGCCCGCAGATCCCGCCTCAAACTGGATGGAGGCGTCGAGCAGATCGTCGATGTCGGTGTTCGGCCGGTGCAAGGACTCGGCTTCGGTCCAGCCGTCCTCGAACGCGCCAAAATGGAGCAGCTCGCCCGAGGCTTCATCGAAGGCGAGACCGTAGGCGCCGGTGCGGAAGTGCATCACCGTCTCGACGGTCGGGTAGGTCTCGGTGGGGCGATGGTTGGTGGGCCAGTACCAGAAGCCGTAGTCGGCGGCGTTGACCACGGGCGGGTCGCCCTGGGGCGCGCAGGTGGGATCGGCGTCGTTGTTCTCGACATCGTAGGCGTCGAGCGCTTCGTCGCAGACCGTGGGCAGCGTACACGGGTCGCCGTCGTCCTCGGGGGGCGGCGGATCACCGGCGACGCAGGCGCCGGCGGCGTCGCAGGTCTCGGCGCCGTTGCAGTACAGGCCGTCGTCGCAGGCGCAGGGCGCGGCGGTGTCGTCGGTGTCTTCGTCGCTGGTGTCGGTCTTGCCGTTGTCGGTGCCGCTGCCGTCGGTCTTGTCGGTCGTGGCGCAGCCGGCGAGCAGCGTCGCGCACGCGGCGAGCAAGGTGACGTGCAGCGCGGGAACGAGCGCGAGCCAGAGAGCTGGCAGGAGCCCAGGGCGAGGGAAGCGCGCGGCGGGCGAAGCGGGGATGCGGATCATCGACTCGGACTAACCGCTCCGACCCGCGTCACTTCGCGGGCAGCGCCTCTTTGGACGTCAACGACAGCTGCTGGTCCAGCGACCGGAACACCACCACGTGCCAGCGGGAGCCGTCGCTCAGTGTCAGATCGAGCCGGAAGTTCATCCCGGCGACGACCTGCTGCTCGGCCTTGTCGACGCTCGCGAGCGTCGCGCCGGTCAGGCCCAGCTGGCTGACCGCGAAGGTCGCGGTGGCCTTGATGTCGTCGTTGGGCTCGACTGTGCTGTAGCCGCCGCTGATCGCGGGTTGGGGCAGCTCGAGGACGTCCGTCGGCGGGGCTGCGGGCGGGGCTGCCGGAGCTTCGGGCTGCGGGGTTGCGGGCGGGGCTGTCGGAGCCTCGGGCGTGGAACAAGCGAGCAGGAGGGCGGCGAGGAGCGTGAGCATGGCGCAGGGGTAACCGGGGGACGCTCGGGAGCGCAGGCGCGCCGCCCGCGCTTTGCGGCTAAGCAGCGTGGCATGGAAAACCTCGCGCACGCGCTCATGGGTCGCCGGATCGGACAGCTCTCGGTGTTCCAACGGGTGGGGCCCCGCGCGGCGCTGATCGGCATGATCGCGGCGAACGTGCCTGATCTCGACGTCATCGTCTACGCGTTCAACCGCGATCTGGGCACCTGGCAGCACCGGGGATGTACCCACAGCCTGTTGGGCTGGCCGGTGATCGCCGCGCTCGGCGCTGCCGTGACGTTTTACCGTCTTCGCACCGGAAGGTTTCGCGATCACCTCGGGCTGTGGGCGGCCGGCGTGGCTTCGCACGCCGCCTTGGACGTGCCGACCACGTGGGGGACGCAGCTGCTTTGGCCGAACGACACGCGCTTTGGGCTGGAGCTGATCTTCATCGTGGATCCCATGTTCTGGCTGCTGTTGGGCCTGTTGCCGTGGTGGCTCGCGCGGCGCGGCGGTGTCGGTGCGCCCCGCCGGCAGCCTGCAGCGGCGGGGATCCTCGCGCTGGGCGGTTGGTATGCGGTGGCTGCGGTCGCCAAGGCGCTCGCGCTCTCCCACGCGCCTGAGCCTGTGGCTGCGGTTCCGGCGCCGCTCGCGCCGCTCTACTGGACCGCGTTCACCGAGCCGGGGCCGGAGGACACCGAGGTGCGCCGCTACTTCCTGACGCCGTGGTCCTGTGAGGCGGCCGGGGTGTTTGGGGCGCCGCGCGGGGCTGCGTGGGACGCGGTGCAGGCGACGCACACCGGCGAGCGGGACACGTGGATGAGCGTCGCGCCGGCGATCGTGCGGGAGGACGCCGGTGCGGATGGAACCGTGACGCTCGGCGTGGTCGATCTCGCGTATTCAAGTTGGGCGAACCCGGGAGACTTTCGCTTTGGACATGTGTACACCGTGGCGCCGGACGGCACGGTCGGACGGAGCGGGGCGGCACAGTCGCAGTGACCCGGCCGTTCGGGGTGTGGACTTGTCCATAGGTGTTGACAAGTCAACGGATAACTTTGACAGGTTTCTACCGAAGCGCTCAGGCGTTGGGTGATACCTCTGTGCACATGAGGCGCACCGCGTCAGCGTTGTTGCGCTCCGGCGCGCTGGTCGGCCTCGCCGCGGGGGGCGGCTGCGCGGGCTCCCCATCGCCTTCTGGGCTGGAGTGCTCCGCTACCGTGTCCGAGCAGATCCAGACGGTGATCGAGGTGAAATGGACGCCGCCCGCCTCAGGCACTTCGGTGGTGGTGTTTGACGATGGCGAGACCGCTCCGTTGACCACCCCGGAGACCACCGCTGAGAACGTTGATGTGCTCTTGCTTGGGATGCCCGAGAACACCGACGTGCAGTGGACCGGCACCACGGTGTTCGACGATGGCACGAGCACCACCTGCTCCGGCGTCACACGCACCGGGAGCGCGCCCGGAGGCTTTCCCGACGTGGTCCCTGAGGTGGATGATCCAGGCCAGGACGCTTCCCCTTGGCTGATCGGGGCTTTTTACGCAGGCGCAGGGGCGCGTACCGCCAACCTTCAGATCGGCATTTACCGGCGCGACGGTACGTTGGTCTGGTACTACGATGGGGCCGGGAGCACGAGCGGGTTTGACGTGCATTATTCGGTGGAGGGCGGCATCTGGTTCAACGAATACCAAGGCGCGATGGGCTCTACGGAGGTCACCCTCCACCGGGTCTCGTTGGATGGCGTCACCCTCGACCTCCGCGACACGCCGTACGCGCACCACGGGTTCACCGAGCTGCCGGACGGGACCATCGCCTATGACATCGTGGATTCCCGGCTCTTTACCGACCCTACCACCGGTGAAGAGTCGACCTGGGTAGGGGACGGCATCGTGGAGTTGACCACAGACGGGCGCTCCGAGCAGATCTTTTCCACGTGGGACGCGCTGGACCCACGGTCCAACGAACGGTCCGATCAGGGCTCGCTCTACGACGGCGTGGACTGGACGCACGGCAACATGGTCTCCTACGACGCGGACACCGACTTGTACCTGTTGTCGCTGGCCCACACCGGGAACCTGTTGCAGGTCAACCGCACCTCGCGCTCGCTGACGACGATCTACGGGGGCGACGGGATCCCTGCGGCGCCGGCGCTGGACTTCCAGCACTTCCCCACTTGGCTCGATGACGGCCATCTTTTGATGTTCAACAGCGATGAAACCGGGTCGGGCGCCATGGAGTACGCGGTCACCGCCGACGGCCTCGAGGAGGTCTGGCGCAGCCCGACGGACACCCTCCCGGTGCTCGCGGCGCAGGCGATCCGCTTGCCGAACGGCAACACCTTCGTGAACCGGGGCGCCGGCAGCCTGCTCGCCGAGTACACGCCGGACGGAACTGTCGTGTGGGGGTGGCACACGAGCGGGAGGGTGTTCGGTCAGTTCTACCCGATCACCGACTTGTATACGGGTGGGTTGTAGGGGGAGGGCGCCGCAGTGCGATCACCACCTGACGGGGCACAGACTAGGGACTAGGTGTCAGGTTGTTACCATTACACTTTCCGGAATGTGTAATGGTAACAACCTGACCCCTACTTTTAGGTAGGTTCAACCGATTCCCGCCCCCGAGTCCGCCTCGGGAACAGCGAGATCGCGCATCGCTACGCGATCGCGGACCTCGACGAAGCGGTGGCCTGCCTTGCGCATCCCGTGCTCGGCGCGATGAAGCTTCGGGATAGCTTGACGGTGTACGCTCAAGCGAACGGCGGGGACGGCGGGGTGTTTGCGGCGGCGCTGCTGGACTTCTACGACGGTGTGCCGGACGGCCGTGCGCACGCGCTCCTCGACGGGGGTTGAGCACGCGCGCGCGCTACGCTTCGAGCTCGGCCGTGGCGTGCAGGATGGCGGTGACGACGTCGGGATCGGCGAGCGTCGCCAGGTCCCCGAGGTCCTCGCTTTGTCCTTCGGCGATCTTGCGAAGGATGCGGCGCATGATCTTGCCGGATCGGGTCTTGGGCAGCCCGCTCACGATCACCACCTGATCGGGCACC
>CAIUMM010000226.1 GCA_903900265.1 uncultured Pseudomonadota bacterium
CTGTTTCCAGCGAACCGTGCCCGGTGCTCCCGTGGGCTTGTTTGAGTACGTCAAAGAATGGGCTGTTTAGACCCGACCTTTCGGTCCGACCGTTCGGCTTTCGCCGGTGTCGGAGACATCATAAGCAAGAGCCGTGCCAAGTCTCTGGAACGAGCAAACGCCGACAATCGTGGGGGCAAATGGGAAATGTAGATCCCATGATTCGGGCATGAAATTACCACCACAGCCAAGATGGGCTTTACAAGACCATAGTTCGTGAGCACACAGCTTCACACATGCGCACGACCCCAAAACCTGAGCTGATGGTGAGCGGAATGCATGGCCCACACCGGGGTTGAAGGAATAGGATTCCCCCATGATGCTCCACGCTCTTCTGTTCGCCCTCACGCTCCACGCACCCGCTACGGCCGCCACGCTCGCGGGGGTCACCCTCCCCGACACAGCCGCCGTGGGGGGCCAAACGCTCGCCCTGAACGGACTGGGCCTGCGGGAGAAATTCTACATCGACGTGTACGTCGGCGGCTTGTACCTGCAACACCCGACGCACGACGGCGGGGCAGCGGCCGCAGCGAACGAGCCCAAGCGCATCGTGATGCACTTCGTCTACAAGGTCACGAAGGAGCAGATGGGCGACAGCTTTAAGGAGGGCTTCGCCGCCTCGCCCGGCGCGACCGCCGAGCAGATCCAGCAGGTGTTCGCGGCCATGCCGGAGACCATCTCTCCCGGAGAGGAGGTCGTCATTGACTACGTGCCTGGGGTTGGTACCACCTTCGTCATCGCCGGCCAGAAGCGCGCCACGCTGCCCGGGGAGGCGTTCATGAAGGCGCTGTTCGGGATCTATCTGGGACCGAAGCCCCCCACCGCCGACCTCAAGCGAGGCCTGCTGGGCGGATAGGTCCTGGCGGGCGGTTCGCGGCGTCCTCCGCAGGACGGACGCCGCACCGGCTCACCAATCGCGCAGGAACTTCTCGACCTCTTCGCGCTCGATGACGCCGAGCGACGTGTCCATGCAGTCCGCGCAGACATCGACGCTGTGGATGCGGTAGACCCCGCGGGTCTCCATCTGGGTGCGCCCGCACAGATGACAGACGGCATCGTCCGGCGACATGAACTTGCGACGATCTTTCGCCACTTCCTGCACGCACAGGTCGCATAGGACCGCCGCGGTGCCGGACAAAAGGTGGGTGCACTCGGCCCCGGTGCGACCGCAGGAGGAGCAATGCACCTCTCCGTGCGCGCCGTCCGACGCCCGCACCGTTTGCGGAACGGTCACCCGGCTGCTGGGCTGCACCACCGCGATCAAGCGCTCGACGAGGTGGGCCGCGCCGCGCTCCTGTCCGCGACGCAGCAGCGCGCGCTGGGAGTCGGCCTCGCCGCAGATCAGCTGGGCCGCGAGCACCGCCACCTGCAAGTCCGGATCGGCGTCTTTTCCCCACACCGAGAGCAGCTGGCGCGCCGCCCGTGACCGCCGCGTCGCGATAGCGAGCAGCAGCAGCGATTGATGCGCGCGCGCGACGTCCCGCTCCTGATCCACCGCGCGACGATGCGCCTGAATGTCGGTCTGGTTGCCGCGGCGCTCAACGGTCTGCCGCTGGATGTCTTCGACGGTGACGTTCAAGCCCGCGGTCAGCGCGGGCTCGGGCAACCACGCGGCCGCGGCGAGCGCGTTGCGCGCCAGGCCGACCGAGTAGGAGCGCCCCGGGTCCCGAAGCTGCGACGCGACCTCATCCGCGACGTGCCCGCCGGCCAAGGCGCAGGCTTCTTCCCACAAGAAAAAGCGCAGCCCTTCATCCTCCAAGGTGTCGATCGCCGCGAGCACCGCCGTGATGCTCGACGGACCGACCGCGCGCAGCTCTTCGAGCAAGATCGCGATGCGCCGACGGGTGATGACGCGCGGAGCGCCCTCGCCGCCGGTGATCGGCAGGCGATCAAAGCCCTCGACCTCGCTCTGAAGCGCCCGTTGCAACCACGGGTAATCCTGCAAGCGCCGACGCAGACGAACCAACTCCAGGTAGCTCGCGCCGTCGCCGGGATTGTCCGCGAGCGTGGTCTTGAGCACCTTCATCGCCTCGGTGATCTGCCCCTCTTCGATCAGCGTACACGCCAGCGCGTGGCGAGCGGCTAGATGATCGGGGTCGATCAACAGCGCGCGGCTGCAATGGTCCCGAGCGCGCGCGAGCTCGCGCAAGTGCAGGTACGCGAGGCCCATCTGAGCGAGCACGTTGGCTTCTTCACCGTGGCTCTCGCAGTAGCTGCGATAATGCTGGATTGCGTTCTTATACTTTCCGAGGGCAAAAGCCACTTGTCCGAGGTACTTGCGCGCGACGGCTGCGTACTTCTGGTGCTCCTTCAAGCGCACGAAGAGTTTTTCCGCCTCGGCGTAGCGCTGCGTCTGCAAGCACGTGACACCCAGATCCAGCATCAACGGCTGCAGCAGATCCGCCGGCGGCGCGATCCGCAGCGCCTGCACCAAGTGGTACTGGCTGCGCTCAATGAGGCGCGTCTCCCCGATCTCTCGGGCGCGCTCCCCGAGCACGCGTCCCAGCAACAGGTGCGGCTCCCAGGAGTCGCTTGCGAGCCGAACAGACGTTTCCAGATGACGAATCGCCAGGTGGCGATCCCCCTGAGAGCGGTACATCGCGCCCAGCGCGAGGTGCAGGTCGGCGCGCTCCGGTTGAAGCCGGGTGGCCTCATCCAGATAGCGCTGGGCCGACTCGGCGCGATCCATCGCCACCAACGCGGCGCCCGCGACCACAAAACCATCCACCGACTGCGGATCCTCGATCAACACTTTTTTTGCGTGTTGCAGGGCGAGCGGCAGCTGCACATCCGCCTGACTGTGGAACAACCCACGAGAAAGGCAGATTCGAGCGAGTTCTACGCGGGTAGCGACCTCATCTGGATGCTCGGCGAGGCGAGCTTCCAAACGGGTGGCGTTCCAGTCCAAGGTTGCGTGCGGGTACATCCCGACTCCTTATCGCAATAGACCCCCGCCGTGCTCTACTTGTTGTTCTTCTGCTCCGGTGCCACTGGACTCGTCTACGAGACGGTGTGGGGTCGTGAGCTTCACCTCGTCTTCGGTACCAGCCAATTCGCGATCGCTACGGTGCTCGCTGCGTTCATGACGGGTCTCTCCCTCGGGGGATGGCTGTCGAGCCGCGTGGCGCACCGTATCCGCAATCCGCTGTGGGCCTACGCGGCGCTTGAAGCGATCATCGGTCTGTTCGCGCTGGGTTTTCCGTGGCTGCGCGACGCGATCACCCCGATCTATTTGGGGTTCTTTCGGGGCATGGAGCCGTCGCCGCTGGTGTTCGGGGCCTTCCAGTTCTTTCTGCTTGGAACGGCCTTGCTGGTCCCTACGGCGTGCATGGGCGCGACGCTGCCCGTGCTCGCGCGATTTGTGGCGAGGCCGGGCGCCTCCCCGGAGACTGCTCCGGCGAGCGAAGCCGCTCCAGCTGGCCCCGGCGCGATCATCGGCAGGTTGTACGGCATCAACACCGCCGGCGCGGTCTTCGGCGTCTGGCTGGTGGGTTTCTACCTGCTGCCGGATTTTGGAGTCCGCACCACTACAGTCGCCGCAGCGACCGCAAACCTCGCGCTCGCGGCGATCGCGTTCTGGTTGGGGCGCGGTCAGGTCCAGCCTGCCGAAGACGTCCAGCGACCGAGCATGCCCGCTGCGATGAACGATCAGCGCTGGCTCATGGTCGCGCTGCTCTGCGGCCTCGGCAGCCTCGGGTTGGAGGTCGCCTGGTTTCGCTTGATGGCGCTGGTGCTCGGCGCGAGCACCTATGCGTTCTCGGTGATGTTGCTGGCGTTCCTCGTTGGGATCGCCGGCGGCGGCTACCTCGGCGGCCTGATCGCCGAGCGCGTGGCCCCGGCGGGCGCGAGCGGCGATGCGCTGCGACGGGTCGCGGTCAGCGTGGCGTGGGCCCAGGTGAGCGTGGCCGCGCTCGCGTGGGGAGCGATGTGGCTGTGGCAGTACCTGCCGATCAGCTTTGTTTGGTTGTACTTTCAGATTCGTCTGGCACCTGAGCTGCTCTGGACGATGAAGTGCCTGCTCGCGATGGCGGTGATGACCCCCGCGGCGCTGGGCATGGGCGTCACCTTCCCGTTGTTGACGCGCGCCGCCGGCTTGCAAGCCTCCGACTCTCCCGACGCGCTCTCCCGCACCGTCGGTCGCGTGTATGCCGCGAACACCCTCGGGAGCCTCGCGGGCGCCTTCCTCGCGGGCTTCGTGTGGCTGCCGCACCTATGGGTCGCCGGGACCACCTTGCTCTGCGTGAGCATCAACCTGCTCGCCGCCGTCGTCGCTGCGTGGACGCCCAACCGCAGGTCGGCGCTGTTCGGCGGACTTGCGGCGGTTGTCACGCTGCTTTGGAGCTTCCGTCCGCCTTGGGAGCCGCTGCTGATGACCAGCGGGGTCTACAAGTACGTCGACAACCTGCAGGAGCCGAGCATGGCGCACCTGCGCCGCCTGCTCATCGACCGCTACGAGCTGCTCTACTACAACGAAGGCCTCTCCACCGTCGTGACCGTCGCGCGCGACCGCACCAGCGGCAACCAGTGGTTGGCAAACAACGGCAAGATCGACGCCAGCACCAGCGCCGACATGCCGACGCAGGTGCTGGTGGCGCACCTGCCGATGATGTTTCTCCCTCCGAAAGCCGCGCTGCCAGCAGGGTCTGCGCCCAAGCCCGGTGAGGAGCGTTCGGCGATGCTGATCGGGCTCGCAAGCGGCATCACGCTGGGCGCGCTGACCCTACATCCCGACCTCGACCGCATCGACGTGGTCGAGCTTGAACCTTCGATGCCGAACGCCACCTCGCTGTTCAAGCGCTTCAACCACGACGCGCTCTCCGACCCCCGCGTGAACATCCTCGGCAACGACGGACGCAACCAGCTGCTGCTCAGCGCGCCGCAGAGCTACGATCTTGTCGTCGCGGAGCCCTCCAACCCGTGGCTCACCGGTGTGTCCAACCTGTTCACGCGCGAGTTCTTCGAGATGGGCAAGTCCCGCTTGAAGCCGGGCGGCGTCTGGAGCCAGTGGGTGCAGATGTACGGCATGGACAGCCGGGACTTGAAGAGCGTGATGCGCACGTTCTCGGAGAGCTTTCCGCATGTGCTGTTCTTCTCGAGCATCCTCGACGCCGACATGGTCATGGTGGGCTCCAACGATCCCATCGTGATGACCGAAGACCTCGCCGCCGCGCTCTCCCACAAGACCGTCGGTCTCGAAGGCGAGTTCGCGAACATCAACGTGCTCGACGGCTACGACATTCTGGCCGACTACCTGTTCGATCGCGAGCAAGCGCTGGAGCTGACGGAGGGCGTGCCGTTGAACACCGACGACAACCTGCTCGTTGAGTACTCGGCACCCAAGAACCTGCACCGAACCACCTCGGGGGAGAACATGCTGATGCTGCTCCCCGTGGCGCGCGTGCCGGCCGAGAGCGTCCCGACGGTGAACGGCCTGATTCGCCTCGCGGATGCCTACGCCGCCAAAGAAGATCTGATTCGCGCGCTGGTCGCGCTGAAGGCAGCGGACGCCCGCGAGCCGGGCCGGGCGGACGTCGAGGTGCGCTACAAGCGCTATCAGAAGCGCTTGAAGGCCCAACTGAAATAGCGCGGCCCCGGCGGGACCCCCGCTCGCCGGCTGGACACGCACGCCATTCTGCACTAAAGCGGGCCCCGGAGGGCCTCCCGCCCCTCCCCCTACCCTTCACTTCGGAGTCCTCCATGCGCATCTTCTCCACCGCCGCGATCCTGCTCTCCAGCGTGCTCCTCGCTGGCTGCAACCTCCGCTACCACACCTTCCCCGACGCCCCGCTGCGCTTCGCCAGCGTGAACTACACCGTGCTCGGGCCCACGAGCGCCGAAGCCTGCGGCACCTACATCTTCGGCATCGACTGGGGCCACCTCTTCGTCGATCAGGAAGGCGGCGCTTCGGGCGGCGCAGCGGATCCGATCAGCGCGGTCATCGGCATCATCACCGGCGGCAGCCTCACCCCCGAGGCCTCCCGCGCGCTCTACGACGCGCTCGACAAGATGCCCGAGGCGACCAACCTCTACGCACCCAAGGTCCAGACCACCGTCACCGGCATCGCACCCTTCGGCATGCCGCTGTTCTCGCAGCGCTGCTCGTCCATCGAAGCCCGCGGCGTCAAGCTCGGCACCGGCCCGGTCCCCAACGCCGAATAGTGCAACGTGACGCGCAGGGCCCTCGGGCCCTGCCGTCCGCTCACCGAAGCTGCTTCGCTAAGGCAGCTTCCACCTGCCGCTCTGCGTCCAGCAGATGCGCGTCCAGCTCCGCGGTCGTGGCCTGAGCGGTGCCGCTGTCCAGCGAGCGCCCCGCCGCCTCCAGCCACCAAACGGGACGACCGTCGTCGTACATCACCACCACGACGTCGACGCGCGCGCCCGCCATACAACCCCATCGTTGGCCCAGAAACCAGCCACCGTTGTGGGTATAGTAGGCCCGCAGGTACGGCACGAGCACCTTGCCCAGCGCGCCGGCGATCGGCTGGGGAATCAGGGTCGTCCTTGGTAAGTTGACGTTGTCGTGGCCGTCTTCTTTGTCGGTGCCCCGCGCCGTTTGGTAGTGAAACGACGGCGCCGCGGGTGCGGCAGAGACGCGGTCTGCGCCGCTCCACAAGCGCGCCACCACACCATTCAGCCAGTCCACGCCCTGCTGCCGCAGCGCATCGGGCTTCTGGAGCTGGATGAGGCGCGCGCGCGTCTCCAACGCCACGCTCCCGGTTCGGATCAAGCCGCCGCCGAAGCGAATGTTCCCTACAAAGTCGTTCCGCAGGAACGCGCCATCCGCGACGGGATCCAGCACCGTCGGCGCCTCTTGGCCATCCGCGACCACCGCCTCGATGGCGTCCGGCGCCACAGATTCCACCGCGACCGTATACGGAAGATCGCTGACGACCACCACCGGGCTCAACGCGACCGCAGACGGTCGGGAGATCTCTCCGCCTACCTGCACACGCGCGAGCGTCGCACATCCGCAAAGCAACAGCGTTCCCAGCAAATTCAGCGTTCGCGACATGGCCGCCCCTTACCGCGCCGATGCAACCTTGTCGCCATGCGTTAGACGCCGACGCGTAGCACTTGTGGAGACTACCCATGCTTCTGCTCCTCGTCGCCCCCGCGCTCGCCGGCGTCTACAGCCAGCTCACCGCCGCCCCGGCCGTCGTCTGGGCAGGCGCAGACTACAGCGCCGCCGAGATCTACGTGCCCGAGACCTTCACCGACCCCAACGAGAAGTTCTACTTCGCGCCTGGCGGCGGGCTCCTCGACGTGGTGCGGCGGTTCAAGGATCCGCAAGAGGCGTTCAAGCTGCTGACCGAAGACTGGAACACCATGCTCCAGAACACGATGTTCAAGGAGTTCGAGGAGGTGCTGCAGCGCAACCTCGTCGCCGATCTGCCTACGCCCGCCGGTCAGACGATCCACAAAGATCCGTACTTCTACTCCAACTACGAAGCCAAAACCCACCCGAGCGCCTTCACCCGCGAGACCGTGGTCGGCTTGGTCAAGAAGTACAAGCTGAAGGAGAAAGAGGGCATCGGCCTCGCGTTCGTCGTGGAGCGCCTTTCGGCCGACGACAAAGAGGGCTGCGTGTGGCCCACCTTCTTCGACATCAAGAAGAAAGAGGTCATCGAAACCGAACAGATGTGTGAAAAGCCCGGCGGCGGCGAGTTCCGCAACCGCTGGCTGCGCCCCGTCACCAGCGTGTCCCAGAACGTGCTCAAAGAGCTGAAAGACGACGCGAAGTAGCGGGGATCAGCCCAGCTTTGGGAAGGCCCGACGCCACTCCTCGGGCGAGAAGCACGCGCAGTAGAGGGCGAGGGTCGCGAAGCTGAAGCCGCCGACCTCCATCGACGCCTCGATCCCCACGTGCATGCCAAACCCAACCGCGAGGATGAGCAAGCGCGCGTCGAGGCGGTTGAACAGTGACCGCAAGCGCCCAGTCCGCGTGCGGGTGTGCCGGAACCACATCGCCAGCACCAGCAGCGGCGCGGTGATCTCGAACATCCACGACACCACCGTCGCGACGCGCGTGGTCCACGCCACCGGCGCGAGCCACAGCATCGGAATCCGCTGCCACGTCGGCTGCTGCAGGATGTACCAGAGCGCCATGTGATCGCCCCACGGCACCCAGTGCGCGCTCACCTTCTGCAACGCCGAGCTCAAGTACATCACGGCGAGCTGCAGGATCATCAGCCACCGAACGGCCGCGATCGAGGTTGAATCCGGGGAGCGCAGCACCGACAACCGGCGGTGCGCCCCGGACCACCCCAATAAGAACAGCTCGCTGGTGAGCAGCTCGTCGTAGGAGCCGCCGGCGTGGCCGTTGAGATCGGCGAGCACCCAGAACCCCAGCCAGGTCGCCCACGTCGCCCAGCGCGTCAGGCCCAGCGCCATCGCGAGCGACGCGAGCACCGTCCCGACCGCCAGCGGGTACACCAGCTCCGGCACAGCCCCGCCGAAGGAGCGCAGCACGCCGCCGTCGATCGCCCGCATGCCGCCGTGGGCCGCGTCGAGCCAGACCAGCTCGAGCGCGCCGGACGCGTACAGATACACGATATGAAATCCAACAATCAACGCGACACCGATGCGCACCAAGGCCACGGAGAGGCCGTCCTCGCGCCGCGCGCAGAGCTCCACCCATCGCGACCACCACGCGCTCACCGCGAACGCTCGACGACGACCGGGCGTATCCACGCGCCCTTGGGGGCAGTCCCGTCGAGCACCTGCTTGGGCGACGGCGTGCGCTGCTGGTAAAACCGGCAGCGGATCGCCGACGTGTCCGACTCCGCAAAACGACGTTGCGCGAGCGCCTCGCAGGCGCGCTTCCACGACGCCTCATAGCCGGGCCAGCTCCAGCGAAAGACCGACGCGCGCATCCGCTCTACGCCGAAGGCCGACGCCATCCACGCGTGCGCCGGATCCCGCTCCTCGAAGATCGTCTCCCAGCCCTGCTCGGGATCGGGCGATTCCGCGACGCGCTCCTGGATCTGCAGCCGCGAAGGCGTCGTATGCGGCGCCACAAACATCTGCCAGGACTGGCGCGCGTGGGCCCACCCGAGGTAGCGATGAAAGGGCCGCACCACGGTGGAGCGCACCTGACTCCAACCAGAAGCAAAGGTCCAAAGCTGCTCTTCGAGCACCGGCTCATCGACGCCGATGATGTCGGCCCAGGCCTTGAACTCGTCCTGTACCGTGGCCTCCTTCCAGGCCGCGCGCTTCAACCCGGCGGACGTGTCCGGCGTCGCGTCTACGACCATCGCCACCGCGTGCCAAAGCACGGCCGCGGCGATCAAGTGACGCGTCCACGACGGCTGCACAAGGACTCCTTGGGTTGCGACTACTTCTTCCGCGAACGAGCATACTCCGCGTAGCCGCCCGAGAACACTTCCACCTTGCCGTTCTCGACGAGCAAGATCTTGTTGGCGACGCCTTCGACCAGATCGCGGTCGTGGGAGACGAAGATGCACGTGCCCTGGTAGGCCTCGATGCCGTCGCGCAGCGCCGAGATCGCCTCGAGATCCAGGTGATTGGTGGGCTCGTCCAGCAGCAGGACGTTGTACTTCAGCAGCATCAATCGGGCCATCAAGCCACGCACGCGCTCACCGCCCGAGAGCGTCGCCGTCGGCTTGTCGCCGTCTTCACCGGAGAACAACATCCGACCCAGCGCGGAGCGCACGCCTTCTTTTCCAGCGTCGGGCTTCTGCTCGAACATCCAGTCGAAGATCGTGAACCCAGGCGGGATCACGTGCTCATGCTCCTGAGGGAAGTACCCGACGTTGGTCTCGTGACCCCACTTGATGTTGCCGCGGAGCGACGGGATCTCGCCGATCAGCGTCTGGACCAGCGTGGTCTTTCCGGCGCCGTTCTTACCGATGATCGCGACCTTCTCGCCGCGCGTGAGGCTGAAGTGCAGGCCCTGGAAGATCGTGGTGTCGCCGTAGCCGCCGGCGAGCTTGTGCACTTCGAGCACGTCGCGGCCGCTGGGGCGCTCAAACTCAAAGCGGATGTACGGGCGCTGGATGTTCGAGCGCTTGATCTCGTCCGGGCGGAGGCGCTCAATCTCCTTTTTACGGCTCGCGGCCTGCGAGGAGCGCGTACCTGCGGCGAACCGGGAGACGAAGTCCTGAAGCTGCTTGACCTTCTCCAGCTTCTTGATGTTCGCGGACTCGACCTGACCGCGAATCTGCGACTTCTGCCGCACCATTTCGTCGTAGTTACCGGGGTACTGGATGATCGTCTGGTAGTCGATGTCCGCGATGTGCGTGCACACCTCGTTCAAGAAGTGACGGTCATGGGAGATCACGACCAGCACGCCGTTGTAGCTGTTGAGGAAGTCCTCAAGCCACGCGATGGACTCGATGTCGAGGTTGTTGGTCGGCTCGTCGAGCAGCAGCGCGTCGGGGCGCCCGAACAGCGCCTGCGCCAGCAGCACGCGGACCTTGAAGCCGCCTTTGAGCTCCGAGAGCGGGCGCTCGTGCGAAGACTGCTCGATGCCGAGGCCCTCCAAGAGCACCGAAGCGTCGGGCTCCGCGGTGTAGCCGTCTTCTTCCGACACCACGCACTCCAGCTCGCCCAGACGCTCGCCGTCTTCGTCGCTCATCTCGGGCTGGGCGAAGATGCGGTCTTTTTCCTGCATCGCGTCCCAAAGGCGCGGATTTCCGGAGATCACGACGTCCAACACCCGCATGGTGTCGAACAGGCTGTGGTCCTGCCGCAGGATGCCGAGGCGCTTGGGCCGGTACACATTGCCCTGATCCGCTTCGATGTCCCCGTTGAGGATCTTCATGAACGTGGACTTTCCAGCCCCGTTCGGCCCGGTCAAGCCGAAGCGCTTGCCTGGACCAAATGAGGTGTTCACTTCTTCAAAAAGAAGCTTTCCACCGAAGCCTTTGGAAACATTAGATACAGTGATCATCGGGTGCTCGTGCGGGTCGGGCGGATAACGCGCGGTGGGCAAAGGCGCCCCCTGAACCTCCATCCGGTTAGGCAACGACGCCAAAACGTCGCAACGCTACGCTCCCGATCCCAAGGTCCTCCCATGCCCAACCACCCGCACCGCGACGCCATCCTCGCGGCCATCCTGCAGGCGATGCGCGCGCGCGTCGGAGAGTCCGAGAGCGCCGAGGCCACGACCGCGTTCGCGACCGCAGCGCTCGCCCAGACGCGCACCTCTAGCGTAGAGAACGTGCCGCCTTCCGCAGCGGCCGCAGGGTTGAGTGAGCTCTGGGACTTCGTGCGCGACGCCCAGCCGGTCGGGCCGAACGTGAAGGTGCGCGCCGAGGGGAGCGGCGCGGTGCTGCTGTCGTCGATGGCCGACCAGCCGTTCATCGTCGACACGATTCGCAAGGCGCTGCGCGCCCGAGGCGCTATAGACGTAGCCGGTGTGCACGTGATCCTCCGTGTCGCCCGCAGCGCAGGCCCAGTCCGCCTCGGTGCAGACGGGGAGGGTCGGGCTGAGTCGGCGCTGCGCTTCCGCTTTGACGGCGTACCGAGCAGCGAACTACCCGCGATGGAGGACGACCTTCGGGATCGGTTGCGCCTCGCGTGCAGCGTGGTCGGTGATTTTGAGAGCATGACCGCGGCCATCGAAGCGACGGCCGACTCCGCACTTCAGGCGTCGGGAGAGGATGCCATTGAAGCGGCCGAGTTTCTGCGCTGGATGCTCGCAGAGAACTTTGTCATCCTCGGCGTCACGCGCACCGCGGTAAACGCGCCGGATCTGAGGCTGGGCGCCGATCGCATCGTCAGCCCGCTCTGGCCCGCGGCCGGGACCGGCAGCTTTGCCGGCATCGTGCAAGTCCGCAAAGGCAACGTCGAAGCTCCGGTACACCGCAACGGTCGCGTCGACGTCATCCGCATCGCCCTCCCCGGCAGCCAGACCGTGGTGCGCGGCCTGTTCACGCACCGCGCGCTGACCCAACCGTGCAGGCACCTGCCGATCTTGCGCCGCGCCCTCGCCGGGGTGCTCGCCGACACCCGCCAGCGCCCGAACAGCTACCGGTACCGCGGTCTGGCAAACATCTTCGACTCCCTGCCTACCGAATGGCTTTTTTCGGCAACCGCCGATCAGATCCGGTCGGTGATCGAGCTGGTTTTTGACGCCGAGCAAGACCAGCAGGTGCGCGTGCACGTGGCCCAACAGGACGAAGGGAGCACGACGTTCACGCTCATCTCCATCCCCGAGCGCCGCTACTCCGAGGAGCTGCGCGATCGCGTACAGCAGCAGCTCGCTTCGGTGACCGGCGCGAACTACACCGACTCGGGCTTGTTCGCCGGCCGCTACGACTCAGTGCTGTTGCAGGTCTATCAGACCGGTACCCGAGCGTTGACCGCCGAGGACTGCGCTGCGCTGCAGCAGCAGATCACCGCGCTGACCACGCCGCGGGGGGACCGCGCAGGGGCGACCCCGGGCGCCTTCCGGGACAGCGCCGGCGATTGGACCGCGACGACCGAGCCCGCCGCCCGCTCGGTGACCGTGCTCATGGATCTGACCGGCGCGAGCGCAGCGCAGGTGGCCGACGCGTGGCGAGCAGCGATCGCCCGCACGCAAGGCTCGCAGATCCTCACCGATCTGCGCGACGCCAGCGCAGAACCCGCGGGCAAAGCCTTCGCGTGGACGCTGTACACCGACGGCATCGAAGCCCTCGTCGCGAGCTGGCTCAGCGCAGCGCGTGACAGCGCTGCCGACGCACACGCAGCAGACTTCAACACCGCGCTGAGCGCGCTCGCCCTCCATGCCGGCGAGGCCCCTGCCCGCCCGGGAAACGCCACCATCGCGCAGCACGTCGCCAATGGCATCCCCGAAGCCCTCGCTATGCGCATCGTCGACGCCTCGAACGCCCTCTACGCCGACGAGATCTGCGTCATCGCGCAGGCCAACAACGCGTCCATCGCGGACGCAGCCCAGCGCTACGCGGCGGTCGGTCAGACCACCGGGCTGATCGCGGTGATCGGCGCCGCCCCGCCCGGCGAATCGCGCTGGGCCCCCCTCGCCCGGCACATCCTACGGCTACGCTACACCGCCCTCCTGAGGGTGCTGGTGCTCGGGGTGAGCGGCCGCGGGGGAGCAGCCACCCCGGAGACGCTGACGCGCATCGCAACCATCCTGCAGCGCGTCGTCGGCGCGAACCCCGACGTCGCTGCGCTGGTCGCCGCGGAGCATCAGATCCGCGCGGTGCGGTAGCCCGCGCGGACCGAATGCGTCCAAACCTTAAGGGCTGACCGGGAGCGCCAGCGGCTGCTCGTCCGAGGACGAAGGCTGCGCCGGTGCATCATCCCAACCGTCTTCGAGTCCGGGAGCGGGCGCCCAAGTGTCCGGGTTGGCGGAACGGTACTCGACGTCGCTCACCCAGTAGCCATCCACCCACTCGTTGCCGTCGAACCACCCAGGGATCCACGTGCTTCCAGGACGATCCTCCATCGGCTCCCAGTACCCACCCTCGTAGATGCCGTCTTCGTCGTACGCCGCGCTGACCCAACGGTAGCCCTTGCGCATCGCCGGACGCCAGAACCCTTCGATCCAGTCGGCGCCGTCCCAGTAGCCGGCCTCCCAGACGTAGCCGGCGGGCGCCTGCGCGTTCGGTTCCCAGTGGCCCCAAACGTAGGTTCCGTCTGCCGTCCAGCGACCGTCCCTCCACGCCCACGAGGAGCCGCGGCTGGGGATGCGCCAGTAGCCTTCGATGTAGGTGTCACCCACCCACCAGCCGGGCACGTACACCCAATGGCTCCCCCAAGAAGCAGGCGCCGGACCCGCCGGGGTCCAGTGACCAGGGACCCACCAGCCGTCATAATGACCGGGCACCCACACCCAACCCGCACGCGCAGGCGGCGACCAATCGTAAAGCCAAGCGTGAACCGCGTAGTTGAAGGTCACCACCGCGACGGTCGCGTGCACCCACCGGTAGTACGGATGCACCCACCAGTGCGTGTACCGCGCGCTGTAGTAGCGGGCGGGCGGCGGCGCGTGCCGCGCGTCCGGGTACGCGCGCACATGATGCGGGGCCGGCCGGGCGTAGCGATGATCGCGACTGTGGTAGGGCGAAGGCGGACGAGGATCCCGCGCCCGCTCTACCGCAGTGCGCTCCGCAGCGGGACGGGCCGTGTGTGCGGCGTCAGCGCGGGCAGGGACCGGCGTAGAACGACCATCCGGTGCGGGTCGGGAGACCGTCTGCCGCTCCACACCGCTGCCGGGAGCGCGATCGGGGGAGCGTTCCGCGCTGGCTGCGGACGGGTTGCGCTGTGCATCCCCCTCAGAGGTCGGCGTCGGGCGCATCGGCTGGGTCGTAGTCGTCGGCGTGCGCGTGTCGGATTCGGTCGAGCGCGCAGGGTCCGAAGTCCGCGTAGGTTCGGGAGCGCGCGTCGCGGGGTCCGAAGTCCGCGTAGGGTCCGAAGTCCGCGCAGGGTCCGAAGTCCGCGTAGGTTCGGGAGCGCGCGTCGCAGGCTCAGAAGTCCGCGTAGGTTCGGGAGCGCGCGTCGCAGGGTCCGAAGTCCGCGCAGGGTCCGAAGTCCGCGAAGGGTCCGAAGTCCGCGAGGGGTCCGAAGTCCGCGTAGGTTCGGGAGCGCGCGAAGGTTCCGAAGTCCGCGAAGGCTCCGGAGAGCGCGGGGGCGTAGAAGGCGTGCGCGCGGGCGCAGGGGGCGTGCGCGCGGGCGTTGCGGGCGTGCGCGTGGGCGTGGCGGGCGCAGGCTTGGAAGGCGTGGCCGGCTTCGCGGTCTCCTTTTTCGCGGGAGGCGCTTTCTTAGAGTCGTCCCGCTTTTTTCCGTCTTCTGCCGTGGGGGCACCGGCGTGCGCCGACGACACCGGGGCGCTCAACGTCGCACCAAGGAGGAGGAACGCCAACCAATGGGAGGAGCGAGGGAGCAACATCATGCCATCCAGGGACAAAGGGATTCTAAACACGGCCGCGCGGTTGATGCACACCCGTGCCAAGCTAACGCCCCAAACTCGCCGGTTATTCACGTCCAAAAGCAAACCCCTCCCCGGCGTGTGCCGGAGAGGGGCTGCTTATACCGTCGGAGGACCGCGGTACCGCGAACTACGCGGGGCGATCGCCGCGGTAGACGAGCACCTGGATCAACTTGACCGGGGTGAGCGGCTTGTTGTTCTGGTTCTGCGGGACGCGGGTGATCTGGGGCACGAGCGCCATGCCGTCGATGACCTTGCCAAACACGGCGTGCTTGCCGTCGAGCCAGGGGGTCACGACCTCAGTGAGGAAGAACTGGCTGCCGTTGGTGTTCGGGCCCGCGTTCGCCATCGAGAGCAAGCCCGGACGGTCGTGGCGCAGCTTGAGCGCAGCGGCCTCGTCCTTCCACTTGTAGCCGGGGCCGCCGGTGCCTTCGCCCTTCGGGTCCCCGCCCTGGATCATGAAGTCCTTGATGACGCGGTGAAAGATCGTGCCGTCGTACATCGGGCGCTTGGACTTGACACCAGTAGGATCGGTCCACTCGACCGCGCCAGTCGCGAGGCCGACAAAGTTCGCGACGGTGCGCGGGGCTTCTTTCTCGTAGAACTCGACTTCGATGTCGCCCATGCTGGTCTTGAAGAGCGCGCGGAGCGGGCCTTCGCCGGGGACGGATTCGGAGGCGGGAGGAGCGGGGGAATCGGGAGCGTTGCCGAAGCTGAACATGAAAAACTCCAAGGGCGGAGAGCCCGGAAGGGGTGACGAAATCCGAAGATCAGATGGTCAGGCCGCCGTCGATGTCGATGCACCGGCCGGTGAAGTAGTCACACTCGAGGATGAACCGCACGCCGGCGTAGATCTCGCCGGTGGTGCCGACGCGACGCAGCGGGACCGGCTTGACCATGGCCTCGAAGGCCTCGGGCTTCATCCCGGCGAGGATCGGCGTATCGACAAAGCCGGGCGCGATGGCGCCGGTGCGGATGCCGTAGGGAGCGAGCTCCATGGCCCACAGCTTGGTGTCGGCGACCAACCCGGCCTTGGCCGCGGAGTAGTTGCCTTGACCGCGGTTGCCGTGGCGCGCGACCGAAGAGATGTTGACGACCACCGAGGGGCCGACCTTGCGCTCGATCGCCTGAGCGGCGAACTCGCGGGTGAGCAGGAAGGGGCCGGTGAGGTCGATGTTGAGGACCTCGTTCCACTTCGAGAGGGGGAACTTGACGACCGCGCCGGTCTCTTTGTCCAGCTTGACCAGCAGGCCGTCGCGGAAGATGCCGGCGTTGTTGATCAGGCCGTTGAGCCCGCCCAGTGCCTCTGCGGCGTTCTTGACGAGGGCGACCACGTCTTCTTCGCTGCCTACGTTGGCCTTGAAGCCGACGACCTTGGTGCCGTGCTCGGCGGCGAGCGCGATGGTCTCGGCGATGCCCGCCTCGTTGACGTCACAGAACGCGACGTTCGCGCCGTCTTTGGCGAGGTTGAGGACAAACGCCCGGCCCATGCCAGAAGCGCCGCCGGTAACGAGGATGTTCATGCCCTTGACGTTCATAGAGACTCCGAAGGTGGGTAGCTGTAGAAAGCGCCCGCCATCTAGCCCGTCTGAGAGCGCCGGGCGACCCGGGGCGCCGCGCGAGACCGGCTACTTTCCGGGTACGTAGTCGAAGCCGCCTGCAGGGAACGTGAGCAGCAGCACGCACTCGCTGGGCCCAAGGCAACGATCGTAGTGAAACTGCGATCCCGGTTGGTACCACCAGGACCCCGCCGACAGCGGCGCCGCCGCGGCGTCGGCCGTCGCGCCGTGTCCGGGGGTGCCGCTGACGACAACCCCGTAGTAGTCGTTGGTGTGCGCGTGCTGGGGAGACGCGGAGCCGGGGGGAAACTTCATGAAGAAGCTCACCGGGCCGTTGCGCACGTCACCGTGTACGACCGCCATCTGAACGCCTGCGGGGTTCTTCGGGTCCAAAGGCTTCCAGGCAACCGCTGCTACCGCGGTGACCGAGGCCAAAGCGGCGACAGGTGCCGCCGGGGCTACCGGAGCGGGGGCCGGAGCATCGGCTGCGAGCGCCGCGCCGACGGAGAACAACAGCGCGACCATCACGCCCCCACCAACCCCGGCACCGCCGCCAACATGGCTGCAATGCCCGACACATCGGTGCCGCCGGCCTGCGCGACATCCGGACGACCGCCACCCTTGCCGCCGACCAGCGCCGCGAGGGCACCCGCCAGCTTGCCGGCGTTGTACTTCGACCCGGCCAGATCCTTGGACACCGCGACCACCAACTTCACGCCGGTCTCATCCGAGGTCGCGAGCACGACGACGCTGCTCCCGAGCGTGTCGCGGAGGCGTTCGGCCTCGTCGCGCAGGGTCTTGACGTCGACCTCGAGCGCGGCGGCGAGCACCTTGACGTCGCCGACCATCACCACCTTTTGGGTGAGATCACCCGCTTGCAGGCGCGCGAGCTCGCGCTTGGCAGCGTCCAGCTCCTTCTGGATACGAGCGCGGCTCTCGAGCAGCTGCTCGACGCTGTCCTGAAGGCGGTCGGGGTTCGCTTTGAGCGTGGTCGCCAGCGCACGAACGCCGTCTTCCTGCCCGTGCAGCCAGCCGAGCGCGCCCAGCCCGGTCTGGGCTTCGACGCGGCGAATGCCCGCGGCGATGCCAGCTTCGGAGAGGATCTTGAACAAGCCGATGTCGCCGGTGCGGCGAGCGTGGGTTCCGCCGCAGAGCTCTTTCGAGAACGCGCCCATCGTCAAAACCCGCACGCGGTCGCCGTACTTCTCGCCGAACAAGCCCATCGCGCCAGCCTTGCGGGCGTCGTCGATCGCGAGCACGTCGGTCTCGACGGCGTCGTTTGCGCGGACCTGCTCGTTCACGCGGTCTTCGACCTGACGGAGCTCTTCCGCGGTCATGCCCTTGTGGTGCGAGAAGTCGAACCGCAGGCGATCAGGGCCGACCAACGAGCCCTTTTGGGTGACGTGGGTGCCGAGCACCTCGCGCAGCGCGGCGTGGAGCAAATGCGTAGCCGAGTGGTTGGCGCGCGTGGCGGTGCGCGCGGCGTGATCGACCTCGGCGGTGACCGTGTCTCCCACGCGTACGATGCCGGTCGCGACGGTCACGTGATGCACGTGAAGGTCGCCCACCGGCTTGGAGGTCTCGGTGACCTGAGCAAGGAAACCGCCATGGCTCAGGCGCCCGACATCTCCTGCTTGTCCGCCGGATTCCCCGTAGAACGGCGTGCAGTCAAGCACGATCTCGACGTCCTCGCCGGCGACCGCGGTCGAGACCAGCGCGCCTTCGCTGACGATCGCGACCACCTTGCCGTCGCTGCGCTCGGCGTCGTAGCCGGTGAATTGCGTGGGGCTCTGCTGCGCGAGCGGCAGCCACACGCCTTCGATGAACGCGCCGCCAGCGCCCTTCCATGCCGCTTTGCCCTTGGCTTTCTGCTCAGCGAGCAGCGCCTTGAAGCCCTCTTCGTCTACCGCTGCGCCCTTCTCCGACGCGATCATCTGCGTGAGATCGATGGGGAAGCCGTAGGTGTCAGCGAGCTGGAACGCGGCGGCGCCGCGCACGAGCGTCGGGCTCGCTTCAAGCTCACGCTCGAGGAGCTGCATTCCGCGCCCAAGCGTAGACGCAAAGCGCTCTTCTTCGCTGTGGGTGACGTCGCGCACAAAGCCGGAACGCTCGACGAGCTCGGGGTAAGCGGCGCCGAAGTGATCGATCACGGTGCCGACGGTCTCGGTCAGAAACCCAGGCTTGAGGCCAATCTTGACGCCGTAGCGGATCGCGCGGCGCATGATGCGGCGCAGCACGTAGCCAATGCCGATGTTCGAGGGCATCACCCCCTCGGCGATCAGGAAGGCCGCCGCCCGACTGTGGTCGGCGATGACCTTCAGCGCGGTGTCGATGGTGGCGTCGGTGCCGTAGGTGTGGCCGGCCAGCGCAGCACCGCGGTGCAGGATCGGCAAGAACACGTCGGTGTCGTAGTTGGAGTACACGCCCTGCACCACCGCGCAGATGCGCTCGAGGCCAGAGCCGGTGTCGATGCTCGGGCGCGGCAGGGGCGTCAGCGTGCCGTCCGCCGAGCGGTCGTACTGCATGAACACGAGGTTCCAGATCTCGACGTAGCGCGGATCTTCTCCCGCCGGGCCGCGCAGATCGTCGGAGATGCTCGGGCCGTGATCGTAGTGGATCTCGGTGCACGGTCCGCAAGGGCCGGTGTCGCCCATCGACCAGAAGTTGTCCTTCTTACCGAGCTTTTGAATGCGCTCTGCGGGGAAGCCCATGTCGTCGCGCCAGATCGCCAGCGCCTCGTCGTCCTCTTCATAGACGGTGACCCAGAGGCGGTTGGGGTCTATCTGCAGCTCTTTGGTCAGGAAGTGCCAGGCGAATTGGATCGCCTCGCGCTTGAAGTAGTCGCCAAAGCTGAAGTTTCCGAGCATCTCGAAGAACGTGTGATGGCGAGCGGTGTGCCCGACGTTCTCGAGGTCGTTGTGCTTGCCAGACACGCGCAGGCACTTCTGCGAGGTGGTCGCGCGGCGGTAAGGCCGGGGATCGCGGCCGAGGAACACATCCTTGAACTGCACCATGCCGGCGTTCGCGAAAAAGAGCGTCGGGTCATTCGGGATGACGAGCGGGCCCGAAGGCTGCACCGAGTGGCTCTCGCGCTCAAAAAAAGCGAGGAAGCGGCTACGAACTTCGGCGGAGGGCAAGAAAGGCGTGACGTGGGCAGGCATGGCGATTTCCGGAGGTTGCGCGATCTATGCGCGGGACGGCTCGGGGACAAGCCGAGCGGCGTCGTCTGGCGCAGATGCCGCTCCTCTCGCCCCGGCTCCCCGCAGCGGTTCAACGCTCCGGCTGCGCGTCTCCCGCGAGCGCGTACAAGCTGTGGATCACGCCTTGAATCTCGGCGACGTCGGCCGCTGGAGCTCGCGCCTCGTGCAACGCGCTCAAGAGACGTTGGAACACCCCGATCGCGCCGACCAGATCCCCCTTCTGGTTCGCGAGCAGCAGCCCTAAGTGCTTGAGCGCCTCGGGGTGCGCCGGGACCCGCGCGAGCGCGGCGCGCGCCGCCCGTTCGGCGCCGGCGATGTCGCCGTCGGCCGCGCGCAAGATCGTGAGGTTGACCCACTTCTCTGCCGATAGCACCACCGGCGAGGCCGAAGCCTCCGCGTTCAGCGGCGCGATCGGCCCTTTGCAGCCGGCGAGGCCTTGTTGAATGTACGCGAGCAGCGCCCGCGGCGCCCAAGGCCGGCAGTACACCAGCGGCTCGACCATCTCCGGCGTAGAACGACCATAGAGATGCGGCCGTGCAGCCTCCAGGTTCGCGCGCACCCAACGACCGAGCGGCGCGGCTGGATACACGCGCCCGCCCGCCGCATAAGCGAGGCCGAGGCCGTCGGGCAGCGCGGCGTCGTACATGCGCGCGGCTTCGAGCGCGCGATCGACGCTGTCCACCGTCTCTTTGGGATGCGCGCCGAGCAGGATCGAGCCGCCAAGCACCCGATGTCCGCGCCGCAGGTACAGCTCCACCAGCCGGTCGATGCTTGTCCGGTTCGCCGGGCCCGCGCCGGCGCGCAGCAGCGCATCGTCGAGGTGGCCGAACTCAAAAGCGAGGCTCGACGGATCGACGCCGACGTCGGCAAACGCGTCCAGCAGCGCATCGTCGACTGGCGCGGGCTGCAAGAACCCCAGCACATCGACGCCGACCTTGGCGTCCGCGAGCGCACGCAGCACGGCTACGGCATGACCGGCGTGCGGCACGTTGAGCTCCGACGCGGTCAACCACACCCGCCGCACCCCTTTTTGGGCCAGCTGCACGATCTCCGCGACGATCGCGCTCGCCGGGCGCGGCCGCACACTGCCCCCTAAAAACGAAGCTTCTACGCAAAAATGACAGCGTCGATCGCATCCTTCTGAGTGCATCACCGGCACCCGACCGCCTCGGGCCACCGCGAGCCGCAGGTAGCTCGGCATCCGCGGCGTCGGCCCAGAGGGCATACGCTCGGGCAGCCGGTCCGGCAGCCGGTCCGGCAGCCGGCCGGGCTGCGGTACCGAGCCCGCGCGCAAGACCTGCGGGTGCTTCGGCAGCGCCTCCGGGAACGGCACGCCCGCCGCCATCGCGCGCCCTAGCGCGAGCACCAGATCCTCGGCAGGCCCGACGATGCCGTAGTCGACGCCCAGATAGCCAAGGATAGAATCCAACATCGTCGCGACCGCTGCACCGCCGATGAGCACCGGCACCCCGCGCTTTTGCACCACTCGCACCAACCGCCGGACCGCCGGCAAGTAGAACGCGGTATCGATGTCGCCGGGGCCGTCTACGGTGCGCACCACGAGCGCATCGTCGACGTTGCGCACCGAAAATCCGACCAGATCCGGCTGGAAGGCGTCGAGCGCGCCAGCGAGCGCAGCGCTCGGGCGTGGCTCCAGCCACGGGGCGATCACCCGCGCGTCGCAGCCAGCGAGCCGGAACGCGTGGGCGACCCGCTCAGCGCCATACGGCGCGACCGGCGTCGCGGTGATCGCAGGGTTGGCGTAGACGAGCAGGATCCGCGGTTTCACGGCCTACCGGTAGCGCGGCGACCGCGAATCGGCCCGGCCCTTCGGTCGGTTAGCAGTCCCGATGCGCTCCAACCGTTGGGCCTACATGCGGGCCCCGAACTACAACCCGCCGAATGACGACTGCCCGCAATGCACCAGCCCGTCGAAGACCTACTACATGGGAGGCAAGACCGTGACTACTGAAGGGAACGCTCCCCAAACCGTGCACCGGTGGAAGTGCGAGCACGGCCATGTCTGGACGGTCATCGAAGCCCCAACCCCGCGATAGGTGCCCCCGTGCTCATTCTCCTTGCTCTTTTCGGCTGCGATACGCCCACCTGCCTCGACGGCGACACCACCTGCAGGATGCCCACCCCCTGCCCCGAGGTGTCCTACACCTGCGACGGCGGCACGACTGAGGTGCACGTGCTCGAACCGGGGGATCGGCATCCGGGCGGCATGGCCGCGCTCGCGTCGGCCGGAGACGTGATCCTCGGCAACGACAAGGTCGTCGCGGTGATCGAAGCGCTCGATCACCCGCACTACATCGCTCCCGCCGGCGGCGCGCTGCTGGACTTGTCCATCAAGGGCCAGGACAACGACTCCTTGCGCCACATCTTCACCGCTACGGGCTTACTCCCTGAAGAAGCGGCGCACTACACCTCGCTCGAGGTGATCGACGACGGGGACATCAAGGCGGTGCAGCTCATCGGCACGCTGGACGGCTACCCCGATGTTCCGATCGCCACCCGCTACGAGATCCACCCGTGCGAACCTGGCATACGCGTGCGCACCGAGATCGCCAACGGCACGCCCGATCCCATGTCGTTGTACCTCACCGACGCGTTCTACTGGGGTGACCGCGGCAGCCTCGCGTTTACGCCCGCGCCCGAAGGCGGGTTCACGCATCCTTCCTTCGGACTCACCACGATCGGAGATGCGTTCTTCGACGTCCCCTACATGATCTCCGGCCTGCACAGCGCCCCGGCGACCACCTACGGCGTCGTGTCCTGCGATGAAGAGACCGTCTCCGGTTTTCAGAGCGTCTACGTCTCGGGGATGGGGCCAGCGCCCCGGGTTTTCCCGTCCCGCGATTGGCAGGTCTACGAGCGCTTCATCCTCGCCGCCGACGGCCCGTCGATCTCCGGCGGCGCCGACATCGCGCTGGAGCTGCGAAAGCAGCTTTGGGACGAAGACTACGTCACGATCACCGGCACGATCGAGGCTCCCGGCGGGCACGTCGGCGATACGATGCGCGCGACGGTGGAGCTTGAATCTGGGGAGACGCCATGGACCGACATCCTCCCCAACCCCGACGGCAGCTTCTCGGCGCGCGTCCCGGCCGGTCAGACCTACACCGCGAACGTCACCGCGTTCGGTCACACGGTGCTCTCGCAGCCGATCAACGACGGCGGAAAGGTCAGCGCGGACCTCGACATCGGCACGCTGAGCCTGCCGGCGGTCGGGGAGGTCACGCTCTCGGCGACCATCGACGGCGAGCCCGATGAGGCGCTGATCTTCGTCGTTCCCGCGGACGATGCCACCGAGCTTGCCGTGGGCGCGACCACCTTCGGCGGCGTCTGGGACACCTGCGCGCCGCTGTTGGGCCTGCCGCACGGCGGCTCTCCGGGCTGCAACCGCGTACTTGTCAACGCCGACACGACGATCGCCCTGCCCGACGGCACCTACGACTTCTACAGCGCCGCCGGCCCGTTCACCACGCTGGGCGCGGTGCGGGGCGTGCGGGTAGAAGCGGGCACCGCAGCGTCGGTCACCGTCGCGATCCAGACCCTCGATCTACAGCCTCCCGGCACGCTGAGCGCCGATTTTCACGTGCACGGCGGGGCCAGCTTCGACTCTGAGATCCCCGACACCGATCGCGTGCGCGCGTTCCTCGCGTCGCGCATCCAGATCCTCGTCACCACCGAGCACGATGTCGTCAACGACTACGCCGAAGCGATGTCCGACCTCGGCGCATCCGCGCGCTTGCATCTGATCACCGGCACCGAATCGACCGGGCACATCCTGTTCAAGTTCCGCTCCGACTACGACTTTCCCGAGGTCATCGGCCACTGGATCTTCTGGCCCCTCCGCTACGACGAAGACGCGCCCTACCGCGGCGCCGCATGGGACGAAAAAGCAGAGCCCGGCTTGCTGATGACCCACCAAAGGGACGCCGGCTGGGACGACGACGCCGGCGTCAGCCAGCTCAATCACCCCTTCGGAGGCTCTCAGTTCGGCCGCGACTACAGCTGGGCGTCGGCGGCGGGCTTTGACCTCACCCAGCCGTTGAAGACCGAGTACGACGGCACCGGCCAGAGCTTGTACTTCCACACCCCGGACGGCGCCGACTACTCCAACGCGGCCTACGACGTGCAAGAGGTGATGAACGGCTCGAAGAACGAGAACTTCATGCAGTACCGAGCGCTGTGGTTCTACCTGCTGAATCAGGGCATCGTGCGCGGCGGTACGGCCAACTCCGACAGCCACAGCCTCACCGAAAACGTGCTGGGCACGCCGCGAAACATCGTGTATTCCGCATCGACCTTCGATCATTTTGACCTCGCAGAGTTCGACGCCGACGTCCGCGCCGGTCACATCCTCGGCACCAGCGGCCCGGTGGTCGAGGTCAACATCGGCGCGCATGTGCCCGGTGTTGAGGTGTTCACGCCCACCGCCAGCGACGTGCTCCACGTCCGTGTACGCGCCGCGCCGTGGGTGCCGGTGGACGAAGTCCGCATCATCGTGAACGGCGAGGTCGCGCGCACGCTCACCGACTTGCCCGAGCCCAGCGATCCTTTCGGCGTCGAAGGGCTGGACCGCGTCGACATGGACATCGCGCTAACGGACATCCTGCCCGCGACCGGGGACGCCTGGATCGTCGTAGAAGCCGGCACTCCGCTCGCCGCCAGCGACGATCTGGACTGCAACGGCGTCCCGGACACCGGCGACAACAACGACGACGGCGTGATCGACTGGCGCGACGTCGCGGATCTCACCGAAGACCCCGAGCAGGACTGCTTCACCACCGTCGGGCCGCTCGCTGAGCCTCCCGAGCCGGATCGGGGCACGACCGACTGGTACTACCGAACCGTCACGCCCGGTGGCTATCCGCTGGCGTTCACCAACCCCTTGCTGCTCGATCGGGAGAGCGGTGGGATCTTTCAGGCAGGTGAATGATGTGGTGTGACACGCTGGAAAACGGACTGGCCAACGGGCAAGTTCAGGTCGGGCTCATAGACGGCGATCTCGGCGTCGCGCAAGCCCTATGCCCGCAAAACCGACTCGGACTCGCGGTAGGCGGCGGAGCGATCGTCGAGACCACGAACTTCTACGGCCACATCGCGGGCAGCGGCACCCTGCGCGGTACGCTCGCGGTGTCCAAACGCACCGCGTTGTACGCCGCGATCGAGGGATTTCGCTACGACGCGGTGCTCTCGCCGATCGCGTCCAGCGCGATGGGCCTCGGCTACACCGACATCGGCGCAAGCGGCCAGATCGTGCAGACCGACAACCTTGCGCTCGCGGTGCAAGGCAAGGTCGTGTTGCCGACAGCGTTCACGCTGAACCAGAACGGCTGGCCGCTCGCTGCGGATCTCGGGCTCGCGGCGGGCTGGAGCCCAGCGGACAACGTCGTGGTGCACGGATCCGTGCTCGGCCTCGGGGGACTGGCGTTGGGCGGCGGGCCGCAATTCCCGCACGCCGGCGTGCACGTAGACGCAGGCTTGGAGTGGCGCGCGACCCCTGGTTTTGGCGTAGTCGTCGACGCGCTCGGAGGCTTTGGCTACACCGCGCCCGTCGATGTGTTCGCCGCCGGGGTCGGCTTCCGTGGCGCGGTCGGGGAGCACGCAGGTTTGGCTTTAGAAGCCACGGTACCCCTTGTCGGTCGGGAGCGCACGCTCGCCGCTTTGGACCTACGCTTCGACTGGAGGCTCTGAGCGCAACACCTGCTCGGCGTCCGCGACGGCCCGCGCGCGCGCGCCCGGCAACCAGGTTGATGCGTCCGCGGTCCGGGCCAGCACCTGACGCGCCGCCGTGATGCGCGTCGCCCGATTGGGATGGCCCAACGCGAGGAATACGCTCCGCAACGTGTCGGCTCCAATGCCCGGAGCCGGGAACCATTCCGGCGTGGCGAGCCGCTCCAGCAGCGCCGCCGGTAGCTCACCGGGGACCGCGCGCACAAAGGGAGCGAACGCAGTCAGATCCCGGCATTCGAGCACGATGAGTCCACGCAGCGCATCCCGCGCGATCCCCGAGACGTCCTGCTGCCGCAGCAGCCCGGCCTCGACGCGGAAGCCGACGGCGACTTCGCCCGCGAACGGCACGCCGGCGAGATCCCCGACGCTGTCAATCTCGTCGGCCAGCTGCAACGCGAGCGCCGCGTTCGACTCTTCAATCGCGAGCTCAGCGCGCTGGCAGAGCACCAGCAGACCGGGGCGCCGATCGCCCGAATCCTCCGACCGGGCCTGCGCCCGATCCAGCAGGTCGAGCGCGCGCACGGGCTTGCCGGCGATGCGCGCCAACCACGCCAGACCACAGAGCGCCTCGACCTCGCCGCTGGCGTCCCGAGCCTCAACCGCGCGCTGGAGCAGCCGATCCGCGAGCGCCTGCGCGCGCGAGATCTCTCCCTCATCGAGGTGCAAGCGCAGCCGCGCCGTGACGACCTCCGGCCACACCGCCTCGCCCTCTGCGAGCCCGACCAGCCCTTCGGAAAGCAGGCGCGCAGCGTCCTCGCGGGCACCGAGCATCAAGCGTGCGAGCCCGCGACTCGCCAACGCGCGGGACGCCTCCGGCTGGTTTCCTTCGGCGCGAGCAGCGAGCAGCGCGCGAGCGTACGCGTCTTCGGCGCGGAGCGGCTGTCCAAGCGCGCGCAACGCATCCCCATGCACCAGATGCAGCGTACGACGCAGCCGAGCGGCTTCCTGCGGGCTCAATTGCGGCTCGGCGACCGGCGCCAGCGCCAACGCTCGCTCGCACAGGCCACGCGCCGTCATCTCGCCGCTGCGCGCACGCGCCCGGGCCGCGGCGCTGACCAAGAGCGGGTAGGCACCCACGGCATCTCCGGCTCGCAGCAGGTGACTCGCGACGCTCTCAGCCACGGTTCCAGGTCGGCGACGGTACCAGGCCTGCAGGGTCTCAGCGGCTCGGCGATGCAGCGCTACCCGCGCGGCCCCGTCGAGCGCCTCGTACACCGCCTGCTGGCGACGCGCCGGAGACAACGAGAGCGACGTCACCGGCGGCGCGCCCTCGCTCGTGCGCGTCAACAGACCGGCGTCCGCGATGTGCGACGCCGCACCCTCCGCTGTGCCCTCGTCGCTGTCGATCAGCTGCGCGAGCAAGCCCACGGGAGCGGTCCCGAGCACCGCCATCGCCGCCGCCAGCTGCGCTGAGCGCGCCGGCAGGGCCGCGAGCCACGCGCGCGCCATCGCGACCTCGTCATCCGGGAGCGGAAGCGGGTCGCTCTGAAAGGTCTCGACCGACGCCACGGCGCGGAGCATCCCGTCCACACCGCGCTCCAGCCATCCCTGACGGACCATCGCCTGGAGCGTTCTCACCGCTGTCCCGGCTTGGCCGTCCAGCTCCCCGTGAAAGCGCCGGGCGAGATGCGCGGCTACGGCACCGTGAATCCCGCGATCGCGCAGCAGCTCGCGCAGCTGCTCGCGGTCCAGCGCAAGCAGACTCAGCTCCGGCGCGTCCGATGCGGGCACCCCGAGGACGACGCGGACGGGCGCGTCCGCAGGTCCAAGCCCACCGCCCTCTACGTTGCCGTCGACGCGGATCGAAACCCCAAGCGCGGCCCCGAGCTCGAAGATCGCCGCGGCGGCGCGCCGGCGTCCGCTCCCCGGCGGCGCAGCGATGCGAATCGTACCGCCCTCCCCGGCGAGCGCTTGTATACGCGCGCGCACCGCTGTCAGCAGCGGCTCGCGCCCAACGAGCGCGGGGGGAGGCACGACGTCTAGCGCCGCGACCGCGTCCTCCGCCGACGCAAAACGCCGGGCCGGGTCCTTCTCAAGCAGGCGCATGCACACGCGCTCGACCGAGCGCGGGATGCGAGGGTCGAGGTCGGTCACCGGGCGCGGCATCTCGGTCAGGTGGCGGACCAAAAAACCCGCGATGGTGTCGGCGGCGATCGGCTTCCGTCCCGTCAGCATCAGGTAGAAGACCGCCCCGAGCCCGTAGAGATCGGTGCGCGCCGTGATCGCGTCCCCGCCGATCTGCTCGGGCGCCATGAACGCCACCGTGCCGACGAGGCGGCCGACCATGGTGAGATTGGAGCGAAAGCTGTCGTTGTCCTTCACGCCGCCGAAGTCCGCCATGTGCACATGACCTTCCCGGTCGAGCAACACATTGGCGGGCTTGATGTCCCGGTGCACGATGCCGAGCGCGTGCATGGCCGTGAGCGCCTCGGCCATCTCCCGGAAGATCTGCACCGCACGGGCGATGCGATCGGGGGGAGGATGCGCCTCCCACGACTCAACGACCGCGGCGAGATCCGCGCCGTCCACCAGCTCCATCGCGAACCACGGCAAGCCTCCGCTGTGACCGGTGTCAAAGGCGCGCACTACGCGAGGGTGGTCCAAACGCGACAAGGTCAGGTACTCCCTCCGCATGCGCTCCTCCTCCTCTGGGGAGAGCTTCGCGGGCAGGAGCACCTTCAGCGCGGCGGGACGTCCAGAGTGCTGGTGCGTGCACCGATAGACCGCCGCCAAGCCGCCTTGTCCGATAAGCTCGTGGACGATCCAGTCGCCCACGCAAACGCCGACGTCTGGCAGCACAGCACTCAGAATGAACCTCCGTCCTCGGAAGGTAACGGGCTCAGCCGTGTATGGGTTGCAACCAATCCACGTCGAGGAACCGTTCGCCGTCTTCCCGACCGAGATTGGCCGCGAGCGAGCGCGCGAGCGCGTCGGCCACGCGACGATGCCGCGCCACGGCAGCTTCGTCGGTCGCGTGCTGAGCGGCCAGACAATGCCCCTTCAAACTATAGTATCGAAACCCAGCCGCGTCCGCGCGACGGATCGCGCTCTCGCCACGCCGCGTCGCCTCCCCGTGATCCCCGAGCTCCGCGTAGACCCGCGCGAGCGAGAGATCCAGACGGCATTCCTGATAGGGCCAGCGGGTGCCCGGATGGTCGAGCGCCTCCTGAAGCAGCAGATGCGCCAAGGTCCGGTCCTTGTCATGGGCCGCGAGACGGGCGCGCCAAGCGAGCAACAACGGCGAAAACCCCTCCGTGTCGTGCCGCGCCATCAGCGGCTCCAGCTGCGCGATCGACTTCCGCACCAGCTCGTAATCGGCGAGCGCCCACCCCGCGCGGATCACCGATACGTGAACCACGACCTCTTCGTCCCGGTCGTCGAGCGACCGAGCGATCTCCATCGCCGCGTTCGCCTCGGCCAGTGCTTCGGTGTAACGCCCAAGATCGACGAGCAGCAGGGACTTATGGTGACGCCCACGCGCCATTCCCAGCGGGTGGTGGGTCTCTCGCGCGAGCTGGCAGGTCTTCTCCGCGAGCTCGAGCCCGCGGCGGAGGTTGCCGGTGAAGTGGTGGATCTCCACGAGGTTGACGCGGGCCATGGACAGCGGCCCCAACATACCGACGCGCTCAAAAACCTCGGCAGACTGTTCAAAATAGCGGCGCGCCTCGCCCGCTTGTCCCCGACACAGCGCGACCAGACCGAGGCCGTTGTAGCCCCATCCGAGGCTACGATCGTCGCGCACGCTCTCCCCGACCGCGAGCGCTTCTACCCAGTACCGACGGGCTCCTTCGAGGTCTCCCCGCGCCCAATGCACGCCGCCCAGACCATGCAGCGGCATCACGCGCAGCGTAGGGTCGCTCACGCGCTCCGCGAGGCGCAGCGCCTCGCGATGGTCCGTCTCGGCAGCGGCGATGTCCCCGTCATGGCGCCAACGCTTTCCGCGCGCGGTGTACACGCGGGCCAGCAAGCGCTCGTCGGAGATCTCCTTCCCCAGCTCGACGGCCTGCTCCAGCGCCTGCCCGACCTCGGCCCAGCGCCCCAGATGTTCGAGCGCTTCGGCGCGCTGCAGCAGCGTCTCGGCGAGCAGACGATCCGCGTCGTCCAACGTGATGTACTCGCGGGCATCGGGCTCGATGTTCAACGCGCGGTCCAGATAGCCGAGCGCCTCGGCCACGAAGGACCGCCCCAGCAGACGCTGACCGGCGCGGAGCAAGTAACTGTACGCTTTACCCGGGACTTCTCCCTGCTCAAAGTGCCACGCGAGCGCCTCGACCACGAGGTTCGCGCGACGCCGGAAGGTGCGCTCCAGCGCCTCGCCGATGCGCCGATGGTACTGAACCCGGGCGATCGGGGGCACCTCGGCCTGCAGCAGATCCCGCACACGCGCCTGGGAGAGATCGATGTGCTCTTCGCCCTCCACACGGCGCTCCCGCACCAAGCCCGCGTCGATGAGCTCGTCCACCGCCGTCAAGATCGCGTGCTCATCCAGCAACGACGCCGCGGACAGCAGCGCTAAGGTCATCTCTTGGTTTCCTACCGCGAGGACATGGGCGATCTCCCGGGCATTGACGGTCAGCGCGTCGATGCGGGTGACGAGGCCCGCTCGGACCGAGCGCGGGATGGGCAGCGCGATGCGCTGCACCGTGGCTTCATCAATCGCGAGTCGGGCGCGGCCCTCGATCGGCCGGATCGTGCCTTGCTCGACGAGCCCCCGGATCATCTCGTTGATGAACGCAGGATTTCCCTCACCTTCTTTATGAAGCCGCCGCGCCAGCACACGCGCCGGACCATCATCTGGCAGCAGCGCCAGCACCAATTCCTCGACCGCCGCCGGGCTCAATGGCCGCAACGGAAGAAGGACCGGCGTGACACCGGTGTTCGCCCCGCTGCGCAGGCCCTCGAAGCGCTCATCGGACGCGCCTGGAGCGCGGGTGAGCAACCAGACGAGCGGCTCCGACGCGAGGCTGAGCGTGTTGCGCACCAGATATTCGATGAGCTCCACGCCGACGTCGTCCGCCTCATGGGCGTCTTCGATGACGATCAGTCGCGGAGGCGAGTTGCTCAACATCTCGCGGAACGCCGCGTAGACCCCGTAGCGCTCGATCTTGTCCTCGGCCTCGAGGCCGTAGAGCTGCTGCAAGGTGCGCGGCACCTGCACCGTCTCGCGGCGCAAGGTCTCCACCAGGCTTGCAAATGAGGCCAGCGGGCCACCGGCGCCGCTCGCGCGGATCTTCAGCGTAGCGACGCCGCTGCTCCGCGCCAGATCACGCGCGAGGCGCGCCATGCGGGACTTGCCCAGCCCCGGAGCGCCCTCAACCAGCACGATCGACCCTTTGCCCTCGCGCGCCGCGGCGACGAGTTGGCCCAAAACCGCGGACTCCTCCGCCCGCGCGACCAGCACCGGAGGCCAGGAGCCGTCATCAAACTGCAGCGCGCCGGCATCCGCCCCCTCAAGCACATGCAGCAGGTGCGTAGCGCTGGCGAACCGATCACCCGGCTCTTTTTGAAGCAGACGCAAGCAAATGTCCTCCAGCTCCGGCGGCACGGAGGGCGCCAGCTCCCGCGGCGGTCGCGGCGGGCGATGCAGATGCTTGTCCAGATACCCAGCCAGCGTGCGCGCGTTGAACGGCCGCCGTCCCGTTAGCATCAAGTAGAGCACGGCCCCTAAGGAGTACAGATCGGTGCGCGCGTCGATGCGCTCGCCGTTGATCTGCTCGGGCGCGATGTAAGCAACCGTCCCTAAGACCTCCCCGTGGGCGGTGAACTCGGTGACGCCCGACTCTTTCACCACGCCGAAGTCCATCAACTTTACCGTTCCATCCGGCAACAGCATGATGTTGGCGGGCGTGACATCCCGGTGCACCAAGCCCCGCAGGTGCACGTACTCCAAGGCGCGCGCCACTTGAATCAGCACCTGCCGCACGCGCTCAAAACGCTCCGCCGCAGGCAGCTCCTGCCACTGCTCTACGGCGACGCGGAGATCCTGCCCGTCGACGATCTCCATGACAAAGTAGGGTCTGCCCTCGCTCTTGTCGTGGTCACCGGGCGCCTCGGTTTGGGCGCCCCCGGGACGTTCTCCTGCGTCTACGCCCGTCCACCATCCCCAGTCGTAAACCATGGTGATGTTCGGGTGATGCAGCTTCGATAGCGCGCGGAACTCGCGACGAAACCGACGTTCAACCTCTTCGGCGCTCCCGGTGGGATTCATCAACTTGATCGCCCGCCGCTCGCCGGTCTCGGGCCATCGCGCCTCGTAGACCGAAGCCATCCCGCCGCGCCCAAGCAGGCGCACCACATCCCAGCCGCCAACCCGACTCCCGGGAGCCGGATCCATCAACGTGGCGGACTTGGCAGCGACCTCGATCACCCGTTCATCTCCCTTTCCCTCCCATTCTATACTCCCGACGACGAGTCTGCTGCTCGGGTTCTCCACCGGCTGAACACCCAGCCGGCTGGAGGCGCGATATGCTGAGCCAAAGGAGTTGTTGATGAAGCTCGAGGCATTTGCATGGACCGACCCGGGGCCGGTGCGCGAGAACAACGAAGACAGCTTCTTTGTAGAAGAAGACGGCGGGCTGTTCGTCGTCGCCGACGGCATGGGTGGCCACGCCGCGGGTGAAGTTGCGTCTCGAATCGCCGTCGAAACCCTCAAAGAGCTGCTTCAAGGCTCATTGGACCCGGAGGAGACCCGCCTCGAGCGCGACGTGCAGGACCCCGCGGATGTGTTGCGCGAGCGGCTGCGCTACGCGATGAATCAGGCCAGCGCCAAGATTCGGCGGGAAGCCCAGATGAACCCTGCGTATTCAGGAATGGGGACAACGCTCTGCGTGCTGATGATCGAAGGGGACGCCGCCCACATCGCCCACGTGGGCGATTCGCGCATCTACCTCGTTCGCGAGGGTGAGATCCATCGCCTGACCCGCGATCACACCGTTGTTCAGCAGGAGATCGACGCCGGACGGCTCACGCCCGAGATGGCGCGCCAGGTTCCCCACCGCAACTACCTGACCCAATCGGTCGGGTACCATGGCCCCGTGGAGCCCGACACCGCCACCCGCCCCATTCAAGCAGGGGACCTCTTCGTGCTCTGCAGCGATGGTCTGACCGATCCGCTCGATGACCCGCAGATCGCCGAGATCTGCGCGCAGGCGCACCCGAACGACCTCGCGGAGACGCTCGTGCGCGCGGCGCTCGACGGCGGCGGCGAAGACAACATCACCGTCATCACGGTGCGCGTCGTCGAGGACTGAAGGCTACCCGACGTGCTCGACCTGCTCATGACGCTGCTGCCCGAGGGGCTTCGTGCCCGCGCGCGGGAGCTCCAAGAGGCCCACCTCGCGTCTGCAGGAGCGCCAGATTCCGAGCTGCCGGCGTCCGCAGACGAGCAGCACTGGAAGCTCGCTGCGTCCGGCGACTATGCCAACGCAGACCGGCTCGGGCTGTACGAACGGCACGTGCGCAGCCCGTTCACCGCGTGGTTGGCGGTCGCCACCCTGCACAAGAGCGCCACAAAGGGACCCCGGTGGGAGATCGAATACCGGGTCATGGCGATGCTCGGGCGCATCGGTCCGGAACTTTTTGAGCCTTTGACGGTTTTTTTACCTCTGTTCCCCGTTTGGGCGACGGCAGGGATCCTGCAGGGCGTTGACACCGTAGACGCGCACCAACCGTTCACGCCCGCCTTCCTCGACGCCGTGGCCGATTGCCTCCTTAGCTCCTCCGCGAACGCTCGAAAAAACGCGTACCAATTGCTCGCGCGGCGCGGACGAGAAGGCGAACAGGCCGTCGCGCGACTTCGTGCCCGCATCACCCCGACGCAAGCCGCGCGACTCGATGAACGTCTCTCGCCGGCCTCCGCCCGTCGGACGTCCTCGGGGACGCTCGCCGGCGCGCTCGCAGCCCTCGAGCGGGGAGACGACACGGGCGCCGTCGCCGATCTGCTCGCCGTTTGGAGCCTTCGCAGGCTGCGCAGCCTCGAACCCTGGATCCTGACGCTGAGCGAGAGCACCACCCCGATCGAGCTCCCGAGCGGGTTGACCGCGGAGGAGCGGGAGCGCGCGTGGGCAGCCTACTGGCTGACGGAACCGCTGCAGCGCAGCCACCTGCTGCTCGTCCCGTGGCCTTCAAACTGGCGGTTGGCGCAGCTGCGCGTGGGCGCGATGCTGGAGGGGCCCGACCCTCGAACACCCGAAGCGCTGGTCGCGTTGTACGGCGCATATACCTCGGGAACTTCGTACCCCTTCTGGCGCGCAGCGGCGCGGGTGCTCGGCGAGCAGGGAGACGCCCGCCACATCGCAGCAGCCACTCGTCTGGCGCAATCGCGCGTCCGAGCTGGCCCATCCGCGTTTCGAGCGCTGCTGCGCGGCGAGCCGGTCTCCGCGCGAAGCGCGTCGATCGCGCCGGAGCCCGAAGAAGAGCTGCTGCTCGACCGCATCGGGCAGCGCGTCCAGAGCCGGAGGCAGAGCTTGGCCTCTCGCGGTCCCAGCTTGAAGGACCTCGAAGACCTGCTGGCCGGTGTCTACGCCGATCCCGAGAGCGATGAAGCCCGCGCGGTCTACGCGGATGCGCTCTCCGCGGCGAACAACCCCCGCGGCGAGTTCATTCATCTGCAGCTCGAGATCGCCCGGCGCACCGCAGCCGCGGGTCCGAATCCCCCGGACACGGCTTCGCTTGAGCGCTCGGCCAAGATCCTGCTCAACAAGCACGGCGAGCGATGGGTAGACGGGGTCGATCGCGCGTTGCTGAAGTCAAGGCGCGTTTTCCATCGAGGGTTCCTGACGCGCGGCTTCTGGGGGGACGTCGGGACGACGATGTCGCATCCCGCATGGCGCCTCATCGACACGTTCTGTGTCGCTGGGTACCCGCATCACGCAATCCAGCGCTTGTGTGAGGCCGAGCACCTCACTCGCATCCGGGCGCTGTACGGCATCGATGTGTATCGGCTCCCTGAGCTGTTCAGCACGCGCTACCCCGAACAACTGATCACGCTCGGGCTCATGGCGAGGCCCAGCACCCTGCCCACGCCGCAACGGTTTCCGAACGTGCGCCACCTCGCGCTGGTCCAAGATCGGGCGATCGGCTTCTCGGAGGAGACGCTGCGGGCGTGGCCCAAGGTTGAAACGTGGACCTTCTACCATGGGCCCGAGTACGTCGAAGAGATGACGCGTTGGCGCCCCCCCGCTGCGGTGACATCGGTCACCAACACCGCGAGCGCCGGCGACCTCGGGCCGGATCCGGCGGGCTGGACCGCGACGCTGACGCCGTCCTCCGACGGGCGGCTGCGCTGCGTAGAGCTGCGGTGGTACGGCGGTAACGAATGGGAGCGACGTCGGCTGCTGCCCATGCTGGGTGCGTTCACCGAGCTGCAGTCATTGGTGGTGCACGCCCCGCGGAGCCTCACCGCCGAAGAGCGGGAGACCGCACAGGTCGAGGTCGCGCGCCTGAATGGCGTGTGGGCGGAGTAGCCGAGCTCAGGGTTTCCAGCGGTCGTGGAGCCAGAGCCAACCCGCGGGCTGCTCGCGAATTCGCTCGGCGTACCAGGCGTTCGCGGCGTCGGTCAGCGCCTGTACGTCCAGCGCCTCGTCTCCGGTGCGCGCCGGCATCGAAAACGGGGTGATCGAGAACCGGTGCCTCCCCACCCCGAGGCGCTGCTGCCAAACCCCGTAGACCGGACGCCCCGTGCGCAGGATAGTGACGGCGAACCCCGTCGAGGTGCGACACGCGGCTCCAAAAAACGGGCTATTTATGCCCTTGTTGAACCGCTGGTCCTGGATGAACAGCAGGGCGCAGCCGCTCTCCAACGCCGCGTAGCCATCGGCGAGGGTCGCCCCGGTCGACAACCCAAGCAGGCCATGTCGAGCCCGGAGCGCGGCGATCTGCTCGCGCGCCCAAGGGTCCGCAGGAGGCTTCAAGAACAGCGCCGTCGGCGTCGCGTCCGCTAAGGCCAGCAGCGAAATATCCCAGCTCCCGCCGTGCCCTGCCAACAGGATGGACCCGGGCTGCAGCTGCTCTACCCCCACCGCCTCCACCATCGAAACCCCGGTACGCTCCGAGACCAGCAGCTCGATGTACCCCAACACGATGTTGTGCACCATCGCCGTCAGCGTCGCGCGCACTCGCGCCTGCGACCACTCCGGAGAGGCCCGACGTAGGTTTCGGACGGCCACGCGCTTCCGAATCGGCAGCACCGTCCACCAGGCCCACGCGAGGAACCACGCCAAACCGCTCGCGACTCCGAGCGGCAAACGCGCCAAAATGACGAGGACCGCCCCGCGCAACTCACTCCCCGCCGACAAGCAGCGCAAGGCGCTCGCGCAGCTCCGCCTCGCCGGAGTGCAGCACGGGCTCGACGCGCAACGCCCAAACCGACTCATCGGGAGGCAAGCGCGCGGCGTCCTTCTCCGTCGTGATCATCACGTGGGTGTCGCGCCACGCCTCAAAGGCCTGCAGGTCGATCCATACATAGCGGTGATGATCGGGAAACACCCAGGTTCGGTCTATATTTACGCCAAGCTGGCGCAGCTGGGCAAAAAAGCCCTCGGGATGCGCGATCCCCGCAAACACCCCGGCCGGGCGATCGGGGAGCGCGTTCAAGGGCAAAAGCTGACGACGAAACAGCCACCCGACGGCGCGGTACCGTGCGCGCACCACCAACGTGTCTGGGCGTACAAAGCGCCGAATCATCGCAGGGACGGCCTGTTCGGGCTCGGCATGGTTGAGCCAAAGCACGTCGGCGCGGGCGATGCTGGACAACGGCAACCGTCCCGAGCCGGCGGGGATCATCCCGCCGCCCGCTGGAAAACGAACGTCCACCACCACGACCTCGAGATCGCGCGCGACCTCAGCGACCTGCAGGCCGTCGTCGAGCACCGCGACCGCCGCATGCGTTTGAGGGGATGCCTGCGTAAAAACCCGTGCGACCGCCGCCGCCCGATCGGGGCTAGAGACCACCGGCAAGCCACGCCGCGCGAGCATCGCCAGCTCATCGCCCAGCTTGTCGGCCTCGCCGTCGGTCCGAAGATCGCGGCCGGCGTCTCGCCCAAACCCGCGCGACACGACTACGCCGTTCATCACGCCGGCGATCCACGCCGCGACAGGCGTCTTCCCCGCACCGCCGGCGGTCAACGCACCGACCGAAACTACGTGGCCGCCCTCGATCCGACGCGGGCGCGCGAGGGCAAACCGTGCGGCGACGCCGACGCGCCAAAAGGGGGCCAACGGGAGCAGCCAGGGCCGAAGCACGCGCTCGTCCGGGACGTCGGCCTCCCACAGCAGCTCGAGCGCGCGCACCGCGTTGTCGGCGGCACGAGCCCCTTTGGGCGTTGCCCTCGGGCTCTGCAACGCCGCGTCAAACGCCGAGGCCAAGGCAGCTGGGGTGCGCGCCACAAAGCCGGCGACGCCGTCCCAAGCGCCCGGCGTCGAGTGCACGTAGGGCCCATGCACCACCGGGCAACCCGAGCCCAGCGCTTCTGCTGGAGAGTGTCCGCCCACACTTGGGGTGAACGTACCCCCGACAAACGCCGCGCTGGCGCGCTGGTAGAGCGTCCCCAGCTCGCCGATGGTGTCGAGCAGCAGCACGTCCACGTCGGGCTCCACGCGCGCGCCGATGCGCGTGCGGCGACGGACGACGAGACCGGGCGACCGTGCAGCCTGAGCGGTGATGAGCGACCAGACCGCCTCAAACCGGCGCGGATCCCGAGGTGCGAGCACCAACAACGGCCGTCGCCCTCCAGCTTGCGTCTCCGGCAAGGCCGCTACGGCCTCCAACACCGATAGCTCCTCGCCTTCGTGCGTGCTGCCCGCGACGATCGTTGGCCTGGACCACTGCAGCGCCGGTACCCCAACCGGCGCCTCGGCCTTGAGGTCCCCGACCGAGAAGCCCCCGAGCAGCGACGCCGTCGCCGCGTCCGTGGTGATCCATTCGACGTCCCGGGTGAGCGCAGCCCACAAGGAAGGCCAGGCGCGCAGGCGCGCGAGGCCGGGCCCAATACGCGCGTTCACGACCGCCACCGGGATCTGACGCACACGACACATCCCCAGCAACACCGGCCAAAGCTCGGCTTCTACGAGGACCAGACAGCGCGGGCGCACTCGATCCAGAAAAGCCCCCACGGCGAAGGGGTGGTCTATCGGCGCGAACACGCTCTGGTCGGCACCGACGGCCTGCTCTCGAGCGGTGTCCGATGTACACGTTCGGATCACACCGAGCGCAGGTTGTGCCTCGCGAAGGGCCCGGATCAACGCCGCGCACACTCGACCTTCGCCCAAGCTCGCTGCGTGGATCCACACCGCCCCGGGCTCGACCTCCGGCGAGACCAAACCCCAGCGCTCCCGGCGTCGACGGCGCAACCTCGGGTGCACGATCAACAGGGCGGCGAGGACCGGAGTGAGCGCCCAAAGGAGAGCGCGGTATGCGAAAAAAAGCAGCGAGAACACGGTACCGGAGCCTATCCGATCCCAGCCCCTCGTCGTGCGTTCGTGCAACCCCCGGCGCTTCGGTTATCCCTCCGCCATGGAAATCCACGGCAACGCTTCGGTGCGTGCACGCCTGTCCCGTGCGGCGCAAGATGCACGTTTGCATCACTGCTTCGTCTTTGAGGGGCCCGAAGGCGTAGGCAAGTTCAGCTACGCCATGGAGTTTGCTCGGGAGATCAACTGTCAAGCGGCGCTGAACGCCCGCCCGTGCGGCGTATGTGATGCGTGCCGGTGGATCAGCGCGGGGACCCACCCCGACGTCCTCGTGGTCAGCCCGGATCCCGAAAAAGCCACGCCGATCATCACCGCGGCGCAAGCGCGCGAGATCGTCAACTCCATCCAGCTTCAACGCCACTCAGCGGCCTACCGGGTGATCATCTTGAACCCCGCCGACGCGTTGAACGAAGAAGCCGCGAATATCCTCCTCAAGACGCTCGAAGAGCCGCCCGCGCGCACCCAGTTTCTACTGGTGACCGCCCGGCCGGCGTCGTTGCTGCAAACCGTGCGCTCGCGCAGCCAGCGCGTACGCTTTGGCCCGCTCTCCGAAGCCGAGATGTCCGCCTGGCTGACGGAGCGCGGCATGGATCACGCGCTGGCCTCGGCCGCAGGAGGCAGCCCCGGCCGCGCTCTGGCCCTCGCCGGCGGCGAAGCCGAAGCCCGCCGCGAGGTGCTCGACGCCCTGTGTGGCGCCGTCGGACAGCCCTTACACGCGCTCTTCTCGTTCAGCGAGTCCACCTCCAAGAACGCCGAAGGCGGCGCGGAGCGCGCCGAGCTGGTGCTGCAGGTGCTCGAGGAGCTCCTCGCCGACACCGTGGCGCTGGCGAATGGCCGCCCGCTTCGGCACGGCGATCGGGAGCAGCTCCTCCGTCGATGGGCGCGCGGCATGTGGCCGGATGGCGTGGGTCGCATGCAGCAGGAGATCAGCCTCGCGCGCGACCGGCTCCGCTTGAACGTGCAGGCCAGGGTCGCGCTTGAGGCGCTGCTGGCCCACTTGAACCTCGAACTTTCCCACGTGCCCGCATGAACGATATCGCCCCGCCCGTGCTCCCGGGCACACCGCTGATTGACTCCCACTGCCACCTCGACACGCGGGTTTGGGAGGACGATGCGGGCGTCGATGCCGTCGTCGCGCGCGCCCACGCAGCCGGGGTGAGCCACATGATCGCGATCGGATCCGGCTATGGCTTCACCAGCGGTCATCGGGCTCACGCCGTCGCCGCGCGCCACGCCGCGGTGCACGCTGCGGTCGGTCTGCACCCCCATGACGCCGCGGAATTCACCGACGAACGCATGGCGGATTTGATCGCGCTCGGAACCCCCGAGACTCCGATCCTCGCGCTCGGCGAGATGGGCCTCGACTACCACTACGACTACGCGCCCCGCGACCAACAGCGGCTGGCCTTCCGCGCCCAGCTCGCGTTGGCGCGGGAGCTAGGGCTGCCCGTGATCATTCACGACCGGGAGAGCGGCGGGGAGACCCTCGACGTGCTCGACGAGATGCGCGCCTGGGACACCGGGGTGCTGTTTCACTGCTACACCGGGGATGTCGCGTACATGCAGGCGATCACCGCTCGGGGCGGGCTGATCTCCATCCCGGGCATCGTCACGTTCAAGAACGGCGACACGATGCGGGAGGTCGCGGCCAAAGCCCCCATCGATCGCATCCTCATCGAGACGGACAGCCCGTTTTTGACGCCCATCCCCTTTCGGGGACGGAAAAACGAGCCCGCGTACGTAGGCTACGTCGCCGCGAAGATCGCGGAGGTCCGTGGGACCACGCCCGAAGCGATCGCAGAGGTCGCCGCTGAAAATACGCGACGATACTTCCGCTTTTAAAACTTCTTGGGCAAACCACGGTCGCTTTGAGGGCGCGCCCGGGACTTGGGGTCCCGAGCGTATCCCCCGGTCGCGACGCTACTCCTGCGCGGCCTTGGCGGCGGCGTTGGCGTCAGCCTCAGGCGTGTGCACGGGGAACACAGGGGTGGAGCCCTTGTTCTCACGAGCGCGACGGGCGGCCTTGCCCGCATTCTGCTTACGGAGTTCGCGGCGGTATTCGGTGACGGCGGTCTTGGAAGCCATGAGAAACCTCGAGAGGGTAAATCGGTATAGAAACGGCCCCGCTGGCTAACGAGTGTCCGCGCCCTCGTCAATGTAAACTATGTCAGCCGCCCTCGCCGACGGTGCACCATCGGCTTAGCCTTGTCACGTCAAGTGTCCCACTCGACGTTGAGAGGAGCCCCCATGTTGAACCGTAAGTATTCACTCATTCTTCTACTCGCTGCCACAGCGGCTTTCGCCCCAAGCCGCGCGTACGCGTGGCCCGAAGACGATGCGTGGGTGGCGTTTCAACAATCGGGCGCCCCGATCCTCGATGTGGTGGGCGACGCCGAGCAAGGGGACGGCGGCGTACACGGCAGCGTCGACATCGTGAGCGACACCAGCCCCGAGCCAGACGCCGCTGCAGGGTACTGGTACGCCGATGACGACGCCCTGTACTTGCGGATGCGCATCGACGAAGACCCGCGGAATGGAGCCGAGAATGTGCGCGCGTCCAACTGGGGCTTTCTCATCGACATCGATGGTGGCGACGACTTCGAGTACCTGCTCGCCCTCTCCGGCGCCTCTCCGACCATCTCGATCTACGACAACGCCGACAACGACCCCGGCGTAGACGCCGTCGCCGCCGACTTTCTGAGCGCCGAAGCAACGGCACGCTCCTCCGACGTGTTGCGGATCTCCACCGCCGACACCAGCGTGCATGGCGCGCCCGACTACTTCATCGATCTGGCGTTCTCCCGTGCCGATCTCGTCGTAGCCACCGGCGCGGATCTCGACGGAGACCTCCAGTTCGTCATCGCGACCAACGATGATCCTACCGACAACCAGCTGAATAACGACTGCGCCGGTCACGATGATACCGCCGCCCTTGGCACGCTCGCCCAGTGCCTCACCGACGTCGTCGGCATCGACCGGGACGCTGACGGCCTCTCGGATCCGGAAGAGGACGTCTACGGCACCGACCCGCTGGACGCGGACAGCGACGAAGACGGCTTGAACGACCAGCAGGAGCAGGACGCCGGCACGAACCCCAACAACTGGGACTCCGACGGCGACGGCCTGTCCGACGGCCTCGAGCTCGGCGTCACCGCCCCCACGCGCGACACCAACACCAGCCTCGGCCACTACACCGCCGACGCCGATCCCGCTTCGACCACCAACCCCCTGTCCTCGGACACCGACGGCGGCACGCTTGAAGACGGCAACGAGGACCTCAACGGCAACGGACGGGTCGACCCCTGGGAGACCGATCCGAACTACCGATTGGACGACGTCGACTCCGACGGCGACGGCATCCCCGACAGCGTCGAAGCCGAGTGCGACGGCACCGGCGGCGACTCGGACCGCGACGGCGACGGCATCTCCGACGCGACCGAGGGCGTCGTCGACACCGACGGGGACGGCGCGGCCGACTTCTGCGACGAAGACGACGATGACGACGGTCTCCCCTCGGCGGACGAGACCACCGACGACACCGATGGCGACGGCCTGACCAACGACCACGACACCGACAGCGACGGCGACGGCATCGATGACGGCACCGAAGGGACGGGAGACGACGACGGCGACGGCACGTCCAACAACCTCGATCCCGACAACAACGATGGTCCCAACGCGGACCCCGACGCCGACGGCCTCACGAACGCAGAAGAAGCCGCCTGCGGGTCCGACCCGCTCAACGCCGACTCCGACGGCGACACCATTCCCGACGCCGAAGAAGCCTGCGCCGACGCCGACTGCGACGGCCTGCCCGACCGAATCGACGCGAACAACACCGACGGGACCTGCGACTCGGCGGTTGACGACACCGCGACCGACGACGGCTGCGACGACGTGGACGGCGACGGGGTGTTGGACTGCGGCTACTACGCCGGTGGGTCCTGCAGCACCGCGCCCGGATCGGCAGGCCTGATGGTCACCCTCGTGGGCGGCCTCGCACTCGCCTTCCGCCGGAAGCGCGGCCGCAAAAGCAGCCGTGGCGGCCAGATCGGCGCGGCGATGGTCGGCCTGAGCATGGCGGCGTCGGGCTCGGCGCAAGCCGCCGACGAGCTCGATGCACAGCGCTTTCGGCCCTCACTGGACAGTCGGACCACGTTGGGCGTTGAAGACTCGCAGGTCGCGCCCACCGGTTTTGGAGGGGCTGCCTACCTGAACTACGCGCAGGACCCGTTGGTCTACCGCAGCCTCGACGGCTCGGGCGCTGACCTTCAGCTGGTCGGCCCGTTGTTCACCACCGACCTGCAGGCGCTTTATACGTGGAAGCCGATTCGGATCGGCGTCGACGTCCCGCTGAGCGCCTACGGCAGCGATGTAGGAGGCGGCGGGGCCACCATGGGCGACATCCGCTTCGACGCCAAGTTCATGGCGATAGACCGTCTCAAGACCGGGTACGGCCTCGGTCTGGACGCGCGGCTCTCCGTGCCCACCGGCGATCCGCGTCACTGGTTGGGAGACGGCACGCCCACCACCCAGATCACCGCGATCGGCTCGGTTGGAAAGACCTTCATGGGCACGGCAAACTTCGGGTTTCGCTCTGGCCCCGCGACAACGCTCTCCAACCTGAATTGGGGAAACCGGCTCACCTGGGGTGTGGGCGGCTCTGCGCCGGTCCTCGACGAACTGTCGGTGTTCGCCGAGCTGGACGGCGAGGTCGTGTTGGTCAAAGACACCCTGCTTGACCCCGCATCTACCCGCATCCCCGGCGAGTGGCGCGTCGGCGCACGGTATCAGGTCCGTCCGCGTCTACAGGCCACCATCGCCGGCGGCGGCGGCTACACCGCGGGTATCGGAAGCCCCGACTTCCGCATCGTCTTCGGCATCAGCACGCTCCCGGCCGTGAAGGGCAGCACGCGGGACGAAGCCGACACTGACGCGGACGGCATCCCGGACGACAAGGATCTGTGCCCGAACCAAGCCGAAGACATGAACGGCAAGAACGACTCGGATGGTTGTCCCGACGCCGGCCTGACCCCGACGACCATCACCGTGATCGACACCCAAGGGCGAAAGATCACCGGAGCTGCGGTCGACCTCACCGACGGCCCCGAGAACGGAAGGTACATCCTACAGTCTGGGTACTTCACCCGCTCCATCCCCCCGGGCCCCTACAGCGTGCACGCCGGCGCAGAGGGCTACGGCGACGTGATGGACCGCATGGTGGTGCCCGACGCCGAGCGCTACGAAAAGACGATCACGCTGGGCGCCGACCTTGGCTTCATGCCGCTGACGGTGATCGCACGCAACGAGGCCGGCAAGCCCGTCGACGCTTTGGTGACCGTGTTTGGAGCAGGTAAGAAGTTCCAAACCGGCCCGGACGGCATCGGGGAAGGCAGCTTGAAGCCCGGTCCGACCGAGATCTCGGTGTGGGCGGAGGGGTACCAGCCCGAGCGGGTCAAGACCGTGGTCGAGCCCAACGCGCGCGTCGAGGTCACGCTGCGTAAGTCGCGCGTCGAGGTCCGCGACAACGAGGTGATCATCCTCGACAAGGTGTTCTTCGAGCTGGACTCATCCATCCTGAAGGCCGAGAGCATCCGCATCCTCGACGACGTGGCGGCCACGCTCATCGCGCACCCCGAGATCGAGCTGATCGAAGTACAAGGCCACACCGACGATCAGGGCAGCGACGAGTACAACATCGGCCTGTCCCAGCGTCGCGCCGAGACCGTCAAGTCCTACCTCAGCAATCAGGGTGTCGAGGGCAAGCGGCTCATCCCGAAGGGCTTCGGCGAGACCACCCCCCTGCAGCCCGGGACCAGCGAAGAAGCGCGGGAAGCCAACCGCCGCGTGGCGTTCAAGATCGTGCGCGGACCGAAGGTCAAGTAGCCAACCGGCGGGAGCGACCTAAAAGTAGGCGCTCTCGCCGATGTCGGGGCACCAGCTCGCATCACCTGCACCCGACACTTCGCCGTCCAGCGGCGCGGTGTCCTGCGACTCGTAGGGGAACTGGCCGGAGAACAGCGAAAGGTCCACATCGACCGCGTAGTCCGCGCCATCGCCCCCGGACACGGTGACGTCGAAGGTACCCGGCGCGCCGGTCCAGAAGTGGCCGCTGTAGCAGTACCCATCGTCGCAGTCGGCGGACTGCGACCATGCGCCGTCGCCGAACGCGCAGTTCAGCACTACGGTCGCCGGGGCGGCGAACCACGTAGTCGCGTCGGGCGCGGTGTACGCCGCATACAGGAAGATCGAGCACGTACCCGACGGCGTCAGCACGCCAGGGTCCAGCTCCCGATCATTCGACAGCGCGCGTCCGACGTCAGAGCAGGTCGCCGAGGAGGCGCCGGGGATGAACATCGCGAGCTGGCCGTTGCTCGGGCTGTCAAAAGCGAAGCCTGAACCTCCCGCCGTCGCGACATCCCCAGCGTCCGTCGTCAGCGCGCCCCATCCGCTACCCGCGGAGTCATCGGCCGCAGCCGCGCAACCCACGCACAGGGAGAACAACCACGCCCAGCGCATCACTCCTCGCCCCCAGACCCGAGCGTTCCGTTGGCTCGTGCGACAAGATAAGCATCCATAAACGGTTGCAATCGCCCATCCAACACAGCGTCCGTATCGCCCGTCTCTGTTCCGGTGCGCACGTCTTTCACCAAGCGGTAGGGATGAATCACGTAGTTGCGGATCTGGCTGCCCCATTCGATCTTCTTCTTGGAAGCGTTGACCAGATCGCGCTCCCCCTCGCGCCGCTCAATCTCCTGCTGATACAACCGAGCCTTCAGCATCTTCATCGCCGTCGCGCGATTCTTGTGCTGACTACGCTCGCTTTGGCACTTGACTACGATACCGGAGGGCACATGTGTCAGGCGCACGGCTGAGTCCGTCGTGTTGACGTGCTGCCCGCCAGCGCCCCCCGAGCGCATCGTATCCATGAGGATGTCGGCCTCATTGACCTGGATGTCGATCTCATCCGCGACGTCCGGATAGGCCGCGACCGACGCAAAGCTGGTCTGGCGACGCGCGTTGGCGTCAAAGGGGCTGATGCGGACGAGACGGTGCACGCCGATCTCGCCTTTGAGGTAGCCGTAGGCGTATTCGCCGTGGATCTCGATGCTGACCGACTTGATCCCCGCCTCTTCGTTGGGCTGCTCGTCGATGACGACGCTCTTGAAGCCCATGCGGTCCGCCCACCGCAGATACATGCGCTTGAGCATCTCCGCCCAGTCATTGGCGTCCGTGCCACCAGCGCCAGAGTTGATCTCAAGCACCGCGTCCGCTTCGTCGCCCTCTTCACCGAGCATACGCTGCGTCTCAAGCTTCCGCACCGCAGCATCAATGTCGACGATCGAAGCTGCTGCTTCGGCCTCCAAGGAGGCGTCCTCGGCTTCGTCCGCCAGCTCGACCAGCGTCTCCACGTCCTCCATCTTGCGATGGACCGAGAGAAACTTTTCAATGCCGCGCTCGAGCGTGGTCTTTTCCCGAAGAATCCCTCTGGCCTTGGCGGCATCGTTCCAAAACTCGGGGATGCCCGCCTGTCGCTCCAAATCCGCCACGCGCTCCTGCTTGGAGACTACGTCAAAGATGCCCCCGGAGGGCGTCGACACGCACTCGCAGGGATGAAACGTTGGCACGAAGATCGGGGAGCATGACAGCCTCTCGCTACAGGGGCGCTGCCTATCCCGACTGGTGAGCCCGGGCGATGAGCCCACCCGTAGAAGCCCCCAACATCTGCAGCATCCGACCTTCCGCCTCGGTCATCTCCACCGCGTCCTCCGGCAGGATGTGGTCGTATCCAAGCAGATGTAGGAACCCATGGACGAGAAGGGTGCGTACCTCCTCGGCTATGCTGTGACCATACTCACCCGCCTGCCGAGTAGCTGTATCAATCGAGATGACAATATCACCGAGGATCTCTGGATTTATATCTGCAATATCTCCCTCACCCATCGCAAAAGACAACACATCGGTGCTTGCATCAACGCCCCGCCATTGTCGATTCAGCGCGTGGATGAACGCGTCATCGCAGAGCACGATGGAGAGCTCGGATGCGCCAAGATCGGCGTGCGTCATCAACGCGTTCGCATCGATCCGGACGGCCTCGTCGGCCCACGTGGTCCCTTCATGACGAACCTCAACGCTCATTCGTCGGACTCCCGGCGATGAACCCCGGGTAGCTGCTCGGCAGACTCGTAGTCAATCATCCCCGAAGCGGCCGGAGAGCTGCTCGCAGCATCGGGGCTGCCCGGGGGCGGCGGCGACAAAGGGTTCAGGATCTCGAGGGTGATGGTCCCCTGACGCGGCACAGGCACAAACCTCCCCTTCCCCGAGGAGATCGACGCCGTAGCGGGGTACTCGATGCGGTGATGGTAAATGCCAAGCAGCACCATCGTGAACGTGTCGGCGATCTGGTACAGCTCTTTCAGGGTGAGCGGGCACTGTTCGAGCTGACCATCGACCATCACGCTGTTGACGATCTGCTGGATCATCGCCCGAATGCGGGCTTCGCTGGGGTCCTTGATCGTCCGGCACGCGGCTTCGACCTTGTCCGCCAGCATGATCACCCCCGCTTCACGCGAGTCCGGCTTGGGTCCGGGGTACCGGAACCGCGCCTCGTCCACAACGTCATCCGGACCGGCGTGCTCCTTCGCTTTCGCGTAAAAATACTGGATCAGCCCGGTGCCGTGATGCATGAAGATCTGGTCGATGATCGGCCGCGGAAGCTTGTACTGCTCGGCGAGCGCCCCGCCTTCAATGACATGATTGATGATCAGCTGCGCGGAGTGTTCGGCCGACAAGCGATCGTGGCGATTCCCGGACTCGCGCTGGTTTTCGACAAAATACTGAGGCTTCAGCCCTTTACCGATATCGTGAAAATAGCAGGCTACCCTGGCCAACAGCGCGTTGGCTCCGATGGCCTCGCACGCTGCCTCCGACAAGGAGCCGACGATCACCGAGTGATGGTAGGTCCCCGGCGCACGCAGCATGAGCTGGCGCAGCAACGGATGGTTGAGGTTGGATAGCTCGAGCAGCTTGTAGTCCGTCGTAAAGCCGAACACCTCAAACGCCGGGATCGCCAGCAGCGCGAGGGCCGCGTTCAAGAAGCCCGCCGCCAGCGCGATCGACGCGAGGATGACCACCGACATCAGGTCAGGCACCGACTCCCCGGCGGGCCCCTGGCTCCGAACCAAGGTCATCAACACGACGGCGCCGGCGCCTAATAGCCCGGCTTGAAGGCCCGCCCGCACCACCGCGAGGCGCTCGCGAGCCTGGCCCACGCCCGCCGCCGCGACCAGAGCGGTCATCAAGTAGAACACGGCGAGCAGCGCGCTCTGATCGGTCATCGCCGCGCAACACAGCGAGGCGACCATCGCCCAGATCAACGCGCTCTCGCTGTTCACCAACACCCGAACCACCATCGCACCGGCGGCGACCGGGGCCAACAACGCCAAACCTGAAGCGTCCAGACCGGGCAACACCCACGCGGCGGCGGTCGCCGACAACACTCGAGACACCGCGAGCACGGAGACAAGCACGCCCCCCATCGCGAAGAGGTCGTCATCGCGCTGCGAGAACTTCCGGATGGTCGCGCGCGCAAACCCAAGCGCCGTCAACAACAGCATCACCACGTACGCGAGCCACGTCCCAAACATCAGACGACCGCCGCCCTGATAGGCCGCCGCGAGCGCCTCCAACATCTGCACCTGATTGGCCCCGACGACATCCCCCGCACGAACAATGCGCGTGCCGCGACGAACCTGCACATCCACGACGGGGATCGCATCGCGGGCTTCGGCCTGACGCTGACCCGTGAGCACCGGATCGAAGCGAAGGTTCGGTCGGATGCCGGCGCGGGCGATGGTCGCAGCAGCTTTCACGAGGTCAGGCTGACGGCTGCCCGCAAATCGTTCGAGCACATAGAGGCTCACCGCTTGCCCAGCCTCCTCGGTGGTTCGAACTTGCCCGTAGTCGTCGAGCATGACCTCGTCGACCTCCTGTCCCCCCAACAGGTTTCGAATGGCGATCGGACGGGGTGGGCTCGGCAAATCGGAGCGGTCTTCGATGACACTTCGCCGCATCGCGACGCCAAGCAGCTCCAGCGTCATCTCCTCTGCGTCGGTGCTGTAGCCTCCGTCGGCGATGGGCAAAAGGTCAGATATGCCCACCTTCAAGTCCAGCGCAGTGGCAAAGTCGGCGAGCACCGGATCGGGAGCGTCGACTTGGCCACGCTTGGGCACCGCGCGCGCACCAGCCTCCGCCGCATACCGCCGGCGGGCCATGTCGAAGGCCTGTGTGATGCGATTCTCGACGCGCCGAAGCGCGGTGATATCCGCCTCAAAAACCGGATCAACGCGCTGCTCAGCGGCGCCCTGCCGCTCGTCCGTCGTGTCCTGATCCCGAAAGGTGTAGGAGATCGGAGCGACTACGTCGTGGGGAGACAGATCCCCCACACGCAGCGTGACATCCGGTGCGGCCGCAAAGTCCGTCATGAACCCGGCGCTCAACAAGCACACCAACGCCAGCACACCGGGGCGAACCACGCCACGGCGCACCGCATAGGCCTTTAGCTGCTCAATCGCGGTTGCCATCACCCTCTCGCGTATGGCGACGATCGTAGGCGCGCACGATTTCACTCACCAACGCGTGCCGGACGACATCCCTGTCGGAGAAGCGAACCATCGCGATGCGGTCGATGCCTTCCAGAATTCCAACCGCATCCAGCAAGCCCGAGCGCTGATGACGCGGCAGGTCAACCTGAGAAGGGTCACCGGTCACCGCGGCGCGCGAGTCTGTCCCCAAGCGGGTCAGGAACATCTTCATCTGCTCTGGCGTCGTGTTTTGAGCTTCGTCAAGGATGATGAAGCTGTTGCTCAGCGTACGACCACGCATGAACGCAAGCGGAGCGACCTCGATGACGCCCTTTTGAAACAATCGCGCGCCGCGCTCGTCGTCCACCATGTCATGCAACGCGTCGTACAACGGACGCAAATACGGATTGACCTTCTCCTCGAGATCTCCAGGTAGATAACCGAGCTTCTCCCCAGCCTCCACGGCTGGGCGACACAAAACGATACGTTTCACTTTATCGGATAGCAACGCCGCCACAGCGACGGCCATAGCAAGGTACGTTTTGCCGGTACCCGCCGGCCCGAGACCAAACACAATGTCGTTGTTGTCGAAGGCGTGGATGTACTGTTTTTGGGTAGGAGTACGCGGAAAGATACTGCGCCGCTTCGGTCCCACCAGCACCACATCTCCGTGGTAGTCTTGGAGGCGCGCATCGGGTTCGGCGCGCAACAAGCGCACCGCCTGCTCTACGTCGGGCCCAGTGATCGCCACGCCGCTCGCCGACAGTGCGTAGAGCTGCTCCAACGCACGCGCAGCCGTCGCTACCGCCGCGGGCTCTCCGGTCACACGCAACTGCCCGCCTCGCTGGGCCACCCGCACGCCCGCGGCCTTGCCGATCACGTGCAGGTTTCGACCAAGCTCGCCGGCGACTTCGCGAAGGCGATCTGCATCGTTGAAATCCAGAAGTTGTTCGAAGATGAGGGCTCCTCTCCAGACGGACTGGGGTGCAGGGAACGGACGACCTATTCAATATAGTCCCTTGTCGTCCTCCGCCGGCGCCGTGCCCGTGCATGTTGACCGCAATTTCGGATAGCCGTGCCCACATGATCGTCGGAATTCCCAAAGAGACCCTCCCTGGAGAGGGCCGCGTCGCGTGCGTCCCCTCCGGTGTGCGTACGCTGCGCGCCGCCGGACACGCTGTCCTCATCGAACAAGACGCCGGGCTGCGCAGCGGGTTCGGCGACGACGAGTACATTCGAGCCGGCGCTGAGGTCGTCGGAACCGCCGAAGATTTGTACGAACGCGCGGCGTTGATTTGGAAGGTTTTAGCGCCGTCCACCTACGAGAGCAGCTTGTTTCGGAGCGGTCAACGCCTGTTGGCGTTGCTGCCGAGGGGAGCCGCGCTGCCGAAGGACGCGCGCGCCGTGGACGGGCTGCTCTGGCCCGGGCCCGCCGGCGACTTTCCCGCGCGCGTCGCGATGAGCGAGATCGCCGGGCGACTCGCCGTGGAGGCCGCGAGTCACGTACTTCAGCAGCCAAACGGCGGCCGGGGGCTGCTCTTGGGTGGCGTCGCCGGTGTGCCCCCCGCGGAGGTGGTCATCCTCGGCGCCGGTGTGGCAGGGCGGGGAGCCGCCGATCTCGCCCTCGGAATGGGCGCGCGCGTCACCGTCCTCGACACGTCCCTGCCCGCCCTCCGTGCGCTGCGAACCACCACCCTCGTTGCGACCCCGGCGGCGATTGAGCGGGCGCTCGCGCAGGCGGACGTCGTCATCGCAGCCGTGCGCGTACCGGGAGAGCCCGCCCCGCGCCTGTGCCGCGCCGCACACTTGACGCTGATGCAACCTGGCGCCGTCGTCGTGGATCTGTCGATCGCCGAGGGCGGCGCGTTCGAGACCACGCCACACACCTCGTTGCACGAGCCCAGCGTCATCGTCAACGGAATTGTGCATATCGGAGTGCCCAACTTCGCTGGGGCTGTACCGCGCACCGCCTCCGTTGCGTTGTCGCACGCGTGGATAGGCTGCGCGATGCAGCTCGTCGCAACCCAGTAGCCTTAGTTGGCCTTTTCCTTGAGCATCTTGACCGCCATCTGGGTCAAGGTGCTCGAAACGTTCTTGTTTCTGGAAAGTGCGCCGAGGTCCCGCGCCTGTAGTCTCCCGACGAACGGGATGCTGATGGCGACCGGAGTACGCGGATTACCCACCAGCGCCACCTGCACCGGGTACTTTCGAATCCACTCTTTGTTGGCCGCAAGCTCACGTAAGATCTCCGGGTACATGTTCCGGTTTCCGGCATGAGCGAGCACCTCGGCGTCGGTGAGACGCCCGCTCTTGACCACAGCCGAAGCCACCATCTTGGACCGGTCGCGAATCAGGATGTTTCGCGCCTCTTTGTTTCCAAGAAAAGCAAGCTTGATCTTCTTTCCTGTGCTCATCGCACGAATGCGCTTTTCGATGCTCAGGCGCACTTCTTCATTCGCGTCCCCGTCATCCAAAAGATCGAGGCTGAACTCGTCGTCGTTCTTGAAATCAAAGGAGAAGCCAGCCACACCGCCGTTGAGGCTGTTCAAATCGAACATTGCTAGCTTCTGCTGGGCTTCGAGCATCGGCGACACCCGTCCCTCGAGGGCGGCGGCGATCTCCGCCTCCACGTCAAACGCAGGTGGCGGCGGCGCAGCCACCGCCTGTCCCCTCGTCTTGGGGCGTTCGGGAGGGAGCAGGGGTTCATCTTGGTTCATCCGCAAGAACGCGAGCACCCGCTCGAGCGTCGCGTCCGGACAGTCCGGGTTGGCGTGCAAGCCCACCGCGATCTGTGGCGTGATCAACAATCGCGTGTGGTTATCGGCGATGAGCTCACACAGCAGCGCGTCGGCTCGCTCGGCGATCAGCACCGCCGTCCGATCGTTGGCGCCGCGAATCTGCAGCAGCTCCGCGTCCAGCGCTCCGTCCGTGCGCACCGTCGCGAGCAGCTCCAACACCTTGGGATGGGTGCGCTGACTCAGCGCACGCTCTAAGCCTGGCAGGGTACGCAGCGTCGCGATGGCCGCGTCCCGCACCTCGGGCTCCAAGTCACAGGCGAGCACGTACAGGGCGCTCAACACCGCCTCGCCCTCCGCGCCCGGGAGCGCCCCCTTCGCGCACGAGAGGCGCACCGAACGCGGCGAGCCCGGCTCGATCAAACGACGGAGGTCGTCATCAATCGCAAGCTTGTCCCATGGGATACTCATGTCGACTCCTCTACTGGCTTTTGATCGAACCACAGGCGAAGTCCAGCGAGCGTGAGGTGCTCGTCCACGTCGTCGATCTCCGCGCAGGCGCGCCCGACGAGGTTCGCCAACCCACCGGTCGCAATGCAAGGGACCCGGCTGCCCGCCCCAAGCTGCGCCTTGCAGCGACGCGCGAGCCCGTCCACAAGGCCTACGTAGCCCCAAAATAAGCCAGACTGCATCGCGGATACCGTGTTCGTGCCGATAGGCACCACCGGCTCCATGATCTCTACGCGCGGCAAGCGGGAGGTGCGCTGGAAGAGCGCGTCTGCCGAGATCTGCAGCCCCGGCGCGATGGCGCCGCCCACATAAGCACCGCTGGCGTCCACCGCGTCAAAGGTCGTGGCGGTCCCAAAGTCGACGATCAGGAACGGAGGCTGAAAGCGGCTCCGCGCGGCGATGCAGTTCACCACGCGATCCGGCCCAAGCTCATGCGGGTTGTCTACCCGAATCGCCATTCCCAGATCAGCCCCCTTGCCGAGCACGCGCGCAGGCAGCTTCAAGTAGCGGCGCGTGGCCTTCTCAATCGCGTAGATCGTGCTCGGCACCACCGAGCAGACCGCGACCCCGCGAATCTGCGAAGCCGGCACGCCTTCGTGTGCAAACAACTGGATTAGAAGAAGCCCAAACTCATCGGTCGTGCGCTGGAGCGTGGAGATACGCCAGGTGTGAACGACGGTTGCGCCTTGGTAGAGGCCAAGGACGGTGTTGGTGTTGCCGACATCAATCACGAGGAGCATATGCGCGCTTATCGCGTCAGCGGGCGCGTACGCAGTTCCGCAATAAGACCACACCATGGCCAACCCCACCGCCCCGTTCGATGCGGCAACTGAGCGCATCCTTCCTTCGTCCCGAGTGTGTCGGGTCCATCTCTTCCGGCACGCCGAGGTGGTCGGCGCGGGCGAGCGCCTCTGCAGGGGACAGATCGACGTGCCGTTGTCCGCGCGCGGGGAACAGCAGACTCTGGCCACCGCAACGCGTTGGCGAGGCCCCTACGACCGGGTTTACACCTCCGATCTACAACGGTGCGCGGCGCTCGCGCATCAACTACAAGGGGCAAGCCCGCTCGTCTCGACCCCGAGGCTCCGCGAACAAAACATGGGAGATTGGGAGGGCGTCTCCTGGGCCGAGCTGACTCAGCGCGACCCCACCGGGACCTCGGCCTACTGGGACGACTACGTCAACGCCCGTCCTCCCGGAGGCGAGTCCTTCGGCGCGCTCAGCGACCGCGTCACCGCGTGGTGGTCGGACGAGCAACCGGAGGGGAACATCGCGATCGTGACCCACATCGGATGCATCCGGGCGCTGGTGTGCAGCTGGCTGGGCTTGGGGGCCCACGAAGGTCTACGCTTTGCGCCGGACTACGCGTCCCACAGCGAGTGCTTGCTTGCAGATGCTGGTGTCGTCATTGTCAAATTTGGGGAAACGGCGAGTTGATGCGACGAAGCACCTTCTCGTAAACCCGGCTCGTCGCCTCGGTCATGCGTTGGGCGCTGAACTGCGCCGCGCGGGCGACGCCTACCCCCACCGGGCTCAAAAGCGCCTTGCGCATCCCCGACGCCAGAGCGTCTACGTCTCCCGGAGCGACGAGCACGCCGGTGTCGCCCAACACCTCAGGGATTCCCCCCGCGGCGGACGCCACAACGCGACACCCCGCGGACATCGCTTCGATCACCGCCTGTCCCATGCCCTCTTCCAAGGACGGGTGTACAAAGACATCGATGGCAGCCAGAAACCCGGCAACATCTGGGAGCTGCCCGATCAGATGTACGCGATCAGCGAGCCCGAGCCGGGCGATGTGCGCGGAGAGCGCGGCGCGGAGCGGTCCCTCCCCGGCGATGAACAACGAGCCCGGGAGCTGCTTCATCGCGTCGATCGCCACACGATGCCCCTTGTGCTCGACGAGCGCACCTACGCAACCGAAGCGTGGGCCGGGAGCTTGGAGCCAGCGCGCATCGGCAGCGCCGCACACCGCCGCCACGCCGTCCGGCACGACGTCTAAACGAGCAGCGTCTACCCCAAGCGCGCGCATGACGGAAGCCACCGCCTGACTGACGGCGATCACATGCTCGGCACGGCGATACTTCCACGCAGAAGGCACAAAATCAACACGGCGATGTATCACGGTGCGTTGGCCTGCCAACAGCGCGATCATCGCCGAGTGGGGCGTGTGCGCAGCGACAAACGGCAAGTCTTTGCACTGTCGCAGAGTCCAAACATTGAGGGGATGCTGACCGGGGCGCAACGGTACGAGCGGCGGACCGATGCGCTGCGCGAGCGCACCATCCGGCACGCCGGCCCATGCATCCAACGGACGCGCCTGAAGCAACAATTCAAGTTGACGCTGCCCTCCTCGCCACTCCGTGGAGGTGTCAATGTGAAGCACCCGCGTCACGCTTTGGAATCCCCCGACTCCAACGCCACCGTGAGCACCCACTCCGGCGCGAGTCCAAAAACGGTCATGTCGACGCGGTCGCGTACGAACGTCACGCCTTCGGCCTCCAGCAGCGCACGCTGGAGGACCGATCGACCCGGCGCGCCTTGTGCCGCGATCTGGCCCGAGGATCGCAGGACGCGCTGCCAGGGAACTTCGGTGTCGGAAGGGAGCGCCGCCAGCGCCCACCCCACCTGACGCGCCATTCCAGCCGTACCCAAGGCGCTCGCCACATGGCCATAGCCCATCACCCGGCCCGCTGGGATCGTGCTCACGACCGCGTAGACCCGTTCCCGAAAGCCGGGGCTCGTCGCCCTCAAGACAGCCCCGCGCCGAGCAAGGACCGGTACGCGCCACCGGCCGACACAAGCTGCTCGTGCGTGCCGGACTCCACCACTCTTCCGGATTCCATGTACACGATCCGGTCCGCGTTGCGCACCGTGGACAACCGGTGAGCGACGACGAGCGTCGTCCGCCCAAACATCAAACGGTCCAGCGCCTCCTGCACCGCCGCTTCGCTCTGCGCGTCGAGGTTGGAGGTAGCCTCGTCCAGCAACAACACCGCGGCGTTCCGGAGGATCGCGCGAGCGATACAAATGCGTTGGCGCTGACCGCCGGAGAGCCGCATGCCAAGCTCGTGGATGCGCGTGTCATAGCCGTCGGGAAGCTCACGGATAAACCCATCCGCGTTCGCGCTGATCGCCGCGTCGACGATCGCTGCGGGCGTCGCATCGGCAACGCCGAAGGCGATGTTCGCAGCGACGGTATCGTCGAACAAAAATGTCTCCTGTGACACGACGGCGATGTGTCGCCGGAGCTCGGAGAGCCGCAAGGAGCGCGCGTCCCGACCGTCCCAGAGGATGTGTCCGCTGGATGGATCGTAGAGCCGTGGGATGAGGCTCAACAACGAGGTCTTGCCGCCTCCGGACGGGCCTACCAGCGCCACACGCTCGCCCGAGCGCAAGGTAAGTGACACATCCTCCAACACAGGACCGGCGCCATAGTCGAGCGCAACCGAGAGGAACTCTATGTTTTTTGGAGCGACCACGGGCTCCGTGCCCGAGACGATCTCCGGCGCTTTGTCCATCAGCGCGAAGACCGTATCGGCCGCCGCTAACGACCGCTGCATCAGGGATCCTACCTCGGAGAGGCCGCGCAGCGGCTGATTCATCACCGCGAGCGCCACCAGAAAACCGACGAGGTCCCCCGCCGCCGCCTGCCCATCGGCGACCTCCATGCCCCCCACCCAGAGCACCGCACCTACGCCCACCGCCGCCACCAGCTCGGTCAACGGCGCAGGCAGGAGCTGCGCAGTCAACGCCTCGACCTGGGCGGCCTCATGCGCCTCATCCAATCGACGAAACGCGCGGCTGCGGTCCTCCTCTCCCCCAGAGATCAGCACCACGCGCATCCCCGTGAGCGTTTGCTGGGCGTGGGCCGACAGCGCGGCGGCCGCGTCGCTCGCTGCCCGAGAGGCGCGGCGCACCCACTGTCCCACTCGATGGATCGGGAGGGCCGCGAGGGGGAGCAGACCGAAGGCGATGAGAGCCAGCTTCGGGTTGGTCACAAACGCGCTCCCAATCAACACAAGCAGCGTCACCGGCTTCTGTACTGCGGTGACTACGCCGTTCACGGCGTACTGCAAGGTGTTGATATCTCCCAATAACCGGCTCTGGCGCTCCCCCGAAGGCGTCCGCAGATGCCACGCAAGATCCTGCCGGAGCAGCTGGTCGTGCAACTTTCCCCGCAGCTCGGTGACCACGCGCCACGCCACCGACCGGGTGATCGAGGCCCGGGCGAAGTTGACCAGCCCGTTGAGCGCGTACAGCGCAACCACGCCGATCGCGAGCGGAGCTGGGTTACCGCCCTGCACGAGGATGTCATTCAACGTCCAGCGGACGAGAAAAACCGGCACCCCTTGAAGCACCGAGGCGATCAACACCAGCACGGTGGCCACCGCGAGGCGCCCCCGATGCGGCCAGAACGCACGCCACAGCCGCCGCCCGCTCGAAGCGTGCTCAGCCACCGGTTGCGTAGGCACCACCCGCCTCTGGCTCAAATGTATCGCCGTTCCAAGCGTACCGTTCCACCCCGACGATGCCGGAGGCGTCTACGTCGTACACGTTGAAATGAGCGGTGCGCCCCTTTTTGGGCAGGAAGGCGTAACCGGCAGCTCCGGGGTTGAAGATCGGGACGCTGCGGGCGCCCACCGTGGTGCGGAACCCGTGATGCTCGTGCCCATGCAGCACCGCCTTCACACAGGCGTGCTTGTCGATCAACGCCTCGACCTCGGCCGCGTTGATCAGCGCGCGAGTGTGGGGTCCGTAGACAGCGCCGCGCCGGTCGCGCAGCGGATAATGCAACCCCAAGATCACCGATTTTGTCGAGTCAGTAAGCGCCTGATCCAGCAGCAGCAGGGTGGCGGGCTCCGCACGCCCACGCGACATCCAGTCCGCAAAGCACACATCCACGAGGCAGAGCGTCACCGGGCCGATGTCGATGGTGCGGACGGGGCTGAACTCGGGGTCAAAACGCTCGCGATACCGACCGGTGCTCTCGCCGGTGTAGAGGTCATGGTTGCCGGGGATGCAGTCAAATGGCATCTTCGCGACGACGGGCTGGATGAATTCCTTGAAGGCATCAAACTCCGCGTAGGTCGCGGTCGCGGTGAGGTCACCTGTGCAGACCACCCGGTCTGGAGCGAGGCGGAGGAGCGCGTCAATCACCCCCCTTTGGGAGTCCGCTGAAAAGTGCTTACTTCTACCCATAAGATAGAGGTTCACTGCCCCGAGGAGCCGTTTGTTCCCCAGCTCCGAGAGCTGAGGGACACGTTCGAGATGGAGATCCGTAATGTGAGCGAGGCGCATGTTTGTAGACCGTAGCCCACAAGGGGCGCGCCCGGAAGATATGCGGGCATCCAATGATCGACGCCCGAACCCTGTTGGAGCGCGCCGCGGAGCAGCGCCTTTCGTGTGAGTTGATGCCTCGGAACGCCGGAGCGTGGACACGTGCGACCGTAGAGCGCGTGGAGCGCGGCGGTGTGGTGGTCCGCGTGCCCGACGGAGGCATCCTGCCGGGTGCGGATGTGCGCTGTTGGATTCGCGTCGATGACGTCCCCTACACCTTCGATGCGAGCGTCGTACGTACGAGCGTGCCGGTATCGGACCGCACAGAGTCTGGGGTGATGCTGGGTTTTATCGACCGTTTGGAGATCGCAACGCGCACATCGGGCGGCCTCATCCTCGAAGCGCTCCCTCCAACCGGCGGCCCGGTGTCGCTCTTAGGCGGGTCGGTGCAGGTGGTCGATCTTGAGCCTCAGGTCTGGACAGTGACGACACCCTCGGACGCGGCGCTGATCTTCGTCGAAGGGGGAAGCCTGCGCCTGCGCATCGCGTTGCCCGATGCGCCGCCGATGGAGCTCACCGCGCGGGTGCGGCGCCTGACACACGGCAGCGGACACCTGCTCTACGCGCTGGCGATTCAGGACGTGGAAGACGCGGTGCGCTACGCGGACTTGCTCGACGCCGCACGGTCCACGCTCCAGCTTTGATCGCGGGGCGTTAAGCCGACGCATGGCCAGCACGACCCGCGTTCAGTACGATCTCGCCCGAATCCAGACCTTCTTCCCCGCGCTCGCAGCGCTTGGAAACCGCTTCGCTGCGGAGCGTCCTTGGGAGGGCCTGACCATTGGGCTGAACATGCACCTGACCACGCTGACCGCCACGCTGGTGCGCGAGCTGATGCTGGGAGGCGGTCGCTTTGTGCTCGCGGCGGCCAACCCTGCGACCACCGACGGTGCTGTGGTCGAGTACCTCCGTGAGCTCGGCGTCGAGGTGCACACCGGAGCAGGTCGCTCCGACGCACAAACCGCTGTCGTCGCCGCAAAGCCCGATCTCGTCGGCGACGTAGGCTTCGCGCTCGGCGAGGAGCTGCTTCGCGCGTCCTTCTCGCCGCCGCTCGGGCTCGTGGAGATCACCGGCACCGGCATCGATCGCCTCCGGAAACGGGCCGCGATTCCGTTCCCCGTGCTCAACATCAACGATGGAAAGCTGAAGACCGCGATCGAAAACCGTCACGGCGTCGGCGAAGGCCTGTGGCAAGCGTACACCGCGCTCACCGGACAGCACCTCGCGGGCCGGCGCGTACGTGTGATCGGCTACGGGCGCGTGGGGGCAGGCGTAGCCGCGTACGCCAAAGCCGGCGGCGCGGTCGTCGAGGTCGTAGACACCGATCCGGTACGCCAGCTCATCGCGCGGTTTGACGGCCATGTACCTGTAGAACCCGACGCGGTGACCCGGCCGCACGTCGTGGTGACGGCCAGTGGGACGGCAGGCGCGCTCTCCCTCGCTCACATGGCGAAGCTCCCCGAAGACGCCGTCGTCATCAACGCTGGGCATGGTCCCGAGGAGATCGACGTCGCGGCCCTCGCCGACGAAGCGACGGAGGTGGACCACATCGGTCCTCGGGTCGTGCGATACCGCCACCCCGCCGGCGGCCACATCGTGGTGCTCGGCCACGGAAGCCCGCTGAACATCGTCATGAACGCTGGCTCCAACGAGCCCGTCCTCCTGCACTTTACGCTGCTCGCGCTGGGACTTCGTTGGCTGCGGGAAGCGCCGCGGCCCGCTGGGGAGAACAAGCTTCCCCACCATCTGGAAGCCGAGGTTGCCCGTCTCTGGTTGCCGGGAGTGCGGTAGTTGTCGATCTCCGCCACCGGGCTGGACGAAGCGCTGCTGAACGCCTGGCAGGCGATGAAATCGCAACGTTGGGCAACGGCCCTCGACGCGCTGAACCTGCCGCCGGAGCCCGAGCGTCCCGGGGCGATGGCACGCCTGCACGCCTTTCGAGCGCAGGCGTCTTTCGAGCTTGGGAAACTTGAAGAAGCCGAAAAAGCAGCCGCAGCGGCGGTAACCTGGGCGAAGAAAGAGCCAGGCCAAGCGGGCCTCGCGCCCTTACGCGCCTTGCAAGCACGCATCCTCACCAGTCATGCCGCTCACAAAGCCGCGGCGATCGAGCGCCAAGCGGACGACGCCCTCGCCGATGAGCCGGACAGCACCATCCCTGCAGGTCCAGATGGAGCCGCGATGCGCGTGCGCAAAGCGAACGTGCTGCTCGACCGAGGGGATCGCGTCGCCGCCGAAACGTTGTCGCTGGCCGTATGGTCCGACCCTGCGGTCCCGCTCCGGGAGCGCATCCTCGCCGCGTTGACCCTCGCGCGCTGCGGCGACGCAGCGGAGGCCTGGATCACCCGCGCGCACGCGGCGGCCGACGCCGCGGACGACCAGAACCTGCTCGCCGCCGTGGCACGCGCAGCGCGGATGACCGGCGTGACCCTCCAATTGATTCATCCCTTCGCGAACCGCGACGGGGCGGGGTAGACCCGAAGAGGTGCGGTGATGCGGATCGGAATTTTACGACATGCGAGCGCGGAGGACCACGCGCCGACCGGCGCAGACTACGACCGGCGCCTGACGCGCGAAGGCGAATTAGAGCTGGCGCACCAGCTGGATCTCATCCAGAGCTTTGGTTGGATCCCCTCGATCATCCTCTACAGTCCGCTGGTCCGAACAACGCAGACCGCGCGCGCCGTCGCCGCGCGCCTCCCCGGCGTCCCGATGGAGGCGACCGACGTCATCCCCCTTGGACTGTTCGAGGAGATCCTCCAAGCCTGTGAACCCCACCGCGCCCCGCTGATCGTCGGCCATGAACCTACGCTCGGGCGCCTCGTCGCTCGCCTGCTCCACGCACCGCCTTCGGCGACGCCCTTCGAAAAAGCAGGTTTCGCTCTGCTTGAAGTCGACCGCATCCCTGCGTTTCGTCCCGCCCGCATGGTGTTGTTTCTGCCGCCTCGCCAGATGCGGTGACTGCGGCGGTGACTACGGAGGCGGAAGAGTATAGATCGCGCCGCTTACGAGACTGCAATGGCCGTCAACCGCGCTGGCATCGTCGACAACAACGTGACCGCCCTGCTCCGCACGCTCGGGGGAGAGGCGAACGGAAACCCTGATCTGGAGCTACGTCCAGGCACCTCCCTGACCGGACGACGAGCGCTCGCTCTGTTCCAAACCCAGGTGGAGAGCCGACATCTCGACCTTGCGGCACGAGCGCTCAAAGCACGAAATGAGTGTTTTTACACCATCGGGTCCTCGGGGCACGAAGGCAACGCCGTGGTCGCGGCCGCGGCGTCTCCCAAAGACATGGCCTTCTTGCACTACCGCTCCGGCGCGTTCTTCATCGAGCGTGCCCGACAAGTGCCAGGCGCCACCCCGCTGATGGACATCCTGCTGGGCCTGTGCGCGTCCACGGATGAGCCCATCGCGGGCGGACGTCACAAGGTGTTTGGGAGCCTTCCCCTCCAGATTCCGCCTCAAACCTCCACCATCGCCAGCCACCTCCCCAAAGCCGTAGGGTGGGCGGTCGCGATCGAGCGTCGCAAACGACTGCTTCAGTGTGAAGAGAACCGCATCGCGATCTGCACCTTCGGGGACGCTTCGGCGAATCACTCCACCGCGACCGGCGCCATCAACGCCGCGCAGTGGTTCGCCCACCGCGGCGAGGATTGTCCCGTGCTGTTCGTGTGCGAGGACAACGGCATCGGAATCTCCACCGAGACCGCGCCAGGATGGATCCAAGCCGCCTACGGCGGGCGCCAAAACCTCGCGTATATTCAGGGAGATGGGCTGGATCTACCCGATGGTTGGGACGCCGCTCAGGCGGCAGTTCATTGGGTTCGCACCCACCGACGCCCGTTGTTTCTGCACCTGCGCACCGTGCGCCTCCTCGGCCACGCAGGTTCAGACGTCGAGTCCACCTACCGGAGTCCAGCCGAGATCACCGCCGAAGAAGCCAAAGATCCGCTGCTCTGCACAGCTCGGCTGCTCGTCGCGGCGGGCATCGCGACCGGCGAGGAGCTGGCATCGCTGTACGAAGGGGTGCGGGAGCGCGTGGCCGCCATCGCAGAAGAGTGCATTCAGCGTCCGAAGTTCAAGACCGCCGCCGAAGTCATCGCCCCGCTGGCCCCGCACCACCCCGACGCGATTCGGCAGGAAGTGGAACGCAAGCATTCGGCGTCTGAAGCGAAGCCGATCGCGGAAGCCGAAAAACCTCGTCACCTCGCGGTACAGATCAACCGCGCGATCGCGGAGATCTTCGCGAAGTACCCCGAGGCACACCTGTTTGGGGAGGATGTAGGAAGGAAAGGCGGCGTCTACCATGTCACGGCTGACCTCCAAAAGCGCTTCGGAGCCGACCGCGTGATCGACACGCTGCTCGACGAACAGACGATCCTTGGGATGGCGTTAGGCGCCGGACAAGCCGGATTGCTCCCTCTGCCGGAGATTCAGTACCTTGCGTACTTCCACAACGCGTGTGACCAGCTCCGCGGCGAAGCTGCGTCACTACAATACTTTTCCAACGGCCAGTTCCAGAACCCTATGGTGCTGCGCATCGCGGGGTATGCGTATCAAAAGGGCTTTGGCGGACACTTTCACAACGACAACTCCATCGCGGCGCTGCGAGACATTCCGGGTATCATTATTGCGTCACCCGCTCGCGGCGACGACGCGGCCGCCATGTTGCGCACCTGTGTCGCGGCCGCGAAGGTCGACGGCGCGGTCTGCGTCTACCTGGAGCCCATCGCGCTTTACATGACCCGCGACCTCTATGCGGACGGCGATGGCGAATGGGCCGCTCCCTACCCCGCGCTCGATGAGCACGTCGCCGTCGGATCCGGACGCGTCTACCCACCGGCGGAAGGCAAGGGTGATCTCACGATCATCACATGGGCGAACGGGCTCTACATGAGCCTCCGCGCCGCCCGGGTGCTGCGCGAGGAGCACGGCGTCAGCTGCAGGGTGTTGGACCTACGCTGGCTGAACCCGCTCCCCATCGCCGACATTGTCCGCGAAGCAAGCGCGACCGGGAAGGTCTTAGTCGTTGACGAGTGCCGCCGCACCGGTGGGCTCTCGGAAGCCATCTTTACCGCGCTCGTGGACCAAGGCGTGAACGCCGCGATGGCCCGAGTCACCGGAGACGACGTGTACATTCCCCTTGGCGGGGCCGCCAATCTTGTCCTGGTACAAGAGCCTCAGATCATCGATGCAGCACGGCAATTGATGGGCCGCGCTGCTGTTTTGGAGACACACGTATGAGACGTGTCGTATTGGTTTGTCCGGGCCGTGGCTCTTACACGCGCGACCTGCTTGGGACGCTGAGCGGCAGCGCGAGCCTGCCTTCGGTGCAGACCACCGACGCATTTCGGCGCGCCCTCGGCCGGCCGCCCCCAAGCGAGATGGACGCAGCCGAGAGCTACAGCTCACGGCTTCACGTCGCGGGAGAGAACGCGTCGGTGCTGACGGCCACCTGCACGCTCGCCGACGCGGATCGGGTAACTCAGGCGGATCAAGTCAGGGTGGTCGGGGTCATCGGCAACTCCATGGGTTGGTACACCGCGCTCATCGTCGCAGGTGCGCTTCCGGTGACGGAAGGCCTTCGTTTGATCGAGACGATGGGCCAATACCAAGCCAACAACGTCATCGGCGGACAGCTCGTCTACCCGCTCTGTGACAACGATTGGGCCATGGAGACGACCGAGCCGCTCGAAGCCGCGTTGCGGGACATCCCCGGCCTGTATGTGTCGATACGGCTCGGTCGCCAGATCGTGTTGGGCGGGACGGAGGACGCCATCCGCGCCGCCATCCGCGTGCTCCCGGAGCGCAAATCCGGGGAGCGCATCGCGCCGTTTCAGCTCCCGCTGCACTCGGCGTTTCACACACCGCTGCTGGCCGAGACCGCGCAGCGAGCCCAGTCCGATCTGGGCGATCTCGCGTTCGCGCCGCCCGAGGTTCCGTTGGTCGATGGCCGCGGACAGGTTCACTTCCCACGCCACGCTGACCCCGACGCCCTCCGCGACTACACGCTCGGCGCTCAGGTCACCGCGCCGTATGACTTCACCGTTTCGGTGCGCACCGCGCTTCGGGAGCTGGCCCCGGACGCGTTCGTGTTGTTGGGGCCGGGTGCAAATCTCGGCGGCGCCACCGCCCAAGCGATGCTCGACGAGGGCTGGGCGAGGATGCACACCAAAGCCGATTTCCTCGAACGCCAAAGCCGGTCGCCGCTGCTGCTCAGCTTGCTGCGCCCCGAACAGCGGGCGCTGGTGCTGGGTTGAACCGCAGCGAGCTCTCCCGCACCGTGCTCGCGCTGAAGGAGGTGCAAAGAGCGGGATGGGCGCGCGCAGGGCACAAAACCGGCGAGTCGGTGGCCGATCACTCGTGGTCTGTAGCGATGTTGGCGCTGATCCATTGCCCGCCGGAGCTCAACCGCGAAAAGGTGCTCACGATGGCGGTGCTTCACGACCTCGCCGAGCTGCGCGTCGGAGACATCACGCCCCATGACGGGGTAGCTCCCGCGCGAAAGCACGCGTTGGAAGATGCGGCGATGGCCGAGTTGCTCGCCGAGCACCCCGATTTGCTGGCGATCTGGCGAGAGGGAGAGCTGCGGGTGTCTCCTGAAGCCAGATTTCTGAAGCAGCTCGATCGGCTCGATCTCGGCCTGCAAGCTACGCGTTATCAAGAACACGGCTACATCTCCGAGGCCGCGGAGGCCGAGTTTCGAGCATCCGCGGGGCCTCTGCTCATCGACGCCCCGACATCTTAGGCACCCTGACCTGAAGGGCTACTCGTCGACGTAGCCCAGCGCCTTCAACGCCTGTACCTGCTCCGGGCTGAGCGGCAGGGCCGCCGGCGCGGCTCCGACGACCGCCGCCCGCGCCGCGGTGGTCCGTGCGTCCAGCTCGGCCTTCAGACGATCGACCAGCATCCCGCGGACGGGCGCGAGATCGTTGGACTCCCCTGGGTCGGAGTGAAGATTGTAAAGCTTGGCATTTCCATATCCAAGCACAAGCTTCATCCCATCCGGACTGATCAGCGCGCGGTAGTTCCCATACTCGGTGTACACCGATCCCCCCGGCGCGGGGCTCGCTGGGTTGAGGAGGTTCGCCGCGTGGCTGCGCCCTTGCCACCGCGGCCCCCGCGGCACCCCCGCGAGATCAGCGAGCGTAGGCGCCACATCGATGATCTGCGACCAGTCCGACCGGCGACCGGGCGCCACGCCAGGAGCTTTGACAATCCAAGGAATTTGCACGTTTTCCTGCCACACGTCGCCGTGAAACCATTGGCCGTGCTCCGCGAAGGCCTCACCGTGATCCGCCACCACCGCGACGATGGTGTTCGAGTCCAACCCGGAGATGACCAACTGCTGCATGAACCGACCGAATTGGGAATCCCAGTATTCGATCTCAGCGTCGTACAGCCCTTTCAAGTACGCGATGTCCGCCTCGGTCGCTTTTTCCTTATTCTGAACGAACCGGCGCTCGATCTCCATGTGATCACCGGTCAGCGATCCTGAATATCCAGCCTTGTACTTCGAGTACCACGGCTCTGGTGCCCGATAGGAGCTATGGGGATCCATGTAGTGAAGGTACATCAGAAAGGGACGAGCGGGGTCTCGCTCCGTGCCCAACCACGCCGACGCCGCGTCCGTCAGCTCCTGCGCGGAGATGCCCTCCGCCATCTGCCCGCCGATGATCCGGTTGACATCAAACCCCTGTGTCAGACCGCGGTTCGTGTCCACCACCACCGTCTTCTTGAGCGCGACCGTCTGATAGCCCGCAGACTTGAACATCTCGGCCAACGTATCTTCAGACGCCGACAGTTGATCCATCTCCAACCGTTGGTTGGGATTGTAGCGTAGCACCCGATGCGTCAACGGATCCAGAGAGGTGAGCAGCGACGTCATCGCCGGGACCGTCCACGCCGCCTGAGTCAACACATGCTCAAAAACAACCGAGCGTCCGGCAAAGCGGTTCAGATTTGGCGTCACGTCCCTCGTCGCACCGTACGGCCCCAGCCGATCTGCGCGCATCGCGTCCACGACGACGACCACCACGTTCGGCTTCGGGGCAGCGACGGCTTCGGAAGAGTACGCCGCGGCGCAAAATGCGGCTCCGCACGCAGTCAGCACCAGAAGAGTGGCGCGTCTACTGCCCTTCACTGGGCCCCAGCCTCTGGGTTGAACTGCCGGGCGCAGCTGACGGTCTCGATCGGGTCGCAGGTGGCCGCCTCGATGCACTCCAGCTCGCCATCGATATCCGCGCCCTTGGAAGCATCGAATTCGCACCCTTGCAGGCAGCTGTCCACCGAAGGATACGCCGCGTAGTCGCAATTGAAGACGAGCTCTTTGCACATCGTCTCGCACGACGTCTCTGCGGCACACGCGCTCAGCAGCGCGAAAAGCAGCGTGGCGAGCACCGACACGACCTTGCTGGAGGAGCGGGAAATAGAAGCAACGGCGGTCATCAACGGATCACTCCTGTACCGAGCACCCCGACGCGCGCCACCGATTCCAGCGTGGCACCGGAGGCAAACTGCGGATGTTCGATTTGGTATCGCAAGAAATAAATAGCCAGCAAGCTGCCACGGGGCCATGCACCCAGCACCGAGGATGGCACCGTCATCGAGCCATTGTCGCTGCCCGCACACAACCCTTCGCCCAAGGGATTCCCCGTCACGCCGTCGTAGGCGTCGATCAGGATCAAGAAGGTGCCCGTCCCGCCGAATGGCGCCCAGGTAAACTCCTGACCGGAGCGGGAGACCTGCGCAGCGAACGCGCTGCGCGAGTCGGTGTAGAGCGTTTCGGCAGGGGTGATCGACGAGAACCCTTGCGGTGTGAGCATCGCATCATCGAGGATCTCAGCTGACAAGCCTGCGCCGCCATCGATGTCGAGGCCATAAAATGCAGTGCGCGCGTAGTCGTCGTTGGCCAAACCCGAAGCGACATAGGAGGGACCGCTGTCTCCGCTCGTCTTCACGAGGCCGATGCTGTGCGACCCGGACTGCAAATGGACGTAGCCGCCCGCGTCGAGGAAGGTGGAGGTCGGCGGAGTGGCTGTGGCCGAGCTTGCGCAGGAGCCGGCAGCTGGGATCCAGGAGACCCACGACCCAGCGACGGGGCGATGAAAAGCAGCATCGGCGGTGACTTCTAGGTCCGACGTCAGTCCAAAGCAGTCCGGACAGGCAATCTGGAGCAACGAAAATTCGACCAAACCGGCGACCCCAGACTCCGACCCGCCGCTGTCCCCGGTCTCGCCCCCAGTTTCGCTGGGGCTGTCGTGGCCGCTGTCCGGCGGCTCGTCCCCAAAGCGGTACGCGCCAGGGAGCGTGACGCTGCCAAGGTCGGTGGTAACGGTGAGGTCGACGGTGGCCTCTACGCCCGCGTCGGGCGCGGTCACCGCGATGGACGTCTCGCTCAGCTTGCTGGCGGATACGGTCGCGCTGCCAAATGCGACCGTGATCGTGCCCTCCAAACCTGTGCCCGTCAGGGTGACCGCATTTCCGCCTTCCACGGGCCCAAAAGACGGCTGCACCGAATCAATGGTGACCGGCCCAACCTCGGAGTCCGAAAGGTGATGGGTAGGCTCAAGACCCAAGGACCCACAGCCTGAAAGCAGCGCACCCATCCACGAGATCACGGTCACGGAGTCGATTCCTCCATGGTGCCAAGCGGATCGTAGATGAAGTACCCGACGCCGGGAGCGCCGTCCCATTCGTCGGTCACCCAGAGATGGATGCGGCTGCCGACCGTGCGCGCGGCGACGGTGCCGATGTCGCCGTTCTCGGTGTTGTTGATGGGGATCGCATCGCGGCGGCGATCCCACTTGCCTTCCGCGTTTTTCGTGGCCATGCCGAGGAACTGATGCTGGGACATCTGGTAGTTGCCGGACGCTTGCCAATCCCCGAATCCGACGTAGAAAAGATACTCGGTGTGATCGAGCGCGGCGATGGCGATCGCGACCTGCCCCATGTCGTCCCACGCGCCCGCCGCACCGGCGACGAACACGCTCTGACTCGAAGGCGTCCATGACGTGAGGTCGCTCGCGTTGAGCTCATACGCGGAGCAGGTGTTGGCGCGAGCGTCGTAACCCGCGAGGTACCCAGTAAATCCAGCGACCGGTCCGAGGTCCAGCCCCAACGGCCAGCACCATCCGTCCAGACCCGCAGCCGGCTGCATCAGGTCGTACACCGGGTTCTGGGGGAGCGCCGTCCAATCGAGCCCGTCCGGGCTGGTGAGCACGCCGATGTCCAGGTTGTTCTGTGCGTACGACAGCCCCTGATAAATCAACACGTATTGCGATGTGTCAGGATCCCACGCCACCTGCATCGCGTCCATGGACGACGCATCCCAACTATCGGGACTGGAGCTCATCAGCGGGTTGGCGTCGGAAGGAATCCAGTCGGTGCCCTCGGCGCTAACGGCGTATCCAAGCTTCCAACCTTCCGGATTCGTGGCATCCACGCCGGTGTACCACAGCTGGTAAAACGGGTGTCCCAGCACCTCCGTCACCAGAAACGCGCTGTTGTCGATCTGAGGGGCCCAAGCCTCTCCGGTCGTGGTGAACACCGGGTTGCAGTCGTACGACCAAAAACCGGTTGACCCTCCACCGTCGTCGAGCACCGGAGTGAACCCGCAGTCGGTGATGTCAGCCGGGTCGACATCCGGAGCCTTTGCGTTCAACGCATAGTCTGGAGCGCACGCGCTGAGGGCGCCAACGCTTAGCGCGCAAGCGCCGAGGAGGACGAAGGAGGGGAGGACGGCGGTGGGTCTGTGCACCCCAGCATTGTATCGCAAGAAAAGCAAATCCGATGGACGGTCGCGAATCGAGCGTCAACGCCCACGGGCCCTTCCGGCTACTTGATTTTCAGCTTTTGACCGGGGTAGATCGTAGCCCCAGAGAGACCATTCCACGCTTTCACTTCTGCGATCGTGCAATTGTAGCGATCAGCGATCGCACCGAGGGTGTCGCCCTTCCGGACCGTGTAGACGGTGACCTTGGCCGTCGACGCAGGCGCTGTAGCCGCCGCAGGAGCGTTCCCCACCACCAGCTTCTGACCCACCACGATGGTGCTGCCGCTGATCTTGTTCCAGGATTTGAGCTGATCGAGGGTGACGTGCTGGGACGCAGCGATGCCCGACAGGGTGTCCCCGGAGCGCACCGTGTAGGTGGTCGGAGCCACAGGGGCCTTGACCTCGGCGGTCTTCGATGCGGTGGTCTTCGAAGCAGAGGAGCTGGCACTGGCCGTCGAGCTGGCTGCGCTGTTCGCCGAGGTGCTAGCAGGCTTCCGGACCGAAAGGCGCTGGCCGGCGTAAATCTGATTTTCGTTCTTGATGCCGTTCCATGCCTTGAGGTTGTCTAGGCTCACGCCTTGCGCACGGGCGATCGCGGCGAGCGTGTCCCCGGACTTCACCTTGTAGGTGACGACCACCGTAGCCGGGGCCGACGGCGACGGGTTCGACGCAGAAGCGGAAGCAGAAGCCGAAGAAGATGAAGCTCCCCCGCTCTTCGTACTGCCATCGGGGAGGAGCACGGGCCCCGCTCCGGAAGTGGGCGTAGTCGTCTTTGCGCTCGGCTGCGGCACCTCGGCGCTGCCATGTGGCGAGGATGGGATGATCAGCTCCATGCCCACCCGAATTCGCTCGCTGGAGGGAATGTGATTGAGCCGCGAGATGTCCGCCGATGAAACTCCATACTTTTTGGAGATCGTGGACATGCTCTCGCCTTTTTTCACGACGTGCCGCTCGTAGGTCAGGCGCTGATCGGGCGGAATCTTCGCGAACTCGGCCAAAAATGTGGGCCCCTGCCCCTTGGGCACCCGCACGCTCTGGACCTCGGGATCCGGGGGGAGCGCCCAGCGCCGCAGCGCAGGGTTCAAATCGAGGAAAGCCTCCTCGGTGATGCCCGCACACCGAGCGAGTACGTCGACGCCGACGCTCGCAGGGACGTCGACCGCATCGAACACGAACTCCTTCTGGTACTCGATCCCAACAAAGCCGTAGCGCTCGGGGTGGTGTCCCAAAATAGCCGCGGCGATGAGCTTGGGTACGTAGTTCTCCGTCTCGGTGTGGAGGTAGTCTCCCGCGACGATCGTCCAGAAATCGGTCGTACCGGCGCGGCGCGTGGTGTTCATCACCCGCCCCTCACCGCCGTTGTAGCTGGCCCAAGCCAACCACCAGTCCCCTGCGAACATCTTGCTGAGATAGGAGAGATAATCGAGCGCCGCGCGGGTAGATTTTTCAGGATCCCGGCGTTCATCCATCCACCAGTCCACCCGCAGACGGTATTGACGCCCCGTCGCGGGCATGAACTGCCAAAGGCCTGCGGCCGCCGCGTAGCTCACCGCCCCCGGGCTGTAGCCAGACTCGATCATCGACAGGTACACGAGGTCGCGAGGCAGCCCGCGCGCTTCGAGCTGCTTGTACATCAACGGGCGCCACTTGGATGAGCGCTCGAGGTAGTGGGCGTAGTATTTCCGACCTCGGCCGAGGAAGTACACCATCCACCGCTTGACGTCGTCGTTGACCACAACCGGGATGTCGAACTCTTTGGGGTCGATCATGTCGAGGTGCAGCGGATCCCCGTTGGTCGCCGCGATGGGGTCTAAGTAATACTCCACCGAAGGTTCAGCGCCGACGCTGCCCAGATCGGCCAGCTCGCTCAGGCGCTGCGCGCTCAGCTCCTCCGCCGCCTCTTTCACCGAAGGCGTCGCGCTCGCGGCCTCGCCCGGTTCGATGAAATCCCAGATCGACGTGGCTTTCCCGGACGTGCCATCCTCGGGCTCACCGGTCGCGGAGGCATCATCCTCGGCGGGAGCGTCCTCGCCCCCGGGATCACCGGCAGCGGGCGCACCTTGGTCGGCGGCACGCGCAAACGGCACGCTCCACGCGTTGAACGCGAGGGCGATCAGCACCGGGAGCGCACGAAGCGACCGCGGAGGGAGGGCGACTCGCAGGGCGAGGAGGGGGTAGGAGGAGGCAGGCATGGCGTGGCGCGGGGGAGGAAGCGGAGGATAACCAAACAGCGCTGTCATGTCCGTTCTTGTCGTCGCAACTGCGAGGGATGAAATTCGCGCAGGGGTCTCCGCACCCCTGTCCCGCGGCGGCGTACCTGTGCGTCCCGTCGCGGATTGGGAGTCGCTCTGCCGAGCGATATGCGGCGTTGACACGCGCCTCGTGCTGGTGGACTCCCAGCTTCCAAACCTCAATCCCGTCATTCTCGACGCCCTCGCCCGCTCGCTTTCGCACGCGCCTCGGGTGCGCGTGCTGGGGAGCGCGATGCCGCCGCTGACGCGAATTCCCGCCACAGAAAAAGCCGCGCTGCGCGAGGCCCTACGCTTGCCAGGAAAGGGATCGCTGACCGAAAGTGACCGACGGGACGTCCAGTGGATGGGCTTGGGGCGCGAGCCCCTCGATTTGCTGGCGCGCCTCGCTGCGTCCCCGCTCCCGCTGTGTGTACACGGAGAGCGCGGCACCGGCAAAGAGCGCGTGGCGCGCTGGGTGCACCAGCTGTCACGCCCGTACGCCAACTTTGTCGTTGTGCCCTCCGGGCAGCGGTGGGAACGCACACCGGGCCGCGGCACGCTTTTTATCGAGAGCGCAGAAAAGCGAGAGTCCGGCGAGATCCGCGCGGTGGCGCGCGAAGCGATGGCGCTGGGCTGGCGCGTAGCGCTGGGAACTCGCGCCGCCGAAGCCCCCTCGGGTGTCGATTGGGTGCGGGTGATGCTCCCGCCGCTCCGAGCGCATGTCGCCGATGTCAAACCTCTGGCGATGGCGTACCTCGAGCGACACAGTCAGCGCATGGGACAGCCGCTGTTGACCTTTGACCGCGCACTTTGGACGCTGTTGGGCGGCTGGCGTTGGCCGGGCAATCTGCGCGAGCTCGAGATGTTCGTCGTCCACGCGCTCTCCCAAGCCACGACCCGGGTCGTGCGCGGAGCGCATCTCCCGCTCAGCGTGTCGCGATTGTTGCGACCAGAGCAGGACGCCGTAGCCCAAGACATCGCCGGGTTTGAAGACGCCGCCGAAGAACGGCTACGCGAGGTGGTCGGGCAATACACGCCCGGCCCGGGCACCACCCTGCACGGGCTCGTCATGGACTCCGCGGAGCGTGCGCTGCTTCGGCTCGCCCTCGGGCGCACCGGAGGCAACCGGAAGGCGAGCGCCGCGCTCTTAGGCATCGCCCGCAACACGCTCGCGAGCCGGTCCCGAGCGCTGGGCTTAGAGAGCGGTCGAGAGGACCGCATCGACGAGAACGAGTAGCTACCCGACTCCCGGTCCCGGAACTACCGGCCACACATCCGGCTTTGTCAACCGCCGGACGCCCGCAGGCAACGCCGCGACCGCGGCTGCCCGATGGTCCCGAAGCGCCGACAAGGTAGGCGCATGAGCGGGTACCGCTCGCAAAAGGCCGACGCCCCCCGCCCGCTCGACCGCCCAGGCCTCGACGTCACGGACAAGCTGGTCCCCCGTAGGCGTGCGGATGATCTGCTTCTTGCCAGGCCAGCGAGCGGCTCCTTCGCCCCGCACCGGCACCGCCCCCTGCGGCGCTTGCCGCTCGGCGATCCGAAACGCCATCCGCACCGATTCTGCCGCGCCGCGCGCGAACGCCCGCCCCACCGCGAACGCATCCACCGGCGCCCGGGAGGCGACCAGCGCGGCGATGCGATGCTCGTCGAGGTGGCCCGAACCCAGAATCCGCGCCGAACGGTAGCCGCTCCGATCCAGCTCGGCGCGCACGTCGTTGACGACGCTCGCCAGATCCGGGTGGTCGAGCCGCACGCTGGTGACCTCGCCCCGAAAACGACGAAGCTCCGCCACGCTGCGCACGGGATCCTCCGCCGACAACGCCAGCTGTGAAACCGAGGGGAAGTGCAGACGAAACGCGTCAAACGCAAGCTGCTTGTCCCCGTATGCCGCGAGGAACGTCTCGGACATGGTGCCGATCCCCGGCACGCCGTACTCCAGCACGGCTGCGGCGTTGGTGGTTCCATCAATGCCGCCGATGTACGCGGCGCGCGCCGCGAGCACCGCCGCTTCCGGGTGCGGCATGCGACGGGAGCCGAAGTCATACACCGGTGCCCCGCCAGCTGCGTTCACGAGCCGCTCGGCCTGAGTCGCCACGGCCGAGCTGGCGGAGACCATCTGAATCGCGAGCGTTTCGATGAGTCCGCACGTCATCAGCGGCGCGGTCACCCGTAGGATCGGCTCGCCGGGAAACACCGGAGTGCCCTCAGGCACGGCGTGCACCTCGGCTTCGAAGCGAAAGCGCGAGAGATAGTCAAAAAACGCCGGCTTCGCCCCTTGAAAGGTTGGATGCTTCGCGAGGGCGGCCACCTGCGCTTCCGAAAAGCGCAGCGCTCCAAGCCGGTCCAACAAAGGCTGTGTGCCCGCTGCGACCAGAAAACCCCAATCGTCCGGCAAACCGCCGGCGTAGAGGTCGAAGGTAGCATCCCCCCAAAGCCCGTCTGCGTGCCATGTAGCGGCCAGCAGAAGCTGGTAGAACTCCACCGGCAACGCGGGCATCACAGCGATGGGGCCCCGATGATCATGGCTTGTACTGGATCGCCGCGCCACGGTTGCCGACGGCCCACACGTTCGTCGGGGAGGAGCCATGCACCGCGTACAGGTTGTTCACGATGCCCGTAGGGAGGTCCTTCCAAACGGTGCCGTCGAAGTACAGCGCCGTGCCGTTGTTGCCGACCACGAACACGTCGTTCGCGGTAGCGGCCCAAACGGCCCACAAAGACTGGGTGGTCGGCACGGTGACCAGGGTCCACGCCGCGCCGTCCCAATGGAGCACCGTGCCGGACTCACCGACGGCCCACACGTCGTTGGCCGCGACGCCGCTCACCGCGTGCAAGCTCGTGGTCACCGCCGTGCTGGTGGAGGCCCACTGTCCACCGGAGCGAACGGCCGCATCGCCGTCTTCACCCACCGCGACAGCGTCCCCGCCCAAGCCCCATACGTCGTTCAACCGAACGCCATCCGGGGCGGTGACAAAGTTCCACTCGGCGCCTACGGACTCGTATATTCCGCCCCACCCGACGGCGTAGAGCGCGTTGGGCCCAGAGCCGCCTACCCCTTCGAAGTTGTTGGTGCCGAGGTCTTCGTCGGTCCAGGCGCCGGCGGCATAGTGCAGAATGTGCCCTTCTTGACCGACGGCGACGAGCGAGAGCGTCTGGGACGACCCGCTGCCCCAGAGGTCGCGAAGGTCTACATCCACCGGGGCGACGAGATCGGTGAAGCCGACCGCC
>CAIUMM010000227.1 GCA_903900265.1 uncultured Pseudomonadota bacterium
CGGTACATGAGCGACACCCATGTGTTCGGCGCCTACCACATTGACACCATGGGCCTGATCGGCGGGGTGCTCACCTTCGGCGCTGTCCTTCCGCTGCTGCGCGAGGTCGGCTTTGTGGCCCTGATGGTCAGCCTCGCGGCGCTCTGGCGACGCACGCGGGTCGGAATGGCGCTCGGCAAAGGAACGCCCGGGGGCTGAACCGGCGCGAGCGGGTCGCTCCGCCCGATGTCACACTACAGGTTACGCGCGGCGCTCTCTCCGCCGCTCCGAGGTGCTTATGCTCGCTCCCGCCCTGATCGCCCTTTTTGCTGCCCACGGGCTCATCCCCACCGCGTCCGCGGGCCTGCTGATCAACGAGGTGCTCTACGACGCTTCGGGCTCCACCGACGACGGCTTTGAGTGGGTCGAGATCTGCAACAGCGGCTCGACCACCATCGACCTCGCCAGCTACCAGCTCGAGTCGGCCGGCTCCTCGTGGAGCGAGTCCTACACCTTCGGCTCCGGCACGCTCGCGCCGGGCGCCTACGCGATCGTCGGCTACGGCGGCACGACCTGGAGCGGCAGCTTCTCGCCGAACCTGCAAAATGGCGGGTCCTCGGCGGACGGCGTGCGCCTGAAGGACGCCTCCGGGAACGTCCTGGACACCGTGCTCTACGACGCGCCCAACAGCAGCGGCCTCTTCGACGACAGCAGCACGACCGTCGCCGCGGCAGACGCAGCCATCGCCCCGGCCGCATCCTCCGGCAAGTCCATCGGCCGCTTCCCCGATTGCACCGACACCAACGACTCCGGCGCAGACTTTGTGCTCTACGACACGCCGAACCCCGGCGTCGCCAACGTCGACACCAGCGGCGGCGGCACGGACTCGGGCGGCACCGACACGGGGACGGCTTCGGGCGCCGACTGCTCGCTCACCGCGGGCGTGACCATCAACGAATTCACCCCGGCGACCGGCGTAGAGTGGGTGGAGCTGTACAACGACAACAGCGCGGCGATCGACCTTGGCGGCTGGGAGCTCGCCTACGGCACGTCGACGTTCAGCAAGACCGTGGCGGTCCCCGACGGCACGGTGCTGCCCGCCGGCGGCTGGATCGTGCTCGGCTCGGCCGGCGCGGCGGTCAAAGACGTCTCGATCACCTTCGATCCCGGCAACGCCACCTCCAGCGCCGACGCCATGCGCCTCGAATGCAACGGCTCCGCGGTAGACACGGTGATCTACGGCGGCGCATCGACCAACGCCGACGGCTGGGCCGATGACGACGGCAACACCACGACAACGTCGTTCGCGCCAGTCCCGGGCAGCGGCGAGAGCTCCGCGCGCCTCTCAGACGGCCTCGACACCAACCAGTCCGGCGCTGACTTTGCGGTCACCTCCACGCCTTCGCCCGATGCGGCCAACCCGGTCGTGGTCGGCCCCGACTGCACGGGCTCGGACGGCGTCACCATCAACGAATTCACGCCCGCAACCGGCGCTGAGTGGGTCGAGTTCTACAACTCTGGCAGCGAAGCCGTCAGCCTCGGCGGCTGGAACCTCGCCTTCGGCTCCTCGAGCTTCAGCGACGGCGTGACCGTCCCCGACGGCACGATCCTGCCCGCCGGCGGCTGGCTGGTGATCGGCTCCAGCGGCGCCGCGGTCAAGGACATCGCCATCGACTTCAACCCCGGCAACGCCACGTCCAGCGCCGACGCCTTCCAGCTGCAATGCAACGGCGCAGCGGTCGACACCGTGATCTACGGCGACGCCGACACCAACGCCGACGGCTGGATGGACGACGACGGCAACGTCACGACCTCGTTCGCGCCAGTCCCCGGCAGCGGCGAGAGCAGCGCGCGCGTGGCCGACGGTCAGGACACCAACCAGTCCGGCGCTGACTTTGCGGTCAGCAGCGCGCCTTCGCCCGGCGCGTCCAACCCGGTCATCGTCTGCGACACCGCCGGCGGCGCGGTCGTCCGCCTCAACGAGTTCTTGTACGACCCCAGCTCGTCGGACGGCGGCAAGGAGTGGGTGGAGCTGTACAACAACGGCACCACCGCGGTGCGCCTCGACGGCTACCAGATCGAGACCGCCACGAGCTCGTGGGGCGTAGACTTCGTGTTCCCGCCGTCTACCGAGATCGCGCCCGGCGGCTTCCTGCTGATCGGCGGCGAGAGCGTAGCCGACATCGACTACCAGGCGGACAGCTTCAGCCTCGGCAACGGCGGCGACGGCGACGGCCTGCGGCTCGTCGACTGCGCGGGGACCGTGGTGGACACCGTGCTCTACGGCGACACCATGGCCGACGGCCTGACCGGCGACGACGGCTCGGACGACGTGGTCGCCAGCGTGGACAGCGACGTCTCCATCGGTCGCACCACCGACGGCGTCGACACCAACGCGGTCGCCGACTGGATGGCGTTCAGCACCGTCACGCCCGGCGCGCCCAACGGCTCGGATCCCGGCGACTCGGACACCGACACCGACAAGGGCGGCACCGGATGTGGCGGGAATCGCCCGACCACGACGCGTCCGGGCGCAAGCTGCGCGGTCAGCACGCCGCTCGGCGGCGGCGAGGTCTTCTTGGCCGCGCTGGTGCTGTTGCGGCGCAAGCGCCGCGCGTGATCATCCCGCTGCTCACCGTGGATCTTCCCCGGCTAATCGCCGGCGCAGAGATCCCCGCGGAGCACAGCTGCCGCGGGCAGGACACCTCGCCCGCGGTGGTTTGGAGCGAGCCGCCCGTCGGCACCGCCGCGTTCGCGGTGGTCGTCGATGATCCGGACGCGCCCGGCGGCACCTTCGTGCATTGGGTGGCGTACAACCTGCCTGCTTCCGCGCGCGGACTGCCCAAAGACGTCGCGCCGCGCGATCCGGCCGTCCCGCAGGGCATCAACAGCTTTCGTCGCCGGGGCTGGAGCGGCCCATGCCCGCCTCAAGGCAGCACCCATCGCTATTTTGTGCGGGTGTATGCGCTGGACGCCGCGCTCTCGGTGCCCGCCGCGCCGACCCGCGCCGCGCTCGACGCCGGGATGCTCGGCCACGTGCTCGCGACCGGCGAGTGGATGGGCCGGTTCTCCATGCCGCTCTCACTGCCGTAGGCCGCTGGCGGGGCAATCGGGCGAGAAGGTGGTAGAACGCTGCGCATGATGAAGCGTCTGCTGCAGTTTGACGAGCTCTTGTTTCGCGCTGAGCGGCTGGTCGTCGCCGCCATGTTGGGCTCGATGGGCCTCGTCGTGTTTCTTGATGTGTTGCACCGCGTGAGCACCCGCGGCGGCTCGCTGCTCGCCAACCCGCTGGTCACCGGCGGGGTGACCGCGCTGTTGGGCGTCTTCGCGATGCGCACCCGCGGCGACAGCAGCGGCACGGGCGTCGCGAAAGGCCTCGGGATTGGCGTCGGCTTCGCTGTAGCGCAGGTCGGCTTCGTGCAGCTCGTGCCCAACGGCCTCGTGTGGTCCCAGACGCTCGCGCTCGCGCTGACCTTGTGGCTCGGGCTCATCGGCGCCTCGCTGGCCGCGCACGATCATCGTCACCTCGCCCTCGACGTCGGCTCCAAGCTCTGGCCGCCGCAGGTCGCGCCCAAGGTCGCCGCGCTCGGGCACCTCGTGACCGCCGCGTTCTGCGTGCTGGTGCTGGTCCTCGGGTATCGATCGACGACCCAGCACATCGACCTCTGGGAGCAGACCGCGCACGCGGGCGGCACCCTGTCCGGCACCGCGATCCCCAAGTGGTTTGCGGCCGCGGCGATCCCCTACGGGATGTTGGCGTTGAGCTTCCGCTTCACGCTGGAGGCCATCCGAACGTGGACCGGTGATCTGCCCATCGGCGGCGACGACACCCTCCGCCAGCTTGGCATCGAGGAGGCCCAATGAACCTCGCGCTGCTCCTTGGCACCATCCTCGTCCTCGGCCTGTTGGGCTCGCGCCTGTTCGTCATCGTCGGCGTCGCGACCGCGCTGTGCTTCACGCTGTTCACCGAGCACACCGACACGCTGCTCCAGCTCGATCGCATCGTCACCAAGATGGAGGGGCTGACCACCAAGAACGTGTTCTTGTCGATCCCGTTCTTCATCGCCGCCGGCGCGATCATGACCAAGGGCGGCATCGCCCGGCGGCTGACCGATCTGGCGCGCGCGCTGGTGGGCTGGATGCCCGGCGGCCTCGCGGTCGCCAGCATCGTCGCGTGCATCGTGTTCGCGGCGATCTCCGGCAGCTCGCCGGTCACCTTGGTCGCGGTGGGATCGGTGATGTTCCCGGCGTTGGTCGAGTCCGGCTACCCCAAGCGCTTCTCGATCGGGCTGATCACCTCGGCCGGCAGCCTCGGCTGCATGATCCCACCGGCGATCTCGATGCTGATCTACGCGATCAGCGTGCAAGGTTCCGCCGCGGTCGACCCCGCTGACCTGTTTTTTGCCGGCTTGGTCCCTGCGCTGTTCATCGCCGGGCTGCTCGCGGTCTACGCGATCTGGGTCGGACTCTCGGTGCCGGGCAGCCGCCAGCCGTTTGACGCGGCGCGGCTGTGGGAGACCTTCAAGGGTGCCGCTTGGGCGCTGACCCTGCCGGTGATCGTGCTGGGCGGCATCTACGGCGGCGTGTTCACCCCCACCGAAGCCGGCGCGATGGCGTTCGCCGCGAGCGTCGTGATCGCCTGCGCGGTGCACGGCGACGTCGCTTGGAAGCAGCTCCCCAGCTTGCTCGTCGAGGCCACCACGCTCATCGGGTCGCTGATCCTCATCATCGTGCTCGCCTTCGGGCTCAACGACTTTCTGGCCGAGGTCGACGCGCCGGGCGTGATCCGCAACTGGGTCGAGACCGCCGATCTGTCGGCCTGGCAGTTCATGCTGCTGGTCAACATCATCCTCATCGTGCTGGGCGCGCTGATGGACAGCATCTCGGCGACGCTGGTGTTCGCGCCGATCCTCGCGCCGGTCGCGATTCAACACTACGGCATCGACCCGATCCACTTCGGCATCGTGTTCGTGGTGAACATGGAGATCGGATACCTCGCGCCCCCGGTCGCGACCAACTTGTTCGTCGCCGCCGCGATCTTCCGCCAGCCGTTCGTCGAGGTCGCCAAGGCGATCGTGCCGACGTTGAGCATCATCTGCGGCGCGCTGCTCATCCTGATCTACGTCCCGAGCATCTCGCTGGCGCCGTTGCACGCCCGCGACGGCGGCGCGCTGTGGGTGGATTTTCCTTGGGACGGCAAAGCGGAGATCGTGCCTGTGACCGAGCCTGCTCCCGAGCTTGCTCCCGGAGACGGAACGGCGGCGCCCGACGCGGCACAGCCGGACGCGCCGCCGCGCGCCATGTCCATGGAAGAGATGATGAAGAAGGCGCAAGAAGCCGCTGCGAAAGACGCCGCAGCGCCGGACGCCGCAGCGAAAGACGCCGCAGCGCCGGACGCCGCGGGTGACGCGCCGCCGCGCGTGATGTCGATGGAAGAGATGATGAAAAAGGCCAAGGAGAAGGTGGAGTCTGACGCCGCAGCGGATCAAGCAAAGCCCTGAGCAGGCTGCCGTTGGTGCGCGTCTTCCCGCTGCTCGCCTTGATCGCCTGCTCCGCGCACCCGGCCGATTCCACCAAAGAATCGAACACCGACTCGAACACCGACCCCAGCCCTCAGGCCGACGACGGCCGCTTCTTTCCCGCGGGCGCCCCTTGGTACAGGAGGTCCACAGCCACGCGGTCGATCCCGCCTCGGACGTCGTCATCGGCGCGCTCCAGTAATACCGGGGTGAGTGCTCCCCAACGAGAGCATCCGCGACGGCGTGTTCTACGCCCCCGCCACGCACGCCACCAACGCGGGCGGCGGCGGCGACGCCGTGCCCTACGGCGCGCGTTTGCGGCTGAAGGCGGACTTCGACGGCATCGAGCCCGCCGACTTCGAGCTGCTGCAGCTCGACAGCCCCGCCGTCCCGCTCACCTACGCGTGCGAGCAGACGGCGTACTGAGAGGATGGGGGTCCGCGGCGGTCACCCTCCGCCGCGCCAACACCCCGAACGCCAGCAGCAGGATCGGGAGCCCCCCGACCACGCCCCGCGTCCCGCTCGCGCACCCGGCGCAGCCCGCGTCCCCGCCAGCCGGGCGCGCAGCGTCGTCCCCGGTGTCGTCCCCGCCCGCAGAGTCCTCCGCGCTCGCGGTGTCCGCCGGCCCGGTGTCGTCCCCGCCGCTCGCATCGGCGAGCACGCGCTCTACCCAGCCCATGGTGTCGGCCTCGCGATAGCGCGCGCCCAGCGCCGCTTTCCAGCGCTCTCTGAGCGGATCGGCCTCCGCCTCGGCGACGAGCGCGTCCCCCGACTCCGGGCTCGCGTAGAGCAAGTCGAGGTGCGAGAGGTTCGCGACGTAGGTCTCGACGATGCGCGCGCCGCGCGCGTCCAGCTGGTCCGCGGCGGTCGCGCTCTCGACGAACACGAGACCATCGCTCGGTCCGGTGATCTCGCCGAGGATGAGGTCGCCCGAGGCCAAGCCCTGCACTTCGTCGTCGGAGATGCCGACGGCCACGAGTCCGTCGCCCACGGCGTCAGCGAGCAGCGACGCCCAGACGTCGACGCCGCTGGTCGCCAGATCCGCCCACGCGCTGCCGAAGTACGCGGCGAGCAGCGCGCCCGCGCCGTTTGGCATCAGCGGGTTGTCCCCCGCGACGAGGTAGACCTCCACGCCGGGATCTACGCCCGCGCGCGCGAGGCGGTCGATCACGTCGCCGCCAGCGGCGATCGCATCGTCGATGCCATCCGAGCAGGAGGTAAAGCCGCAGCCGCCCTCGTAGGTGGTGTACCAGTCCGGCTGCAGCGCGTAGCTGCCGAGCCACGGCAGACTCCCCGGCAGATCGGCGTCCTGACGCCGCAGCAGCTGGCGCTGACCGGGGAACAGGTCGCCGTCTTCCGGCAGAAAGTCCTGCGCGCCGAGATCGACGTACACGTAGGGGTTGGCGGTGCCGTACGGATACCAAAGCGACCACGACACCGGCGCCAGCGCGGTGTCGGCGTCGGTGGAGAGCAGGTTGGCGGTGGGCCAGCGATAGCCGGTGTCGATGCCGCCGAGCGGAGCGCCGAGGAACACCGCCCGCCGCACGTCGCCCCGGTACACCGTACCGACGGCGGCGTAGGCGGGATCGCCCCAGTCGGCCCCGGCGTAGTTGGACAGGTAGATCGCCTGCGCGACGCCGCCCTTGGAGTGGGAGATGAGGTCGATGGACGCCGCGCCGGTCACGGTCTTGATACGCGCGACGGCGTCGGCCACGACCTCGGCCTGCTCGAACACATCGCCGTGGGGGTGCGCGAAGGTGAGCACGAACACCGGGTGTCCAGCGGCGTCGAGGCGCTGAGCGAGCGCGCTGTAGGCGCGGGGTCCGTTGTCGCCGGCGCCGGGCATCATCAGCACCGGCGTGCCCGTCGCGGTGTCGGCGTGGAGCCCGACGTGCAGCAGGAAGGTCGAGCCGGGAGGCGTGCTTGTACCGAAGCAGTCGCCGATCCACGGCGCGTAGGTGCTGTTGTCGTCCCAGGCCGTAGCGGAGTTGAACGTACCGGCGGTGAACAGCTGCCGGGACGGATCGACGTGCCGCTCGACCCGGCTCCAGCGTTTGGCCACCCCGTCGGAGTCGTAGGTCTCTTGACCTTCGAACACGGCGTCCGTCGTCGTCGGGTCAAAAGACGGCGTAGCGTGGACCAACGGGGCGAGCAGCGCGAACAACATGGGGACTCCGGTCCCGAGCGCGGCGGCGGCGCGGCGGGCGCGCCGGGGCTATCCCGGAGAGCCAGCGGTCCGCACTCGCTCAGGGCCAGAGGGCCTCGGCGTCAAAGTCCGCGGAGCGCACCCGAGCGATCGACGCCCGAGAGGAATTAACAATCAACTTATTCCCGCAGATCCCCGCGCTCGAGACGTGATCGTAAGAGAAATCGCCGCCATGGATGTAGGTGTCCGAGCCGCGCACCAGCGTCTCGCCGAGGGGAAGCGTGAATACGCCGTCGGCGTCGGTGACATTGAAATCGTGGTGGCGCTCCGTTTGGCACCGCTGCGGGTCGGACCACGCGGCCTCACCAACGGCGAAGTTCACCGTGTCGAGCGCGCTGCTAAACCCCGAACTTGTGTTGAATGCCGAGTTTCCACGGGCCTCGGCCACCCACAAGCGAGCCTCGCCATCCGCGCCGGCCAACAGAAACTCGCTGGTTTGCTCATTGGTTTGCTCGCCCTCACTGACCGAGATCTGTACGGTCTCCCCCACCGCCACCAGTCCCGGCGCACCGGCGATGAACCAAGCATCTCCAGTCACCCCGTCCGCTCCCGACAAGCTGAGGTGCGTCCATGGGCCGGTCTCCCCAAGCCGCACACCGACAGGCGTAGCGGCGTCGTTCGGAGCTTCGTCATCCGCCAGCTGCGAGACCGCGGTCACTTCGGCGACGACGGTAGTCAGGCGTGGGTCGTCGGTAACTCCGCCGGTATCGCCTCCGGTATCGCCTCCGGTATCACCTCCAGTAGTCGTAGAATCGGTGAAGTCGCTCATCCAAACGCCACCTCCGACGAGGGGTTCAGCATATGGATAGCCGCAAGCAACAAGCAGGAGAAGGAAGGTCATGGGTGGGCTCCGTCTTCAAAGCAAAGCAACACTTGTGCCACCAAGCGACGCAAGAGCGATCGTAGCCCGGCTCCGACGCAAAAGCAGCATCGCGTACCCGTAGTGGGCGCGGTGCGTCGCCGGTGCGCGACGTTGCTGTCGCGGCGGGCGCGGGTCGTCGCCGCGGGCGCGGGTCGTCGCCGCGGGCGCGGGTCGTAACGGGGCCCGCTACGCCATCCCCCACACATCCGCCGTCAGGTCCACCGAGCGGAGCCGCTCGTCCACAGTCGGCGCGCCATGCGCGAGGATCAGCTCGTCGGCGTCGGCGTGCGCGGCAAAAGACTTCAAGTACGCCGCCACCCGATCGGGCGTGCCCACCGCAGCGTAGTGCATCATCTCAGCCACGAACGCGCCTTGTGGAGACCGCAGGATCGCGTCCGCCTCATCGTCGGTGAACGCCCGCGCTCCACCGAGCAACAGCGCGACGCGCGCACGCTGCACGATGCGCAGCTGCTGAAGCGCGTCGGCCTCGGCCTCGGCTGCGAGCACGTTCACCCCGGCGATGACGTACGGGCGACTGAGCGCCGCCGAAGGTTGAAAGCTGCTGCGGTAGAGCGCTACCGCCTGCTTCAGCGACGCCGGCGCAAAGTGCGACGCAAAGCCGTAGGGCAGCCCGAACGCCGCCGCGAGCCGCGCGCCGTCCAGCGACGACCCGAGGATGTAGAGCGGCACGTCGGTGCCCGCACCCGGCGTAGCGACCACGCCCGGAACCCGGCTGTTGCCCGAAAGGTAGCCTTGCAGCTCCAACACATCGCCGGGAAAAGACTCGGCGGCGCGGGGATCCCGGCGCAGCGCGCGGTAGGTCTGAGCGTCGCCCCCCGGCGCACGCCCGAGGCCCAGATCGATGCGCCCCGGGTGCAGCGTAGCGAGGGTGCCGAACTGCTCGGCGATCGCGAGCGGCGAGTGGTTGGGCAACATCACCCCGCCGGAGCCGAGGCGAATGGTACGGGTGTGGGCCGCCACGTGGGCGATCAGCACCGCCGGCGCCGACGAAGCGATGACCGACATGTTGTGGTGCTCGGCGTACCAAACCCGCGTGTAGCCGCGCTGCTCGGCGCGCTGGGCGAGCAAAACGCTGCCCCGGAGCGCGTCGGCGGCGGTCTCGCCTTTGCCGATGATCGCGAGGTCGAGGATCGAGAGCGGGGTCGCAGGAGCAGACATGCTGGACATCTACCCCGCTGCTTGTCCCGACTCCTCCCCCGTTTTCGGTTACCCTCGCCGGTAGGTTGCTCTTCCTCCTCGGCGTACCGGCGGCCGTGGTGCGCGACACCTCCAACACCGGCTTCCGCCGGCTACACGATGCAGAACGTCGGTGACGGCGACGGCGCGGACGACCTGCTCACCGCCGAGATGTACGGCGACGCCACCTCCCGGACGGGCGTAGACGCGGTGGCCTACCCCCCGATCACCGTGATCCGCTTCCCGCCCGCATCGACGGTGCGCTCCCAAAGCCGGTCCTCCCAGCTGCGATCCGGCCGCACGTCGAACACCACCAACCAGCCGTGGTCCAAGCCCACGGTGTCCAGATAGCGCCCCAGCTGGATCACGCCGCGCTCGATCACCGTCTCGAGCGCGTCCCGCGTTCGCACCCGCTTGATCTCAATCGCAAAGCGATCGGGGCCGTACTCGATCAACAGGTCCATCGCGCCGCGGCCCGCGGCAAACTCGCGGTGTACGCGACCGCCGCCGTTGATGACGCGCTGTAGGAACGCGCACAACGCCAAGTGCGGCACGGCCTCGGGGTACTCGGGCATCTGCCCAGCGACGACGTCGGCGTTCTGGCGCCACCAGTCGCGGAAGGCGTCGAGCAGCGCTGGAAAGTCGAGGCGGCCCTCCGGCGTGGCCCAGGCCCAAGTCGGGCGGGGCACGGCGGACTGCACATCGTAAGACAGCTGCCGCGCCAACACCTCGCGGTAGATCGGGTTGGCCGGCTCGGCTCCGTCCGGCCCGCGACGGACAAGCCCAAGGTCAACCACGTACTGAAAGTCGTCCCCCGAATACGTGATGTTGTGGGGATCATCCCCGAGCAAGACCGCCTGCACGATGTGCGCGACCCGCGGCTCCCTGAGTCGCTCGGCAAGGCTGTCGAGGTGCGTGGTGCGCGAGCGGATCAAGCGCTCGCGGGCTTCGTCCACGTGCGCGAGCGTGATCGGCAAGGCGCGGTCCGGCACCAGCGCCGTCACGCACAAGTCAGCCAGCGCGTTGACCAGAAAGGGCTGGCCGTCGGTGACCCGCGCGATCTCGTCAGACGCCTCCGGCAGAAATGCCTGACCGGTCTCGGCGGTGTGCTGACCGAGCAGGTCGGTGACTTCGGCGGCGTTGAAGTTGCGCAGCGTGATCGACGCCGCCTTGATGTTGAACGGCGAGCCGGGGTTGATGTGCCGACCGTCTTTGGACTGCACGAGGTAGTCA
>CAIUMM010000228.1 GCA_903900265.1 uncultured Pseudomonadota bacterium
GCGTTCATTGAGATGGAAAAGGATGGCAAGGGCGCGTTGACCGAGGAGCGCTGCATCGAAGCCTTGCGGCGCCTGAAGAAGCAGCGCGAAGACTCGATCCAGTCCTACGTGGCCGCAGCGCGCGAGGACCTCGCCGAGGTGGAACGCGCCGAGTTGACGATCATCGACTCCTACCTGCCGAAGCTGGCGGACGAAGAGACGACCCTGGTGTGGGTGCGCGAGGCGGTCACCCAGTCGGGCGCTCGCTCGGTCAAGGAGATGGGCAAGGTGATGGGCGTGCTGATGAAGACGCACAAGGCCGACATCGACGCTGGACTCGCCCGCAAGCTGATTGAACGCGAGCTTGAGCAGATCGGAGATTAGCATGTTTCGCACCGTGTTCATCGCGAATCGTGGCGAGGTAGCTGCTCGCGTCGCGCGCACCTGCAAGCGCTTGGGCATTCGCGTCGTCGCGGGGGTGTCCGAGCCCGACGCCGATCTGGCGTGGCTGCGGCCCGAGGCCGGGCTCGTCGACGCGGTGGCCGTCCTCGGCGGGCGTCAAAGCTACCTCGATGTCGACGCCATCCTCGCGGCCGCGCGGCAGCACGGGGCCTCGGCCTTGCACCCCGGATGGGGTTTCTTGTCCGAGAACGCGATCTTCGCCACCCGCTGCGAGGCAGAGCGCATCCGCTTCATCGGTCCGACGCCGGCTGCGATCCGCTCGATGGGCGACAAGTCGGTCGCGAAGGACACGATGCGGCGCATGGGGCTGCCGCTGATCCCGGGATCGGACGGGCCGTTGGTCAGCGCCGAGCACGGGCGCGCCATCGCCGAGCAGAGCGGCTACCCGGTGCTGCTCAAGGCTCGCTCGGGCGGCGGCGGCCGGGGTATGCGTCGCGTGTACGACGCTGAGAGCCTTGAAGGCGCATTTTCGCAAGCTTCGGCCGAGGCGCTGTCGGCGTTCGGCGACGGCGCTCTGTACTTGGAGAAGCTCATCGAAGGCGGCCGGCACATCGAGTTTCAGGTGTTGGGCGACTCCTTTGGCAACGTTGTTTGCCTCGGCGAACGCGAATGCTCCGTGCAGCGTCGTCACCAGAAGCTCGTGGAGGAGAGCCCGTCGGTGGGCGTCTCGCCGGAGCGTCGTCGCGAGATGATGGCTCGGGTCTCGGCGGCCTGCGCGCGCGCTGGCTACCGCGGCGCCGGCACCGTCGAGATGCTGATGGACAAAGATGGCGCGCTGTACTTCATGGAGATGAACACGCGCTTGCAGGTCGAGCACCCGGTCACCGAGCTGTGCACCGGCGTCGATCTGGTGGAGCAGCAGCTGCGCATCGCCGCGGGGCAAGCGCTCCCGGCCGACTGGATCGCGAACGGCGTCCCGACCTTCGGTCATGCCGTGGAGTGTAGGATCAACGCAGAGGACCCCTCGCAGGGCTTCAAGCCCGCGCCGGGACGGGTCACGCGCCTTTCGCTGCCCCAACGCGTCGCAGGCGCGACGCTCCGCGTCGACACGCACTTGTATGAGGGCGACGCCATCTCCCCGCACTACGACTCGCTGATCGCCAAGCTGATCGTGCACGGCCCCTCGCGCGCCGCAGCGATCGCCGGCATGGACGAGGCCTTGGCGAACTTGGTTGTAGAGGGCGTGCCCACCACGGCGTCGTTGCATCGCCGCGTGCTCGCCGACGCGCGGTTCGCGTCGGGCAACTACGACACGTCGATGCTTGACGGCTTCGCAGGCCTGTAGCTCGGATGACGACCGACGCACCCGCCGTAGCGCCGCGACCTGCGGAGACCTCGCGCTGGGCGTTGCTCGCGCAGCCGGCGCTGCTCGCGCTGACCCTCGGCTTGCTGTCGAGAGTCTGGTTGATCGATAAGTTTCCGAACAACTACTCCTTCGACGCGTGGCAGCGCTGGGCGGGGCGGGACCACGTGCTCGTTCAGGACTGGCTGCCCGTGGTGCAAGCGATCATCTACGTCGTCGCCAAGCTGGGCGGCGGCGTTCAGGTCACCCGCATGGTGCTGGCGACGGTCACGTCGGTGGGCACGGCGGCGGGGGTTTGGGCGGCGGAGTCGATGGGCGGGCGCAGCGCTGCGTGGATCTTCGCGGTCGCGTCGATGTTTGGTCCCTTCGTGTTGGGCGGGGCGTTGATGTACCAGGAAGGTACGTTCCTCGCGGTTTTCTTCATCGGGCTCGCGCTGGCGTTGCGCGCGGGGGTAGGCTTGTCCGCGGTGCGGCTGCGTGGGCGCCCAGCGGGGTTGTTGTTCGCTGCGGACCTCTGCTTTGGGCTGCTCACCCTCGTTCGTTACGAAGGGTGGGTGGTGTTGGTGCTCTACGCGGCCTGGCGTCGAGACTGGCGCGTGAGTCGGGCGTTCTGGGGCTTGGCCGTGTGGGGCGCGGTCAAGGCTGTGGGCGTGAAGGGCTACTATCCCTCTCCAATGGACTATTTTGCCGATTGGCGCGGGATCTCAGAGCGCTTTGACCTGCACGATGCGGTGCAGGAGACGCTGAACCTCGGGGACCTCCTGCTGCGCTCCGGCGGGCTGGGGATGCTGGTGCTCGGGTTGGCGGCTGCGGGAATGTGCTGGAGGCAGCGCGGGATCCCGTTGGTGACGGCGGTGCTCCTCGCCCAATGTGGCATCACGTTGGTCTGGATCGTCGGTTTGGAGACCGCTACGCTGCGGATGAGCGTGCTCCCGGTGGTGTTGTCGGTGCTGCCGCTGAGCGTCGCGGCGTCCGAGGTGTGGCAGCGTTTTCCCAAGCTGCGCCCTGCGATGTCGGCGGCGCTGATCGGGTGGGCGGTGCTGGGCATGTACGTGGCGGCGGACCAGGTTGCGCGCGAGCGCTGGCGGGTGAAAGCCGAAGTGGTCGCCATCGGACGCATGCACGCGTGCCCGGAGTGCCGCTGGTGGGTAGAGCCGCGGCGCGGTTTCGGGCCCCGGGATCGCCACGACGGGTGCGAGATCCTGCAAGGCATGACCCGCCTGCGCCACGGCGAGGAGTTCTGGTGCGCGCCGTGGATCGAGGACCTGTCGGACGAAGAGCAGGCGGCGCGTCAGTCTCAGACCGATGGCACGGTGCGCTGGAGCAAGGACGGCAACGGCGCTGGGCGCTACGTCGTCGAGTTCAAGCCCGAGTAGTCCACAAACGAAAAGACCAGAGCTACAACGCTAACAGTCCCTTGTTGAGCCACTGGCCGCCGTCGACCACGAGGATCTCGCCGGTCACGAAGCTCGCCGCCGGGGACAACAGAAACACACACGCTTCGACCACGGTGTCCGGCCCGCCGAAGCGCCCGAGCGGGATCGACGAGCGGATCCGCTCGCGGATCGCGGGGTCAGGCCAGAGGTTCTGACGCGACTTTTCGGTGTCTACCGGCCCGGGCGCTACGGCGTTGACGCGAATGCCTGCCGGCGCCCACTCGACGGCGAGGGTCTGCACCAGCGTGTTCACCGCGGCTTTGGCCGATGCCGAGGGCGCGGTCGCCGGGCCACCGTTCCAAGCGTAGGTCGCGGTCAACGCGAGGATGTTGCCGCCGCCGTGGTCGATCATGTGGCGCGCCGCGGCTTGCGCCGAAAAGAACGTGCCATTGAGGATGATGTCGACCACGCTGCGCCACCCGTTCGGCGTGAGCAGGATCGAGGGGCACACGAAGTTTCCCGCTGCGCCGCAGATCAGCGTGTGTAGGCCTCCAAATTCTGCGACGGCGCGCTCCATCAGCGCGGCGCATTGGGCGGCGTCGCGGACATCGGTCGGCACCGCGAGCCCACGCCGGCCCAACGCCTGAATCGCGGCCACGGTTTCGTGGAGCGGCTCGGGTCGACGGCCCGCGACCACGACATCGGCGCCCAATCCAGCCAACCGCAGCGCCAGCGCGCGCCCGATGCCGGTCCCTCCGCCGGTGATCACGACCACTTGCCCTTCAAACAGTCCGGCGCGGAAGGTGTCTTGCACGGGTTCGGGAGGCTGCGGGTTCGACATGCGCTGCCCTAACCGACACCGCGCTCGCTTGGATGTGCAGCGGCGGTACGACGGCGATGCTGGGATCGGCGGCGATCCGAGCGCGCCGCCCCCAAACTGTCACACCCGCGGCCACTTTCACCCAGCGAGCGGGCCTTGAATATGCTATCCGGCGGCTATTCCCGGAAGTGCTTGTGGTACGTGTCCATCTGGTGTCCTTGCTGACGGTGCTGATGCTGATTGGCTGTGGTGAAAACACCCTCCAGAGCGCCGATGACGCGCCCACGGTCACGTTCATTCGCCCGTTGTCGAGCGGCACGTTCACGCCGGGCGAGCCCTTAGAGATCTGTGCGCAAGTAGACGACGAAGACGGCATCGAAGGCGTGGATCTGGCGCTGCAGGGCTCCTTCGATGGGTTGATCTGGCAGCACGCGGTGGAGGATGAGACGCCGTTGGAGGATTGCGAGGGCGGAAACCTCGGCTTGCTCGTTGATCTTTCTGACCAAGATCAGACGATCTCGCTCACCGCGGTCGACGCGGGCGGGCAGACCGGCGTGGCGGAGGCTTCGGTCGCGCCGCTCGAGAACTCGCCGCCTCGCTGCGCGATCATCAGCCCGGTCACGGGGAGCTTTTACCTGACGTCCGACACCATCGCGTTCAGCGCCTCAGGCACCGACGCTGAGTCCGACGCCAACGCGCTGATCGGCGCTCTCGAGTCCTCGGTCGACGGCGCGTTGTGGACCGGCTCGCCCGACTCGTACGGGCAGATCTCCCTCGATGTGGCTGGGCTCTCGGGCGGCGATCATCAGCTTTCGTTGTCGATCACCGATCCGGCCGGTCTGGTCGACGTCTGCACCGTCGACATCTACGTCGAGTCCTGCTTAGACGCCGATTCCGACGGCTTCACCGACTGCGATGCCGACTGCGATGACAGCGACGCCGACAGCTACCCCGGCGGCGTCGAAGTGGCCGACGGCGCGGACAACGATTGCAACGGGATGATCGACGACAACACCGAGCTCTCCGACGACGACGGCGACGGTTGGAACGAGGTCGCCGGCGATTGCGATGACACAGACGACACCATTCACCCCGACGCGCCGGACAGCGCCTACGATGGCATCGACTCGGATTGTCTTGGTGACACTGACGACGACATGGACGGGGACGGCATCGCCGCGGTAGAGGCCGGTGGCACCGACTGTGACGACGCCAACGCAACCGTCTACCCGGGCGCGCCCGACGCGTGGTACGACGGCGTGGACTCGGACTGCGCGGGCGACGACGACGATGACGCAGACAGCGACGGCTACACCGCGACCTCCAGCGGGGGAGGGGACTGCGACGACGCCGATTCCTCCACACATCCCGGAGCGATCGACGCGTTCTACGACGGCGTAGACTCGGACTGTGACGGTGCCGATGACTATGACGCCGACAACGACGGCTATCGCAACGCAAGCTACGGCGGCGATGACTGTGATGACACCGACTCCGCGGTGTTCCCCGGCGCGCCGGAGAGCTGGTACGACGGCGTAGACTCCGATTGTGCGGGCGACAACGACTACGACGCCGACGGGGACGGCTACACGTCGAAGAGCTGGGGCGGCGACGACTGCAACGACACGGTGAGCACCACGCATCCCGGCGCGGCGGACGATCCCTACGATGGGGTTGACGCCAACTGCGACGAAGCCGTGGACTACGACAGCGACGGCGATGGGTACGCGTCGGCCGACTACGGTGGCACCGACTGTGACGACGCGAACAACCTCGTCAATCCCGGCGTCGCGGAGACCTACTACGACGGCGTGGACGCAAACTGCGATGGCTTGTCCGACTATGACAAAGACCTCGATGGGCAAGACGCGGATGCCTATGGAGGCGATGACTGTAACGATGCCAGCGCGCTGATCTACCTCGGCGCAGCCGACACCTGGTATGACGGCGTCGATGGCAATTGCGATGGTGCAAACGACTACGATCGGGACGGGGACGGCTACGTTTCTACCGGCTACGGTGGCGACGATTGCAATGACACTGCGGCGACCACGCACCCGGACGCCGCGGATGTTTGGTACGACGGCACCGACGCCAACTGCGACGGCGAATCCGACTACGACGCCGACGGGGACGGCGCGGACAGCGACGCCTACGGCGGATCGGACTGCGATGACACCGACGTGAGCGTGCGCCGCGGTGCTTCGGACACGTGGTATGACGGCATCGACTCCAACTGTGACGGCGCGAATGACTATGACGCCGATGTGGACGGTCACGACGTCGCGAGCCATGGCGGCGATGACTGCAACGACACCTCCGCCGCGATCTACGCCGGCGCGACCGACTCCTGGTACGACGGGGTCGATGCGAACTGTGATGGTGCAAACGACTACGATCAGGATGGCGACGGCTACACGCCGACCGCGTTTGGCGGCACGGACTGTGTGGACACCTCCGGCTCGATCTACCCCGGTGCCTTGGACACCTGGTACGACGGCGTGGATTCCAACTGTGACAGCGCAAACGACTACGATCAAGACCACGACGGCTTTGTCGCGTCCGGCTACGGCGGCACCGACTGTGATGACACACGGTCAGGCACCTACCCCGGCGCAACCGACTCCTGGTACGACGGCATCGACGCCAACTGTGATGGTCGATCCGACTACGACGCCGACGGCGACGGCTACGACTCCAGCACCTACGGCGGCGGCGACTGCAACGACCGCTCCGTGTCGGTCTCGCCCGCGGCGACGGACACCTGGTATGACGGCATTGACTCCGACTGTTCTGGCGGTTCGGACTACGACAAGGATGGCGACGGCGACGACTCCAGCTCCTACGGCGGCACCGACTGCGACGAGACCTCCGCTACGGTGTACGGTGGTGCGTCCGAGGTCCGCGACGGCTACGACAACGACTGCGACAACCTGTGCGACGAAGGCTTGATCGCGGCGGGTGACCTCATCATCTCCGAGATCATGAAGAACCCCGCCGTCGTTGCGGATACGCTGGGCGAGTGGTTTGAAGTGTACAACACCACGGCCGTCGACATCCGGATGTGCCAGTGGCGCATCGCCGATCGCGACGGCGAGACCGTCACGATGGCGGCCTCCGACCGTGTGCTCGTGCCGGCCGGTCGCTACGCCGTGTTGGCGCGCAGCGGCGACGGCGCCGTGAACGGCGGGGTCACCGAAGACTACACCTACGGCCCGCTGGGGTTGTTCCAGCTCGGGAACAGCGACGACGAGATCCGCCTGTACGAGAGCGGCACGCTGATCGACGGCGTGGACTACGACAACGGCACGAGCTTCCCGTCTCCGAACGGCGCGAGCTTGTCGCTGCGCCCCGCGATCGTGACCGGAGCGAGCGCGTCCACCGCCAACAACACCGGCTCCAACTGGTGCACCAGCACCACGAGCTACGGCTCCGGCGACAAGGGCACGCCGGGTGCGAGCAACGACGGATGCTGAGCGCGGGGGGCTGAAGACGGCGAGGGCTTCAGCGGGGGAGGCCGAAAGCCCGCTGGGCCGCTCAGCCGGTCTTGCGGATCTCGAGCAGGGCTTCTGCGGCCGCGACCCGTACGTCTTCGTCGAGGTCGGCGAGGCGCGCTTCGAGCGCCGGGATGGTCTCGCGTGCGCTGATGTCCTCGAGGGAGCGGCAGGCTTCAGCGCGCACCTTGGGCTCGCGGTCATCGAGCGCGAGCAGCAGGGTGGGGAGCGCCTTGCGGGAGCCCGAAAAACCAAGCAGCTGCACCACAAAGAAGCGGAGCTCGTCGTCTTTTTTGCTGAGGTGATAGCAATCGACGAGGTCGGGGATGGCGTCCTCCCGGTCGAAGAGTACGGCGTCAAAAGCAGCGTCCGACAGTACCGGGTCGGGGTCGCGCATGCGTTGAAACAGATCCGCATAACGGGGGCGCATCGGAAACCTCTCCGCGCCGTATAATTCACTGGCAACGCCGTTGGGAGGCCAATTGTCAAAAAGGATGATTCGGCGTGTGTCGGTGGGCGCGCTGTTTCGCCTCGCTTCTGTCTTGGGCCCGCGCCGGGACCGCGCTTTCTTGATAGCAGCGAGGACCTTTCGGTTGCCCCTGAACATGTCGCCCGTGAACATTCTACTGACCAACGATGACGGCTACGACGCTCCCGGTCTGCGCGTGCTTGAGGCCGCGCTCGCGGGGCTCGGTACGCTGTGGACCATCGCGCCGCAGCTCGAGCAATCGGCCAAGTCCCACGCGCTGTCGATGCGGGATGCGATCCGCGTGACGGCTCGCGGGGAGCGGGCTTGGGACGTCAGCGGCACGCCAGCCGACTGTGTCTATCTGGGCGTGCACAAGCTGTTGCCGGTGCGGCCCGACCTCGTGGTGTCCGGGATCAACGCAGGCTCGAACCTCGCCACGGATGTGTACTACTCCGGGACGGTCGCGGCGGCGCGCGAGGCCGCATGTATCGGCATCCCGGCGCTGGCGGTCAGCTTGTGGATGGAGCCCGGCTACGAGCGCCAATGGTCGGTGGCGGGTGCTTTTGCGCGCACCGTGGCCGAGCGTATGCTCACGCTGCCTGCTACCCCGGGCGTACTGTTCAACTTGAACGTCCCCAACACCGCAACGCCGCTCGGTCTGCGCGTGGCGACGCTTGGGCGTCGTCACTACCAACCGCTCGTCGATGCGCGCACCGATCCGCGGGGGCGCCCCTACTACTGGATCGGCGGCGATCACGAGCGCTTTGAGGGCGCCGATGACAGCGACGGCCATCTGTGTGAGGCCGGCTGGGCCACGCTGACGCCGCTGCAGCTTGACCACACCGCGACCGAAATGGTCGAGGGCTTACGTACGTTCTGGCCCGAGCCGGAGAACACTCGATGATTCACGACCTCTTGCGCACCTGGTTCGAGTTCACCCGCGAATGGGGCTACCTCGGCGTTTTCACCATGATGGCGCTGGAGAGCACCATCGTGCCGGTGCCGTCCGAGATCATCATGCCTCCCGCGGCCTATTGGGCGCAGCAGGGGCAGCTCAACATGTGGGGGGTCATCCTCGCGGGTGGGCTTGGGTCCACGTTCGGCTCGTCGTTGACGTACGCGTTCACGTTCACGTTGGGGCGGGCGTTCGTGATGCGCTGGGGGCGCTACTTTTTGCTCCCCGCCGATCGCTTGGAGCTCGCGGAGCGTTGGCTGCAGGCCTATCAGACCGGCGGGGTGTTCCTCGCCCGGCTGTTGCCGGTGGTGCGTCACTTGATCGGCTTCCCCGCGGGCCTGGTGCGGATGCCGTTCGCGACGTTCGTAGGCGTGACCTTCGTGGGGTCCACGCTGTGGTGTGCCATTCTGGCTTGGTTCGGCGCGGCGACCATCGGAAAGCGTCCGGATCTCCTTGAAAATCCGGAGGCGCTCTCCGAGGTGATCAAGCACGATCTGCTCTGGTTTGTGGTGCTGGTCTTCGCTTTGGGCGCGGGCTGGTTTTTTGTACGTTGGTTTGGAAGCCGCAAGTCTGCGGCGCACTAAGGAGCCTCCTATGTCCACCCTCGAAGCTCGCCTCAAGTCTGTCATTCGCGACGTCCCGAACTTCCCGAAAGACGGCATCGTGTTCAAGGACATCACGCCGGTTCTGGCGCGTCCGGATCTCCTGCAGGAGATCACCGACCATTATGCGGCGCGCTACGCCGGCAAGGTGGATGCGGTGGTCGGCATGGAGTCCCGCGGGTTCATCTTCGGCGCGCCCATCGCGCTGAAGCTCGGTGCTGCGTTTGTCCCCGCCCGGAAGCCGGGCAAGCTCCCCTACGAGCGCATCTCCGAGGAGTACGCGCTGGAGTACGGCACCGCGCGGCTCGACATGCACATCGACGCGATCCTCCCCGGCCAGCGCGTGCTCATCGTCGACGACCTGATCGCGACCGGCGGTACAGCGGTGGCTACGGCCAAGCTCGTGGAGCGGCTTGGTGGCACCGTGGTCGCGATGGCGTTTGTGATCGAGCTGGGCTTCTTGCCTGGTCGCGATGCCGTCGCCCCGCACGCGGTCGACAGCATCGTCCTGTACTAAGTAGGTTGATCCGCGGAATCAGCGCCGGCCGGACTTCGATTGTTCGGCTCCGGCGCGGTAGCTCTGCACGTTCGGCATCAGCTCGGCGGCCTTGCTGAAGCAGTCCCACGCCTCGACCATGTTGTCTTTCATCAGCGCCATGTCGCCTTTGCCGGCGAGCATGATCGCGCTCTGTTCGATCATCACGCGCTCGATGCGGGTGGCGCGGTACTCCCGGCGCTTGGCCTCGTTCGAGAGCGTCTCGTAGGCCTTCTGCACGCCGGCGATGATCAGCAGCACGTCAGGCCGGAGCTTTTCGCCGTACTTGTCGGGATTGTCCTCGGGAAACTCGGTCTTGAACCGCCTCCAGGCCTTCTCCACGTCGTCGGTGGTGCCCATCCAATGGACCTCCAGCTGGTCGAAGTAGCTGCCTTTGTCGATGGTGGCTTTGCGTGAGGCGATGAGGCTCGCGTAGCGCTCTTCCGAGCGCGCCGCTGCGGCGTCCTCGCGGAATTCAAGCAGCCCCAGCTCGGTCAAGCACCACAGCATCGACGCCGTTTGCCCGCGGGACAGGTTGGAGACGCTGGGCATCTCGCGGACGCGGTAGCTGGTCGCGCCGACGATCTTCAAGAACGCTTGCTCATCCGCGCTCAGCCGCATCTCTTCGAGCGTGCGCTCCACGCCGGGCCGGATGTAGACGTACTGCTCGTAGAGCGGGCGTAGGAAGTTCGCGAGGGTGTCCGCGGCGATGGTCTTGGCCTTCACGCGCAGGTCGCGGAACAGGTGCGCCGCGACGCGCATCGGCGGCGCGATGAACCGCTCGGGCAGCTCGTCCAGCGCGTGGAAGGTCCACGTGCCGCTCGTCTCGGCGAGCAGCCGCACCAGCACGAACTCGCACTGCTTCTGGAGCACGAGCACGAGCTGCGCGAACGTGAACACGCCCATCTCGATCAGCGCCTCGCCTTGACGGCAGGCGCGCTCTTCCATCACCCGCAGCGATTCGGCCAGCTGCTCTACGGTGATGCTGCCTGCCTTGTAGAGCAGCACGCCGAGGACCTCTTGCTCGTCCATCGGGTCGGTGCGAAAGCCGACCGGGCCGCCCTTTTGGATGAAGCTCCAGCGGGTGCGGCCGTCGGGCAGCGAGAGTGTGAGCAAGCCGGTCGGTTTTTCGACCGACAAGCGCATGAACAGGTTGCGCAGGCTCTTGTCGCCGATCGCGCCGCTCGCGTACACGGGGAGGCCTCTGGTGTCGGGGACGAACAGCCCGCGCACGCCCGCCGTGGGGGCCCCAGATCCGCCGGACTGGCCGGCCTGAGCGGCCGCGGTGCGCTGCCGAAGCACCTCAGCCTCTAGCTGGGCGATGCGCTGGCGGAGGCTCGCGACCTCCGCAGCTTCGGCGGCTCTCGCAGCTTCAGTCGCGCTCGCCGTCTCGGCTGGCACGGGAGCCGCGACGGGTTCGGCCGTGCCGGACGCGCGGCTCAGCTCGCCGGTGCTGAGCAGGTAGTCGCGCCACTTGTCCTTCTCGAGGTTCGCGGCGCCCACGGCGGTTTTGACGGCCTCAGGCATTCCGGACAGGCGGAACGCGGAGCTGCCGTCTGGAAAAAGATTGATCAGCTGCGCGGTGATCGGCCCGACGCGCTGCCCGGCGGGCAGGACGAGGTCGATCTTCATCTCGCTGGCGGGGGTGTCCTCAAGCGCGCCGCTGGCGAACAAAAGGGCGTCCATCGAGAGCTGCTCCTGCCAGTCCTTGAGGAAGGTCAGGGAGTCGGGGTAACGGCGTGTGGCGTGACGTTGGGCCATGCGGGGGATTATCGCACGAGCAGCGCCTCGGCGCGTGCACTGCCCCCTTTCCTCCACGGCAATCCTTCAACGGCGAGGCCGGTGGGGTCGGCGCGGTCGGTGCGCACCCGGATCTTCAAGGTGCCGGTGAGCTTGCAGCGCCCGGCCCCGGAGAAGCTCAGGCTCCAGACCTTGCCGTCGGTGGTGCGCGTGGCGCCGGGGTCGCCCCCGGGCGGCAGCGTGAGCAGCATCCCGTTGGACGCGCCCAAACAGGCGGCGAGCGTGCCGTCCACCGCGTGCCAGACGTTCTGCGCGCCGACGTCCGGAGCGCTGCTGCGCGCGAGCAGCGCGTACTTACCGGACCAGAGCAGATCGAAGCTCTCGGCGCCGTTCGTCCAGCGCTCGGCCCCGCACGGCGGGCCGTCTCCTGGACGTCGGGGATCGAGGCGCGTCAGGCGCTCGTTGACGGTGAAGCACGAAGGACCCAGTAAGGAAGAGCCTCCTTCGAGCGCGGGCAGGGGGAGATGGCTGTCGTCGACGAACCCCACTGAGCGCCACGGCGGGGCCGAGATCGGCTTCGGCGCGGGTTCGGAGGGGGCGAGGCCGAGCGTGCATCCGGCCAGCAAGAACAGCATCCGCGCATTGTGCCACGACCGGAAGCGCAGCGAACTGACGGAGCGGCGTTGACGCCGGGCCGGTCGCTGGGTAAATGAGCGCGTCGCCGAAGTAGCTCAGTTGGTAGAGCAGCTGTTTCGTAAACAGCAGGTCGTCGGTTCAAGTCCGGTCTTCGGCACCACTATCTCCCCTTGTTCAGCCTCTAAGCCTGCAGTTCAGGTCGGCGCCAAGCGGAACTCAGAAGAAAATCAAATCGGGCTGTAAGTCCGTGCCGTGGGCGTCGTTCTCCGAGCGAACCCCACGGAGCCTCTGATGCTTTCTCTCCTCCTCGCGACGTCCACCTTTGCAGCCCGGCCGGCGTTGGCCGGAACCACCTCGGATGCTTTTCACGCGGCGATCTCCCGCGTAGAGCAGCTGGTCTACAACAGCGCGGCACAAAGCACGGTGCAAGGCCGCGGGTTGAGCCTGCTCAACGTGACCTGGGAGGACACCGGGCGCTCCAAAGGCTCCGCCTACGGCCCAAACATCTCAGATATGACCATCGGAGTTCGCGACGCCGCGGGCCTCTTGCACCCGATGCCGGTCATCCGCTTCGACAACTTCAGCGACAAGACCGCGGACGTGCGCGCGAGCAACTTTTTTGTGAACGTCGGCAACGAGCGCGGCGCGTCGCTTCGGCCGGTGGCGCTCTCGACGCTCTTGCAGAACCCGCGGGCGTTCTTGACCAACCCGGGGTCCTGGACAGGCGGCCGTTCGAGCCTGTGGTCGGATCGGGACACCGAGGTGCTGGTCAGCGCGCAGGCGTGCTTGTTGCCGGTGCCGAAGGACGGCTCGGCGGTGTTCACGCCGGTGCTCTACAACTACCAGTCGTACCCCGGAAACCCTGCGGTGCTCGCGATCGTCGCTACGCGGCAGGGCACGAGCATGCAGGTGATCGAGAACGACGGCGGCTACATGAGTCAGCCGATCTTCTTCAACACGCACGGGGAGCGCGCGCCGTTTGTCGCTGAGCGGGTGTCCGATTGGCAAGCCCAACGCCGGAGCGGTCAAGAGGTCGGCGATGTCTACACCCCGGAATCGGGGAGGGGCGCTGACGCGGTGTTGATGATCCAGGTGCCGCTCAAGCAGGTGGCGCCGCCTTCGTACGGGTACTCGGGGTACGGAGACGGCGCGCCGATGGCGGCTCCGGCAGCGGCGATGGAGAAGAGCGCGTCCCGGTCGGCCGACCGATCAGACATCGAGCAGGCGGTGGTCAGCTACGGCGAGGTGGAAGGACCATTTCGCGAGTTCGACAACCTGCCGGTGGAGCGCGACACCCGGTTTCCGGTGCGCGTGACCGTGCAGTTCTACAAAGCCACCTCGTCGGGCTACCTCACCGACGCCGACGTGGCGGATCTGCGAGCCCAGATCGACAACGTGTATGCGCACGCCGACGCCGTCGGCAGCCTCGTGACGCAGGGCTACACCGGGCGGCAGACGGAGAGCTACACGGCGCCGCGGCCTCCGGTCAACACCGCGACGGCCAGCTGGGCCAACGGGTTTTGGAACTGGTAGCGTCTCGGCTTCAAAACCGAAACGTGCTGAAACCCTGCGGCCAGCCGTGGGGCGGATCGGGCAGCGGGGCGTGCAGCGCGGCGGCGAGCGAGAGCCCCAGCACATCGCGGGTGCGGTGGGGTTCGATGATGCCGTCGTCCCAGAGGTTGGCGGTGGCGTGCAGCGCGTTCCCTTCGGCGCGCGTGTTGGCGCGCACCGGCTCGAGGATCATCGCCTCTTCTTCCGGAGAGATCGGTCCTAAGCCCGCCCTCGCGCGTTGGGTGTTCTGCACGTCGATCAGCACGCGGCCCGCTTGCTCCCCGCCCATCACCGCGATCTGCGCGGTGGGCCACATCCACAAGAAGCGCGGGGAGTACGCCCGCCCGCACATCGCGTAGTTTCCTGCCCCGAAGCTCCCGCCGACGATCACCGTGAACTTCGGCACCGTGCAGGTCGCGACCGCCGCGACCATCTGCTGGCCGTGCTTGGTGATGCCGCCGCGCTCGTAGGCTTTCCCGACGATGAACCCGGCGACGTTCTGCAAGAACACCAGCGGGGTGCCTCGCTTTTCGCAGAGCTCGATGAAGTGCGTGGCCTTCAGCGCGCTCTCGCTGAAGATCGGCCCGTTGTTGGCGAGCACGCCGACCAAATAGCCGTGGATGTACGCCCATCCACAGACCATGGTCGGGCCGTAGTTGGCCTGGAATTCCTCGAACTCGCTGCCGTCGACGATGCGGGCGATGACCTCGCGGATGTCGTAGGGCACGTGGGGCTCGGTGGGCACGATGCTGTAGAGCTCGTGCGGATCGTAGCGGGGTGCACGGGGCGCGCGGGCCGGGGGTGCGCCTTGCTGCGGCAAGCACGCGACGCGACGGCGCAGGATGTCGATCGCGTCGTCGTCGTTCTCGGCGAGGTAGTCACTGACGCCGGAGACGTGGGTGTGCAGCACCGCGCCGCCGAGCTCCTCGGTGGTGACGTCCTCGCCGGTGGCGGCGCGCACTAACGGCGGGCCGGCGAGGAAGATCGCGCCGGTGCCGCGCACATGCACGACCTCGTCGCTCATCGCCGGGATGTACGCCGCGCCTGCCGTGCACAGGCCCATGACGGCGCAGAGCTGCGGGATGCCCATCTTCGACATGCGCGCTTGGTTGTAGAAGATCCGTCCGCCGTCGTCGATGTCGGGAAAAACTTCGCTCTGAAGGGGCAAGTAGGCACCGCCTGAGTCGACGAGCGACACAAATGGCAAGCGGTTCTCCATCGCGATCGCTTGCAGGCGGAGCGTCTTTTTGACGCCCATCGGGTAGATCGTGCCGCCTTTGACCATCGCGTCGTTGGCTTGAATGACGCAGGTTCGTCCTTCAATCACGCCAACGCCGCCGATGCTGCCAGCCTTGTGAACGCCGCCGTCGTACATCCCGCGGGCGGCGAGCGCGCCGATCTCTAAAAACGGCGCCCCCGGGTCTAGCAGCAGGTCGATGCGCTCTTTGGCGGTGCGCTTGTTCTGCTCGCGGTGTCGCGCGATGGCCTTTTCGGAGCGAGCGTTCGCGGCTTCGTCCAGCGCTTCGCGCACGGAAGCAAGCGCCGCTTCGTGCCCGGCCTTTCGCTCTGCGAGTCGGGGGGCTGCAGTCGGGGAAGAGTCGGGATCGAACGCAGAGGGCAGGGGACGCATTGGGCTTGCGTATCCCGGCGAATCAGGCCGGCTTGTGAACGTTGTAGACTCTCGGAAGGCACTTTGCCGCAGCGGGGTTACTTGGACGCGCCATGGCTGTAGACACCCCCGACAACGAGCTCGTCGCCCGCGTCCTTCAGGGCGACAAGAACGCGTTCCGCCCCATCGTCGAACGCTACCAGAATCGCTTGTACGCGATGGTCGTCGGTATGGTGCGCGACGAGGCCGAGGCCAAAGATCTGGTGCAAAACGCCTTCATCAAGGCGTATCAGAACCTCGACTCCTTCCGCATCGACTCGGCGTTCTACACGTGGCTGTACCGCATCGCGATGAACCTCGCGATCGACAGCTGCCGCAAGCGCCGTCGCCGTCGCACCGGCAGCTTCGACGAGGCCGTCGGCACGCGGGATGAAGACGGCGAGGTCGTGCTGGTGCATCACTCCGCGAGCCCGGGAGAGGCGCTGCAGCGCAAGCAGCTGCGGGAGCGCATCTTCGCGGCGATGGACGAGCTCACCGAAGATCAGCGCGAGGTGCTGCTGCTGCGCGAGGTCGAAGGCTTGTCCTACGCCGAGATCTCGGAGAGCATGGGCATCCCGGAAGGCACGGTCATGAGCCGTCTTTTCTACGCTCGCAAGCGGATGCAGGCGCTGCTGAGCGCCGATGCGCCGAGCACGTCGGGCGCCAACCCGTCGGCGGCGTCTACAAATCCGTCGCCGTCTGCAAAAAAGGGCACGGGCGCATGAATGAACCCGGGGCTGGTGCGTCAGAGCAGCTGATGACACCCTTCCGCCCCGAACTCGAACCCGCGCCGCTCACCGCCGCTGAGCTGGACTTGCTGCGCGCGGTAGATGGCGCGCCGGTTCTTGGGGGCGATGAAGCCTCGTTTCCCGCGGATGCGCTTCACGCGTTGCGCTTGCCCGGAGAGCGCCTGCGGGCGTTGCTCGTGGGCGTGTCCATCGACGTGGTCGAAGGCGTGATGGAGGGCGTCGACTCCGAAGGGTTCCCGATGCTCGCCGAGGCGCTCGCTTCGGACATCGACGTTGCTCCAGGCGTGTTTGAGGCGCTGGACAGTGCGCCCGTCGTGCTGCGCGATGTGCTGCCTGAGGCTCCTGCCGATCTCGCCGATTTCATCTTCGCGGGCTTGGATGACGCCGACTCGATGCTGATCTCCGCCTTTGCAGACGGCGAGCTTAGCGGCGCTGCACGCGCTGCGGTCAGCCGCCGCGTGTTGCGCGACTCCGAATCCCAGGCCGCGCTCCAAACGTCGAGTCGGATCGGGGAGCGGGTACGCGCCGCGGCCACCGACGTCGCGCCGGTTGATTTGTGGGGCGCGATCGCCGACAGCATCGGCGCCGATGCGGGAGATGCTGCGGCCAGCGCGGACCTTGGCCTTGCCTTGCGGGATGCGCTTGGCGGTCTGGAGCCCATCGATGTGGCGCCCGAAGTGATGGCCGCTGTCGAGCCGCGTGAGCGGGCGATGCCCCGCTGGGCTTCGTTGGGCGCTCCCATCGCCGCATTTGTGATGGCGGCGTTGGTGTTGCTCGCCGTCGTTCCGTCCATGGCCACGCTCCCGGGCAAGGGCCTCGGTGACTCGCTCGCCCAGGTGGCGCCTGCGTTCGTGCTCGGGTCGGTGAACGACGCGCAGGTCGAAGATATTGAAACCTCGAAAGACGTAGTCGCGCAGGTCGTTCAGTTCGACGACGGCGGCCCTACCTTCATCCTCGTCGACGAAAGCGGCGAAAACGGCGGCGTGCTGTGAACTTCTTCCAACGGTTCCTTGTCGTTTGTGGTCTGTGCATCGCGCTGATCGGCGTGCTTCCGGCTGGGCGCTGCGTGCTGCCGATGCTGGCGCCCACCGCGCAGGCGGCGGATGACAAGCTTCCCAGCCGCATCTCCTTGTCAGTGCTGGTCGTTCACGCGACGGACAGCGAGTCCGGCGTAGACCCGCGACTCGCGTCGCTCGCCAGCTCCTTCCGGTACTTCAAGTACAAGGGCTACCGGCTGCTCTCCCAGCAGACCTCCGACGTCGCGGTCAGCTCCGCCGCGAACTTCACCGTTGAAGGTGGGCGCAAGGTCAAGGTCACGCTGCTTTCGATGGATGAGGCGCGTTGCAAGCTGCGCGTCGAAATGTCGAACGCCGAAGGCAAAGTGTTGGACACCACGGTCAACATCAACCGGGATGGCACGTTCATCATCTCCGGTCCGAAGTACAAGGATGGCATCCTGATGCTGCCGCTGCGCGCGTCCTACTGAGCCCGCCGTTGGATTGTCTGCGTCATGACCTGATCTTGATCGGGTGGTTGTCACGGATCGCGCCCGAAGCGAGCCAGCATCCCGCCGCGGGTGCCTGCGCGACGGCGGCGGTGCGCGCGCTTTTCCCGAGCGCTGCGGGGTCGGCTGGGACCGACGCGTTGGATGAGGCGCTCGCCAACGCGCTCCGGCGCTCGCTGGCGACGGTGCTGGTCGAGCAGCCGCGCTGGGTGTTGCACCAGCCGGCGGTGCTGGACGAGCGCGCGCGCTTTCGGGCGGCGCTGGACAACTCCGAGCCCGCGCTGCTCGCGCTTGTCGGCATCGTGCGGGCATTTCCGGCGCTCGCCAAAGACGCCGGCGCGATCGCGGCGCTGTGGATGCCCACCTTTCGGATTCAAGCGCGCGATGTGCTTCCCCAAGATGATCGCAACGGCGTGCTGGCGGCGATCGCGGCGGTGCAGGCGATCCTCGAGGTCGGGCCCCCGTCGGCGCAGGTCGAGCGCGAGCTGGCCAGCTTGCACCAGCGCGTGGGGGACAGCGGCGCGGCCTCGGCGCTGCGGGGCCCGGATGATGGACAGTCGGTGTTGGAGCTCGCCGATATGGCGGCTTCGTCGGGGGACATGGATCGTGCGCGGGAGCTGCTCGTGCGTGCGCAGACGCTGTTTTCTAGAGCGGGGATGCTGCCGGGGATGGCGGCGGTCAAGCGCCGGGAAGCGGCGATCGTAGCGCCCGACCAGCGCATCCCGGTGTTGTTTGAGGCCATCCGGCTCTCCCGCGACGCGAACGACACCCGCGGCGAGGTCGAAGGGCTGGAGGATTTGTCCCGTGCATATTCGGAGAGCGGCCGCCCTGGGCCTGCGGTCGCGGCGCTGGGGCGTATGGCCAAGCTCCATCGCGCCGCGGTGGAGCCGTTGGGCGAGGCGAGGGCGTTGCAGTTGGCGGGGCGCCTGCTCTGCGAGGGCTACGGGGCCGATCGGGATCCCGGGGCCGGCATGGTGTTGCTGCTCTGGGCCGCCGACATCGGCGGTACGCAAGACCCGGTGTTGGCCGATCTGACGCGCCGCTACATCGAGGGCTTTCAATTCACATTGTCTGACGCCGAGTTTGCGTCCATTGAAGCGATCTTTGACCGCCCGCGCGCCCTCGTCGTCGCTGAGGTGCTGGCCCGCTATGAGCGGGATCATCCCAAGGAGCTGCCTTGACCCTGTTTGAGAAGATCATCGCCCGCCAGATCCCCGCCGACATCGTCTACGAAGACGAGCACGCTGTCGCTTTTCGCGACCTGCACGCGGTGGCGCCGACCCACATCCTCGTCGTCCCTCGGCTGCCGATCGCCAAGCTCTCCGACGCCACCGACGAGCACGCGCTGGTGTTGGGACGGTGCTTGCTGGCGGTGCGGAACGTGGCCGCGCAGTTAGGCATCGCCGAAGCCGGATACCGCGTCGTCATCAACAACGGCGAGGACGCCGGACAGACGGTGTTCCACTTGCACATGCACTTACTGGCGGGGCGCCGGCTGAGTTGGCCTCCGGGGTAGTCTCTTTCCCCGGCGGACCGGAGCGGTCACCAAGGAGACGTCTCCCAATCCACCCATGCGCTGGCGTCGACGCAGGCCTCCGCTTGGGCCACGCCGTCGACCCAGACCGTACCGCATTGATCGCAGGTCGCGGCGTCTTGCGTCCAGCCGCCGTCGAACACCACCTCGTACCAAACGCCTTCGACGCTGTGCACCGACACGCTTCCAGCGATCTCGCCGGGGCAGGGCCAGCCCGCGTTGGCTGAGGCGACGCTGGTCTCCTCCAGCACCGCGACGTCAAAGCCGGGCGCTTGGATCGGCACGCTGCCGGCGAAGTACGCCCCGTGCGTCCCGGAGTTCTCGGTCAGCCACATCGACATGCCCGGGCTCTGGCCGGTGAGCCACGTGCCCTCGGCTTCGGCGCCGTCCCAGGTGAACTGACCGCTCACCACGCTGTAGTAGACGATGGTGCCGTCGCCGGCGATGCCGCGCAGGGCATAGGCTGAGCCGCTGCCAGTGAACGTGAGCGCGTCCGGGGTGGTGACGGTGGCGGCGGTGTAGAGCCCGCTGCCGGTCCAGATGTAGCCGTCGCCGTTGTCGGTGTTCAGGTAGTCGATCGCGTAGCCGTAGCCGGAGAACGTGGTGCCGCCGTCGGTGGTGCAGGCGTCGTTCCAGTAGGGGAGCCCGTTGCTGTCGGTGTAGCGCGAGGGGCAGTCTGCGGATGCTCCGGCCGCGGCGGTCGCGTAGCTGTTCAGCGCGGGCTGGGCGTTGGTGCTGCGCGCAGCGGCGATCGCAGCGGCGAGCGCGGCTTCCACCGCGGGCGTGTCGACGGTGACGGGCGCGCCGTCGCCGTCGTCGAGCAAATACGGGGCCTCCTCGGGTACGCTCGGAGCGCTGTCGTCGCTGTCGTCGCTGGGGTTCTCGGTCGCCTTGCAGGCGATCACGAGGGGGAGGAGCAACCAGTGTGCACGCATACCGGTAGTATAGCCGTCCCGCGGCGTTTCTGATTAGGAGAGCTGCGCCCGGAGTCTGCGTTGTCCATGCCCGTCGAACCTGCTGCATCCTCGTCGAACGAACGGAGCGCGGCACCTTCGGGCGCCACCTTCGCGGTGGTCATCCTGACGGCGATGAACCTGCTGAACTACATCGATCGCTACGTGCCGAGCGCGGTGAAAGACCTCTTCAAGGCCGATCTGAAGCTGACGGATGCCCAGACCAGCCTGCCACTGTCGGCGTTCGTCATCGTCTACATGCTCGCGAGCCCGGTGTTCGGGGCGCTCGCCGACCGCGTCTCCCGCACGCGTCTCATCGCCGCGGGCGTCGCGTTGTGGAGCGTCGCTACGGCCGCTGCGGCCTTTGCAACCACGTTTTGGGGGTTCCTGCTTGCGCGCGCGCTCGTGGGCGTGGGCGAAGCCGCGTACGCCACGTTGGCGCCGCCGCTGCTTTCGGATTTTTTTAGCGCCGAGAAACGGAACCGCGTGCTGACGGTGTTCTATGTGGCGATCCCGGTGGGCGCGGCGATCGGGTTCACCCTCGGGGGATACCTCGGCGCGCACTACGGCTGGCGAGACGCCTTCTTGATCTGCGGCGTCCCCGGCATTCTGGTGAGCGGTCTCGCGCTCTTGATCCGCGACCCGGGGCGCTCGGCCTCCGATCCGGCCCCGGTCGCGACCACGTGGCCCAAGGCGGTGCGCGAGCTGATGACGAGCCCGACCTACGTCTACGCGGTCGCTGGCTACGTTGCCGTCACGTTCGCGGCGGGCGGCATGGCGGATTGGTTCCCCGTCTACCTGTCCCGGGTGCGCGGTATGGAGACCGCTGCGGCCGGGAGCACGGTCGGGATGGTGACGGTTGTGGGCGGCTTGTTCGGAACCGGCCTTGGAGGTTGGTTGGCCGAGCGGATCAAGCGGCGCACGCGCCAGCCCTATCTCGCGGTTTCGGCGGTCTCGATGGTGCTCGCCGCCGTGTGCGCGACGATCGCGCTGTTGGTGCCCGATGTGCGCGTGTCCATCGCGTTCATCGGCGTCGCCCAGTTCTTCCTGTGGTTCTACAACGGGCCGATCAACACGCTGATCGCCAACGCCGTGGACGCCAACCTGCGGGCGCGTGCGTTTGCGCTCGCCATCCTCTGCATCCACCTGTTGGGGGACGCGATCAGCCCGCCGATCATCGGCTTTGTCTCGGACCAAGCGGGCTCGCTGGTGCCCGGCGTGCTGCTGGTTCCGGTGTTCATGGCGATCGGCGCTGGGATCTGGCTGCGTGGTTGGCGCACTGTGCCGGAATGAGCTGGGTAGATCGCCTCACTGAGGCGCTGCTCCGTTTGTTTTACCCGGTGCGGGGCTTGCGCGGGGACGTCCCTCAGTCCGGCGTGTACATCGTCGTCGCCAATCACCCCAACGGGCTGCTGGATCCGTTGATGCTGCGGTTGCTGCTTGGGCGGCGTGTAGGCTTTCTGGCCAAGAGCACGTTTTGGAGCACCGCGCCTGGGCGTTGGGTGATGGAGAAGTCGGGCGCGATGCCGGTGTACCGCGCGCACGAGGCCGATACGTCGAGGAACGAAGCGACCTTTGCCCGATGCCGAAAAACGCTGTCCGAAGGTCACTGGTTGGCACTTTTTCCGGAGGGCAAGTCCCACTCGGAGCCGACGCTCCAACCGCTGAAGTCTGGGGCGGCGCGGATCGCGCTCTCTGCGCTCGCGGAGCATCCCAACGTGCCGCTGCGCATCTTGCCGGTCGGGTTGTTCTACGAGGACAAAGCGGTGTTTCGTTCTCGGGCAGCCGGCAGGGTCGGGGAGCCGGTGGAGATCGCGGATCTGGTCGCGTTGCATCGGGACGATCCTCGTCGCGCGGTCACCGAACTGACCGAAAGAGTGGAGGCCGCGCTGGGTGCGGTCGTGCTGCAAGGAGAGAGTGAGCAGCTACGAAGAGCGTTTTATGCGGTCGCGGGCTGGACGCTGCCGGTGGTTCCCGGGAGCGACCTCGCCACGGCCAAGCGCACCGTGGCCGAGCAGGAGGAGCGTGCGCGCACGTTGGCGCTGGCCTATCAGCGCGGGGATGACGCGGCGCGTGCGCGGGCTGTGGTCGCGTTCGAGACCTTCCAGCGCCGGATGGACGAGCTCGGCGTCGTGGATCCGCTCGCGGTGCTCGCGCCCGATCGGGGTCGGGTGCTGGCGCGCACCCTTGGGCTACTTGCGATGGCGCCGATCGCGGCGCTGGGCGCGCTGTTCGCGTGGGTTCCATATCGGATGATCCGCTGGATCGCGGAGCGGCTCGCCGCCGGAAACACCGACGTGGTCGGGACGATGAAGGTGCTGGTCGGCGTAGCCGTGCTTGCGCCGGTGTACGTGGGCGAGGCGGTCGCGATGGGCGCCTGGCAGGGTTGGATAGCCGGCCTCGCGATGGCGCTGATCGGGCCGTTGACCGGTTTTGTCGCGCTGCGCTTCGACGAGCGGGTGACCGTGCGCGTAAAGCTGCTACGCGGGGTCTGGCTTGGGTCGGACGCCCGCGCGGCGGTGGACCAAGAGCGGGCCGCGTTGATCGCCGCCGTGAGCGGCGCAGGGCGCGCCGAGGACGTGCCTGTCAGCGCGTGATCCCGCCGATGCTGCGGGTCTGCGCATCGACGCGCCACTCCAGCAACACCAGCGAGGCTGCGGGCCGCTCGCCCATCGTCGCCGTCGCGCCGTCCCATCCCGGCACCGGCGCGCTGCCGGTGATCGCGCTTGGGAGTACCCAAGCGGCGTCTTGAAGGGTTGTGTTGGATCCAAGCGGGGCGGATCCGTCGAGGCCGAGCACTGTGATCGGCTGCGCCGGGAGCGCCACGCGGGCGGGGTCATTGGAGGCCGTGCTGCCGCGCGCCTCGAAGGGCCCCAGCGTGATCGTACATGCGGCGAGGGCGGTAAAATAAACCCGCAGCTCCCGACGCGCCGTGCCCTCTTCAACGTGGTCGTCTTCGACGATGCGGCGCTGCTTCAGGCACGCCGGGATGTCTGGGCCAGTCAGCGCCGGCACTTGGTCGTCCGGTCCCACAAAGGTGAACGTCAGCATCAGCTCGCTGCCGATAAAGCCGTTGTTCTTCGGTCCCTCCACCTTTGCGAGCAGGTCCTGCTGGGGCAGCACCGCGGCGAACGCCGGATCGGTCCGGTGCGGCAGAAAGTCCGGGTCACGCGCCGCCTGCCAAACCGTCGCAGCCTTGAGGCCTAACGCCATCTGTAGGCCGGCTGCAGCCTCTCCAAGGCGGCCTTGTCGCGCGTGCCACGCGGCCCGGTTGTAGTGCGCCGTGCCGTCTTCGGGATGCAGCGCGATCACGGCGTCTGCTGCAGCGACGGCTTCATCGAGGCGCCCGGCGGCGGCGTAGGCGCGCCCTTGCCAGAGCGGCAGCGTCGCGCTCTGCGGGTCCAGCGCCCGCGCTTCGCCGAATCGGGTGATCGCGGCGTCCGCGTCTCCGGCGTCGAGCGCCTTACGCCCCGCGTCGTACGCGGCGGCGGCGTCCCGGAAGGGCACGAGCTTGGGATCCGCGCAGCCGGTCGCAAACGCAGTCCACGTGAGCGTCGCGGCGAGTCCGCCACGGAGCAGGGCGCGCCGGATGCGCGCGCGGCGGATGCTCACCCGCCGGCCCAGCGGATCACTGCCGCTTGTCGGCCTCCGGTCTCCCCGTCGCGTCGATAGGACCAGAAGCGCGCGTCGCCGACGGTGCAAAGTCCGAGCACATCGACGCGGGCGCCAGCGTCGCGCAGGATGTCGGCGTTCAGCAGCGCGAGGTTGGCGTGGTCGCGGCCGTTCGGGCCCACGGTGCGCCAGAGATCGTTCACGCCGACGCCGGACAGGCCTTCGATGACGTTGGGGCCGACCTCGTACACCGCCGCGGAGATGCACGGGCCGATGGCTGCGCGTACCTCGCTCGGACTGCATCCTGTGGCATCGCACAGCGCGCGCAACCCGATTCGGGTGATGTCCGCCGCGCTGCCGCGCCACCCTGCGTGGATCGCCGCGACCCCGCCCGGCGCGGTGAGCAGGATCGGCACGCAGTCCGCGACGCGCACCGCGATCACCGCGTCCTCGCGGGTGCTGATGATCGCATCGGCCTCTGACGGTGTGCCCGCTCGCATCGCCTCGGCCGCTTCGTTCCCGTCAACCACGCGGGCGCCGTGCACTTGAGTGACGGCGAGGAGCGGGCCGGTCCCGCCCAGCGCGTGAACGATCCGCGCCGCGGCAGCAGCTTGTCCCTCGGCTCCTGGGCGCAGATCGCCGTCCTCGCGAGTCGTGAAGCCGTGGGTGTAGCGACCTCGGGGATGGTGGAGCAGCGCGCTTTGAAGCATGTCGGCAACGTCACATGGCAGCGCCGTCCCGTCACACCTCGCGCCGTTCGGCCCAAAATGGCGCGGCAAGTGCTACACTGGTAAAATGGCTCCGCTACGCATCGCATCTGCTCCTTGGTTCGTCCCCAGCGTCACCCTCGCGGCCGCGCTCTGCACCTGTCTCACCGGTTGCGGTGGGTCATCGGGCGGCGGCAAGTTCGACATCGCGATCACGCCGGTGGTGCCCACAAACCAGTCGCCTTTTGACGGCGTGGATCACGTCATGCTGTCGGTGATCGGCGCGGATGGCAGCGCCGATGATTTTGACCTCGGCGCGCCGGAGAGCGGCTTGACCTTGTCCGGCACCGGTATCGGCGCGTTGGACAACAGCTCCTTGCTGTTTGAGGGCAAGGTGGGGGACGTCACCGTCAGTCGAGGTCGTACGGCGCCGCTTTCGGCGAGCTCGGGGTCTCAGGAGAGCACGGTGCTCTTCGGTTCGGTCGATCAGGTGGGCTGGATCGGCGGTTTGGCCAACGCGGTGGTCGGCCCCACGGTGATCCCAGTCGGCGACGGCACGTTTCACGTGTTTGGCGGCGTAGGCGTGAACGGCTCCGACGATTGGAAAAAGACCTCTGAGGTGGTGCAGAAGATCGTAATCGGAACCCCTTCCGCCGATTTTGTCTACGAGACCATCGGCGCCGCGCCCACGTGGACGGACATGGAGGACGAGGAGCACACGGGCTTCTTTGGGTCCTCGATCGCGCTGATCGCGACCGGCCCCGACGCCGGCAAGGTGTTCGTCGGCGGCGGAGGCATCTCTCCGGGGTTGATTGATCCCAAGCCGGTCACCTCGAAGGTGTGGCTGTACAATCCGGAAGACGCTACTTTTGAGGAGCTCTCGAACCGGGAAGGTCTGGCGTCTCCGCGCAGCGAGGCTGCGACGGTGGTGGACGCTCAAGGTGCCGTGGTCATGTGGGGTGGTTGGACGCACAATTCCAACGAGCGCTCGGTCGCGGTCAGCACCACCGTTGAGTTTTGGGACCCAGAGACCCGTCGCGCCGAAGCGATCGAAGATTACAACATCAAGTCGACGCCGATGTTTGACGGAGCCGGAGCGGCCTTGGGGACCAAGGGATCGCTCTTCTGTGGCGGGTCCCTTCAAGACAGCATGACCGAAACCGATGGGAACAACTATGCAAGTTGGTACACCGACGCTGCGTGCCATCGTGTGTCGCTTGGGCACGACGTCACCGCGGACACCGCGATGCCGGTCGCGCTCGCCGGTCTGGCGATGGTCACGCTCGCGGACGGTCGGGTGTTCGCCACGGGCGGCGCTACCCAATCCACCGAGGTGTTCGTCGACTTTGTCACCGGCGCCCCCGCGCTCGCCGATGGGTGGATCTACGATCCGGACAGCAGCGTGTGGTCGCCTGCGGGCAGCATGAACGTCGCGCGCGTCGGGCACAAGATGAGCTTGTTGCCCGACGGTCGCGTGTTGATCGTCGGCGGCATGACCGACTACGTCCCCGGCAGCGTGCTGGCGACGGGCTTGTCCTGCGTGGAGATCTTCGATCCCAACGACAACAACTCCTACACGGCGCTCGCGGACTGCGATGCGGACTCGGACACCGACGGCCTTTCGGGCCGCGCTGGCTTGCCGGGCGTCGCGGTCGACCCCAACTTCGGGGCGATCATCGCCGGTGGCTTGGTGGAAGAGAAGGTGCCGCAGAACGCGGTCAACGTCGTGCTCTGGGGGGACTAAACCCTAACGGTGAAAGCGCCGCTCCAGCTCGGCGGGCGGGATGCCGATGAGCACCGGGCGACCGTGAGCGCAGACGGAAAAGTCGACATCGTCGAGCTCGCGCAGGATGCGTAGCATTTGTTCGGGGGAGAGGACGTCGCCGGCGCGAATGGAGGTGTGGCACGCGAGCGTGTTCAGGAAGTGATCCAGCTTTTCCTGGGGCAGGGACGCCGGCGCGCCGTTAGCGAGCTCGTCGGCGACGTCGCCGAGCAGGGTGTCGAGGTCGGCGCGGGCGAGCGGCGCGGGCAAACCGTGGATCGCGAAGGTGTCGCCGCCTAAAAATCGAACATCCAAGCCCCATTCCAGCAGGCTATCCACCTGCGGCGCCAAGGCGCGCGCACGTTGCGCTCCGAGCCGGACCAGACGCGGCGTCAGCAGCTGCTGGGCCCCGCCGACGATGTTCTCGCGATCGCAGCTGAGCTTGTAGAGCGTGACCCGCTCCGCGGCGGCGTGTTGGTCGATGATCACCAGCTCGCCGTTGCCTTCGCACAGCAGGTAGGTGTGCTGGAGCTGGCCGATCACGCGGAGGTCCTGAAAGCGCGCGACCGGGAGCAGCGGGCGGTTGGGCGACGACGCGCTGGAGGCGGGCAGGGAAGCGGGAACCGACGGGGGAGCGGGGACGGGGGCGGGCGCGACGATCGGGGCCGCGTTCGGCGCTGCGATCGGGGTGACGAGCGGGGTGCCAAGCGGGGCGATGAGCGGGGCTGCGACGGTCGGGGCGGTGCGCGCGCTTGGGACTTGGACGGAGCGTTCGGTCGGTGCGATAGGTCTCCAAGCCACAGGTGGCTCAGCGCTCACCGACACGCTGCCCACCTGAATTGGCGGGGCTTGGGTCTCGGGAAACGCGACCGGCAGGCGCACTTGGGTGGGGTTGGGCGCCAATGGGGCGCCGTAGCTGACGGGACGGGCCGCGGTCACCGGGCGCTGGATGCCGTAGTCCTGCAGCGCGGTGCGCAGCCCCTGCGTCAGCGCGTTCTGCAGCTCGAAGCCATGCGCAAACCGCACCTCGGTCTTGGCGGGGTGCACGTTGACGTCCACGTCTGCCGGGGGGATGCGGATGTCGAGGATCACGAGGGGATAACGGTCTTTCGGGACGATCCCCGCGTAGGCGGCGCTGAGCGCGCGGCGCAGCATCAGATCGCGCACAAAGCGACCGTTGACGTAGGTCCACGTGGAGCCCGTCGATTGCGCGCGGTGCACGCCGACCGGGCTCAACAACGCGCGCACCTCCAGCGTGCCGCGGGTGAACGTGACCGGGATCAGCGCCTCGCCGTGGGGCCCGAGCAGGTCTGCGGCGCGACGACGGTGATCGTCGGTAGGCGCACAGCGCAGCACGGTGCGGTCCTCGTGCAGCACCTCGAGGTCCAGATCCGGCCGCGTCAACGCGGCGCGGGTCACCGCCTCCACGCAGTGTCCCAGCTCGGTCTCGATGGTCCTCAAGAACTTCCGCCGCGCGGGGACGTTGAAGAATAGATCCGCGACGGCGATCTCCGTGCCCGGCGCGCAGCCCGCGGCGCGCACGTCGATGAGCTTCCCGCCGTTCAGCTCCACGCAGGTGCCGATGTCTTCGTCGGTGCCCAGCCCGGCGCCGGTGCCGGGCCCGGGCCCAGAGGAGATCCAAGCCGGGCAATCCGGGTTCGGGCGGGTCAGCAGCGTGAAGCGGCTGACGCTGGCGATGCTGGGGATCGCCTCGCCGCGAAAACCCAGCGTAGAGACGCGAAACAAGTCGTCATCGGTGCGGATCTTCGACGTCGCGTGGCGCTCGGTGCACATCACCGCGTCGGTGCGGTTCATACCCGAGCCGTTGTCGATGACCTTGACGAGGTTCCGCCCGCCCGCGCGCAGGTGCACGCGCACGTCGGTGGCGCCCGCGTCCAGCGCGTTCTCGAACAGCTCCTTCAACACCGAAGCGGGCCGCTCCACGACCTCGCCGGCGGCGATCTTGTTGATCAAGTGCTCGTCGAGGATGCGGACCGCCATGCTCTACGCCTCGCTGTCTTCGTCTTCTTCGTCGCTGACTTCGCCGTCGTCTTCTTCGCCGTCGTCTTCTTCGTCGCTGACTTCGCCGTCGCCGTCTTCGAGATCGTCGTCGTCGCCTTCGTCGCCGTCTTCGAGGACGTCGCCTTCAGGGACCTCGTCCTCCTCGAGCGCGACATCGCTGTCGTCGTCCAGCTCCTCGGCCATGTCGTCGATCCACAGCGGCGCAGGCGCGCGCTCGGACAGCCCGATGGTCTCGGGCTTGTCTTCGCCCAGCTTTCTGCGGCGACGGAGCTGCAGGCGCAGCGGCGTCCCAAGGAAGCCGAATTGCTCGCGGAGCTTGTTCTGCAGGTACCGTTGGTAGCCGTCGCCGACGCCGTCCGGGTTGTTGCAGAAGATCGTGAAGGTCGGCGGACGCACGCGGACCTGGGTTATGTACTGGACGCGCACCGGGTGGTTGTTGAGCTGCGGCGGCTGGTAGGCCGCGACGGCTTCCCGCAGGAAGTCGTTGAGCTTCGCGGTGGCGACGCGCTGGTTGAAGCTGTTGTAGACGTCGCGCGCGACGGAGAGCACCTTGCCACAGCCCTTGCCGGTGAGCGCGGAGATGTACAGCACCGGCGCCCACACCAGATGCGGGAGCTTGCGTTCAATCTCCTCTTCCAACACCTTGATGTTGCGGTCCTCCATCTCGCGGACCATGTCCCACTTGTTGATCAACAGCAGGACCCCGCGGCCCCGCTCGGTGATCAGCTCGGCCAGCGCTGCGTCCTGATCGGTGACGCCCTCAGCGCCGTCGATCACCAGCATCAGCACATGGCAGCGCTCGATGGTGCGGATCGCCGCGGACACGGCGATGGTCTCGACGCGGTCGCTGATACGACCCCGGCGACGGATGCCGGCGGTGTCAACGAGGCGAAAGCGCGTGCCTTCGTAGTCGAGCAGGGTGTCGGTCGAGTCCATCGTGGTGCCCGGCATGTCGTGGACGACGTGCCGCTCCTGACCAAGCAGGCGATTGAGCAGCGTGGACTTCCCGATGTTGGGGCGCCCCAGCACGGCGACGCGGATCTCCCCTTCGATCTCGGCCTCGGGCTCCTCGTCTTCGCGTGCGGGGATGCGGGCGAACACCGCGTCCATCAGCTCGAAGATGCCGCGTGCGTGCTCTGCGCTCAGCGGCACGACCTCGTCGAAGCCCAGCTCCCAGAACTCGTGGGCGTCGTCTTCGTGGTAGTTCGTGTCGCACTTGTTGACGGCGACGATCACCGGCTTCTTGGCGGCGCGGACACGGTTTGCGCTCTCGCGGTCGGCGGGCGTGATGCCCGATTGGCGATCCACCAAAAAGATGATCACGTCGGCCTCAGCCATCGCCGTGTCCGACTGAGTGCGCATCGACGCGAACAGTGGATCGCCCGGTGAGGGATCGTAGCCGCCGGTGTCGACCAGCATGAAAGACCGGCCTTGCCACTCCGCTTCCGAGTAGTTTCGGTCGCGCGTTACGCCGGGTCGGTCGTGGACCAGCGCCTTCTTGTTGCCAGCGAGGCGATTGAAGAGGGTAGATTTTCCGACGTTCGGCCGGCCGACGATGGCAAGAGTAGGTAGCATTCGCGCCGGATAGCAGGGTTCGGGCGCGGTGTCGCCCCGATCCGCGAGGTTGCTAGCCGTCGAGGCCCAGCTCTTTCAACAGCCGGGGGTTGCGGGTCCAGTCCCGCTCGACCACGACGAACAAGTCGAGGCGCACCTGACAGTCCAGCAGCCCGGCGATGGCCTTGCGGGCTTCGGTGCCGATGCGCTTGATCATCTTGCCGCCTTGACCAATGACAATGGCCTTCTGGCTCTCTTTTTCGACGAGGATCTTGGCGTGGATGTGCACCCGGCCGGCCTCGCGGTGGGACTCGTCGAACTTTTCGATCTCGACCGCGGTGGCGTAGGGCACCTCTTGCTCGGTGTGCTCCATCACGCGCTCTCGGATCAGCTCAGCCACGATAAAACGCTCGGTCTCGGTGGTGAGTTGGTCCTGCGGGTACAGGGCGGGCTGCACCGGCAGCATCTTGTGGATCGCCTTGGCGAGCGAGTCGAGTCCGGTGCCCTTTTTGGCGCTGACCGGCACGAGGATCGGGCTGATCTCGGCGAGCGCAGCGATGACCGGCAACGCCTGCTCTTTCGGCACGCGGTCGATCTTGTTCAGGACCAGCACCAGCGGCAGCCCGCGCGCGACCACGCGGTCCCGCACGTTGATCAGGTTTTCGTCCAGCACCGGGTTGCCCCGGGCCAGCGACTCCACCAGCGGCTCGATGTCGAGGATCCAGGCGATGGCTTCGACTTCGCCCAGAACGCTCTCGGAGACCGAGACCATACGCTGGTTGAACGCCGTCCATGCGTCGTGCAGTCCGGGCGTGTCGAGGAGCACGACCTGCATGTCTTCGGTGTTCCAGAGCCCGAGCACCCGGTTGCGGGTGGTTTGGGGACGGCTGGACACAGCGGCGATGCGCTCTCCGACCAGAGCGTTGAGAAGCGAGGATTTACCAGCGTTGGGACGACCGATGAGGGCCACGGTCCCGGAGCGAAAGTGCATGCCGCGCGGCTAACCCCTTCCGGGTCCGATGGGAGAGGGAACCTTGAAGTCGACGTAGAATCGAGGGCGTGGAGGGAGGGGATGGGCGCGGGTGTTCAGAGAACTACCAAGGTTTGAAATATGGAATTGGTGCACGAGGTCGGCAGGCGTGGTTAGGCGGCCGAGAGAATGTGCAGACTTTTTGGGGGAGGTTGAGGGCGCGGTCTGGAGATTTTGGGCGTATTTTGTGCATAGCGTCGAGTTCTGGCGCGGCGCAGCGCAGGCCTTGACGCTGTCGGGAGGGCGCGGTAAGAGGTGTTCATTCCCGCTTAGCTCAGTTGGTTAGAGCATCTGACTGTTAATCAGAGGGTCCCCTGTTCAAGTCAGGGAGCGGGAGCCACCTTACAACGCCGGTTTTTCGAGAGTCCAGCCACTCTCAAACTGCTGCAAAACACCTCTAAAACATCGTCAAACAGCCATTTGACAACGGTCCCCCGTTCAGGTCACTGTACCTTCCTGCGGCACACTCCGCGGAAAGGACTCGACATGACCTGGACCGTTCAAAAGCAGAAGCGCAAGGAGCGCGGGTACTACAGCGCGGTGTTTACCCCGGCGCACGGCGAACGCCGATCGGTGACGCTCGGCTACCTGCCGGGAGACCCCGTGACCGCGGCGATGACCGCGCGTCTGCGGCGCTTCGATCCGCATGGGCACTGGCAGAAAGACACGCTGGTGTCGGTGCTCGCCGCC
>CAIUMM010000229.1 GCA_903900265.1 uncultured Pseudomonadota bacterium
GCACCTTCTGACTTTGGTCCTTCTTAATGTGAAGAGATTGTCAGGTCGGCGTTGAATCTGCATTATTTGATATTTGTTTTATTATAGTTACAAGCATCGTTATTGACGTAATTTTGAATCTTGTCGCCGGCCCGTCCTAAATCAAAGCGTTTTATCAGCCTCAAACCGTGTTTTATGCATCCTGTTAATCAGAGGGTCCCCTGTTCAAGTCAGGGAGCGGGAGCCATCTTGTCGTGTAGAAAGAACGTCGCCCAACCCGGGCCCCGTTCGGCCGGTTGAGGGGCTACTCGGAGCGTTAACCGAGCCGCCCTTCCTGCCTGCGGTGCCGCCGCCCTTCTTCCGGGGCGCCTGACCGACCTCGGCGTCGCCGCCGTCGGTGGTCAGATCGCCGCCGCCGTAATGGCCCGCCGGGAAGGCGTACTCGATGGTGAGGGTGCGCTCCTTCACGTCGATGCGCTTGATCCACGCCCGCAGGAACGCGCGACGCGCGGCCACGCTCCCGTGGTCGAGCAGCTGGCGCATCTCCTCGACGTGCCGGCGGACCCGGGCCTCGCCGATCATGATGGGCTCGTTGCGCGATGTGTCGTGGAGGTCGGCCCGCTTGGCTTCAAGCTGCGTGACCGTCTCCTTCCACTGCTTGATGCGCGGGCCCGCGATCTCCGGCTCCAGATGGCCGGTCTCCAGCGAGTTGTAGAGCCGGTCGAGCCGCTTCCGAGCGTCGTCGAGCTTGGCTTCGACCGCCTCGACCTCTCCGCTCGCGGCCTTGCCTCGGGCGAGGATCTCCGCGTTGGTCTCGGCCAGAAGCATCGTGATGTGCTCCTCCGTGAGCACGCCTGAGCGAAGGCGATCGGAGACCGCAGCCTCGGCTGCTTGCTGGTTCAGCAGCTTTCCATCGCAGGCCTCCGGGCCGCACTTCATACGCTTCGCGCACCAGTAGTAGTGGACCGTCCCCGACTTGGCCGGGTGACCGATGAGCACCGAACCGCAGCCGGCGCACCGAAGCAGGCCGGAGAGGAGGTAGTTGCTATTGAGCGTCCGCGGGTGGATCTGTTCCCGGGTGCGCGTCTTGATCAGCGCCTGCACCGCTACGAAGTCCTCCGCGGAGACCAGCGCCGGGTGGGAGTCCTCGACGCGGATCGGCTCGACCAGTTCGCCGTCCTTGCGACGCTCGGTCTTGACCCCCCACACGCGGATGCCGGTGTAGGCGACGTTGCGCAGGATGTTGAGCACGGTGGAGACCGACCAGTGCTTCGCCCGGTGTGTCAGAATCCCCTCGGCGTTTAGGGCGCGGCGGATGCTGTTCGCGCCCTCGCCGTCGAGACACATCCGAAACATGCGCTGCACGATGGGCGCCATCACTGGATCGGGCGCGAGCACGCCTTTTGGTGATTCGCCGCTGCCTTTCCGCTGCACCGTGTACCCGGTGGGTACCGTGCCGCCGTTGTAGAAGCCCAGGCTCGCATTCTTCCGCATGCCGCGTGAGGTGTCCTCGCCGAGAGCCTCGCTGTAGTACTCGTCGAACGCCTCGATGATGCCTTCCATCAGGCGACCGCTGGCGTTGTCCTCGTGCGGCTCGTTGAGCGAGACCACGAGGACGCCGAGCTTGCGGAGCTGGGTCTTGTAGATCGCCGACTGGTAGCGGTTTCGCATGAACCGGCTCAGCTTCCACACGATGATCCGGTGGAAGGGCACGGGCTTCTTCGTGCGGACGACCCGCATCATCTCCTGGAACTGCTTCCGGTCGTCGTTCTTGCCGGTGAAGGCCGAATCGACGAACTCGGCCGCGACTTCCCAGCCCTGGCGCTTCGCCTCGGCGCGCGCGGCGTCGAGCTGGGCGGGGATGGATAGCTCCTTCTCGGCCTGCTTGGTGTCGGAGCAGCGGGCGTAGATCGCGACGTTGATGGGCTTGCTCATCGGGCGCTCCTTTCGTCGAGGAGGGTGGCAAGGTGGGCGCTGGGGTCCGGTTCGCGGACGAGGTTCCGGGCCCACTGGATGAGCTGCGCCTTCAAGCGCGCTGGGATGTAGTGGAGGGCCTCTTCGCTGAGGAGCGGGGGCCGAAGCTTCGGGTCCAGCATCATCCGGGCGAAGAGCGCTTCGGTGTTGTCCACGAGCGACAGCTCGATCGGAAGATCCATCTTCACGCCTGCGTTCGCGAGCATCTCCCGGCGCTCGATGCCGTAGAGATCTGCCATCGCGAAGAGCCGCTTCACGTCGGGCGGCTTCGCAGGACCGCCCGTCTCGAAGCGCGAGAGGTAGGGCACGGAGAGCCCCAGAGCCGGTGCAGCCTGCCGGATCGAGAGCCCCGCGCCTTCGCGGATCCGTCGGAGGTAGTTGGGAAAGTCCGGGTTTCGATTCCACACGTAAGCAGGGGTGTCCTCGCCGCCCGCCATGGCCGGCGGATCGTCACCCGCCTGCTGGGCCAGGTCCTCGCGAAGCGCTTCCGACTCGTTGTGCAGGGCGCTGACCGCGACGCCGAGGCTGTGGACCATGTCCGCACTCAACCGTGGCGCCATCTTGCGGGCGTCCTCGGAGAGCTCAACCGCGTGCCGGCTCATGTACTCGGCGAGGTCGGCCTGGATTGCATCGACGTCGGCCTGGTTGTCAGCCGTGAGCCGGAGGGTGCGAATGAGCTGTCGCGTGGGGACCGGCTTGCGCGGGGGGCGTTGTTCTTTCGGCATGTACGCCTTGTACACCCGGGAGTAGATGACTGCAACGCGGTCGTCTCATCTTTTTTCAATTCGCGCTTGACGACGCCAGAGTGAGCCCGTATCTTCAGCGAGTCGCTCATGTCTCACTTTCTACAACTCTCCGCAAGGCCCGCCATGACCCTCCGCTACTTGCTCCGCCCCGACACCGTCCGCGCCCTCGTCGACGCGCACCATCTCACGCACACTCAGGTGGCAGCGCGGCTCGGGCTCTCCCGGGCGTATTGGTCGCAGCTCCTTCACGCCCGGCGTGCGCTGACTCCGAATACCCGGCGTCGGCTTCTGGATTGCGACCTGTTCGCGGGCGTGCCCGACGCGGACCTCTGGGAGCGCCTCGAAGTCCCCACGCGCGAGGCCAGCTGATCATGGCCGTCGTCCTCACGCCCGCGCAGGAGACCGCACGCCGCGAGGCGATTCGCGCGCTCGCCGTCCTTCTGGCCCTGGAGATCACCGGCCAGAACTACGACGACGGCGAGGCGCCGATGCCGTGCTCGCTCGCTGAGCTAGACAAGCCGCTCACGGCGGCCAACTCCCCCTTCCCAGAGAGCGAGTCCGACGCGCACGGCGCGTAGTCCGCTCCCGCCGCAACCCCGCCTTCTACTGTCGAGATTCCGATGGACGCCACCCGTCTGCCCGCCATCCGCCTCCACCTCTCCGCCTTCGATAACGCTTGGGACAACCAGCCGAAGCCGCGCGAGACCACCGCCGCTGGACTCGTCCGCGCGCTCACCACGTTCCCGGTCCTCGCCGTGGAGAACAAGCTGGCGTTGCCGGCGTGGTCGCCCGCGCGCTTCCGCCGGGGCGCGACGCGGAAGGCTTGTGCCGTGGAGGACGTGTCCTGCCTGGTGCTGGACTTCGACGCCGGGGATCCCGATGACGCGCTCGCCGTGTGGGATGGCCACCTCGTCGTGTTGCACACCACCTGGTCGCACACGCCCGAGGCGCCGAGGTTCCGCCTCGTGGTTCCGCTCGCACGGCCGGTCCCGTTGATCTCGTGGGCGAGGGCCTGGGCTTGGGCGGCGGAACGAGCGCCGGTTGCTGACGTCGCGTGCAAGGACCCGTCCCGCCTGTACTTTCGGCCGGCGTTGCCCCGAGCGGACGCGCCGCACCGCAGCGAGGTCCGGGTCGGGGCGCTTCTGGATGTTTTGGATGTGTTGCCGGAGCCACCCCCGGCCGCGCCCGCGGTCCGCATCCACGCCGCTGAGCTTTGCGTCCCGGCCCGCCTGCGGGACAGCGCCGTGCGCGGCCGACTGATGACCGATCCCGAGAGCCGGGAGCGCGCCGCCTTCGACGCGGGCGCCACGATCACCGGTGGGACGGGCCTGCGGCGAGCCACCGGCATCGTTTGCCCTGCGTGCGGCCGAGCGTCGGTCTGGTTCTACCTCGCACCGACCAGACTGCGCCGCGCGCGCTGCAATCACCGGTCGACATGCGGCTGGACCGGCGGGATCGAGTTGCTGCTCGCGGGTGCGGCATGAACGCCGCCAACACGGCGATGGTGCTCGGCCCCGCCGCGGTGAAGGCGGCTGGCGTCGTCGTCGATCGAGAACCCGACTTCGACGTGCAGCACGGACTCGACAAGACCGAGAAGGGAAAGCCGGTCGCATCGATCCGCAATGCGGCGCACATCCTGCAACACGACGAGCGCTGGTCCGAGCGTCTGCGCTGGTCGCAGCTGCACGACGAAGCGCACCTCGATGGCGAGGCGCTCACCGACGACCGGGAGACCGAGCTGGCGATTTGGCTCGACGATGTCTACGGGCTTCGCGTCTCGCCCGAGACCCTCAACCGGGCCACCGCGTACGTCGCCCACCGCTCCCCCTACGATCCTGTTCGCGACTACCTGAACGGCCTCGCCTGGGACGGCGTCCCGAGGCTGACCGAACTGCTCCCCCGGTACTTCTCCGCAGAGGACACGCCGCTGAATCGCCGCTTCGGCGTGGCGTTCATGGTGAGCGCCGTCGCCCGCGCGTTCAAGCCGGGGTGCAAGGTCGACACCATGCTCGTCCTCATCGGCGGGCAGGGCCAGCAGAAGTCCACGACGATCGGCGCCTTCGTCCCCGATGAGGCCTGGTTCGCCGACACGACGCTCGACCTGAACTCCAAGGAGGGCTTCCTCCAGATCAAGGGCGTTTGGATTTACGAAGTCGCCGAGCTGAACGCGCTCCGGCGTACGTCGAACGAGCAGGCGAAGGCGTTCCTGTCGAGCCGAGTCGACCGTTTCCGTCGGCCGTACGGTCGCCACATCGAGGCCCACCCCCGCCGAGTGGTGCTCGTGGGCTCGGCGAACCGGGATGAGATCCTCACCGACGACACCGGTGGCCGCCGGTTCTGGCCGGTGCGCGTCGGCGCAATGGACGCTGCCGGGATCGTCGTGATGCGCGATCAGCTCTGGGCCGAGGCCGTCGCCCGCTACCGCGACGGTGAGACGTGGTGGCTCAATCGTGAGGAGGAAGTTTGGCTCAAGGATGCCCAACTCCTGCACGAGGAGCCGGACGCCTGGGAGCCGCGTCTTGAGGGGTGGGTCGTCCATCAGGACGCGCCGTTCACCGTGGAGCAGGCCCTCGCCGACGGGCTCGGCCTGCCGTTCGAGCGGTGGGACAAGAAGGTGCGGCAGCGCGTGGGCCGCGCTTTGTCTCGGCTGGGATGCACGAAGACGCGCCCGCGGAGCCTGGAGAAGGCGCGCGCGTGGTGCTGGGAACGGCCCCCGAGCATGGACCCCACGAAAAACAATGGAGCGTCGTAGCGAAATGATGCGGTCCATGCTGCCGCCGACGTGGACCGGGGTGGACCGCGTGGACCAGCGGTCCATGCGGTCCATGTCCCGCGGAGCATGGACCACTGAAATCAACGAGGAACTTTCATCGCTTCTCGCGCGGTCCGGGTGGTCCGGGTCGTTGCGAGGCGTGCGAAACAGCGCGGCGTGAGCCGCAAGGAGCGAGAAGATGCCCTGGTACATCCATACGGACGACGACGGGAACCAGACCAAGTTCTGGTCCGACGAGGAGATCGAGACCGACGAGGAGGAAGCGCCCGACGACGAGGACGGCGAGGACGACGACGACGACGACTCGGATGACGGCGACGTGGAGGAAGACGCGTCGGAGGCCGAGGAGTCGAACAAGGACAGCCCGGAGCAGTACGCCCGCGTCGAGGCGTTCTACAACGCGGAACGGGCGGCGGTCCGCCGAAGCGACGACGCAGCTGAGCTTCGGCTCAAGCGCCAGTCCTATGAGAACGCTCTGCAGACGCCGAATCCGTCGCAGATCGGGCTCATGCGCGTCCGCGACCTGCTGCGCCTCGTGGAGCAGCGTGAGCTGGACCTCCGGGCGAAGCGCCTCGCTGATCGGAAACGCTGATGGCCACGCTCGACCAGGTGTTCGCCCAAGAGTCCGCGTGGATCGCCGCGTGTGACGACGTGGACGCGCTCCTCGACCGGATCGCCGAGTGGCGCGACGACGCCCGCCTGGCCGAGGCCCGCGGGCACTACCTCGTGCGGATCCGAGCCGGAGACCTCGTCGAGCTGGCCCAGAGGAGGGTGGTGCGGTTCAAGGCGGTGGAGATCAAGGGGGAGAGGCTCCGATCCCAACCGGCGACGCCGACGACCCGGACGGAGCCGGCGCCCAACGCGGTGGTGAAGGAGGCGCCCCGCTACGACGACTCCACCGACAAGCTGGCCAAGCTCCAGGTTGAGCTCGATGCGAGCCGTGCGTCACAGCGCAAGGCGGAGCGAGAGCGGGCGGTCGCGGACGCGCTCGCCATCCCGCAAGCCGGGGAGGCCGCGGCGGCGAAACGAGCCGCCGACGAGGCGAAGAACGCCCTGGCTCGCCAGCGGAATGCCGGTGCAACGACGAGCCCAGCTCGGCAGCAGGGCGCAGCGCCCACGGGCACCACGTCGCAGCGCACGGAACCGGCGGCAGCCGCGCGGGTGCGGGCGGCGCCGACGTCGGCGCCACAGAACGTAGCCGCCAAGACGGCCCTTGACCTTCGTCGCGTGCAGACCGATGCGTCGGCTGCGCGCGCGGCTTCACCGCGGGTTGCGGCTGCGGCGCCGATCTCGGCCGCCACCCCGCGCGCCAATCCGGCACCGACCCAGTCGGACCTCGCTCGCGCCATCGGCGACGCCGTCGTCGCGAAGCTGGCTGGCAAACCACCGGCACACGAACTCGCGAAGTCCGACCGCGAGGCGCTGGAGTCGGCGGGCCGGTTTCCGATCCCAGGACCGAAGAACCCGACGGGGGTGTGGCGCCCGGACGACGAATGGCCGGAGGAGTGGACCCTCACCGGCTTCGACCTTGCGGTCTTCCGCGGGCGGGTGAGGGTCACGCAGAAGGTGCTCGCCGGGCAACTCGGCGTGGAGCAGGGCACCATCTCGAAAGCCGAGTCCGCTGTCAAGGCGAAGCTCGGGCCGACGTTGCAGGTCGCGCTGCGGAAGGCGATCGACGACCTCAACAAGAGCCCGGATCGGCCAAGGCGGGAGGGGGACGTAGGCGGGGGGCCGAGCCGGGGATAGGAATATTGCGATTCTGGAAGCGGAATATTCTTTGGGAATATGCGGCTTACCGCGGAATGCACGCGGCCGGTCACGGGGGCGACGGTCGTGAGCGGCGAGCGACCCCGCGGCGGGTCCGGCCCGCTGAGGCCCGAATCTCATCATCAGGCTACCGCAAGCCCCTACGCTTGTTACAATCCCGACTCCCGCCCAGGGGGCCTCGTGCCTGACGACGGGGCGTCAGCCACCCAGTCTACAGGAGCCTCCACGTTGCCCACTTCCCGCGAAGGCACGCTCGCCGTTGTCCGCCGCCCAGCGGCGATGATCAGCGACGGCGGGACGGCTACGTGACCCGAACCGCCACCCTCGACTTCGAGCGCCTCTTCAAGCTGCGCCTCGTCATCGCTCGCCACGGTGAGATGGACGGGATGGGCTGGTGGAACACGAACGGCGTCCTCGGGCCGATGGGGCGCACCGTCTACTCCCGCGGGTTCCCGCGCACGGCTTCCTTCGCCCAGGCTCGCGTCGTCTTCGCCGTCGCCCGGGCCCGCTGCAGGGAGCTTTGGAGCCCCGCGAACTGCGCCACCCTGTGGAGCCTGCCGGCTGCCGTGGAGGACGAGTTCGACGACCACTGGCAGGCATGGGCCGACGATGGCGAAGGCTGGGCCCCGTTCTTCAGCAAGCTCGCAGCGCTGCCCGCCGGTGAGCTGCTCGGCTCGCTCGAAGGGCTGGCCCTGCTCTCGCCCGCGGAGGTCAGCGCGGCGCGCGACCTGAAGCGTTCCGCCGATGGGGCGGCCGTACTTCTGCCCGGCATCCGCGTGGTGGATGAGGAGACAGTCGCGCTGCTCGCGGCGGGCTTCTTCCGGAGCGACCGCGCGCGCCCCGCCGTCCCCTACGCCCGATTGGCGGCATAGCGCATGGCCTCGCGCGCACAGGTGGTGTCGTCCTTCACCGTCATCAAGGGGACGCTCATCGAGCCGACGTACCAAGCGTTCGCGCTCTGGGACCTCACGCTTACGAAGAAGCAGAACTTGGACCAGTTCAAGGCCACCGACCCCTTCGGGTCGCGAACCGCGAACTGGCTACGTGACCTCATCTTCACCCTGAGTCGCAGGTACGACCCGAGCGGCCGCGACCGCCCGCTCGTCCGCCTCGCCGCTGGGCACTGCCCGCTCGAAGTCTGGCGTCCCCTGTTGCTCTGGCACATGACGAGGGACGAGTTCCTCGTTCGGGACTTCCTCGTCAACTTTCTCTACCCCCTGCACGCCGACGGCACGTGGCGCGTGCGCACGAGCGACGTGATTCCCTACCTCCGCGGCCTGCACGGGCGGACGGACATCGCCATCAAGGAGGCGTGGTCCGAGGACACCGAGGATCGCGTCGCATCAGGCCTTCTTCGCCTCGCCAGCGACTTCGGCCTGATGACTGGGACCGTCTCCCGTGAATTCGTCTCCTACCACCTGCCGGAGGCGGCCTTCCTGTACCTGCTGCACGCCATCCGCGACCACGAGCCGAACATCCACCGCCTCGTCCACAACCCGGAGTGGCGCATGTTCCTCATGGGCCCCGAGGACGTGCAGCGCGAGCTCTTTCGGCTCCACCAGTTCCAGCGCGTCCACTACGAGGTCGCAGGCTCCATCGCACAGCTCCGGCTGCCGTGTGCATCCGCGGGTGCGTACGCCGAGGAGATGGCGTCATGAGCGACTGGAGGCACCGCCTGACCGAGAACCTGGAGCCGATCCTCAGCGAGTCCGACCCGCGCCCGAAGATCAGCGCCTACCACGACATGCCGTTCGCGATCTTCGTCTACCCACCGACGGCCGAGTTCGCGGTCCGGGAGCAGGTGGCCCTGCTGCGGACGCGGCTGCGCCAACGCGGGAAGGAGGTCACGACGATCTCGCTCGCACAGTGCCTCAACAAGGCGCTGGAGGCCGAGGGCCTCGGAAACGAAGGGCTCGGCGCTGCCGAGCGGGAATCTGGACTCGAGGCGGCCATCGACACCGCGCACGAGGTGCTCAGCAAGTACCAGCCGCTCGATTCGCTGGTGGCGGAGCAGGTCCCCCACGGCGCCGACCCCAAGCGCGACATCGTCTTTCTCACCCGCGCCGGTGCGCTCTTCCCGGTGTACCGCACGTCCTCCTTGCTTGAGCAGTTGAAGGGGAAGATCAGCGTTCCGACGGTCCTGTTCTACCCAGGTACCACCGACGGTCCCGCTGGGCTGCGCTTCATGGGCGTGCTCGACGCGGAGCACAACTACCGCCCGAAGATCTTTTGACCTTGGACAGCCAATGACGACCATCAGGCAGCTCTTTGCCAACCAGATTGACCGCCGTATCGAGGAGGTCATCAAGGTCGATCAGGCCAACGCCGAGATCATCCGTGGGGAGATTGGCGAGTACGTCGTGACCGACGCGATTCGCAAGCATCAGCGGGAGATTCTGGAGGTGTACTGGGACACCCCCCGCAAGCCACACGAGGGCACGGCGGTGTGGGTCTCGGGCTTCTTCGGATCGGGCAAGTCGAGCTTCGCCAAGATGCTGGGACTCGCCTTGGAGAACCGGGACATCTGCGGCGAGGGCGCCGCGCTCCTGCTCGGGAAGCAGGCGAACGACGTTCACGTGCAGGTGCTCCTCCAGCAGATCGCGGAGCAAGTGCGCACCGAGTCGGTGATCTTCGACGTCTCGACCGACCGCGGCATCCGATCCGGCGACCAGAAGCTCACCGAGATCATGTATCGGCTCTTCCTGGAGCACCTCGGCTACGCGAAGGATCTCGACCTCGCCGAGCTCGAAGTCACGCTCGAATCCCAGGGCCAGCTCGACGGATTCAAGGCGAAGTACCTGGAGCGTCACGGCAAGGAGTGGGACCGCGACAAGGGCCTGGTCGTCCTCGCGATCGGCCGTGCCAGTGCGACTATGCACGCCCTCGAACCGGCTACCTATCCCAACGAAGACTCCTGGAAGCTGGGCATCCGGGGCCGGATGGACATCACGCCAAAGGCCCTCGCCGAGCGCTGCATCGAGCTGATGAAGCGCCGAAAGGAGGGGCGCAGCCTGGTGTTCGTGATCGACGAGGTCGGGCAGTTCGTGGCGCGCGACGTGCAGAAGATGCTCGACCTGCAGGGTCTGGTCCAGAGCTTCGGTGCCGTCGGGCGGGGCAAGCTGTGGATCGTGGTCACCTCGCAGGAGAAGCTGAACGAGCTCGTGGGCGGGCTCGATCAGTCGAGGGTCGAGCTGGCGCGACTCATGGACCGGTTTCCGCTCCAGGTTCACCTCGAACCCTCCGACATCTCTGAGGTCACCAGCAAGCGCGTACTCTCCAAGAACGCGGGCGCACAGGCGACGCTGCGGGACCTGTTCGCGACGCACCGCGCGCGCCTCACCCGGTCCACCCTGCTCTCCGCCCCAGGCATCCGCCTGCCGGAGCTGACCAACGACAGCTTCGTCGACCTGTACCCGCTCCTTCCCTACCAGGTCGACCTCATCATCCGCGTCGTCTCCGGGCTCCGCCTGCAGGGGGGTGCGAGCAAGCACGTCGGCGGGGCAAACCGGACCATCATCAAGCTCGCCCAGCAGCTCCTCATCCACCAGGACGTGGACCTCGCCAGCAAGCCCGTCGGCGCGCTGGCACGCATCGACCAGATCTACGATCTTGTCTCTGGGAACATCGCGAGTGAGGTACGCGCGAAGATCGACCAGATCGGGCGCCAGGTGGACCACCCGCTGGCGCAGGCGGTCGCCAAGGCCATCTGCCTGCTCCAATACGAACAGAGCATCCCCCGCACGCCGGAGAACCTCGCGGCCGCGCTGCACCCCTCCGTCGAGGCGGACTCGCGGCTCTCCGAGGTCAAGCAGGCGCTGGACGCCCTGGTCCTCGCGCATCAGGTGCGCCTCGGCGACGGCGGCTACCGCATCCCGACCCCGGCCGAGGACGACTGGGAGCGGCAGCGGGCCGAGCTGCGCCCAAAGCCCGCGGACAGCGCCCGGCTCCTCACGGAAGTGATCGACGGGCTTTGGCAGCCCCAACCCGCGCACACGCTGCTGGACGTGAAGCCCTTCAAAGCCGGGCTCTTCTTCAACAACAAGCTCGTCCAGGAAGGCGATGTTCCGGTCTACGTGGCCGTCGCAGAGACGGACCACGAGCTCCGGGAGCGTCAGCTCGAGTGGCGCACCCGAAGCCAGACGGAGCGGAAGGCGCTGTTCTGGGTGTCGCGCCTTGATGACGCGGTTTCGCGCACGCTGGATGAGGTATTCCGGTCGAACGAGATCCTCGCTCGGAAGGAGCGCAACGCCCAGTCCAAGGACGAAACTGCGCTCGTCTCGGAAGAGAAGCGCCGGCTGCGGGGCAACCTCGACGAGCTCAAGCGCCTCACGCGAGAAGCTCTGCTCGGCGGCACGATCTACTTCCGGGGGAACCAGCGCGGCCCCGAGTCCGGTGCAGGCGACATCGGCAAGGCGTGCTCTCGGGCGCTCGGTCTCGCACTGCCCGAGGTCTTCGACCGGTTCCACGAAGCCGCGTCGCGGGTGACGGCCAACGACCTCTCCGCACTGCTGACGACGGAGAACCTGCGGGGCCTGACCCCTGTATTCACGCAGCTCGTTCTTGTGCGCGAGGAGAAGGGAAAGCCAGTGTTCCGCACCGACTCCGGCCCCCTCGCCGAGGTCCTGGCGCGCATCGTGAACAAGGCCAGCTATGGTGAGCTCGCGAGCGGTCGCTCTCTGACCGATGATCTCGCGAAAGAGCCCTTCGGCTGGGACTTCGACGTGGTGCGGCTCCTCGCCGCCGCCCTCGTGCGGGCCGGCAAGGTCGAGATGGTCAGCGAGGGCCAGGTCCTCGACAACGCCCTCGCGCTGGACGCCAAGAATACCCTCACCAAGAACAACCTGTTTCGGCAGGCCACCTTCCGGCCGAAGAAGGGGATCGACTTCCAGGAGGTCGTGAAGGCCTATGAAGCCTTCAAGGCAGTCTTCGGGAAGGAAGTCGCGGAGTTGGAGCAGGGGGCGGTGGCGAGGGCGATCCGCGAAGCGACCGCGCGTGCGGAGGAAGAGGTCCGCGAGGTCCACACGCTGCTCACGACCCACACCCTCCCCGGCGCTCACGTCCTTCAGGCAGCGATCGAGCAAGCCCGGGTCATTCGAGGCGGCGGCGAGGACAACGCCATCCTTACGTTCAACACCTGCTTCGAGCAGGTGAAGGAAGCAATTCGCCGCACGGCCGAGCTGAAGGGCAAGCTGACGACACCCGGCATCGAGGACCTGAAGCGAGCGCGACGCGCCGTCCGCGACTTCTGGCCTTTCCTCCAATCAGAGGGCGACGTGGAGCCTGGACTGGCCGACCGGGCCATTCTTCTGGTGGACCTGCTCCAGCGCGAGACGTTCTTCCGTGAAATTCCCGCCATCGACCAGAACGCTCGCGAGATCGCGGCCGAGTACCAGCGCCGGTTCGAGGCTGCGGTCGTGGAGCGCAGGACGACGTACCAGGCCGCGTTGACCACGCTACGGGCGATGCCTGGGTGGGAAACCCTGACGTCCGAGCAAGGCGCGCGAGTCGAGACTCCGCTCGCGGGACCCGCCGGTTCGGTGCCGGGAGCCCAGACACCCATCCCCCAGATCCGGGCAGAAACCGAGGCGTGCAGTGCGCGGCTGGCCAGGGCGGTTGACGATCTCATGCGCCTCGTCGATGGCAACCGCATCGTCCACGTGCGGGTGTCGGGGTACTTCACCGGGGGGATCGACACCGTGGAGCAGCTCGACGCCGCCCTCGCTGGGCTGCGTGAGGTGTGCGAGAAGGAGATCGGTTCCGGCAAGAAAGTGGTCATCCAGTAGGAGGCGAACGTGGAGAAAGAAGTCCGCGCTCGCATCCAGCGAGCCACGCAGGAAGGTCGGCAGCTGCTCGAACGCGAGTTCACGGAGCAGCTCGAAGGCGTCTACGACATCCAGATGAACGGAACCGTCTCAACCGCGGCCGGTTTTCACCTCGCAGAGGATGCCCAGGCCCAACGCGCCCGCATCAAGCTGGTGGCGGCGGTCGCTCACCACCGTGCCCAAGGGCTCTCCGCTGCGGACGCCGTCGCCGCGCTTCGGCGGGAGTGCGCGTTCACGACGTTCAACCGCTTCGTAGCACTGAAGATGCTGGAGGCCCGCGAAATCGTACTGGAGTGCGTCTCACGGGGGACGGAGTCTAAGGGGTTCAAGGAGTTCCTCGGGCTGGCGCCGGGGCTCGCCGGCTCGCCTGAGAGCGCTTGGCGGCTCTACCTGGAGAGTGTGTTCGACGAGATCGGGCGCGAGGTTCGGGTGCTGTTCGACCGTCGCGACCCGGCCTCGCTGCTCTGGCCGAGGCGGCCGGCGCTCGACGCGCTCCTCGGGGTGTTGAACTCGCCGGACCTAGCATCCGTGTGGGGTGAGGACGAGACGATCGGATGGGTGTACCAGTACTTCAACGGGGATGACGAGCGAAAGCAGATGCGTGCGGAGTCGCAGGCTCCGCGCAACAGCCGGGAGCTGGCCGTTCGAAACCAGTTCTTCACTCCCCGCTTTGTGGTCGAGTACCTCACTGACAACACCCTTGGCCAGACATGGGTGGAGATGCGTCGGGGGGAGTCCAAGCTCACGGAGACGTGTCGAAATCTCGTGAAACGCGGTGCTGCGGCGCATGCGCCGTCGGAGAAGACCCGGCCACAGGATGGCGACTCGGGGCACACCGGGCAGCGCCGCGCATACCGTCCCTTCCGAGAGCAAAAGGATCCGCGCGACATCAAGGTGCTCGATCCTGCGTCCGGGTCGGGCCACTTCCTTCTGTATGCGTTCGACCTGTTGCTGGAGATGTATACGGAAGCCTGGCAGGAGGGGGAAGATCAGCCGTCTGCGGCGACCGGATGTACGTTGCGCGGCGACTATCCGACTAAGGAAGCGCTGCATTTGGCCCTCCCCGGGTTGATCCTACGTCACAATCTCTACGGGGTCGACATCGACCCGCGCGCGGCCCAGATCGCTGCGCTGGCCCTCTGGATGCGCGCTCAGCGGGCTTGGAATGGCCTGGCCATCCGTCGAGCCGATCGGCCATTAGTGACGCGGACAAACATCGTGATCGCGGAGCCGATGCCCGGCGAGCCCGACCTGCTTGATGAGTTCTGTCGCGCGCTGCCAACTGACGTCGCAGGAGTCGTCCGCAAGGTCTTCGAGGCCATGACGCTCGCAGGCGAAGCCGGCGCGTTGCTGCGTATCGAGGACACGTTGCGGCAGGAACTGCAGAGGCGATTTGGCCAAGCAGGTCTGTTCGCCGCGCAGGATGCGAGGCGGTGGGCCGAAGTTGAACCACAGGTGTACCAAGCCCTGCGGGACTACTCCGAGCAGGCGCCGGGCGGTGCGGGCTACGCACGCCGTCTATTCGCCGATGACGCAGCCCGAGGGTTCGCATTCGTCGACCTGTGCCGCCAGCGCTACGACGTGGTCTTGATGAATCCACCGTTCGGCGACGCGACGCCCGCGACGAAGGACGCCGTCGGCCACCTGTACACACTCGGAATCAACGACATCGCAGCGATGTTCGTGGACGTGGGTGCAAGGCTGGGGTGTGAGCATGGCAAGCTCGGTGTCATTTGCAATCGTACGGTGTTCGCCGTGCAGGCATTCGCGGGTTGGCGAAACCAACTTCTAACCGAACGCACGCTTGAGACCTACGCCGACCTCGGGCACGGGGTGCTGGATGCCATGGTTGAGACCGCGATGTTCACCATCTCAACGTCCCCAGGGAGGGCGACCGGAGGCGTCGCGATCAAGGCCGGATTCTTGTCGCTGCTGGAGTCCAGGTCGAAGCCAGAACTCCTCGATACTATCCTGGCAGATCAAAATGGCCGTATACTCTGGCGAGACGCTTCCGTGTTCCGAAAGATCACGGGCACTCCGCTTTCGTACTGGGTGCCAGATTCGCTCCTGAGCTTCGCTGGCGATGAGAAGTCGTTCTTGCAGTGCGGCGGCCTGATCTGCCAGGGCACCGCAACGGCGGACGACTTCCGCTTTTATCGCCTCCGTTGGGAAGTAGAAGAGCGCTTGATCTTGGTAGACCCCGTCGCGATCGATCCTCGGTTTCGTCGGCACAGTTGGAGTCCGGTCGCCAAGGGCGGTGAATACGCGCTGTGGTGGGACGACATCCACCTGGTCCAATACTGGCGAGAGGACGGCCATGAGCTGCGCAACTTCGTGGACCCATCGGGAAAGCAGCGTTCCTTCCCTAAGAACCTAGATAAGTCCTTTCGCCGCGGGTGCACCTACCCGTACCGCACCACGAGTGGGTTCGCGATGCGCTTGCTTCCTGGCGGGATATCCTTCAGCGTAGGCGGCTGGGCAGTCTTTGCACCTGAGGGAGCTACCTGCGAGACCGTGCTGGCGGTGTACAACTCTCGGGTCGCCAGATACTTCATGGAGATTCTACTCGGTCAAGGCGACTCCTCCTCCTCAGGCACCGCGGCTCGCAACCATGTCGCCGCTGCCGTGGGCGGCATTCCGTGGCCCAAACACGCTATGTACGCGGATACCGATCGCTGGGTGCTCCGGCTCATCGATTTGGCGGCCAACGATCCCTTCGACGAGACAGGGGCTTACTTCAATCCTCAACGATTGCTGCTCCCTGAGGCCGAGTCGTTTGACGCGCTGTGCTCGGCACTCTGGGGTGGGATGTGCGACAAATGGAGGGAGGTTGCGCAGCTGACATCCCTGCTTGACCAGTCCGTAGCTGCCGCATACTCGTTAGACGCGGACGACTTGGCCGTGATCTCCGACGCCGAGGGTCCGGCGCTCCATGCCTATCCGAGCCGGGAGGTCGACATCGACGGCGTCGCGGAGTTGATGCGCTCCGGTACCGAGGCGCTCACGGCGACAGCACAGGCTGCGTGCCAGTCAAAGCGATACGTCGTCAAGAAAGCCTATTTTGTGGACCGGAAGGTCGATCTGATTTGCCACATCCTCCGCGTGTCGCCGGAGTCCGTCTTGGCGGCAGCATGTGCGGCCGGTCCCGCGGCGTGCGGCGCCTCCACGGAAATGGCCAGGGCTATCCTCCATGCGCTCGCCGGCGTCGCGTTCGGTGAATACGTGCTGGGCTCGTCCATTTCCAGCTCGCCAGCTGAAGATAGCGTTCTCCCGAACCCTGCGTCTCGGCCGCAGTGTCGAGTCGACATGCTCGTCGACGACCCGGGCGCCGTCATGGACATTGCCAGCTGCATCGAACGGGCCGCCGAACGCGTGTGGCATGAACGGGCTGCCAACATTCTCGCGGAGGCCTTGGGTGCGGGCAGGACGCTCCGCCAGTGGCTCAGAGCTGACTTCTTCGAGGAACACGTTCAACGGTACTCCAAGTCCCGCCGAAAGGCGCCGATTTACTGGCGTCTCGGCAGTCCGTCAGGCTCCTACAGCGTTTGGGTCCACCTCCATCGGTTCAGCAAGGACACCCTCCACCGCGTGCTTACCGACCACGTCGCGCCGAAGCTGCGTTACGAAGAGAACCGCCTCCACGGCCTGAAAATCGAAGCCGGCTCGTCCCCTGCGCCATCGCAGCGTAGGACGCTTGCCGACCAGGAGGCGTTTGTCGAAGAACTCCAAGGGCTGCGGGACGAGGTGGCACGGCTGAGTCCATTATGGGCCCCCGATCTGGATGACGGCGTACTCCTCAATGCTGCACCGCTGCACCGCCTATTCGGGCACACAAGATCTTGGCAAAAGGAATGCGAGACCGCGTGGAAATCGCTGGGCGATGCCGACTACGAGTGGTCCCACATCGCGATGCGGCTCTGGCCGGAACGAATCGTCAGGAACTGCGCCCGAGACCGCACCCTCGCTATCGCTCACGGCCTCGAGTCGGTCTTCTGGGTTGAGGGAGGCACGGGGAAGTCGTCGCCGCGCTCCGTCCCCGCGGAGGATATCGACCGCCTGATAGCCGACCGCCGGTCAGTGTCGGTGCAGGCCGCGCTGTTGTCACTCGAACGGGCTGGCATAACGACGGGGACTGCCCGTCCCGGGCGCCCCGCGCGGGGGGTAGCTTCGTCACCGGTGCCGCGCACGGCCGGGGGCCGCCAGCTCACTCTCCCGGCACCCTCCGTCGCGCCCGACGGGCCCGTGCTCGACACCCTGCGCGCCGCCTTCCACCAGTTTCCCGACCCGGCCAGCCGCGCCGACCTCCTCGCTGCGAGCGGCCTCGACGAGGCTTCCTGGAAGCCGGCGATCGACGCGCTCGTCGCGCGCGGTGAGGTGGAGCGAACGGGTCAGGCCCGGGGAACCCGCTACAGCCTCGTCCACCGCCCCGCCCCCCTTTCCTGAGCGCCGAGGAGCCCGCCATGCCCACGAACCCCACTCCCGACGAAGCCGCCGCGACCCGAAAAAAGTACCTCCGATGGATGCGCAAGCAGTGGGACATGACCGCGCTCGCGAAGCAGGGCGAGGACATGGTCTTCTGCTACTCGGTCTGGGGCGGGGCCTTCGCTAATCTGCCGGCGAAGGACTGGCTCGAGGCCCTCCGGGCCGGGCGGCCGGACGAGGTACCGGAGATTCGCCAGCGGTCTTGGGCGGATGCGGGCTTCCTCGCCGGAGAGGTGCTCACGCAGTCCGGCGGCTACCGACTGCTGCCCTGGCTCCTGTTGCCCGTTGGGCACCATGAACGATGGTCCACGCTGCAACGGGTGCACATGATCGGGCCGACGATCGCGGCCTGGCTTCTGCGTGATTTGAGTTTCCTGATGGACTACCGGCCCGACATCGGCCGATCGGTCATCCGCCTCCGCACTAGGCCGGATTCGAGCTGGTTCCGGGCGTTGCCGGTCCCGGCGCAGGCCTGCTACCTGCCGATGAGCCGCTGGGTGCATGAGGCGTGCATCGAGCACGCGGTCTACACCGAGAGCGAGGTCGGCGACCTCGCGACCCCATCCGGCCACGAGAGCGCCGCCATCCATCTCGCCAACTGGTGCGCTGCGCGCGACCTCGATGCTCGCGAGGTGAACGTCCATTGGTACGGCACCGGTTCAGGAAACGTATGAGGTACGAATGGCCCACCTTGAGCCGGTCTCGATGAACGCCTTTCACGAGCACCTCGCGGAGCAGGCGCGGGTCGCGCTCCGGTCGGGTGTGGCCGTCATCGTTGACCGCGAGGCCGCGTTCGAGGACTTCATTGCTGAGCTCTCGGGAAGCGTCGCGTGGGATGACACCCATCCCAACGTCTTCGGAATCACGCTCGGCGAAACTCGCGCCCGGCTCGTCCGCTTCGACGGCTCGTGGTTTGCGGTCCGCACGGCGGTAGAACCGTTCCTCGGCGACGACCACGCGCCCGACCCTCCGCTCCTCGTGTACGTTCCGGCTGAGCCGCCTCAGGAGCGCCACGACGTTCTGCTGGAGCTCTCGCGCGCCGGCACCCGGCTCGACTGGGAGTTCGACAAGGAGGCGCGGAACTGCCTGCTCAAGCGCTTCACGGACGGGGCAATCGACGAGGTTCTGGCCGGCGGGCACGCGACCTACGCCGACGTCCTCGCGTTTCTGGAGCAGCACAGCGGCGGCCGGCCGTCGATGCTGAAGTCGCTCTACCCGGGCGTCGGGTCTACGGAGATCCTCGCGCGATGGGCGGTGGATGAGGGCACCGACGCCGCCATCGACGCCAAGGACGCACGAGCCGAGCTCTACAAGCTTCTCGCATCGCGAGTGGGCCTGACCGTGCCTCCTGACCTGTCGCTGGCACAGGCGCGGGGCCGCGTTGCGCGTTTCCTGCTCGTGGCGGAGTTCCGGACCGATCTGGCGGGCGCTGAACCGTCGGTTCTCGGTCAGGTGCCCCGCGCCGAGACTGCCATCCATCGTGACGAGGCGCTCACCATCCTTCGGAAGATCCGCGCGACACACCCGATCGCCTACGTGGTCCGGGCCGATCAAGTCGAGCAGGAGCTGCACCTGGCCCACGCGAAGATCGAGGCCGATCGCCTCGGTCGCGTGGACACCTTCCGGTTCGAGGAACGGGCGCTCCTCGGCTGGTGTGCGGAGCTCCTTCGGCAACAGGACTACGGACGCGCCCTCACCGTCGTGACCGAGCGCGCGCCCAGCTTCTGGGTCGAGCGCGAGGTCGAGCGCAAGGCGCAATGGGAGGTCGCACGCCTGACCGCGGAGCTCGGGCTTCAGGTGATGCGTGTCGCGGCCGAGTCCAATCTGGACCTCGACGCCACGGGCTGGGTTCGGGCGTACGCCGGCGAGATCGAGGCGGCGGATCGGAAGGGCGGCGTCAGGAAGATCGGCAACTGGTTCGCGATGGACCAGGCTCAGCGGCAGCTGGAGGCGTTCCGCGTTCAGATGGACGACGACCCGACGTGCGAGCGGGGAATCGCCGTCACGTTGCGCGAGTACGAGAAGGCGCTTCACGACCTCTCGGAGCGCTTCGTCAAGGCACTCCGCAGGGCAGGGTGGGTGGTGCCGGGCGTGCTTCAGCAGTCTCGGATCTACCCCGAGGTCGTGCGCGCGCGGGTCGGCGCCGTCGCGTACCTGTTCATCGACGCGATGCGCTTCGAGATGGGCGCCGAGCTGGCCCGCCTGCTCAGCGGGGCCGAGGACCTCCAGCTCCAGCCGGCCATCTGCATGCTCCCGTCCATCACGCCGATCGGGATGGCCGCGCTGCTCCCGGGCGCCTCCGCGGACTTCGCGGTGGTCGAGCACAAGGGAAAGCTAGCCGCGCGGGTAGACGGCAAGGTTCTGCCCGATCTCGCCGCTCGGAAGAAGCACGTGGAGGCGACCGTCGCCGACTCCGTGGACCTCACACTGAATGACGCGTTGACCAAGAAGCCCAGCGAGCTGGCGAAGCGCGTCCAGGGTGCATCGCTGGTGATCGTGCGCTCGACGGAGATCGACCGGTCGGGCGAGACCTGGGACGACTCGATGGCGCGGCACGTCATGGCTACCGTGCTCGGGAACATCGCGAGGGCGGTGCGACGGCTGGCGCGCGCGGGCATCGAGAACTTCGTCATCGCGGCCGACCACGGGCACCAGTACGGGCTGGCGAAGTCCGACGACATGAAGACCGAGTCGCCCGGAGGAAAGAAGACGGAGCTTCATCGCCGCTGCTGGGCCGGCCACGGGGGGCAAACCCCACCTGGAACGGTCCGCGTCACCTCGTCCGATCTCGGCTATGCATCCGACCTGGAATTCGTGTTCCCCACGAGCACGGCCGTGTTCCCTGCCGGCGGAGACCTGTCCTTCCACCACGGCGGGCCGAGCCTCCAGGAGCTCGTCATCCCTGTTCTGAGCTTCCGTTTTCGCTCCAAAGCAGAGCCCCCCGCCGGGCAGGGGCCAAAGGTGCGGCTCACGGATTTGCCCGCCGCGGTGACCAACCGCATGTTCGCTGTCACGATCGAGGTCGAACCCGGCCTCTTCGGCGCGGACATCGTCCCGATGCGCGTCGTGCTCCTCTCCGACCAGGAAGAGGTCGGTCGAGCCGGCATGGCCAGCGGAGCCGAGTTCGACCGGAGCACTGGCATCCTCCGCGTCCGGCCGGGCGCGCCGGCGCAAGTGGGGATCATGCTCACCAACGACGCCAAGACCTCCCTCCGCGTTCTCGTGCTCGACCCCGACAGCTCAGCCGTGCTGGAAGAGTCCAAGTCCATCCCTGTCCAGTTGATGAGGTAGTCGTGAGCCAGCCCCCCCTCCGTGATGCCCTAGACGACAAGCTCAACCGTGTTTTCGCGGGGAAAGTCGTCCGTAAAGACCTCGTGCGCAAGGTCAAGGTCGGCGCGAACGTGCCCGTCTTCGTGCTGGAGTACCTCCTCGGGAAGTACTGCGCTTCGTCGGACGAGATGGCGATCCAGATGGGCATGCAGGTCGTCAACGACACGCTGGCGGACAACTACATCCGCCCCGACGAATCGCAAAAGGCCCAAAGCCGCGTGAAGGAAAAGGGCAAGCACACATTTATCGACAAGGTGAAGGTTCGCCTGGTTGACTCGGACTATTGGGCCGAGGTCACCAACTTCGGCCACAGCTACGTGCACGTCCCCGACCACTACGTGCGCGACTTCGATCGCCTGCTGACCGGTGGCATCTGGGCGCAGGTGGACATGCGGTTTGAGTACGACGAGGACTCGAAGGGCAAGTTCCCCTTCTGGATCGACAAGCTGACGCCCATCCAGCTCGCGACGTTCGACCTCGAAGAGTACCGGCGCCTCCGCGGTGAGTTCACCACCGACGAGTGGATCGACCTGATGGTCCGGAGCATGGGCTACGAGCCCTCAGTGATGGAGCGGCGTCTCAAGCTGCTGTTCCTTTGTCGACTTCTCCCACTCTGCGAGCGCAACTTCAACATGATCGAGCTCGGGCCACGTGGGACCGGCAAGAGCTACGCCGTGCAGGAGCTTTCCCCCTACGCCGCACTTCTGACGGGCCCGACGACCGTGGCGAACCTGTTCGGCCACATGAACGGCAAGCAAAAGGGGCTGGTGCAGATCTGGGACGCCGTCGGCTTCGATGAGGTGGCCGATCTGCAGAAGATGCCGAAGGAGGTCGTCACCACGATGAAGACCTACTGCGAGTCCGGGCAGTACCAGCGCGGGCAGGAGTCGGTCTCCGGGTACGCCAGCATCGCGATGTTCGGGAACACCCAGCAGCCCATCGACGTGATGGTCCAGACGGGCCACCTGTTCGCACCCATGCCCGACGTCATCCGCGACGACATGGCGTTCATCGATCGCCTGCACTTCTACCTTCCCGGTTGGGAAGTGCCGAAGATGCGGAACGAGCACTTCACCGACCACTACGGGTTCGTGGTCGACTACCTGGCCGAAGCGCTCCGCGAGCTGCGCAAGCTCAACTTCACTGAGATCATCGACCACCACTTCTCTCTTGGCGCCCACCTCAACGCGCGTGACCGCAAGGCCGTGCGGCGTACGGTTTCGGGGCTGATGAAGATCCTGCACCCGAACGGCCAGGTATCAAGGGAGGACCTCGAAGAGCTGCTCGCGTTCGCGCTGGAAGGGCGACGTCGCGTGAAGGAGCAGCTCAAGAAGATGGGCTCGTTCGAGTACCACCACACATCGTTCAGCTACGTCGTGAGTGAGTCCGGCGAGGAGAAGTTCGTCGGCGTGCCGGAGCAGGGCGGGCGTGCGCTGATCTCGGCGGACCCGCTCCCGCCCGGGACGGTGTACACCGCATCTGTCGGCCCTGACGGAACTGTCGGTCTGTTCCGCATCGAGGTGTCGCAGTCGAGCGGCACCGGCAAGCTGCGGTCCGCCGGTGGTATCGGGGGCGCCACCAAGGAGTCGATCAGCAGGGCGTTCAGCTACATGCTGGCGCAGAAGGGCGCGCTCGGCGTTGCGCGCGAAATGGACACCACCGACTTCGCCGTCGAGGTGATCGACCTGCTCGGCAACCGCGTCGAGGCCGAGATCGGGGTGGGGTTCTTCGTGGCGGTCTACTCCGCCATCCGCAAGGCGCAGCCGCAGCCTGGCCTGATCGTGCTCGGAGACATGAGCGTACAGGGCAACATCAAGCCGGTCCGGTCGCTCATGGAGCCGCTGCAGGTCGCGATGGACAACGGGGCGAAGCGCGCGATGATTCCCATCGAGAACAAGCGCCAGTTCATGGAGGTCAGCACGGAGGTGCTGGAGAACGTGGACCCGGTGTTCTTCGGCGATCTCCGGCAGGCGGCCTTCAAGGGCCTCGGGTTGACCTGAGATGGCCTACGAGATCCGCTGGCAGCTGTGGGAGGTTCCACTCCCCGAATCGGCCCTCCGGGTCTGGCAGAAGGACCGTGTCCGCGACGCCGCCCAGGAGCTGATCAGCCAGCGGGCGAAGGTCCCGTGCAACCTGTCCGGGCGAATCCAGCCGGTGCTGGGCCAGGAGTTGCGAGACTGGGTCCTCCGCGGCGGTGAGAAGTTCATGCCTCTCCCCGACCACGTGCTCGACGCCTACTGGCGAGCCCACCGTGGCGTTCCAGGCTTCTACGATCCCCTCCTCCTCGGGCTGAAGGCGAAGCGGTACCTTGGGCTGGGTAGCTCAGGCGAGATCGGCGAGGGCATCGCCCTCTCGGTGGTGGAGACACCCGCGCCCGACGGCCTTGGGTACATGACGATCTGCCGCCCGCTCGGCACCTCCCCCGACTTCATCTGTCAGGACCTCAGGGACGAGACGACCCGGCCGCTGGTCGAAGTGAAGACGACCGAGTTGAGCAGCGAGATCGAGCGATGTCTTGTCGACGGCGTCCAGACCGTTCTCGACGTGTACCGGGCCTGGCAGCGGCACCGGCCGCTGAAGGACACTCCGGGGTTGGCGGTCGCCGTCCATCTCGGTCAGGCGGGATTCGATGTGGAGATCATCCGTCTGCGATTTGGCGGGAAGGAGCTGGTCGAGCTTCGTCCACAACGACCCGTCGAAGCTTCGGATCTCCAGACCGCGAAGAAGGCCGTGTGGGCGACGATCTACGATGAAGCGGCCCGCGCGCTCGATAGGTTGCTGGCCAATCAGCCCGCAGACGTCGTTGAAAACGAGTTGGCGACGCTGGTGGAGGTTCGAAAGGTGAGCATCGGCGCGATGGCGGTGCGTAATCGCGAGCTCGTCGACAACCTTCCTCGCGGCAAGGCGAAGAATCAGGACTCGAAGCATCAACGTCGGGAGTCGATCCGGGAGTTCATCAGCGCAAACGGGGTGCAATTCGATCCCGACGCCGTCAAGGTAGCCGAAGAGCTCGCGGAGGAGGTGCATCAGCTTCGTCTCCAGGAGGCCGCCCGGTCTGGGCTTGGTCCCGACGACGATTGGAGCGATGAAGGCGAGATCGGCGACTGGCGGTACGTCGTTCAGCCGCGTGCCGATGGCGTGGAGCTCCGGGCTTTCCGGCTCGGTGCGAGGCGGGTTGACCTCGCCCACGTCACGCGGGCGCTCGCCGCGCTTGAGTCGTCAGGTGGCCCGCGAGGGCGACACCGGGAGGGCCACGCGGCCGTAGCGGCGTGGGTCGACGGCGTCGAGTGGGCGGCGTTCGTGGATGGGAGAATCCAGGGCTGGATTCCAGAAGTGGAGAACGTGCGAACGGCGGGCGGCGAGCTGGCTCGGCAGGTCGAGAAGATGATCTGGGCCTGGGAGGCTGGGCTTGTGGGAGGGGGGGCGTGACCCCGACAACGGCCGGCGACTGGAGACCCTGGCTCCAAGCGGAGCGGGGCCGCGCGGCGTCGGTCTATCGGACGGCGCCAGCCCGCCTAGTCTCCGACGTGCATCGCGAGATCGACCACGCCACGGGCTACCGAGGCCGCGAGATCGTCGAGCTGTTGCAGAACGCGGACGACGCGGGCGAGGGCAACGACGACGGCAACGACGTTGCGATCGTGCTCACCCAGTGGGGCGTCTGTGTCGGCAACACCGGCGCGGCATTCTCGCCGGGGGGCGTCGAGTCGCTCATGGTCGCGGATAACAGCCCGAAGAGGCTGGATCGTTCACGATTCATCGGAAACAAGGGCCTGGGTTTCCGATCGGTTCTCTCCTGGAGCGATTGTCCGATCGTGCTCAGTGGCCCGCTTGATCTCGCCTTCGACCGGCATCAGGCGGAGCTGTGGCTCGCGGCGCTCTGTGGCGAGGCACCGGAACTGCTCGACCGGGTGGCGATCCATCGGGAGGAAATCGGGCGCGAATGGCCCGTTCCGGTACTCGCGGCACCGTTCTTCCTCGAAGGTGCGGTCGAGACTGGCTTGCTGACGCACCACGGCGACAACGCCCTACACACCCTGGCCGCCGCCCGAGCGCTGCGTGCGGGGAGATTCGACACCGTCATCGCACTCCCCTTCCTGACCGGCGACGTGAACGCGGAGGTAGTCCGACAGATCAAGCATGTGGGGCGCGACGCTCTCCTGTTCACTCGCCACCTTCGGTCACTGCGGATCACGACGGATACGAAGAAGACGGAGACGTGGCGGGTCCTCCGCGAGGGCGAAAAGCTGCTGCTCAACGACCCTTCCGGCTCCGATAGCATCTGGCGCGTCTACTCGAAGGACGGCCTGGTGCCCCCCGAACACTGGGGAGATCGCAAGCACGCCAAGCCACCCACTTGGGAGGTCAAGCTGGCCGTCGCAGCCGAGAAGGTCGAAAACGACGGGTTTCTCTACTGCTTCTTCTCCACGCAGGTCCGCTTCCCGTTTCCAGTGGTCGCCCACGCGACCGTCGAGCTGACGCCGAACAGGCAGAATCTCGTGGACACCGCGGAGAACCGCTTCATCGTGGGGGAAATCGCCTCCGCCCTCGTCGAACTTGCGGCTAGCCAGCGCACCCCGGCGGCTCCTTGGGCAGCCCTGCAGACCGTCGCGGCGAGGGACGGCAGCCAGGTTGACCCCGTACTGGTTCAGATGGGTTTCAACGAAGCGCTCACGAAGGGCCTTGCTGCACGAGAGCTTGTGCCCCTTCGGGGTGGGGGCTTCGCACGGGCAACGAAGACGAGCCGGATGGAGAGCAACTGCGAAGCGTGGCTGCCGCCCGTGGGCTTCGAGGACGTGGCGCTGTGGACGGATGACCCTGCGCTGCGTCGGGCCCTCGGCCTCCTCAGGGTGGCCCCCTTGGAGTGGGGTGAGGTGAAGCGCCGGATCGAGGACGTGGCGCCGGCACTCACGGCACCGGAGCGCGCCGCCATCGTGGCGGGCGTCCACCGCGCCCTGCTCACGGAAAAGATTGCACCTGCAGTTCTCACGGATCAGGCGGGCACGGTGCTCCGTCCGATGGAACCGTCGTTCCTGCCTCCCGGAGACGGGTGGTCCGCGCCTCTACCGAAGTGGACCGAGCTCCGATTCCTCGATTCAGAACTGGTGAACGAGCTGAAGAATGCGCTCAAGGTCGAAACGGTTCGCGACCTGAGCACCAGGCTGAAGCTGTGGGGCGTGTCGGAGTATTCGCTTTCGAGCGTGGCCTCGCATGTTTCGGCACGCCTGCGCGAGCGGATCGCTACGCATCCGGCAACGGCAGATCAAGCGCGCGGCGAGGCGCTGTCAACGTACTTCGCCCTCTTCAGCACCTCACCGGACACGGCGAGACCCGCGGCCCTCCGTGTGGAGCTGCCAACGATTCAAGGTGGTTGGCGCCAAGCGGATACGCTCTACTTCGGCCCGGGCTACGGCGAGGGTCGACTGTGCGGGGCGCTCTATGTCGGCGCGCCGCACAAGCTGGTCGCCAACTCGGAGACGGTCTTGCACGGCGAGAGCGCGGCGGCCGTTGCGAGATTCCTGCTCTGGGCAGGCGTCGCGAAGTTGCCCCGCGAGACACAAACCGACTCTGAGCCCGGATACAAGGCCTACGTCGGATCGCGCCTTCGGTATCCCGTTGATCTGGGCGATCACCAGGTTCGCAGCGCCAAGGACTTCGAGGCATGTAGCGTGGATTCCTACCGGACCGTCGATGATCTGGCCGTCATCTTAGGCAAGGCAGACCCCGAAGTTGTTCTCGCTTGGTGCGCGGAAGATGTGCGTCTCGAGCGCTGGACGCGGGAGGGAGAGGCGGATTTCATGGTGCGAGCGCCTGGCACGAAGAAATCGCGGCAGCTCGTCGGCCAACGGATACCGGCCTTCTTTCAATGGAAAATCGCCTCGACTCCCTGGCTTCCAACCCAACTCGGCGGGGCCCGACCGCCGGCGCGATGCCTTCAGGAGGGATTCACCTCCGGGGAGCTCCGAAAGGTCTTGCCGCTGCCCTCGATTTCGCGTGGGCATCCGGTGTTAAGTCTAGGCCACCGACCAAGCACGATGTTGCGGGAGCTTCTCCGTCGTGTCGGCGTGGCGATGTCGCTGAGCGAGCTACCCATCGATGATTGCCTCGAGATCGTGCGGGAACTGCAATCTACGGATCCGCAGGGCTCCGCGGCCCGAGCGCTCTATCGCGAGGTCGTCGGTCGGTTCGATGACGAGCGGCCATCCGAAGCGGCGTGGGCTGCGTACCTGCGCAATGCGAGACTGCGCGGTCGCGTTGGGGAGGCCGGGGAATGGTACGCCATCGATTCGCTGCTCTATGATGACACTGGGGCGCTGCCGCCGCCCCTTCGGAGGCAGATCCCGCTGCTCGACCTCGACACGAAGCGCGGCGCCCGCAAGGTCAAGGAGCTCCTCGGCGTACCGTCCGTCGACCCGCAATCGTTGAAGGTCGAGGTTAAACATCATGTTCTCGATCCGCGCGCCAACCGCCTACAGGACTCTCTTGCGCCTCTCCGGCCGTACATCCTGTGCCTCGCGCCGAGTCAAGACGCAGCGTCCCGATCCGTCGTGGTTCTTCGCCACCTTTCGGTCGCGCTGTGCCACTCGGCGAGCGGTACGGCGAGCGTCTCTGGGCGGAGCTACAGCTTTGAGCTTCGGGAGGTTGGCGAGAGGATCGCCGCGGACGCGACCGTCTACCTGATCGTTGATGAGTCCGACCAGAGTGTGTCGGTTTCAGATCCGGTGTTCGCCGACAGGGTGGGCCAGGCAGTGTCGTCGTTGCTTCGGTTCGATGCGGGCGCGGACGTTGCCCGGCTCCTGTCATGCCCGGGAGAGCGCCGACACGAGCTGCTGGCGCAGATTCGCGGCTGGTCGAAGCAGGAGACAGCGACGGAGCTGGAGCGGGCGGCCGATCGGCTCGAGGTGGAGCTTGATCGGTTTGAGCTGTTCGAGAGCGTTCCTCCGGTACCGCCGACTCCCCCTGCCGGGGCTCCGGTGGCGAAGCCGGCTCCTCCGGTCCCTTCGGCGCCCCTCAAGACCGTTGAGCCGGGCCCTGAGTCGCCTCCGACCTCGGCGGTAGTGACGCCAGTCACACTGCAGCCGCCTGCACCGCGCCGGACAATTTCGCATCGAGTGAAGGCGACCCCGCGAACCTCGCCGAACGTGCCATCGGGACCTCCCGCCGACGGGCCGGCCTGCGAGCACCTGGCGATCCTGTTCGAGACGGCGGAGAAGCGCTTCCCCTTGCTCGTGGCACACGTGCAGGGCGACCTCGCACCCGGATGTGATGTCGTCAGCTTCGGGTCCGCCGAGGATCGGGAGACTTTTCGCCTTGCGGCGAAAGCGAACCAAGACCGTGTCCTGCGCTTCATCGAGGTGAAGGCTCGATCTTCTGGTACAAGCGTCATCCCCCTCCGAGGCAATGAACTGAGCCGCGCTGGCGACTTCCGCGAGCGGTTCTGGGTGTACCGCTTCTACGAACTCGACGGCGGCAAGCATGACCTTGTGACGCTCGCGAACCCGTTGACAGGAAACTGCCAGAAGGTCGTCGAGGTCGACCTCCTTAGGAGCTCCGGGTCGCTCGCGTACATCGTAGAAGGGATCCCCGACGTCGGCACGGCGCAGCCACCGGGGCCGGCGTAGCTCATGCGCAACCTCTACACCTGGGTCGACGAACTCAGTGAAAACCCGAGCGGTCGGATCGACCAGAGCCGGGACACGCTCTCCCGTCTTCACCGAACTGCCGGCTATTTCCCGGATGCGAACGGGCAAGATCCGCTCGACACGCTGTTCGAGACGCTGTTTCCTGATGGCATGCCCGGTACCTTCCTTGCCGCGAACACCAGCTTCGACCCCTCGCGCGTCCTTCTCGACCATACCGGACAAGTGGCTGGTAAAGGCCAAGAGTCCGCGACCGACCAAGTCACCGATCAAGTCACCGATCCAGTGGCTCGCCTCCTCCGCGCGTTCGAGGGCCGCGAGCGTTCTGCGGCCGAGCTCATCGAAGCGCTCGGCCTGCAGCACCTGCCCTCGTTCCGCGCCCTGTACCTCAAGCCGGTACTGGTGGCCGGCCTCGTTGAGATGACGCTCCCGGACAAGCCGCAGAGCAGCAAGCAGCGGTACCGGCTCACCCGCGTGGGTATGGGCTGGATTGCGAGGCATTCGTGAGCACCGCGCAGGAGAAGTTGCTCCCTTGGGATCGCCGATGGCTCCCGGCATTCCGGCAACGTGGAGCTGCCTCGGAGAAGGGGCGTATTTCCGTCTCTTCCACATCGGTCGACTGGTCAACCCTGCCGTGCGTCGTACTTCTCGGCGAGCCGGGCTCGGGCAAGAGCACTGAAATTCGGCGAGCGTATGCGGCATGGAGCACTCCGGCGCGTCACTCCTCAATGAGCGTCCTTCTGGATCTACGTGAGCACGCCGACGAGTCGCGGCTCGAATCCGTTTGGCGAACGCGCGTGGACGACGAGCTCTCGCACCGCGGTGCCAAGGTCACTGTGTTCATCGACAGCCTCGACGAGGGGGCGCTTCAACTCCGTACGACAATCGACCTTCTGTCTCGGCTAATCAGCGACACGGCCAAGGCATGGCCATCGTTGCTGGAAGTCCGCATCGGCTGCCGAACTGGCGCATGGCCACAGTCATTCGAGCGTGCCCTCACTGCCGCCTTTTATCATGAGACCTTACCTTCCGAACCCTGGGTCGTCGAGCTGGCGGACCTTGACGGCGACGACGTTGAGTTGTTCATCCGGGCGACTGGGCTCCCGCCTGGGTTTTCCCGTGCCATCGATCGCGCCGGCGCGCAGGTATTTGCCAATCGTCCGGTCACGCTCTCATTGTTGAAGGCGATATTCGAGCGAGATGCGGACTTACCACGATCTCGTTGGGAACTCTACGAGCGGGCACTCGTCACTCTCTGTGTCGCACCCAACGCGCGCCTCTCCGAGAAACGACTCCTGCCCCTGCCCGACGCTCGCCAACAGCTTGAGTGTGTCGCCACTCTCGCTTCGGTGGTCGCCTTCACTGGAAGCGCGGTGATCATTTCGGGCTCCGAAACATCGGAACTCAGACACATTAGCACCGCAGGTGTATTTGCGTCCGAACGCCTGGAACACTTGGCAGACGTCGTCATCCGCCACACGCCTGTGTTTAGGCCCGGAGCGGACCCCGGAACGTTCGAGTTCGCGCACCGCACCTATGCGGAATTCCTGTCCGTATGGGCTGCGGAATGGCGCGGCGTCCCCGACGACGACGTGCTGGACCTCGTAAGAGGTGCTGACGGCGGAGTAGTTCCCGAGCTGTCTGAAATTGCCGGCTGGCTGGCGACGCGGCGACCCGCCGTGATGAATGCCCTTATCGAAACCGAACCTGAGGTCCTCCTCGGAGGCGATCCGGCCCGCCTCGACGCGGAGGTGCAGCGGCGAATTCTAAGCGGGGTGCTCCGCAGGGTGAACGAACAACAAGTGCCGGTACGCGCAGGAGCGATGGCAGGCTCGCTTCTGCGCCTTTCCCGGCCGGTACTCGTGGAGGGTCTCCGCGACTGGTGCAAGAACCACCCGGCCAGAGAGGGCGATCGGGCAGCGTTCGATGTCCTGCTCCTGATCCGCGACGCGGCCCTGTTCGAGTTGCTGGGCGAGGTTGAAACCGTCGTGGCGGACGAGGGGGCGGCCGTCGACGAACGTGGCTTCGCCTGCCACGTACTTGGCGAGGTCGATCGGCCTCGTGCTTCCGCTTTTCTATCTCGGTTTGTTCAGCCACTTCCGACTGGCAAACCGCACCCGCTGCTTGCTCGGGCGCTCGCGCTGGCGGGACGGGAGCTATCCCCATCTGCGTTCTTCGCCGCCGTCGACAGGGTTCCGCGACACGGCCCGATCGGAGGGGCCTCTTGGCAATTCCTCACCTCAGACCTGCCGTCGATCGTCGAGGACGCGGGGTGGCAGGCGGAAGGCCTGCGATGGCTAGGTCGTCTCGGCCCACGGAATCATGACCACCCGCTGTCCGTGCTCGGGTTTGACCGAGTGGTCTGGCGCTGGGGCGCCGCAGCGGAAGCCGACGAGGACGTCCTGAACGCACTGGTCGATGTCACCGTGAGCTTCGGACGCGCGCACATCTCGCTCAACAATAGAGGTTCCGAGCGGGTCGGGCCGTCCATCCCCCTGCGTCGACGCCTGGCAGAGCGGCTCATGAGCGAGCGGATCCCTGATGCGGGGCACTCCGCGCTTGCGCACAGAGTCCTGTGGCTCTACTCGCCCGCGGATCTTTCGTGGTTGCTTGACTTGCACCGCACCGGCGCGCCGTCGACACGGGAGCGGGTTCGCACGGTGCTGCGCAACCTCGCAGACCTCGATGACCGCCAGTTCGTAGACGCGATGTTCGTCGCGGGGGAGTCCGATCCGGAGCTGGTCGAGCATTGTCGGTGGTTTTTCGGGCCGGTTCCCATCGAGCAAGGCGGGGAGCAGTACCGTGAGGAGCGTGAGCAGGAGCGGAAGCACTTGGCGGATGTGGAGCGAATCGGCGACCCGCGAGACCGGATCCAACGTGCCCTCGATGCGTCGCGCAAGGACCCAAAGGTCTGGTTCAGCCTCCTCCGAGAACTCAGCCTGAAGGCGGGGCAGACACACTACGGCGACTGGGCGAATGGCGACGTCACCGACCTCCCCGGGTGGAAGGATGCCAGTCCCGATGTACGCCTCGCCATCGTGGTCGCCGCCCGACGCTTCCTCGACGAGGTGGCGCCGCCGCGCCCGGCGAGCTGGCTTTCACGCTCGGAGTTTCCGTCCATCCTCCTCGCCGGTATTTCAGCGGCCGACTTAGTCTTTTTAGACGAAGACTCGGACACTCTTTCGCTCGTGAGCAGCGCAGGGTGGGCCCGCTGGATGCCGGCTCTCCTCAAGCTCGGTGGCAGCGCTCGCGACTGGCCCCGCTGGAACTCAGGCTTGAAACGGCTTCCGGGCGCCGCTTTCCGAAACGTCGCTCGCTCCGTAGACACTATTCTGAGTTCTCCCGCGGAGAGCGACCCCGGGAAACAGGCCGTCCTCGAGCGCCTTGCCCGCCTCGACGCGTTTCATTCCCGAACGGTGGCGGACACACTCCATCGGCGCATCAAGGACGGGGGCCTGTCGCCGGCGGTAGATGCCGCGGCCTTCGCCGCGTTGGCGGCGGTCCGGCCCAGCGCAGCGACCGCTGTCGCCATGACACGGGTTGCAGGATCGGGGCCGATGGCGGGCGCCTGCCGCCACCTGCTTCTCGTTGGTCACCATGCCGGTTGGACAGCCGCCATGGACGCACTCGAAGCGCGCCGGGACCTCGCCGAAGAAGTTGTCGGGGGTTTCGCCTCTGACCTGCGGTTCGGCACGGCAGCCAAGGAGCCCGCCTGGCCGGCCGGCCAATCATCGAAGCGCCTCGCAGAATTGTATCGGATGCTGGTGAACCACTTTCCGCCCACGCCGGACGAGTCCGCCACCAGCGTGAGTTGGATCGGCCGCCGGGAGAACTTGGCGGAAGTTCGCAACCGCTTGCCCTGGATGCTGGCCGAGCGAGGGGACCGCGATTCCGTCGCCGCTCTGCGCGTCCTCGTCGAGTGGGCTGCAACTCGGACGCCGCCGATCGACCTACGGTTCTCCCTGTCCGTCGCCGTGCAAAATCTTCGCAGAAGGGCATGGAAGCCGAAGACAGTTCAGCAAATCGTCAAGATGTTTTCGACTCGTGGCGGATCGAAGCGTTCCCGCCCCCCTCACCGACCGAGCCCACCATCGCCCGCGCCTCCGGAGACCCAGATGACGAACCTCGCCCCCGTTGGCACCGCGATCGAGGAAGTGTTCGTCACGGGCGGCCTTGCTCCCTGGAGTCACGTACCCACGCAAGAGGAGGCCAAACTTCGATCTTGGATTTCTGGTCGTCGGCCCGTCGCAGTCGTGCACGGCCCTACTCTGTCCGGAAAGACCGTAGCCGTAGGCGCAGCGCTGGAGCAAGCCACGGTCCCGGTCACCCGTCTCGACGTGAATCGAGAGGAGGAGGAAGCCGAGCTGGGACCCATCCTCGATCAGTCCCTGAAGGGCGAAGGCGTACTCGTCGTCGAGAACTACCACATGCTCCGTCCCAAAGTGCGAGCAAGGCTATTCGGTCAACTCCGTTCCCTCGTGGATGACTCGGCGGGACGTCGCCGAGTGGTGGTCGTCGGACGGGCCGTCGCACCGCCGGACAGCGTGATGGACGAGTTGCTCGCCCGCGTACCCCCAATCGTGGTGCCGGCGCTTCGGTCGGCTGACGAATGCCGCGCGCTCCTAAAGCGTGGAGCAGAGGCTGCGAATCTCGACTTCAGGGACCTTGATGCTCTCGCCCAGCTTTCTGGCGGTTCGCTGAACGTAGCTCAGCGCCTGGGCCTCGCGGCGTGTAGCGATCGCCGCATCGACGCTGTCAGCGCCTCGCTCGTTCGTGTCGAGCTCTCGTCGTCCGATCTTGTCGCCGTCGAGGCCGGCATCTCGTCCCGAATCGCGGGCCAGCTGTCTCGCCTCATTCAATCGGTCCGTGATACGGCTATCAGGAACGGCGTGGACTCGTTGCTCGCAGCCAACCTGGCACTACTGGCGTTCTGGTCGGCGAGGGAGGGAGGCCGTTGCACGTGGGAGGCGGTGGCCGCCCGCGCCCCCGGTGTCGGCCTTGGTCCGTTTCGGGATTGTCTTCTCTCAAGCCAGAGCGCCGCTTCATGGGCCCTTTCCGTCGCGTTCGACGAGGCTGGATTGGAGGTACACGAGTCGCCATTTCAAGCCGTCGCGGCCCGTCTCCCCTGGGATATGATCGGACAGTCGATTGGCGCGAACGCGACTTGGGAAGGTGGAGAGTTCGTACTCGAGGGCGTTCCTTCCGTCAGTGACATTTCGCTCGCCGAGCCCACGGAGGCGGGGGATGGCGAGGCGGCCGATTGGGAGGCATCGGCCGCCGATCTGACTTCCGTCGAGGACATCCTGTCCTGGATGGGTGAGGGTATCCTAGAAAACCGAGGATTCCCGCGCATACAGATCCTCCGCGATGAGCTCGGCACCGTCGGGCGTCGGACGATCGACGACTTGCTCAAGGGCAACGTGCTTTGTGCACATCCGGACGGGACTCCTCGCTATCGGTTCGGCTTGAGCGCCCTTCCCCTGATGCGACGCGATATCGCCGACAACCTGACCTCGCAGATCCGGCCCTTCCTGCCGGCGTTGCAGCGCCTTTGGCGCCGTCACCATGGATCCGAGTTCGCTGTGGCCGGAGAAACGTGGCCGCCGGGTCCCGTCGACGCCGGCCTGCTTCTCGGTGTCGCCGGGTGGTCCGGCTACATGGTGGTGAGGTGGAACGAGGATCGGGCGAAGGACATCGTCCTGCGTGAAAACATCATGGACGCCGATCCCAAGTCCTGGCCCCACGCGGAGCTGGATGGCGAACCGGAACGCGACGCCCCCGCCAGCGACGCGACCACCGACGAGGTGATCGCTTGCTGGCTCCACGTGTCAGATATCCACGTTGGCCACGGTGATGCCTCGCATCGCGCGGACCAAGAGATGGTTCTTCAGCAGCTCAAAGCCGATGCGGGACCACTCGCGCTCACGCACCGCGTCCCCCCGCCGTCGATTCTCATCGTGACGGGGGACATCGCGTTTTCTGGCGGCGTCGATCTCGATGGTAAGCCCAATTCCCAGTACGCGGACGCTGCCGCCTGGATCACCAGCCTTTGTTCTGCGCTCAAGGTGGACAAGGAAAGCGTGCTCATCGTCCCGGGCAACCACGACGTGATGCGGCCGGTTGACCTGACGCCTGAGGTTGCTGCATTTCTGCCGGGGCTTCGCGCCTCAGGAAAGCTGGACGCGGCGATGGCGAAGGCAGGGGAAAGGCTGGGACTTGTCAGACGACAGGAATCGTTCTGGGCATTCGCAGAGGGGTACAAGTGTGCCGCCCCGTTCTGGTGGAAGTCTGCATCCAGGGGAGATACGACAGTCCACTTCGTCGGATTCAACTCGGCGCTTCTTTCGGCTGGCAACGACGACGAAGGCAAACTACGAATCGGGCGGAGGCAACTCGCGGACCTCATTCCTGAATTGTCGATGCAAACGGTGACCGTGGCGCTGGTGCATCACCCTCTCGTAGAGCAGACCTACGGTCAGGATGATTGTGAGGCCGCGGTTGCCGAGTTGCGTAAACGGCGCGCGGTGGTTCTCTCCGGGCATGTGCATCGCGGCGAATCTGCCTCGATCACAGTCGGAGGCGGAGGCGCGCTCATCTCGGTGCGGGCGGGTGCGGTCCACGGCGAGGCGCAGGAGTCGCAAGGGCACGGCTTCAACTTCGCAGCCCTCGTCCGTTGCCAGGCCGGGATTTGCCTGCGCGTTTGGCCCTTTCAGTGGGTGCGCGCGCATCGAGAGTTCAGGCTCGACCCCTCCGGGGTGCCCTCCGGGGAGCACTTCGCCGAGCACCTCGTGGTCCCCGCCCGAGTGACCACGAACCAGCCCGTTTCTCCGCGCACCGCACCGCGCGTGACGTTTACAAAAGGAAAATAGCATGGCCGCTTTTGATCGAAGTCATCTGAACGAGCTGCTGGCGAGAACCCAGTACGAGCGCTGGGCAGTGACCTACTACCGGAGGACCTTCTTCGGGCAGTCAGAGAAGCCATTCGGGCAAACGGAGATCGTCGTAGACGCCGGGGACACCGTCGACACAGCGCACGGCAACATCGGGATCTTCCTTCAAAGCGCCCTCAGCGAGCCAGCGGTAAAGGACGCGCTCCTTCGCTTCGTCCCACTCGTGTTCGCCGCGGCTTTCAAGATTCAGGACATGGTTGTCGAGTGGACGCTGGCTGCAAACGGCATCAACGAATGGCAATTCAGCAAGAAGATCATCGCCTACAAGAGGATCGCATCCACGGGGGGGTTCGTGCTGCCACCCTTCCTGGCGGCTGATCGCGATGTTGAGCGGGGGTGCTTCGCCCTTTTCGAAAGGCTGAGTGCCTATCGAAACGCTCTGACCCACGGCGACAACTTCGCGCTTCACGCAGACGGCAAGCTTGAGATACTCGACAAATCCGCAAATGTCCTCGTTCTTGAGCTAAAGGACTTGGGGCACTACCTTCGAATCTGCGACCTCCTCGTCGACTTGGTGGTCGGGGTACACCCCCTGGGTTCGCCTGAGCACCGGGTCATGAGGTACGCCCTCGCTGAGCTCCTACGGCTGCACGGCGTACCGGTGGCGATCGTGAGGAAGCCGAGGCTATCACACCTGAATCTGAGATTCCGAGGTGCTGCACTAGCGAACGGCCGACCTGCAGTCGCTGACGTGGACCTCACCGCAGTCCACGCAAGGATGGCTTTCCTCAATCCCGTCGGCGTTGACGGCGAGCTGGTTCTTGCCTTGACCGTGATCGCCGAAGTCCCTGAGGGCGACCTCGTATGGGACGTGAAGCCCGAGGAAGTGGAGCGCGGCGGAATGCTGACGCTACGAGAGGGGGACCTCGCAAGGCCGCCGACCCTGCTCCCCCGAGACTGACCGCGCGCCCCGAAGCGCCTGCGTCACCGCCGCCCTCGACACTCCCATCGCCCGCGCGAGGTCCGCTTTCGACTTGTGTACACCCTCCGTTAACAATCGTTGCCACTCGGCCGCCCGAGCCCCTTTCACGACACGTTCACTCGGTGTTTGATTTGGTTCACTATCGGCCTTCCGCCTATCTTTCCGCGGAACGTCGGTCTCTACCCGCCACGTTCTTTCTGCCGTCCGCGAAGGGGAGCCACCTTACAACGCCGGTTTTTCGAGAGTCCAGCCACTCTCAAACTGCTGCAAAACATCTCTAAAACATCGTCAAACAGCCATTTGACAACGGCGCCCTGTTCAGGTCACTGTACCTTCCTGCGGCACACTCCGCGGAAAGGACTCGACATGACCTGGACCGTTCAAAAGCAAAAGCGCAAGGAGCGCGGGTACTACAGCGCGGTGTTTACTCCGGCGCACGGCGAACGCCGATCGGTGACGCTCGGCTACCTGCCGGGAGACCCCGTGACCGCGGCGATGACCGCGCGTCTGCGGCGCTTCGATCCGCATGGGCACTGGCAGAAAGACACGCTGGTGTCGGTGCTCGCCGCC
>CAIUMM010000230.1 GCA_903900265.1 uncultured Pseudomonadota bacterium
GCGCCTTGCGCGCCGAATTTCCACCGTTCGCGGTCCTGCAACACCGCTTTCGGGGCCTCGAAGGGCTTGCGGGCACGGGCGAGGAGGGTGTACCGTGTCGGAATGTGCTCACCGACAGGCCGTTCAAGTTTCCTATCCTCCACGGGCGTGGGCACGGAGCACTTTGTCGTACACGCCGAAATGGAGGCTTTTTGGGATCTCTACCGAGGCACGCGGGTGAGACCGACGGTTGGGGAATACTTGCAGGCCAGCCAAAGCGCAATCGATGCGGCGGGCATCGACAAATGGACGGTTCACGGCTTGATCGAGCAGTCCAGAACACAGCTGAACGATGCCGGACTCACCGACGACATGGCGGTACCCCGGGTACCGGGACGTCTGAATCAAGTCAGACAATAGACTCACCGAGGACTGATGCGTTCAACAACCCAAGCGCTCCTGCTCACGTTCGCCCACATCGACTGGCTGCATCATATCGGCGAGCCCTTTACACACTCTGACTGGGACCGAGTCTCGGGGTGGCCGAAAGCGGCCCGTCAGATTAACTCTGTCGCTTGGGCGAACTCGAAACTGAGGGCGAGCGGGGACCTGAGCAGCGCTCTGCTCGTTCGAGATCGGGGACTATACAGAACCTGGAATCCACGCGCGCTCGAGATTGAGACTGCGCTCGACAGCGTGCTCCCGTCGTCCTAGCGGACCACTCTGCGCCCGGAGGCCCAGGAGATTTGGCCGATCATCCGACTCGACCTCGCCGATATTCTGCTGGAGCGTGAGTTTGGGGAGGCGGCGGGCTTGGCCCCCTTCTTCGAGCGGCTGCTAACGGTGTATCAGGAAGGGCATGTGCCCTGCGGAATAGCCTCCGCCACTAAGCTGATCGTATTCTGATCTCTGCGCGACCAGTACCACCCGTTTTCGGACCCGCCGGAGCGGGTCGACCTGGCCAGGGGGGGCGAACCCCGGGTTTGGGATGCCGCGCGAGACGGGCTTGGTAACCGTCCGGCGACCTACGGTTTCCGCCATGCTCCTTGCGGGTGACGCTCTGTCTGGAGGTTCCCCTGTCCAGAGTCCGCAGAACACCGGAGCAGAAACAAGCGTTGCTCGCTTCTTGGCGGGCATCTGGCGTTGGCCGCCACCGATTTGCGCGAGAAAATGGGCTCTCGCCCAAGTCCCTGCGTGATTGGAGCGCGAAGGAGGCTGGTGCCCCGGCGTTTCTGCCGGTCCGTGTGGTGGATCCGCCGGTCGCGATCATCACGCCAGCGCCGGTGGTCCATGTCTTCGACAGCAGCCATCGCGTCGAGGTTTCCGCGGACTTCGACCCGGCGTTCTTGCGACGCCTCGTGGAGGCGCCATGCTGACCCCGGGCAACCTGCTGGTCTGGATCGCGACGGAGCCAGTCTCGCCGTTGAAGTCGATCGACGGCCTGGCGGGCGAGGTGGAGCGGCGGTTCGCTGAGAATCCGGCACGCGGGCACATCTTCGCGTTCATCAACCGCGACCAGACCGGGGTGAAGCTGCTCTATTGGTCGAACGGGGGCTTCGTTGTCACGTACAAACGTCTCGAGCGCGGCCGGTTTTCCTCGCCGGTTGCGCGGGCGGGCCGCGTCGAGGTCACGGCTGCGCAGCTCGCGAGGCGGTCCCCCTGGACAAGCTCGAGGCCCTCGCGCTGGAGCTCGCCCTCGCGCTGGAGCTCGCCCGGCTGAGGAAGCAGGTGACCGGTCCGAAGTCCGAGCGGCGCACCAACGACGACGGCCAGCTCGGCCTGTTCGATGCGCCCGAACCCCCGCCTGCGCAGCCCGCTCCGAACGGCCCGGCGAAACCCGCAGCCGAACCCCACGGACGCCGGCTGCCCGATCGTGAACCGGATCATATCGTGACGGCGCCCGCGCCCGAGCACCGCCCGACGTGTGGCGGAGCGCTCCGGCAGATGGGGCGGTACCAGCGCCACGCGCATCGACTGGCGCCGTGGGCACTTCATCACCGTCCGCATCGACCGGCCAAGTTGCGCGTGCGACGAGTGCCGGGCCGTGCAGACCGCGCCCGAGCCGGCGGGCTTCGAGCTGCCGCGGTCGATCGTCGGCAACGGCCTCGCGGCGCAGATCATCGTCGACAAGTTCGCCGACAACATCCTGCTCAACCGCCAGTCCACCGGCTTCGAGCGCGAGGGCCTCGACCTCTCGAACTCCACACGCGGCGACACGGTCCGCGGCGTCGGAGGCTTGCTCGCCCGCATCGTGGGCGCGATGAAGCAGGAGCAGTTGGCGGGAGGTGAGCTGACGGCCTGGCCGGGCGCGTGCACGCACGCCATCCCGCAGACGAGCGCCGAGCGGATCCGCGAGGTGACGAGCGCGATCCAGGCATCGACTGAGCCTCAGGCGCGGATCGCGCTTGCGGTTCCCGAGCGGCCTCGTCGAGGGAGCCCGAGCTACCGCCGCGCAACGCCTTCCGCGTACGGCCACGTCGGGCGACCGCACGCGGGACTTCGTCCTCGAGGCGGTCGAGTGACCGGACGGTGGTCGGCGAGCCGGCCGACTTGATTGATGTGCTGGACGATGCGGGTGGCTGGTCGCGTCCGGCGCTGGTGATGAGCCGTGATGAGACCGAAATACCGGAACAATTGTGTCATCGCCCTCATCGCCCTCATGGCCCTCATGGCCCTCATCGCCCTCATCGCTCTCATCGCCCTCATCGTCATCGCGTTGGCGAACCGACCCGCCGCCGTCGAAAGGCATCCCGCATCGCCGGCCGCGGGCCGCCCTCGGGCCGGCTCCGGCTCCGGCTCCGGCTCCGGCTCCGGCTGCGGGCCGCGCGCTTCCGACGAATCGGGCCCATCCGCTGGACGGCGAGGTCGGTGGGTTCGGTGATCATGGGGCGCTCGTGTGGGATCGAGCGCTCGCCTCGCGTCTGCTTTTGTGAACTCGCGACCCGTGACGTTCTATGATTGAGACCGGAGGGACAGGCCGTCCACCGCTGCGTGAGCCAGGCCCGAAACCCGCCGCCCGCATACATTCTCCCGTGATGGCCCGACGCCCCGCGCTGCCCAATCCCTCCGACGTCGTGAGCGGCCGCGCTCGGGTGACCGTCGATCAGCTGTTCGCTCTGATCCACGACGTCAACCCGACGGACAAGGGCTTGAGCCCACGCGCGGAGTCCGACGGCTACGCGCTCAAGTCGCGTCTTCAGAGCGTGCTCATCCGCCAACACTCGGATCTGCTGGTGGTCGAGCGCCGATCCGGGGACGAGCGCGTCGTGAGCCTCAGGCACCGCATCGCCGGTCGGGACGCCTGCCACGCCGTCCTCCCCTCGCTGGACGACGACGCGCGACGCTGGGTCGAGACCGAACTCGCGCTGGCCGAACGGACGGCGGCGACGCTCTCGAAAAAGCCCGCGCCCACGGCCGGGGCCCCGACACCCGTAAACCCGGGGTCGGCCGGATCGGGTAGCGTCCCCGAGCGCATCCACGCGGGGATTCGCCCTGAAGCGCGCCACCCAGCGACGCACGGTGGGTCGTGTGGTGTGCACCCGCCGTGCCGTCTCGGACACGCTCACGTCCTCGTAGACGCAGAGGAGAACGATCTTGGCGCGTTCCACCAGGCGATGCTCCTCGCACCGGCGTGCGGCGAGCTCACGGACGGAAGCCTCGGCGGCGATGAGAAGGGGATCAGCGGTGTAATAGGCCATTTCGGCCAATTACACGGCGGCGGCCCCTGGGCCACAACTTCTGGGAACGTGCACTAGCCGAAAGATCTCGTGGACCCCCGCGGCTTCTCCCCGCTCGGCGACGTACCCGAAGCCCCGCTGCCCCTGCGGCTACTGCGTGCGGCCCGGCGCGATAGGCATCCGCCCACTGCGCTGAGGAGGACCCCGCGCCGAGCCGCAGCGCGGACGAGGCGAGCGCGCGGGTTCGCCAACGATATCCGACGTGGACGTACGCAGCGACGGGGACTATGCTGGACTCGTGAACTTCCTCATGCCGTGCCTGTTTTGGCTAGGATGCGCGGGCGCCCCGTGCTTGCTCCATGATGAGCCCGCCGAGGGTGTAGACCTGCCGTTCGAGGAGGAGGCAGTCCTATCGACCTTGGCTGCCTTTTCGCCCACGGAGATTATCTGGCAAAACGGTCCCGGCGGGTCTACGTCGGATCCGATCTCCCTGTCCATCGAGAAGAGCGGAGAGGGGTTTGTACGGCAGTACCGCCACCGAAACGGGTCGGTTTGCGGTGAGGTCACGCAGACCGAGGTTCTGCCGGTTGCCGTTGATTCGTCGATCGCGGCGGGGAAGATTACGCAGCACTCGAACTTGCTCCTGTTCGCGAGAGGGGACGCAATCGACGACATGGTCCTTTCCCAGGATGGCGAGACCGGGGTCAGCGACGAGGTTGAGGCGTTGGTTGACGAGGAATGGGCGGCAGCGTGCGCGGACGACAACCCCGACGCATTCAGCAGCCCGCCCTTCGCGTTTTGGATGGCCTACGGAAGAGGGATGGATCCTTTGGACGTATGGATCTACGGTGCTTCCGACGACGATTTCCACGAATGCTGGCGCGGGTCCATTACACCCACCGGACCATAAGGAGGAGGACGCTTCACGGGTCGTCGTAGAGGTATGCGACAGCCATCGAGTCCTCCTCGCCCGGCCCGGTCAGGCCCTCGGTGGCATCGCCGGCATGAAGCGCGTGTTCTCGGACGGGACCGGCGCGATTGACCTGACGCCGCTGGAGTTCGTGGCGAAGCTGGCGGCGATCATCCCGCCTCCGCGGGCGAACCAGGTGGTCTACTCCGGGGTCCTCGCCGGGAACGCCGC
>CAIUMM010000231.1 GCA_903900265.1 uncultured Pseudomonadota bacterium
CGCGCCTGTACAAGCACCTCCAGCACGTCGAGGGCGCGGCCGTCTACACGCGCCGCGAAGGTGTGCCGCTCACTCTTGGGGAACTGTGCGGTGCGATCGAGGATCATCGCCAGCGTGCGCTCCCACCGCACCACGAGGATCGGCTCATCCGGGACTGTCGGCGGGGTCACTTCCATGGGGGAGATCCTCGGAGTTGGTTGGGGCCGGGAGCGCAGCCTCGGGCACGGCCCTCAGCACCGTTAGTACATCATCGGCGTAGTCCCGCACCCGCGCCTCGCCGATGCCATCGATGGCCTGCAGGGCGGCGTAGGAGTCGGGGCGGGTCCGCACAATCTGGAGCAGCTGCCCGTTGGTGAACAGGACGTAAGCCGGTTTGCCGTCTTTCCGGGCGCGCTCGTTGCGCCAGCGACGGAGGGCCTCGAAGCGCGCACGCTCCTCGGGCGCGCACGATTCGGAAGCCGCGGCACGCTCGGCCCGCCGCGCAGAAGGCTTGTTAGCGCCGCCGACCTCGGATGGAGCGGCATCCCGGTACTCGACGACCAGCGCGAGGGTCGGGCGGCCCTCGTGGATGAAAAAATGCTCGGAGACGGCGAGCGCTTGCCGCCCATGCAGCAGCACTTGCAACGGCTCGTCATCGAAGACGCCGTCTTCGCCAAGCGGGAGGGTGATCACGCCGATTTTCATGCGATCCGGCGCTCCACGCCGGGGGCTACCGCCCCCGGACCCCCGAAGAACGCGGCGCCACCGTCCATCCCCAAATACGCCGCAAGCCTGCGCGTTGGTGCGGCGGGCGGCTGGCGCACGCCCCGCCTACCCGCCGCTCTGGCCAGCGGCTGCGTCTTGCCTGCGGTAGCGTCTCCAAGCGTCCAAGGGCTCAAGGGTTCAAGCGTCAAGGGATCGTCCTCGAGAGGCGCAGGCCGAGGAAGTTGCTGCGGATGCCGGGGGAGTTCCTGTTGCGGCTCGCAGCCCGCGCGTCGCCGGCGGCGTAGTACCAGGAGCCGCCGCGGTTGACGCGGTTCGGGCCTTCCGTGGCACCCGTTGGGTCCGGCACCGAACCCGTCGGGTAGGCTCCGTAGGTGTCCCAGTTCCACTCCCAAACATTGCCGCTCATGTCCTTCAGCCCGTACGCGTTCGCGGTGTAGCTGCCCACAGCGGCGAGTCCGGCCTGATGATCGTCGCAAGCTCGTTCACCCGACCAGCCGAACCGCGCCGCACCCGTCTTGTCGTCAATGTTCGCCACGCCGCACAGGTCGGCCTCGCGGTTGGTGCCCGACCACGTGTCGGTCGTACCGCCGCGCGCCGCGCGCTCCCACTCGGCCTCAGTCGGAAGCCGGTAGCCGTCGGCACCCGCGGTCATCGTCACCTTCGGCGCAAGGTCGTTGCACGCCTCAAACTCCAGCCCCGCGCTCATGCCGCCGGGCAGGGTGTATGCCGAAGTGAGGCCGTCCTTCTCCGAGAGCTTGTTCGCGAACACCACGGCATCGCACCAGCTCACGTTCTGCACCGGATACGACGGGTTCAGTAGCGACACCGAGTTGTACTCCTTCTCGGACGGGTTGCTCCCCATCACCGTCTCCCACTGCGCCTGCGTCACCTCCGTCGTCCCCATCCAGTAGGCGTGACTCAGCGTCACGTCGTGCTGGGTCTCGTCCTTGTCCCGGTTCGCTTCGCTCGCCGGGCTGCCCATGCTGAAGGTGCCCCCGGGGATGGGCCGCAGCTCGTAACCGGTGGTAGCGGATGTGTAGGTGGAAGCCGCGTTCACGCTGAAGCGCGCCTCCGCGCCACCCGCCGCACAAGTAACCGTGGCCTTGGCCGCTTCGCTCGCCGACAGCTTACCATCCCGCAGACGCACCACCGGCGTGTCCGAGGTGCAAACCACCTGGACCCCCGACACTACGTTGCCCTTCGCGTCCAGCGCGCGCGCCGTCGGTGCCGTCGCGTCCGAACCGACAATCAGAAACACGTCTCCTTCAGGCGCAAGCTCGATGCTCGCTACAGAAGGTCCGCGCAGCGCGAACCACCCGCCGGCGATTAGGACGACCGCGCCGCCTACCAGCAACGGCATCTTGGATGCAGCGCCGGGCGCTGCACTTGGATTCGGCGCGGCAGACTCGCTCGACGCCGGAACTGGCGCCGCGCGGGTTTCGGGAGGCTCGCTGCGCTGCGCCACAGCCGCAGGCCCCATCACCGTCCCGGGAGGCGCGCTCCGAGCCGTGCCCACCTGTGGCGTGCTCACCGGTGGCGTGCTGGACATCAACATACGCACTGGCGGCGCGCTCACGGGCGGCGCGCTCACCGGCCCCATCACCGTAGACGGCGGAGCGCGACGCGGCGCAGGGACGGGAGCTTGCGGCTCACCCGCACCCGCCCGCTTCTCCCGCAGGAACACCAACGCCGCGCCCCCATCCGCCGGACGCTCGGACATCTCCGTCGCAGCCAACGTCGCCACCACCTCCGCCAGCCACGCCGGGCAGCTTGGAACCGCGGCCTGCACCGCGCTGGCGTTGCCCACGCCGCGCATCATATGCC
>CAIUMM010000232.1 GCA_903900265.1 uncultured Pseudomonadota bacterium
ATGTCGCGGATCTATTCCCGGTGGTCGATCTCGGCGTTCAGCTCAAAGCCGGTCACGGTGTCGAGGCTGCCTTCTTCGGCGGTGTAGAAGCTGATCCGCCCCAGCTCGTGCTCCTGACTCGCGAACGCGATGTTGGTCTCGGGCAGGGTGCCGACAAAGATCGGGGCGCTGTTGAGCACGATCTCTTCGGGCAGCATGGTCTCAAAGTCGAGCACCTCGAGGAACTTGTACCCTTCCATCAGGTAAAATCCGTACTTTCCATCGGTGCTGGTCGAGTACGCGCTGGGCTCGGCGGGCAGCACCATCGGGTTTTGGCGGTAGTCGTTGAGGTCGATGAGCGTCAGGGCCCAGGCGTCGTAGAACGGCGAGCTCGTGTCGGCGTCATCGGCGTCGCCTTCGGTGTGGAAGACCAGCAGCGAGCCGCCGGTGGGGGACACGGCCATCGCCTTTACGGGCTTGACCAGCGAACGCTCGGTGATGGTGTCGGTGGTGGTGTCCCAGGTGGCGTACTGGGCCAGCGCGCTGGCGTTGGTGTAGAGCACGCCCTGCGCGCCATCCCCCGCGAACAGCAAGGAGCCATAGGCGGTGTCGGGCGGCGTCTGCACCACGCGCGGGGGGCTGAACGGGGAGGCTGCGTCAAAGAGCCACAGCTCGTGCGCTCCTCGTGAGAGCACGGCGATCTCGGAGCCGTCTGGGGAGAGGTCGAGATCGGTGGGGTTGTCCCCGACCGGCAAGGTCGTCGCGTCCAGCGCGTGCAGGTCGACGAGCACGATGACGTCGGTGCCGAACTGGCGCACAAAAGCCCAGTTGGAGTCTGGCGAGATCTCGACCTCTTCGGCGGCCGGAGCGTTCAGCGCGTCGTCGGCGAGCGGGACGAGCGCCGGGGCGAGCGTGCTCGCGGTGAGATCAATGACCGCGAGCGAGGCGTCGGAGATCACCAGCGCGGTGTGGCCGTCGGGCGTCCAACGGATGCTGCGCGGGTTGAACCCGACGACCATCGGGGTGTGCTCGCCGGTCTCGAGGTTCACGAGGCTGACCTCGTTGAAGGTCTGGATTCCGCCGGACGCCGCGGCGCTGTCGGCGTTGGGGTTGTACCAGCACGCGGCCCAGCGGCCGTCTTCGGAGAGCGACATCGCGTTGAAGTTGTCGCGGATGCCGATGGTGCGCACCTCGAAGCTCTCGGCGTCGATGATGCTGATGTCGTCGCTGCCTTCGTTCAGGGTCACGGCGCGCTGGTAATCGCCGGTGGTCTGCACTTGAGTGGGCTGCTCGCCGACCGCGCGGGTGTCGACGACCAGCTCAGGCACCTGAATGCGCGTGACGGTGTCCCGATCGGGGTTGGCGATGAACACGAACGACGCGGTCGCTGCGGGAGGGAGCTTGAAGTACGGATCTTCGGTCTCCGATCCGCCGCCGCCGCTGTCGGACATGTCTCCGGTGTCCATGTCCGGCGCGCCGTAGTCGGCTGAGCTGGTGTCATCGGCGCGCTCGGACATTTTGCCCGAGCTTTCGAGGCAGCCGCTGACCAAGGCCAACAGCGAAAAAATGCAAAGGGACCGAAGCATGAAGCCTCCAAAGAGGAGCCCAGTATGCCCGATCCCTGAACATTCCGCACGGAAACCCGGATTCCGCACGGAAAAAATCGGAATAATCAGCCGCTCAGATGCGGCGGAGCTTCATCTGTACGTCGCTCGAGTAGTGGCTCGCGAAGCCGCGCACGCACGTAGACAAGTAGCGATCGTAGTCATCAAAGACCTGATTGCCCCAGGTCTTGCGGATGTGATCTTCGTGCAGGCGCATCCGGCGCAGCCACTCTGCGGTGGTGCGCCCGTAGTCGGTGCGGCGCGTGTGCAGGGTTTCGACTTCCCAGCAGGGGTTGACCGCCATGATCAGCTCTTCCAAGCGCGGGTTCAGCCCGCCGGGAAAGATGACGTCGGCGGTGAACTGCAGGTCGAGCAGGTCCTGGCGCTTGCGGGGCACGCGGTTGCGGAGGATCGCCTGGAAGCCGAAGCAGGCTCCGGGCTTGACCCAGC
>CAIUMM010000233.1 GCA_903900265.1 uncultured Pseudomonadota bacterium
CCGTCAACCGCGTCGACGCGCTCACGCCGCTGCAGTGGCGGCTGGCCAAGGAGAGCGGGCTGTAGAACGGGTGCAGGCACATGGGCGCTTTACGCGCGAGCGGTGCGGTGCACAGGATGGGGATGGAGGAGTGGATACGCCGAGCGGCTCGCGTTCGCCGGGCTGGACGTGCTCTACCTGGTCACGGACGATCAGCTCGACGCGCGCCACAGGTTGGGCATTTCGGAGTCGGACCCGGACGTCGCTCGCGTGCAGCGTGGCTCCGGCAGCATCACCGTCGTCGGACTCGCCGGGGCGCACGCCGTGGACGTGCTCTACCGCTCCGGGCCGGGCCGATTCGGGAAGTTCGACGCGATTATCGTGGACACCCCTCCGGTCAAGAAGGGCGGCTGCCTCCCCGGCGTCCTCCTCATCGCCCCGACCGACGGCGACGATGCATCCGCGAACCTGATCCGGATGCTGCGGGCGACGCCCGCCAACACCGATGTCGTGCTCGTCCGCATCGACGCCGTCCCGAGGAAGGAGTGGGAGCGCGACGCGACGACGATCCACGATGCTTCGAACCACGGCGGCGGTTCCTACCTGCCCGGCCCGCTCCCGCGGACGGACGAGGTCCGCGACGCGCTGAACCGCGGGCAATCGGTCTGGACGCTTCCTCGGCGCGGACCCACGCGCGAGTTCATCCAGGGCGTCGAGTCGCTGGCGGGCGCGGCATGGGCGCGCGTCCGGCCCGGCACGACGCTGCCGGTCCTCGCCGCATCTGCTGCCTCTGCCGTCCACATCCCCGGCTGGGACAGCGGTGCTTGATCCCGTCCGCGCGCGCGCCGAGGCCGATGCGGCGGAGCGCCGCGGGGCGGGGACGCTCTGGGCGGCGGGGCCGGTGGCGTGGGAGGGGGTGACCGTGGGCACCGTCGCGCAGGCCGAGGTCGTGCCCGCGGTGGAGTATGGTAGTGAGGCCCAACGCGCCCGGCCGGGCGTTGCCGCGCTTCCGCGAATGGTGCCGCCCCGAGCCACCGGAGAGATGCCCGCGGGCACGCAGGAGGTGCCAACGGCGCTGCTCGCCGCGATCCTCGCGCGCTTGCAGCTGGCCCCCGCGACAGCGGGCGGCGTGCCCGCGTGGCTGATCGACGCCATCGGGAACCCGCTGACCTACGATGCTGCGGCGGCGAACCGGAAGGACGTGTGCGTGCGGGTCGAGCCGGCGCTGTACCGTAGGTTGCAAGCGATGAAAAAGCGGCTCGGGCTCCGGACGACGGCGGGGGCGTGGGAGTACGTGCTGAGGGCGGGGCTGGCGGTGGCGGAGCGCGGGGTTGGGGGGTAGTGCCGTGACACCATCCTTTTGTGCTTGCCGGCATCCTCTGGTGCCCGACGCCTCCGGCCCGTGGTCGGGTCTTGCCCGGGGTGGAGGTGCGAGAAGTGGGGATATCGAGGGCGAGGATGGCGACGCGCTGATCCCGGATCTCGGGATGGGCGAACGCTTATAGAACTTCTGCGCTCGATCCAGACGTGTGCTCGACGGAGAATATACTGGCGTTGAAGCATGTGAGTCAGCCGATTGAGGCGAGGTTGAGCGAGGCGCTCAACGGGGCCCAAAGCCCGGGAAGGAGAGCCCCGCAACCAACGGCGCGTCCACGTCAATCAGCATCAGGCCAACATCTCCCTTGAAAAGGCTCGCTGCCTCCGCATGGCGCCCCGAATACGAGAGCGCGGTGTCCCTGGCACGGACCGCGCCTGCGAGCCAACGTGGGTCACCGGTCACCTGATGTAAGCGCGATAGAGCGTAGACCGCTCCCGCCGCGCCGCAGCAAAGGTGGCCGGCGCCCCATCTGGCGCTCAGCACCGTCGAGCCCGCACGCTCTGCCACACGCAACCACTGGTCGCCGTCCGCCGAGGCGACCGCGAGCTCACAGTAGGCGAGAACGAAGCCTGCCGCGCCGTTGCACCATCCGGGGACAAAGGCGTCCCGTCCCGGCATATGCCAAGGCCATGAGAGAGCGCCATCCGACGCGACGCGGCCCCGCCCGAGGAGTTGATGCGCTCGCTCAGTGACCCACGGATCGAGCGGCTCCCCGGCAGCTCGACGCCACAGCGAAACGGCCCAAAGCACCCCCGCCCACCCGTGAGCCATCCCCAGGTTGAGGTCAGTGCTGGCGTCCTGCCCAATCGGCGCCCTCGCCAACGCGAACCGGGTGATCTCCTCCAACAGCTGGTTGCCGAGCGACCTGACGCTCACCGCACCAGTGCGGGCTAACACGGACGCCGCTGCGGCCAAATCGCCGCTCCGCCCAAGCGCTAGGTCGAAGTTGGTGAACGGCCGATCGCAACGAAGCTTGAGGTCGCGGACTGAGGCATCGCGAGGGCCGACACCGGACCCAGCATCGCGAAGCAACACCTCCACCCAAGTAAGGCCGAGGTCCGTGTGCAGAACCGAGACGCCGTCTGCCACGATTTCGGATAACCTCGGACTTTCCTCGGACAGGAAGGCGTCGGGACGCTCGGCCCAGGCTCGGGCTCTGGACAGCCACTCCGTGGCAAGCCGAAGTAGCCGGTCGTCGTCGCCTTCAATCGCGAGTTCCAGCAACGCCAACGACACTCCGCCGGCGCCGGAGTTGACAGAGGAACGTGGGCGACCCGGAAACCGATCATCGTACCAAGCACCTCCGGGGCTGAGAGACTGGATGAGAGCGTTTCGAACGCCACCAACAAGCCGTGCCCTGGGGCGAATCTCCGCTACGGCCTCGTCCAGTGCTTGCGCCAACTCGCCCAGCGACCCAAAACGGGCTAGCGGCGCCTTGGAGAGCGATCGGAGGATCACAGCCTCCACCCGACCGAGGTCAAAGACGCCGTGGTCCGAAAACGCCCGCGGTTCCAACGTGGAGAGGTCATGCGCCGCCGCTGCGCGATCTGAGCCGACTCGGATTGGTGGGCCCCCAATGAGCACCTGGTAAAGCAGGCATCCGACCGAATACTGCTCACCCGAGGCCGAAGGAGCCGGAACCTGCGACCCGGCTCGAACCGCGGACACGTACTCGGGCTCTTGAAAGGCCAGGACGCCGTACCGCGGAATGGTCTGAGTCTCATTCACCCAAACCGCCCCAGCGAAGTCGATCAAGCGGACTGAGTCCGGTCCCACAATGACGTTGTTGAGATTTGCGTCAACGTGAAGTACGCCGCACGCGTGCAGCGTTTTGTACGCATGGGCGATTCGGGATGCGACCAAGAGCCGGTCGGCGCGATCTCCCTTAAGCCATTTGGCCAACGTGACGCCTGCGCACCAGCTGCTAACAAGCGCGGGCCCCGGTTCGTCGAAGAGGCCCTCCAAGGATGGACTGACGGCGCCGCCTAGGTGAGCGAGCAAGTCACGCTCCCGAGCGAGGAGTCTGACCGCAGCTTCATGGCCCGGGGCCGCCAACTTCATGGCGACTTGACGTCCGTCCGAAAGTTCGCCACGATAAACTTGAAAGTCCTCCATCACGCGGACGCACTCAAGTATGCGGACCTGATGGACCAAGTCACCAATTCGCAGGCGCTGGCGCAGTGGCCCCCACTCCCCTTCTGCGTCCACCAGAACCCCCGAACGAATGAGTAACCAAAGGGATGCCCACGCATCGGCCAGGATCTCCTCGGGGTCCGCGTTCTCCTCCTCTGCGTGAGCAACGACCGCATCCAAAATCGTCAGCGGCTCCCGAAAGTGACACAGTAGCCGGTAGAGTGTGATACCGATGCCGCGGCCGCCAATTCTGGCGCCCCGACGAAAGACCACGAATTCGGTGGGCGGGTCGCCCGACGGCTTGATGACCACCTCAGGGTGCAGCGTGAACCGCCCGTGCGGGTTCACGTCGGCCCCCGCTCGGGGGAGTGCCCGCTATCCCATAGGCGGAGCAACAAGTTCGATGGGACCCAACTCTCGATGCCGATACCGTCCGCGCTCAACCGGGCCGAAAAATGCTCCAAAAACTGCGCGTCGTCTCGACAAGCGCGAAGCCCCCACTGGATGCCAGCGATTTTTGAACAGAGCCAGGAACGCCAACTTCCGCGGGCCATCCAGCCTGTGCGGGGCGGGTCAATTCCCCAGGTGATGCCGGAGAGACCGCCTAGCCGAGCGGTAAATGGAAGCGGGTGTGACGGGGTGCGGCTCAACGCGCGCCAGAGATCCTGCCCTGCTTGCTCCATCGACTCTCGCCGGGAAAAGTAAAGCACCAACTTGTCGGGTCGCAAGGCCGCTCGCGCGCTCCCCGCAACCTTGAATGCCGTCGCTTCCACCGAGTCGAGAACCTGTGCTACCTGTGCGATCGCCAGCGGAAGGGCTGCAGGCTCCACGTTCACGTAGAGTTTCCAACTCATGCCGTCGCTCGCGTGCGACGGCTGGGGGCATCGCCAAGTCCACCACTCCTCGCCGCGACTGAGCGCCCATCGGGCGAGGATCCTCTGGGTATCGGACGGCTCGTCAATCCCGTACCATGCAGCGAGTGACTCTGGGGATTGCCCGCCTACGGCTTGGACCCAGCGTAACGAGAATGGCTTCCTACCGTATCCGTAAAGGAACTGCGCGAGTTCCACGGGTGAACGGTCCGGGCCCCTTCGCGCCTCAAGTATCGCAGTGATTCCAGGATCCTCGAAATCAAGAGTTGGAGTCGTGGCGCTGGACAACGCGGTGGGTCCCGAGCACCAGCGGCCGTCTCGCCACCATTCAAGCACCCCATCGAAAAGCAGGCAATCTGCCGCCGGACCGAGCACTTTCCAAGGATCACTCAGCGTCGTGCCCGTTTCGACGACGTGTTCAAGGTACTCCGACAGCTCGGGGGAGACGAGTTTAACCGTCACCGCCGCCACGGCGGGCAGCAATAGCCCGTACTCGGCCGGCAACCCGCCCTGACCTAACCGCTCCAAAAGTGCGGGCGAGGCATCGCGCACTCGGCAGAGTCGGTAAGCAGGACTGAGGCGCACCTGGGACCCGGGCGTCATGGGCCCGCGCCGAGAACTGGCCGACAGTCCACCCAGATCCAAGTCTCGAGCACGTTATCCAGCGCAGTCGCGCGCGGGCGCGAAGCCGATTCGAGCGTTTGCGCGGTCGTGGAGAACGACGTAGCTCGCCATCGGCAGATTCCCAAGGCCCAGAAAGTTGGCATACTGCTCCGGCATGACAGTGTCTGAATAGAGCATCGGCCAGTATGAATAGGATCCGCCCGGGTCGTGCGACCAACCGAGGTAAGACTCGCTCGGAGCTAACGACAACTGGAACGGCGGACTCCCGACGACGTCCACGAGGATGTGTGGCAAGATGGCGTCGATCTCTTCCGGAGATACCTCGGTGTTGGTGTCCTGGTTCCCCGCCCACCACTCCGAACCACCCAGCATCGCAAAGCTCGGGTCCGCAGAAATGGTAGCGACTATGGTCTGATAAGCGACGTCCGGCACCAGAAGATACGGGCCGCCGGAGTCCAACAGGGCGGGAAGGGACTCCTCGTGGTCCGATACCGATATCACCACGTTGGCGGTATCTTGAACCACCTGGATCGAGGTCACCTCCACGCTGTAGTGACGGCTGTATTCGTCCTCAACGACCATCGGAGAAAAGTCCATGGGAGCGGTTGTGTAACTCTCGTCGTACCCGCCGATCCACAGGGTCCCGCCGCTGTGGCAAAGTTGCATCGCGAAGGCGTCAGGGAACGAGCCCTCAGCCACGATCGCGGACATATAGGAATCGGTGCCCCCAACCAAGGACTCGTCCGGCGCGAGGCCCAAAATCCCGCTGACCATTGTCTGGTTGGCAACACGATCAGCATCGCACGTTCTGGCCGCGAATTGATTATTTTGCTCGGAGACCGCCGCGAAGTCAACCTCGATCGGGGAGATGCCGGCAAGATTCACATGGTCCCGGAATACCTCGCCCTCCCAGGTGTGGCCACCATTGCCGTATGATCCAGAGGCGCTCTGCTCCTGGTCGGTGCCACTTTCCGGGTCGTACAACTCCGTCACCCCGTCCTCCTCGCAGGTCACGCAGCCAAGTGCCGAAACAGCCAAGGTGGCGGAGCCGGTATCAACGCTCACGTGCATGGACGTGCCCCCGACCTGCAACACGGCCGTGTGGTACCAGGAGCAGCCACCGAGCGGGATGGCAACCGGCTCACTCCGCTCAACACCGACTCCAACGCGTTCGCCCGGGCCTGTGCACGCGAGAAGCGCCAACGCTACCCAGCCAATCGAGTGCGCCATTGCTACTTCTTCAGCCGCTTTCGCAGACTCTGGCGCAGCTCACCAAACGCGCCGGCGGAGCCCAAATCCGACCCGCCGACATTCGACGGAGGGTTGCAGTCGGACGGAGGGTTGCACTCGGTGCCGACGTCACAACCTTGGCTATCCGGCCAAGAAATGGTGCCATTCTCACACACGGAGGCGATCGGGCAGTCGACAGAGCCCCCGTCACAGCCATGGCTGGCCGGCCAACAAATGGTATTCTCGCAGGCGGACGCCAATGCCTGCGGGCACTCGATGGAGATCCCGTCGCAATTGTCCGCGCTCTCATGCCGGAAACAGCTCAGGACGCAGCCGTCCGTTCGAACGGCACACCCGTCGGAGGGCCCAAGACAGATGGACTCGTCGTCGCAGCCTATGATGCTACAGATGCACCAGAGGCTGTTGTCGCACTCGGGCCCTTCCGTAACGTCGCAAGCGGTCGGCTGGATGCAGTCGTCGGGGCCGTCGGACACCGCGTTCGGGCACTCGGTTTCCGTGATTTCCTGCCCTGCGAAGGCCGCACCGTGCGCCCCGGGCATGGAGACCAACAGGTCACGCATCTGGTAGCGACTCATCTCGCGGCCGCCGACGCCCAAACCCACTCATGCGCAGCGGCCGGCAAAAAGCCCTTCGCCGCTTGCCGCTGTTCGGCCGGGGATGAACACGGCCGTCGTCGAGTTTGTGAGCAGGGCGGTGGGGTTTAGGAAAAGACGACGCATCGGAACCCCCGGGTGGAGTGCAAGCGTAGTCGGTTCTGTTTCCTTCGTCAAGGCCGCGTGTGGTCAAATGCAGTTCGTTCTGGACCCCGTTCCGGCCCCGCGCTGTGGACCCCGAAAAAGCGGCGGTAGACGCCCCTTCGCACACGCCGCAGGCACGATGGGCGTTTGGCGACGATGACGACAACGGCGGCGTCGGGCAAAGCTGGCGCTGCCCCACCGGCTCGGAGGATGTCCCCGCGGTCGGCGTGAGGTCGCGCCGAGGAATCGGCGTAGCTCCGCTCCGGATCATAGACCCCTGCGGTGCGCTCGCCGATTCGGATGCCCCTGCGGTCGGCCGCCGCAGAGGCTCAGGCTCTGGGTGGCGGAGCCCGGAGTCGCGCCATCAACTCGTCGATGTTCGCGGCCCCCTTAGGGTTCGGGTTTTTCACGCGACGCCCGAGCAGCATCGAGAACTCGGACGTGTAGAAGATGCCGTAGGCGTCCCCGCAGAAGACGATCACCTTGTCTCGGTTCTCAGCCTCGATCCTACGTACATGTTCGCCCAAGGTCTGCGGGAGGCCCTCGTCTTCGAGCCGGACTTGTGCGTCGAGCCAGGCGCGGTAGCCCTGAGTGAGGGCGTAGGCAGCCATCACGAAGCACATGTGGATCTCGGTCATTTTTGCCGTTCGCTGCGCAGGGCGCTCGAGATGCCAGTCCTGCTTCAGCACGCGGTGGCCCTGATTTTCGATCTTGCTGCGCTCGTCGTAGTCATCGAGGGTCGCGAGCGGGCGGGTGACCGGCCCGTTCGTGAGCAGGGTCAGATCGAAGCTCTTCCGCCCATCTTCGCGGGTCAGCACCACCGCGTTGATGGGGTTCGCGACGAACTCCTTCCGGTAGAACCCCTTGGGGCGTCGGCCGCCCATCGACTCCGCCGCCCTGTACGTGGTGAACGAGCGCAAGCCCTCCACACCAACGGCTTCCGTTGTTTGTTGCTTGGTGATCAACTTCCCCTTCCCGCCCTCCGGCCGAACGCTCGCCGTTGCCGTCCGGCTTTGGCGATGGAGCTTGTGCGTGGGCACGTCGTTGGCGACGGCGCGAGCGGCCTCCTCATAGGCGTTGAGGTCATGGCGCGCAGGGATGACGAATCGAATGCCCGCTCGGTCAAGCGCCCACAGGTCTTGTCCGTTCAGAAATCCACGGTCAATCAAGACAGTCCCGATTTCACAGCGGTCGCCGAGCACCGCCCGGGCCTGCTCGATCAGGGGCATCACGAACGGTCGCTCGTCCACCTCCGCGGTTCCGAAGCAGATCGCCACGGGTAGCCCTGTCTCCACCGACCACATCCAGACCATCTTGAACCCGGTCGTCAACTCGCTGACCGTCTTCACGCCCTCCGTCGTCCGGACGGACTTGGTCCGACTCGTCACGCCCGCTCCAGTTGTCGTTTCACCAGGTTCGATGAATGTTCCATCAATTACAAACAAACCCTTCGCCGACACCACCGGGTGTTTCGCCCAGAGCGCCTTGAACGTCGACGTCACGAATGCGCGCACGTCCTTCGCATCGAGCTTGGCCACGTTCTTGGAGATCGCCTCCGGATCGACGGGGGCGTTCCGACGGATGCCCTCGCGCGCGTGTTCGCCCCGGCGCGTGATGCCGAACTCGACCTGGTGCGCGTTGAACCCGACACGGAGCATCAATGCGGTGTCGGCGAAAAGCAAATCCGGCAGCGACTCCTGGCTGGGAATCCTAGCCAAGCATCTCAGGAAGTAGAGCACCACGTAAAGTTCAGCGGGAACGACCTCCCGCTGGACCCCGCGAGGACGCAGCCCGCGAACCGCTGCGCCGACCCCCAGCTCCTCGATGTACAGCAAGAAGTGATCGACGATCCGCGCACTGGCGATGCCGTAGATACCGTCAGGCTCTTCCCCGCCGAGCAGAAGCTCGCCCACCCGAGCGTCGGATCGACAGGCAGCCTGCCAGGTCAGCGACTCGGAGATGCGTTCAGAACCTGCGGCTTCCATGCCAAGGAACGTGACACGCCAGCTAACAATTGTCTAGGTGAACTTCTGATCAGGTGCTCTGCAGATGCAGCCGGGAATCCGCTATGTCGAGACGTCAGCTCGGTGAAGCGAACAATTGCCTCGCAACGGAACTTTCGTCAGCCCCACAGGATGCGGTGGAGCGCAGCTCTGTACGGGCGCGAACAAGCACGGTCCGGGTCCAGAGGCTGCCTCCGCCGCGTCTCGGGCTGGACGCCCACAGAGCAGCCCCGGGGGAGCGCCGTTTGTCGGGGAGGGTGCGATCCGCAACGCGGTCAGCTCAAGAGTCACCGGGACATCGGGTCGGGGGTACTTCTCCCCTGATACCCCGCTTTCTCCGCTGCTCCGGGATCATCTCCGTTACGCAATACGAAACTCTCCCACTTGAAATACACCGCCTCGTAACCCTTCGGCGATGCTAAACTTCGCCTCCATCAAGCCGCACTTCCTCCGGCAACGGGATGGCTACTCGTCGTCGTCGACCTCCTCAAGAACGTGGAAGGTCTCGGGGTCGCGACGCGTGTCCCACACCCGGAGGATGAGTACCTCCTCGTCGGTCACCCGATACACGATCCGGTACGGCGCCCGCATCACGGCGCGGTAGCGACCGACCGGCCCCACGTCGTCCGCCGGCCGACCAAGCTCCGGTTGATCCGCCAGCAGGTCGACCGTTCCCACAACACTTCGAACGAAGGCGGCGGCAGCGGCAGGGCTCCGCTGGTCCAGATAGGCCCAAGTACGCCCCACATCGCGCTCAGCGGCCGGGGCCCAGACCGTCGACCTGGGCACGCTACCGCTTCCGGGTCAGGGCGAGCAGCCGCTCGCGGACGATGGCGTGAGGGACACCCTGCCCCGCCGCGATCTCCCGCTCGGCCTCATCCACGGCTCGCTGCATCGCTGGTTGGGCGGCGGCAGCGACAAGCCCTTCGTACTCCGCCACGGCGAGCATCACCGCGACGGCGCGCCCGTGTCGGCTGAGCACCACCGTCCGTCCATTTGTCACATCCCGCACGATCTCGGCGCCGTGCGACTTGAGGTCGGTCACGGGCCGGATGTCTTCGCTGAGCTTGAGGGTCATGGGGAGTACTCCGGGCTGAATAATAGCCACTAATCAGGGGAGAATCAAGGGGCTTCCGCTCGCTGGCGCGCTCGCGCCGCGAACAGGGATGGTCGCATCCCGGAAGCCGCCGGGACCGTCTTCGTTACGCAAAACGAGACTCTCCCAGGTCAGGCACCCACCCGCACCACCGCTTCGAGCTGAGCGAGCGCTTGATCCGCTGCGGCGCGCAGCACCGCGCCGTCTACCCCGCCCCGCGCCATGACGAAGATGCCCAAGAGCACGCTGGGAAAGAGCGCAGCGAGGCCGTCTCCCGATGCCCCATCCGACAGCCGTCCCGCCGCTCGCGCGTTGCCAAGCGCATTCCCAAAAGCGCCGTTGAGCCGGCGCACGAACCGTGCGGAGAGCAGCTGGCTCTGCTCGGCCGAGGGCGCAAGCTCGGTGGTCGCGTTGCACAACAGGCAGCCGCGACGATCCACGTCATGAATGCCCATGTCTCCAAAAAAATCGAGCACCGCGCGGATCTCCTCGATGGAGGCTCCAGAGGCCTCAAGAGCCCCGAAGTGCCCTTGAAACACCGTAGCTTCGTAGCGATCAATTGCTGCGGCATACAGCGCCTCTTTGCTTCCGAACTCTGCGTAGAGGCTGTAGGGATTGACGCCCATGGCGTCGGTGAGATCGCGCGTCGACGTCGCGTGGTAGCCGCGCTCCCAAAACAGGAGCATCGCGCGCTCGGTGACAACGTCGCGGTCGTAGGTCTTGGCCCTGCCCAAATCGCACCTCGGAGCTGCCTCCTATATCCAATCGGACGCTCCGCTATTGTAAAAGAGCGATCGCTTGGATATCCACCGCTGACCCGGAGCCTCACCATGCCCTTCGACACGATCTCCCTCAAGCAACTGTTCATCATGCGCATCCTCACCGGTGCGATGTTCATGGCCCTCGGAGGTGCGCTCGCCTACCTGTCCGGCGGCAAGCTGCTGGCCCAACAAACCAGCGAGACGCCGGACCTGATCTACTTCTTCGCGGCGCTTTGCTTTGGCGTGCTGCTCACGAACGCAGGCATGATGTTGCTCGAACACGTCACCGCGCCCCCGTACAAGCTCGCGATCAACGTCCCGTTCGTCGCGGGCAACTTTCAGACCTCGCTGTGCTTCGGCCTCATCGCAGGCTGGCTGTCGCTGGAGCAAAAAACCCCGTTGGGGGAGTCCAGCACCATGGGCATCGTTCCGGGGTTGTGCCTCGCCAGTTTCGCGATGAACCTGCTCTTCGTGATGACGACCAAGCTGCATTGGAACTTCACCGAGAACACCGGCAAGCATCTCCCGAAGGCCTGATGCCGGCGGTTCCGCCCGTGTCCGGTGAATCCGCGTAGGGGCGTCGTTACACTGCCTCATGCGCATCGTCTCCCTCTGCCCGAGCAACACCGAGATCGCCTGTGTGCTGGGTCTAAGCGCCCAGCTTGTGGGCCTTGACCGGTCCTCGGACTTTCCCGAGGACATCGTGCACCTGCCGCGCGTCGGTCCGGACCTCGCGGTAGACATCGCCGCGATCGCCGCGCTGAAGCCCGATCTGGTGCTGTCCTCGCTCTCCGTGCCGGGGATGGAGAAGAACCTCGCGGGGCTCGACGCCGCCGGCATCGCTCACCTTGTGATGGACGCCGACTCGATCACCGGGGTGTACGCCTCGATCCGCACGCTGGGACGGCTGATCGGTCACGGCACGCGCGCAGAGCAGGTCGTCGCGGGGATGGAGGCGCGGCTCGAGGTGGCCCGCACCCGCGCGCTCTCGCTGGCGCGCAGGCCCAAGGTGTTCCTCGAGTGGTGGCCCAAGCCGGTGATCGTGCCGGGGCGACGCTGCTGGACCACGGAGATGATCGCGATCGCCGGGGGCGAGAGCCTGTTCGCCGATTTGGACGTTCGATCCACGCCCATCCACGACACGCAGGTAGCCGAGCGCGCGCCGGACCTGCTGCTGACGTGCTGGTGTGGGGTGCCGCACGACAAACAGGCGCCCAACAAGCTGACGCTGCGCGCCGGATGGGAGGCGATCCCCGGGGTTCAAACCGGGTCGATCTACGCCGCCGAGGAGCGCTACTTTGGGCGCCCCGGTCCGCGCCTCGTCGATGGCGTGGAGTGGCTACAACAGAGGATCATCGAATGGAACGCCGCGATGGCCTGAACCCGCGCCGCGCCGGGCCCGCGCCGGATCCCATCCGCAAATACTCCAAATCGGCTCCGATCTAGCGTACGCTATGCGCCGCTTGCGCCCCGCACGCGTACCTCCGCACCTCTGTCCCGTCGCTTCATGGACTTTCCCCGCCCTTTCGGTCGCTACCAGCTGCTTGAGCCCCTCGCTCAGGGGGGCATGGCAGAGGTTTTTCTGGCGCGCAGCGTCGGGCTCGAGGGCTTCGAGAAGCGCCTCGTCATCAAGCGCATCCTGCCCGACCTCGCGCGAAACCCGCGCTTCGTGCAGATGTTCATTCACGAAGCGAAACTGTCGGTCGCGCTCACCCACCCGAACATCGTGCAGGTGTTCGAGCTGGGAAAAGTCGAGGACGATCCCTACCTCGCGATGGAGTACATCTCCGGCGCGGACCTGACCCACCTGCTGCGCGCGCTTCGTCGGGACGAGCGGCGCATGCCGGTGGGCATCGCCGCGTCGATCGGCGCGGCCATCGCCCGCGGCCTCGCGTATGCGCACGCGCGGCGAACTGCCGAGGGTGTACCGCTGCAGATCGTGCACCGCGACGTCAGCCCCCACAACGTCATGGTGTCGTTTGAAGGCGAGGTCAAGCTCGTGGACTTTGGCATCGCGCGCCTCGTCGCGACGACGACTCCGGAGAGCACGCCGGAGAGCGTGCAGGAGAGCGTTCAGGAGAGCGTGCAGCAGCCCACGGACGAGCAAGACACCGACCGCCCCGAGCTGAGCGAGATCGCCGAGCCCCTGCGCGGCGGCAAGTTCGCCTACATGTCGCCCGAGCAAGCGCGCGGCGACCGCTTGGACGGCCGCTCCGACCTCTACGCGCTCGGCATCGTGCTCTACGAGATGCTCGCCGGGCGCCGCTTGTACGAAGGCACGCCCGAAGAGAAGCTGCGGGCACTGAAGTCCGGCGCGCTGCCCGACATTCAGGCGCTCAACCCCGACGTGCCCGATGATCTCGTCGCGGTCGTGCACCGCGCGTTGGCGCTCAACCCCGACGATCGCTACGCCACCGGCGTCGAGCTCGAAGAGGACCTGCGCGCCTTCCAGTACCGCCACAACGCGCGCGCAGGTGGGCCTCAGCTCGCCGCGTTGATGCGGGAGATGTTCCCGAGCGAGGCCCAAGGCGGGCGCCTCGACGCCGGGCTGCGCCAGCTGGTCGAGGATCTCGACGCGCTGCACACCGGGATCGAAGCCGAGCCCTCCCACTCGTCGATGCCCGACAGCATCCCGAGCACCGAACTACGCAGGCCAAACGTACACTCTGGCGAACACCGATCGGTGGTCGTGCTGGTGGCGGAAGCCAACGGCATGACCGACATGTCGGCGAAGTCGGAGTCCGAGGAGATCGCCCGCATCCACATCCGCATGCTGCGCGGCGTGCGCGAGCTCGTCGGCCGGATGGGCGGCGTGGCCGATCGCTACGACGACGACACGCTCCGCGTGTTCTTCGGCCTGCCGCGCGCGTTGGGCGACGATCTGGACCGCGCCCTGACCTGCGCCCGCGAGCTGCATCGACTCGCACAGCGCCAGCGCAAGAAGGGCGTCAGCATCGAGTTCGCCGTCGCGGTGCACGTCGGCGACATCACCGTGTCCAAGCGCGTCGGCACCCGCTACCGCTACGCAGCGCACGGCGACACGCTGAAGGTGCCGCTGCGGCTGGCCTACGCCGCCGAGCCGGGGACCACGCTGGTCAGCGAGAAGGTCGCGGCGTTGGCGGGGGATCGCTACCCCTTCGAGACCGGACCCGGGCTGCGTCGCAAAGGACTACGCGCAGTGCAGCGAAGCTTCATCCTCGCGGGCGCACGACGCACCGGCGGCCGCGGGACGAGCGGCGGTTGGCTACGGCGCGGCGATGAGCTGGAGGTCGTGCGCGACGCCATCGGCAAGCTCCGCGACGGCGTCGGCAGCAGCTTGTGCGTGATCGGCGACGCAGGCATCGGAAAAAGCCGCTTCTTCCGAGAGCTGCGCGAGCTCGCGCAGCGTCGCAGCCTGCCCAACTTTCATGGCCGCGCCATCCCCTTCAGCGACCGCCCGTTCGCAGCCACGCGCGACCTCATCGCCGACATCCTCGGCGTCCGCGACGGTTCGTCCGCGCAGAGCACCGCCGACCGGCTGCGACGCCTCGGCGAGCTGGGCCTCGACGAGGCCGAGTCTGCGGTGATCGCCACGCTGTTCGGGCTGGAGCTGGCGCCGGTTCAAGCCGCGCCCCGATCCCGCAACGCCCGGGACGTCTCGCCGTCGTTCCCCGCCCGTGAGGCGATGAACTCGGCGTGCGCGCGGCTGATCCAGGGGCTCTGCGCCGATGGCCCGGTGCTGCTGATGCTCGAGGACATCCAGAACCTCGATGACCTCGAGGTCGACTTGTTCACGCACCTCGTCCGCGTCTGCGCCGACGAGCCGGTGCTGCTGCTCGCTTCGCGCCGCGGGGATGAAGACGGCGAGCGCATCGCCGGCCTCGCGCCGGTCTTGCTTGGCCCGCTGCCTCCCGAACAGACCGCCTTGCTCGCTAGCAGCGCGCTGGGCGCGACCGGGATCGGCCCCGATCTGACGCGTTTGCTGCTGCGGACGGCGGAGGGAAACCCGCTGTATCTGGAGGAGATCCTCAAAGCGCTGCGCCAGGCCGGACGGATTTGGTACGAAGGAAGCACCGCGCGGCTCAAGGATCCGCACTTGGACCCCGGCTTGCCCGACACGCTGCAAGGGCTGATCGACGCGCGTATCGACGCGCTCGAGCCCGGGGCCCGCGGCGCCTTGCAAGTCGCGTCGGTGATCGGCCTGAACTTCTCCGCCGACCTGCTCGCCGCCGCCCTCGGCGCCGAAGACGCGACGCCCATCGTCGGCGAGCTCGTGCGCGCCGGGCTGATCGCCGCCGACTCGCCGGTCCCCGACACCACCTACGCGTTCCGCTCGGTGCTGATCTGGGAGGCGGTGCTTCGGGGTATTCTCGCGGTACAACGAAGAGAGTACCATCGTCTCGTCGCGTCGGGCATGGAGCGACGCTACGGAGATCGCCTCGACGCGGTGTCCGAGGCTTGGGCCACGCACGCCTACGCAGGCGGTCGGATTCGCGACGGCGCCGCGGCGCTGCTGCGCGCCGGGGAGATCCACCGGCAGGCCCAGCGCAACGAGCACGCGCTGGAGTGCTACACCCGCGCCCTCGGCTGGCTGGAGCGCGGCCCGCGCGCCCAGAAGGATCCCAGCTTAGAGGCGCTGCTTCACCTCCACGCCGGCGAGACCAGCTTCCTGCTCGGTCGCCCGCGCACCTTGGCGCACCTCGAGGTCGCGCTCGACATCGCCGGCGAGATCGGCCCGCGCGAGGTCGAAGCCCGCGCGATGCTGGCGCTCGGGCAGTTCCATCGCACCCAGGGCAAGATGGCGATGGCCCGCATGCACCTCGAAGGCGCGCTCGAGAGCCTGCGGCCCCACGAGGACCCATCCGGCGTGGTCGAGTGCCTCGAGGCGCTCGGCGCCATCGCGCTCGAAGAGGGCAAGCCCGCCGAAGCGCAAGAGCACTACGCGCAGGGGCTGGTGGTCGCAGGGAACGACCCGGCGCTCTCGGCGCGCATCCGCGTCAGTCAGGCGGCCGAGGCGCTGCGCCGCGAGGACATCGACGGCGCCGATGAGCTGCTGCGCGAGGCGCTGCCGCTCGCCCAAGCCGCCGGAGACCGCATCCTTCAAGGAAGAACGCTCAACAATCTCGGCTTGGTCTGCTTTCAACACGCGGACTACGCGCAGGCGCTGGTGTACTTTCGACAAGCGCTGGAGGTGCGTGCCGGACTTGGCTACCGGCAGGGCGAGGTCACAAACCTGCACAACATCGGCGACGCATGGGTACAATTGGGCGATGAAGGCCGCGCGTTCGCGGCCTTCGAAGAGAGCCGGGAGATCGCCCGCACCAGCGGTTTGACCCGCTTGGTCGCGATGAATGACGTCTACCTCGGCTACCTGCGCGCGCTGCGCGCCGATCCGAGCGCCGAAGCCGACATGAGCCGGGCCGGCTTGCTCTGCAAGCAGCTGGGCGATCCGGAGACCGCGCTGATGAGCCGGGTTTTTCTCGCCCGACTTGCGGCGCGCCGCGGAGAAGACATGAGCAGCACCTTCGCTGCGGTGGCCGAAGACGCCCGCAAGCTCGGCTTGCGCGGCCTCGACCGCAAGCTCTCCCAATGAGGGGCGCCGCGCGCGGGACCGGTCGGGATAGGCTGGCAACCATGATCCGGTCGCTGCTCCAGTCTATCGCTTGGTCGCCCTTTTTTGCGCTGCTCCTCGCGGCGTGCACCGGTCAGGAGCAGGCGATCAACGGGGTGGACGCCGACGGCGACGGCTGGAACGCCCGCCAGGACTGTGACGACGCGGACGCGCTGGTCTTTCCCGGTGCCGATGAAGCCTGCAACGACGTCGACGACGACTGCGACGGCGCGGTCGACGAGAACTGGGATCTCGACGAAGACGGCTTCACGACCTGTCCCGGCCCAAAGCCCGACTGCAATGACCAAAATCCAGCGGTAAACCCCGGCGCTAACGAGACCTGCGGCGACCAGATCGACAACGACTGCAGCGGCGTAGTGGACGACGTCGCCGACGAAGACGGCGACAGCTTCGACGCCTGCTCGGACTGCGACGACAGCGACGACGCGGTGTTCCCCGGCGCCGCCGAGATCTGCGACGGCGTCGACAGCGACTGCGACGGTGGCGTGGACGAAGACTGGGATGCCGACGGCGACGGCGTCGCGAGCTGCAACGGCGACTGCGACGACACCGATCCCGACCGCGCGCCCAACCATCCCGAGGAGTGCGACCTTCAGGACAACGACTGCGACGGCCTGATCGACGAGGACTTCGACGCCGACCACGACGGTCAAGCCACCTGCCGCGGCGACTGCGACGACGCCGATCCCAGCCGCTACGCCGGCGCCATCGAGCTCTGCGGCGATGGCGTCGACAACGACTGCGATGCCACGACCAGCGAGACGGACGACGCCGACAGCGACGGCTACACCTACTGCGAAGGCGACTGCGCCGATGACGACGCCGAGCGCAACCCCCTCGCCATCGAGACCTGTGACAGCGTCGACAACAACTGCGACGGCGTGGCCGACGAGCCCCGCGAGTGCCACAGCTGCGTGAGCTCTGGCGCCTACGACTACTGCAACGACTACGTGACCTGGATCACCGCCGACGCGCTGTGCACCGCGTGGGGCGCGCACCTCGTGGTGATGGACGACGCCACCGAGAACGCCGACGTCAGCAACGCGGCGTACTACGCCTTCTACAGCGCGTCTTGGATCGGCTATACTGACCAAGTCACCGAGGGGACCTTCGAATGGGTAGACGGCAGTACAAGCAGCTTCACCGGTTGGTACTCGGGCGAGCCCAACGACTCCGGCGGGGAAGACTACGCGGGCACCAACTTCAACCAGCTCGGTGCTTGGAACGACTACACCAGCGTGACGGCGCTCCCCTTTGTCTGTGAAGCACCCTGAGCCGCCCACGCGGGTGATCTGGGACCGGCCGGAGCCGTGCCCCTACCTGCCCGATCGCCAAGCCCGGCTGCCGCTGCGGTTGCCCACGCGGCGCATCACGCCGGCCGAATTCGACCAACTCTTGGAGTTAGGCGACCGCCGCTCCGGCTACGGCGTGTACCGCGCCACATGCGGGACCTGCCACGAGTGTCGGCCGATCCGCATCCCGGTGGCCGAGTTCATGCCGTCCACCTCTCAGAAGCGCAGCCTAAAGAAGAACGAGTTTGTGACCGTGCAGGTCGGCTACGCCACCTGCACCCCGGCCCATCTGGACCTCTACAACCGCCACAAGACCGGCCGAGGCCTCTCGCGCTCGGGCGAGCCGATGAGCGAGTCCTCGTACCGACAATGGATGGTCGAGTCCTGCGCCCAGACCATCGAGATGCGGTACTTTGTAAGCGGAAAGATGATCGCGGTGTCGGTGCTGGACATCGGCGCGGACTCCGTCTCGAGCGTGTACCACTACTTCGATCCCGAGGAGTCGCGCCGCTCGCTCGGCGTGTACTCGGTGCTGTGGGAGATCGAGTGGTGCCGCGGTCGCGGGATCAAGTGGTACTACCTCGGCTACTACGTGCGAGACTGCGACCACCTGAACTACAAAGCCAACTACCTCCCCAACGAGATCAAGATGGACGACGGATGGTTGCGCACACCCGCACGTTGAAAACTTGACATCGCGAGGGTTTGTGCTGTAAAGGCCGGCCAACTTGGAGTCTACATGATCCGCATCCCCCTCTTCAGCCGTTTGAACGCCACCGGCATCGCCGTGGTTTGCACGCTCGTAGGCTGCGCACCGGGCTACAAAGCCACCGACGTCGACCCGATCGGCACGTCTGAGGACACCGCGGAGACCGGAGACGCGGACACGGATGCAGACTCGGACGCAGACTCCGACGCCGATTCGGACGCCGACTCGGACACCGACTCCGACGCCGACACCGATGCAGACTCGGATGCAGACTCGGACGCCGACTCCGACGCGGACTCCGACGCCGACACCAGCGTTGACGTCTGCCCGTCCACCGGGCCGGACTGGTCCTGGGTGGTCGAGACCCTCGAGGTCGGCAACACCACCGACGGCGTCGATCTGGACGGCGACGGCACCGTCGACAACGTGATGGCGGTCGCGCGCGGCTCGCTGAACACATCCATCCTCGCGGAGCTGTCCGGCGCCACCGTCGTGCTGATGCAGTTCTGGGGCGTAGACGACTGGTGCAACGACGACATGAACGGCGCCATCGGCTGGGGCTCCGACACCGACGGCGATCACAGCGACAACTACACCGGCACCGAGTCCTTCGACGCGACGCTCGACAGCTCCGGCCACATGGCGATGGCTAGCGCCGCGACCATCGCCGGCAGCACCTGGACCGCGTCCATCCCCAGCGCCAGCATGACCATCGGCGGCTACGTGCTCACGCCGGTCACGCCTGTGCTCCTCGAAGGCCAAGCCACCGAGACGACCAACATCGGCGTGTTCGGCTTCGGCATCGACAAAGAGGTGCTGCGCGGCATCGCCGTCGACAACGGCTGGGACCCTGCGCTGGCCGACACCCTCGCCGACCTCGACACCGACGCCGACGGCGTGAACGACGCGATCTCCGCGGGCTTCACCTTCGACGCCACCGCCTGCACGCTGTTCTAAGGCCGGCGGCGGCGGATCAGCCTGTGGCGGGCCCTCAGCTCGCGAGCATCGCCTTGGCCGCGGCATAAAGCTGCGGGCCGTGCGCGAGCACCGCGGCTTCCCACGCAGCGTCCAACGGCGCGAAGGCCTCGCGCATACCGGCTTTGGCCCAGTGATCGAGGCCCGGCTGGCCCCAATGGTGCAAGCGGTTCTCCGCCCGCAAGCGCGTCAGCACCGGCAGGTTCGACAGCGTCCCAAACTCGCAGGTGAAGCCGTCGTACTTGGGTTGTACGCCCGCGATGGTCGGGAGCAGCGCGCGTCGCCGAATCAGCTCGCCCAAAAGACCGCCGCGGATCTCGTAGGCGTCGGTGTTCGAGGCGTCCCAGCCTTTGACCGCGGGACCAAATGCCGCGCGGGCCCGCGCGAGCTGCTCGGGCGGCGCCTGTCCTTCGAGCAAGAGGGTGCGGCCGCCGCGCTCCCCGAGCGCCGAGTGCAGGTCGACGTGCACCACGTGCGCGCACCCGCCCAACTGCGCGTCCAGCACCGGGAGCAGCCCCGCCGGTCCGGCTTCAAGCCGCTCGCCGCCGAAGAACAAGCCCTTCGGGTTCTGTCCCTGACCGCCGACCACCGCGTTCTTCAGCGTCTGGTAGCCGTAGCGCGCGACCACCCACACCAGCTCCGGCCAGAACCACTCCAGCCCGCCGGGCGGGGTCTTCGGGTTGAGCAGCGCGTCTACCCGCGCGTAGGTCGGGTCGTCGGTGCGGTAGCTGCTGCCGGGGGGCAGAAAGTTTCGATTCAAATC
>CAIUMM010000234.1 GCA_903900265.1 uncultured Pseudomonadota bacterium
ACGGTTGGTGCCGTGGGGGCGGTGTTTGGAGCGGTGTCTGAATCGGTGTCGGTGTCGGTGTCCGAATCTGTGTCGGTGTCGGTGTCCGAATCTGCGTCGGTGTCGGCATCGGACGGCGCGTCCGAGTCCTCGTGTGCCCGGGTGTTCGGGTAGCAGGCGAGGACGGGTAGGAGGGCGAGGAGGAGGAGAATGCGGTGCATGGGGGATCCGACGTCAAGGGGCAAAGGGCTACGGTAAAGATGCGAGGAACGCAAGCGTCAAGGGTTCGTCCTCGAGAGGCGCAGGCCGAGGTTGACGTAGCGGACGCCGGGGCGGTCCCAGTTGCGGTATGCAGCCCGCGCGAAGTTGGCGGGGTAGTTCCAGGAGCCGCCGCGGTAGACGCGGAACGTGCCCGACGCGTCGCCCACCGGGTCTACCGCCGCGCCTGAGGAGTAGTCCGCGAGCCGATCGTTGCTCCACTCCCACACGTTTCCGCTCATGTCGTACAAACCAAACGCGTTCGCCCCTTTCCCCGCTACCGGGTGCGTCGTGCCGCCGCTGTTCTCGTTCGTCCACGCCACGTCTCCGACCGTCTCCGACCCTGGGTACGTGTACGACTCGCCCCCGCGCGCTGCGTACTCCCACTCCGCCTCCGTCGGCAGGCGATACCCCTCGCAGGCGTACGGATCGCCGCCCAGGGATGCCGATAGGTCGCTGCCCGTCGCCGTGTAGCAAAGCTCCAGCCCCTCCGCCGCCGACAGCGTGTTTGCGTACACCGCCGCGTCCTCCCACGACACGGTCTCCACCGGGCAGGTGCTGCCGCAGCTCGAGTAAGTCGACGGGCTCACGCCCGTCCCGGCGAGGTATTGCGCTTGGGTGACTTCGGTCTGACCCATCCAGAAGTCGTGCGTCAATGTCACCGTGTGGATCGGGCCGAAGTCCTCGCTGCCCATCTCGAAGGTGCCGGCGGTGATCGCGACCATCGTAGCACCGTAGGTCGTCGTGTAGTCCAGGAAGGATGTGGTGATGACGGCGCTTGCTGTACCTGCAGGGCCGGAGAGCGCCCCGTCGCTCGCGGTCACGCTGCACGTCCAGGTCTCGCCGGTCGTCGTCAAGTCCGCAGGTAGGGTCTCTCCCGTGCTGGTGCCGCCTGCATCGCTGCTCCAAGCGTAGCTGTATGTCAGCGCGTCGCCTTCAGGGTCGACGCTTGCGGTGTCGATCACGCACGTCAGATCGTCCGCGTCCGTTGGTGCGGCGGGGGTGATGTGTACGGTTGGTGCCGTGGGGGCGGTGTTTGGAGCGGTGTCTGAATCGGTGTCTGAATCTGTGTCGGCGTCGGCATCGGACGGCGCGTCCGAATCCGCGTGCTCCCGGGTGTTTGGGTAGCAGGCGAGGACGGGTAGGAGGGCGAGGGGGAGGAGAGTGCGGTGCATTGGGGGATCCGAGTTCAAGAATGCCGCGAGTATACCCTTCAGAATCCGGGGGCGATTGCTGGGCCGGTCGCTTGACGCTCCGCGCCGGTCACAGGCCCGTCCCAAGGATGAGGTAGGCGGCGCCGGCTAAGCTGCCGCCGCCGTTGTTCTGATGGGCGCCCACCAGCACATCCGCCAAGCCGTCACCGTCCACGTCGCCTGCGCTGGCGAGGCCGAATCCGACGTTGTCACCCGCGGCGGTGCCCGAGAATTGCGCCTCGGCCGTGTCGAGGAACAGGCTCGCCGGGGATGACGACCCGAGCATCAAATACGCTGCGCCCGCCATGTATCCGCCGTCGTCATTTTTATTGGCCCCCACGAGCACGTCTCCGAAACCATCGCCGTCCGTGTCGCCGGCGGCGGAAACGCTGATCCCTGCGAATTCGCCAACCGGGTTGCCCCATAACTGGGCGTCCGCTTCGCCGAGCGAGCGGCTGGATGGCGCGTTTGAGCCAAGTATCAGATACGCCACGCCGCCGCCTGGGTGGGCAAAGGGAGCTCCAACCAGCACATCGTCAAAGCCATCCCCGTTCACGTCCCCTGCGGTCGAGACGCTCCAACCTGCCACGTCGCCTGCGACTTCGCCGGTGAACTTCGTGTCGGCAGCGGAGAGGTTGCGGCTCCCCGGTGTGGCTGAGCCGAGCACGAGGTATGCCGCCCCCGCGTCGGTGCCGTTATCGTCGTCCCCTACAGCGCCCAACACTACGTCGTCAAAGCCGTCGCCGTTGACGTCGCCGGCGCGCGATACGTCACACCCAATCTGGTCGATCGCAGACTCCCCCGCAAACTGTGCGTCCGCCGCACTAAGGGATCGGTTGGTGGGCGATTCCGAGCCGAGCACGAGGTACGCTGCCCCCGCGTTGGAGCTGCTGGTTGTACGCAGGGCGCCGATCAGGACATCGTCGAAGCCGTCGTCATTGACGTCCCCCGCACCGGATACGCTGTAGCCCGCATAGTCATCAGCAGTCTCACCTGAGAACTGCGCATCGGCTGCGGCGAGGGACCGACTGGTCGGGGAGGCCGAACCCAGCAGTAAATAGGCGGCCCCAGCCCCCCTGCCGCCGCTGCTGTTGTTGTGGGCGCTGATGAGCACGTCGTCGAAGCCGTCGCCGTTCACGTCACCTGCCGACGATACGCTGAAGCCAGCATAGTTATCGGCTGCCGCGCCGGTGAACTGCGCGTCCGCTTCGCTTAGCGACCGGCCCGTGGGAGAGGCGGAGCCGAGCACA
>CAIUMM010000235.1 GCA_903900265.1 uncultured Pseudomonadota bacterium
CCATCGACAGCCCGGAGGCGTGATGGGCAGACACGATTTCGGCCCAGTGGGCGGCAGGAAGGCGCATGGTGAAGATCTCCGTTGGGGAGCTTCACGCGATGGCGGAGGGTGCGGCAGAGTGGGGTTGGCTTAGTGGATACGCGCCCGCGCCTTCCGACGACGTGTAGGAAGGCGTTGGAGCCCCGTTGACGGGGTGGCGAGGGGTGGAGATGGCCCCCAGGTCGCCGCGCCGGGTGGGCCTCCGGCGCGGCGTTTCCCGAGAGGTCGGATCAGCCGCGCAGGGGGCGGCCCGCGCGAATGAGGCGGCCGAGGTTCGGCTCCTGGAAGTGGAGCCCCCAGACGACGTCGATGAGGAAGTCGATCAGCGCGGTCTTCGCCGGGTTCTCGATCCAGTTCGGGACGTTCGGGAGGTCCACTGCCTTCGCCGCGTCGAGGAGCGCGTTGCGCACCCATGCCTTCTTCGCCTCGCCGGTGCCGGAGCCGAACAGCTCCTCGGCGAGGTCCATGAGGTTCTTCGTGGTGGGCATGAGCCAGGAGGGGAGCTTGAGTTGGGAGAGGTCCATGACGGGATTCCTTGGTGACAGTTGGACTCAGGCGGCGAGGGTTCCCGGCAGCGCCACGGGCAGATCGCGGAGGGTGGGATCGGTGAGGATGTTGCTGGAGCGCTTCACGATCAGGTCGTAGAGGCTCCACGGCTTCGATGGCGGGCCCGTCATCGCGTGCCAGACCCCCGATACGGCGACGCGGCGGACGGCGTATCGACCGACGGCGAGCTCCGACCACTCGCTCGCGACGGGCGACCACCAGATGTTCCCGTCCGCGTTGTAGTTGCGGCTGGCCGGTGCGCTCGTCCGACGGAACTTTGCCGCGCACGTCCATGCGTACTGCGCGAGCACATCGTTGGGGGTCGCAGGACGGCGGGTCGCATCCTCGGCGTACCAGGCCGCCAGGCGGTGGGCGGGTCCGAGCGCCCCCGTCGGCCCCTGCTGGACGGTGCGGTTGTAGTACATCGTCATCGCGCGCTCGGTGGCCACGCCGAGGACCTTCGCGATCGCGACCGCGCCGTCCATGTACTCGGACTCGGCCGCGAGGCTGGCCTGGGCCTGCTGGAACGCCGGCCAGCGCCCGGCCGCGGTGAACCGCGACACCCACGGCTCCGCCCAGAGCACGACGCCGTCGACCGCTTCGAGCGAGGCCTGCCCGGTCACGTCGAGGAGCTTCATCCAGCTCGCGCCGAAGAACCGGCCGAACGCGACGGGGTCGGCGGACGCCATCGCGCGGAGCAGCCGGCCGAGTGAGCCGGACTTCTGCGTCCACTGGAGGATGCCGTAGCTGACGCCGTTGCCGTCGAGGTTGGCCTGCACGGACCAGAACTGGCCCTCGTGCTCGGAGGTCTTCTTCAGCAGGGTGGGGATCCAGTCGGTGAGGAGGTGTTCCACGTTCTTTTCCAGGGTCTTGGCGGTGCGGCGGGCGGTCGGGGAGGATGCAGCGGCAGCGAACAGGAGGAGCCCGAGCCCGGCCGCGCCGACAAGGAGGGGGGTGGCGGTGCGGGCCATCAGCGCGCCCACGCTTCGCGGGACGGGGCCGCGGCAATCGGGCCGGGGCCCGCGTCGTCGTCGGCGTCGGCCTCGGCCGAGAGCAGGTTCCGCGGGATCGACCGACCCCACCACCAGCGCCCGGCCTCGGCGAGCTCGCCGAACTTCAGCCCGGACGCCGGGGCGTGCGCGAGGAACGCCTGCCAGCCGGCCTCGGTGGGCGGGAGCACGGTGACACCCGCGGTGCCGGCCGCAGCGCCGGCGTTGACCACCCGGAACCCCGCCGGCGCGACCACGGGGATCTTCTGCGCCGATGCGTTGTAGTAGCTGACCTTGGCGAGGGCCCCGAGCAGGGTGTCGGCGACCTGGGGCCACGTCCGCTCGACCCAACCGTCCGGCGCTTGGTGCCAGGCGAGGCCGGGCCAGTCGCCCGAGTAGCGCAGGCGGTCGTTGGCGACCGTTGCCGCGGCCTTGACGGTGAAGCCCTCCTCGTCCGCCGGGAAGGTCGCGCCGTAGTGCTCCGGCTTGAGCGACCCGAACTGCGCGGAGTCGGACTTCAGGAGCCGCCACGCGGCCTCACCCGCGGCACGGAACGCGATCTGCCCGTCCTTCGTGACCTTGCCGAACTCGATGTACTCGACCTTGCTGGCGTTCCACGCGGAGGGCACGCCGACGCGGAGGCCCTCGTAGAGCGGCCCGCCCGCTTCGGGGACGAGCACCGGCGTGTCGCGGACGACGATGCTCGCTGCGGCCCACGGCCACGCCTCGACGTTGACCTTCGACAGGTGCTTCAGGCGCTCCTCGGCCTCGCCCCGGAGACGCGCGCCCTCGACCGCGTCGTGGGTCCGCTCGGCGTTGCGGAAGCGGGCGTTGATGGCGCGGAGGAGCTTCGACGCTTCGGTCGCGATCTTCTTCTTCGCCTCTGCCTCGCGCTGAGCGCGAACGGCTTCGAGGCGAGCACGCGTCTGCTCGGGGTTGCGGGAGATGAGCAGCAGGATCTCCTCGGGCCCCATGTCCATCTGCGCGCCCGGGTTGTTCGTGTCGCGGTTCTGGCCCTTGAGCAGCTCCACCATCCAGCCGCGTTTGCCCTGGATAAGATTGAAGCGCAGCCCGTCCTGACTCCGGCGCGCGAAGTAGTAGTAGATGGCGATCGCGGAGAGCGTGTTGCCCTGCCGCACGCCGCGGCCGTTCCGCTGCTGCAACGTGGCAGGTTCCCACGGCAGGTCGAGGTGGTGGATCGCGCAGGTCCGCGTCTGGAGGTCGATGCCCTCGTACGCGATCTGGTTCGCGATCACGACGTCGAACTTCGGCGCCTCGCCGGCTTCGGGGTCCCCGTTGAACTCCTTCGCGATGCGCTGGCGGTCGGCCGCGTTGGGTGCCACCTCGGCGTTGAGCACGCCGATGCGGTCGGCCGCGATCCCCGCGTTCACGAGCACCATCTTCACCCAACGGTGGGCAGCGACGTTGTCGACGAACACGATGTGCCCGCACGTCCGGTTGGCGAGCACCCGCTCAGCCAGCGCCTCGAACTTCGGCGAGCTCGGGTCGCTCACCTGATCCGCGTTCTTCCAGCCGTAGCCCTGATCAAGCTGCGAGTGGATCGCGACGAGCGCCATGCGGGCGAGCAGGCCGAGGATCTTCGCCTTCTGGCTTGGATCGTCAGACTTGAGGGCGGCCTCGATCTCGCGGACGTACCGGTCGTACTTGGCGTCCTGGCCGGCGTCCATGTCGACCTCGACCATCTCCACCTTGGGATCGGGCAGCTTCAAGCCGACGTCCTCGGCGGTCTTGAACTCGCCGTAGCGGAGGATCGTGTCGCGCAGCTCGTGCAGGTTCTGGAACCCGACGACCGCGCCCCGCTCCTCGACCTCCATCGTGGGCGTCACCACCGACTTGATCTCGATGCGCAGGTAGCGATCGATGAATTGTTCCGGGTCGCGGATGCCCATCCGGCGCCAGGCGTCGGGGTCGACGTACTGGATCAGGTTGTAGAACTCGAGCGGCGAGTTCTTCGCGGGGGTCGCCGAGAGGAGCACGATCCCGGTGCCGCCGGTCTTCTTGCGAACGGCCGCACACCGGAAGTCGAGCTGCCACGCACGCTTGGATCCGTCGCCCGGGTTCCCCATGAAGCGCGGCACGCCGCCCTCACGATCCTCCGGTAGATACAGGTTTTTATAGTTCTGCGCCTCGTCGCAGATCAGGAGGTCGACGCCGATGTCGTCCCACGCGATGCCCGGGTCGTACTCCCAACCATCGGCGAGCTCCATCTGCTGCGCGACCCAGGCGGCGACGCCCTCGCGGAGGATGGCCTCGTCGCGCTCAGAGAGCTTCTTGCGCTTCGCTGCGTTGCGACGGCGCAGCGCCACCTCCCGCTGGATCGCCTCGGTCTTCTCGGCGTAGGCGCGGACGGCCTGCTCGTTCATCCGGGTGCGGCCGAGCGCCGTGTACGTGAGCAGCACCACGTCGTACTCCCCCGCCTGGAACCGCGTCCACTTCTCCGCCCGCTCTTGCGGCGTGTCGGTGTCGCTGGTCGCGAGCCCCTTCCGCTCGCCGCGGCTGATGGTCTTGCGCTTCGAGCCGATGACCGCGATCCGGTAGTCGGGGAGGACCCGCTTGATGTCGGCCTCCCACTTCCAGACGATCGAGTTGGGGACCAGCACCACGGGGCGCTTGCACCACCCCTCCTGCCGGGCGCGCGCGAGCGTCGCGATGCCCGTGTAGGTCTTGCCGACGCCCACGTCGAAGGCGAGGAGCCCGCCGCGGTTCGCGAGCACGCGGCGCGCCCCAGCAACCTGGTGCGGGTGCAACCGGGGGCCGTCCTTCTTCCACCGCGCGATCGTGAGCGGCTCGGCGGTGTAGGTCGGGGCGATGTAGCCGCGGAACTGGCGGTTGTAGGCGTGCTCGATGGCGAGGCGACGCTCGGGCGTCGCGCCCACCCAACCCTTGAAGCTGGCGTCCCACTCGGCCGCCTTCTTCATCCGGATCTTGTCGATGTCCTTCTCGTTGTCGTCGTCGAACTTCTTCGACGGGCTGAACATCGTCTTGTCGTGGTTGATCCAGCCCAGCACGAGGAGCACCTCGGGGTGCATCTCCCCGGCGTTCTCCTTCTTCGACATCTGGTCGTACTGCCAGCCCTTCGGGGCGACGAGGCCGCCCTGGCGGACGAAGGTGACATCGTCGTAGCCGGTGTAGGTGGCGTTCACCCACTGCGACACGAGCTCCAGCGGCACCCAACCCTGGCGCGCGGACACGCCTTCGATGTCATCGAAGATCGCCGGCTTGATGGCGTCGAGGAGGCGTTGGACCTGGGCCTTTGCCTGGGCGTCTTCCGGCCGCGCCATCGCCCGGTCCATCTTCGGCCAGAGGGAGCCGGACAGGTACACCTCGGCTGGGAACAGCTCATCGAAGGTGTCGCTGTCGAGGCACCAGCCGGCGGCGAGGACCTGCGCGCGCACCCGGTCGGGCGAGAGCGGCCCACCGAGGCCGACGTGGTACTCGAGGAGCTCGCGGACGGAGAGCCGCCGCGCGGTGCGGTAGAGGTGCTCGGCCTGCGCGACCGCATCGTCGATCCGGCCCGTGTAGCGGGGCTCGAACACGGGCGGCTTGCGGCGCAGGCCGTCGATGAGGTGCCCCGCGCGGTCGAAGGCCGACAGGAACCGCTCGGCGCCGGTGTTCCCGCCCCGGGCGAGCTTGACCAACTCGACGAGCGCATGCGGGTTGCCGTTCGTCGTGTGCCACGCGGTGAGCGCGGCGTTCAGCTCCGGCCACAGGAGCGGGGGCTCCTCGGCGTTCTCGGCGGCGTGCAGTGCGAGGTACTTGTCGACGCGGAGCCCGAGCATCACGGCGCTGGCGAGCTCGCGGGGCAGGTTCGCAGTATCGGACTCGGCGACGCGCGTGACACCGACGCGCCCGGCAGCTCCCCCGCCGTCGGCCGCCAGCTTCCCGGCCGGGAAGGCGATGACCTTGCAGTCGCCGCACATCGGGCGCTCGACGAGCTCTGGGAGCGTCGTGAACTCGCCCTGCACCTGGTAGCCCCAGCGCGGCTTGGCGGACTGGTCGTCCTCGCCGTGGTCGTCGCCGACTTCCCGACCGAGGATGTGCCGGGGGAACTCGCGGAAGTAGCCGCCCGAGACGATGGCCTCGTCGCCGGGGTCGATGGTGTCGAGCTCGCCGCCACGGGCGCGGAAGAACAGGAGGTCCGTGACCAGCATCGCGCCGGGGAAGATGGCCTCGCGGCGCTTCTCGTTGATCGACGGGAGCCGGAACGCGGCGGACAGGTGGTGCCGACGCAGCACCTTCGTCCGCAGTTCGACGAACTGCGCGGTGCGCGACGTGAGGAAGCCGCCGGGGACGAGGAACACGCCGAGGCCGCCCGGCGCGAGCAGATCGAGCGCCCGGCGCAGGAAGTAGTGGTAGGCGAGCTTCTCGCGGTAGGCCCGGTCGGGGTCCTCGGCGATGGACCCCCCGCGCGCCCCGTAGGGCGGGTTGGACACCACAAGCCCGAGCCGACCGGCCGCGCCCGAACCCTTCTCGCGCACCCACCGCTCGAACGGCGCGTTCGTGAGATCCAAGTCTGGCCGCAGGGCCTTGAGCATCAGCGACGACAGGGTCGACCACTCGACAGCGTGCCAGGTCAGCCCAGGGACCGGCTCGAATGCGCGGATGAACCGGCCGATGCCCGCGGAGGGTTCGAGCGCGTGGACGGTGTCGCCGTCGTGGGGAAGCTCCCAGACCAGTGGGGCCACGAGGCGGGCGACCTCCCGAGCGACCTTGGATGGGCTGTAAAACTCGTGAATGAGGCCTCTTTCCTCAGGAACCGGGAAGCCCTGCGGGAACTTCGGCGCGGCTGCCTGGATCGAGAGCCCACCCCACCCGGAGTACCCGGCGAGGGTCGCACGCTCGTCGGCGGTCGGGACCCGGCGCTGCGCGTAGACCGTCGCGGCCACGGCCATCGCGGCGATGTTCGCGGCGGTGCGCTTCGCGGCCGTCCAGAACTCGGGGATGTCCTCCTCGGGCGCGATCGGCCGGTTCGCCGACTGCATCCGCGCGAGCACGGGCCCGAGGTTTTGCTCGATGACGGCCTCCAGGGCGAAGCGGTTCCGGTCGAGGAAGTCGTCGAGGTAGTCCACGTCCACGCCGCGGGGGAGCCGCGTGCGGACGATGGGGACGATGGCGTCGAGGAGCTGGGCGGCGGCGGTCATGGGACACTCGGGGCGGTTGCGACGAAAAGCTGAGACTCGGCGTGCGGCGTGCTACGGCCTGAGCCATGGTGTGGGTGCTCCTCCGACTCCTGGCGTGCACTGCGGTGGTACCCGGTGAGCCCCCGGACTTGTCCGCGAGCGACCCGGCTGCGGTCAGTCCCGACAGCCTGGCCTCCGGCACAGCCGAAGTCACCGAGGAGGAATGCGAGCAACCGCTTGCCACACGCCCGGCCCTGGTCGCGTACAGCGCCGATCAGGTCGGCGTATTTCGCATCCTCTGGGCGCCCGGTTTCGATGCTGCGCCCGCGCTCCGAGCGCTCGTGCGAGAAGCTCTTGTCGAGGATCTGGCCACCCTCGCCGAGCGCGTCCCGCGGCCAGCTCTGGACCGTCTCGCGGGTACGCAGATCGCAGTGGATGTCGAGGCCGCTGACGACCGAGGCGACCGCCTGCACGGGCTCGCCACTCACCAGTCCGCAGGCTGGCTGGTGACCCACGGGCTTGATGGAGCCCGCGAGGGAGTCGTGGAGGTCTACGATGCGCGCGACTACCTGCGGTACCGGGCAACGACCCAGCCGATGGTGATCCTTCACGAGCTGACCCACGTCCTGGGGCGCACGGCCGACGCGCCCACGCTGGACGCGCTCGCGGTGGCGTACCGAGGAGCGGTGGATTCGACGCGGTACGAAGCCGTCCGCCATGTCGGCGGCCGGGGTGGTGACACGGAGCGCGCCTACGCCCTGAAGAACGAGGCCGAATACGCCGCAGAACTCTCCGAGGCCCTCTTCGGGCGGAACGATTTCTATCCGTTCGACCAAACGGAGTTGCAAAGCTTCGATCCGGCGGGGTGCGAATCCGTGGCGCAGCTCTGGCTGGCAGCTTGCCCTCGTCCGTGAACCGAGGTCGCGCCTTGCAGAGACGAGGGTTTGGCGAAGGATCACGGCCCACCCCCGACATCCGCAGGCGACACCCCCGGCGCCAGCACCTTCACCGCCTCCGCGGCCCGCGTCGGGTCCACCCCGCGCTCCAGCGCGAGGATCCCGATCACGAACATGTTGCAGAGCCAGAGCAGCAGCATCGCCCACGGCACCCAGCGGAACGGCGGGTTGTCGCGGATGGCGCGGATCTCCCCTTTCAGCTCGGACAGGGCAGCGACGACGGCGGCCCCGTTGCCACGGATCTCCGCGACGAGCGCGGACTCGAGCGGGGTCAGGAACCCCTCGGCCAGCTGCGGGTCGGGCGCGAGGCGCGGTCCGACCGGCGAGTGCGTCGGCGGCGGGAGCTGGCCCGGGTGCGTCTCGACCACGGGCGCGACCTCGACGGAGTTGGCGGCGCTCACGACGCGCCTCCCATCTGCGCCGCCGCCTGCTTGATGGCGTCGGCGAAGGCGTTGACGAGCAGCTTGTCCTTCTCGGGATCGACCTCCGCAGCCTTGGACTTCCGCGTCCGCTTCGGCTTCTCGGCAGTCGGGACCGCCATCGGGGGTGCCGCGGGCGGCCACACGGGCTGCATGGACACGGTGGGGCGAGCCCTGGCGGGCCGGAGATCCGCGAGGCTCGCCACCTCTGCGAGGTCGCTGCCCTCGCGCGTGACGTTCGCGGTCCCGTCGCCACGGTGCTCGCGGACGATCCAGGTCTGCCCCCGGTACTCGACGCGATCCCCGTACGCGAATCCCGACTCGCGCTGGCCGATCCCGGCGGCGATGGTGTCCGAGGTGCGAGCCGCCTTCCCGATCTTCTGCTGCCCGGCCGAGCACGACTTCGCGGCCCGCGCCGCGGCGAGCGACACGCGCTCGGCGATGCGGCGCAGGGTCGCCACGATGTCGGGCTTCTCACCCCGGGCGACGGCGTCGCGCGCCTGGGTGTAGGCGTCCGCTCCGCGCCGCAGATCCTCCCACGCCATCTTCTGCTCCTTCCCGGAACAGAGCGGCGATTTGACCAGCGCCTCGGCGTGCCGGAGCAGCTTCCCGGCGCGGGCGAGCAGCTCGGGCGCCTCGGTGGAGCCCCAGAGCGAGCGCGAGAGCTCCTCGATGGCGGCGGCCTCCTTCTCGGTCGCCGACGCGATGTTGGCCACGCTGGTCGGGCACGACGGCGCCTCGGGCAGCGGGATCGACGCGAGCGGCGGGGCGACGGTCACCCCCGGCATCCCTCCAAGCCCGAACCCGGCCGCGATGTCCGGCGTCACGGTCGCCGTCGGGGAGGGTGACACGGAAACCGTGTCACCCTTTCCCCGGGTGAGCGCGCTCGCGTGCTTCTCGGCCTTGCCCTTCTCGCGCTTCCCGAACTTGGCGACGATGGCGCCGACATCGTTGACGACGACCCAGCCGTCGGCCTGCTCGACGGCACGGAAGGACGACCGCGGCTGGTAGCGCTCGGTCGGGTCGCGACGCTCGGTTGGCGGGCGCGGCGGGTACTGCGTGGCGTACTCGGGATCGACGGTGTTCCGGCGATGCGTGTCACGGAAGCTGCACGCCTCCGACACCATGCCCACCACGAGGCCCATGCCCGCGGTGATGGCGTCGGCGAGCGAGCTGCGCTCGACGCTGTCCGCCTTCGCCTGGCTGAACCACTTGCCGGCCCGGTCGAAGGTCGCGGACCAGCGCCCATCCGGCTTCGACGCGAGCTTCAGCGTGCCGTAGCTCGCGACCTTTCGCTCAAGCAGCATCCGCGGCGTGCCGTTGTCGCAGAGCAGGACCCCGGCCCACTTGCCCTTGAGGGTGGCGGGGCCCGCGGGCGGCGGGGACGACTTGAGCCTGACGATCTCGGCGACCGCGTCGGCGGGCGCGGCGTCGAGCTCGGGGGCGTGCGACGGGGCGAGGCCCAGATCCGTCCGCCACACCTTCGCCGGCTGCTTCTTGACCTGGTGGACGAGCAGCGCCGTGTTGTCGCGCGGGCGCATGACGAACGCGACCTCGCCGCCGCAGCCGCGCCCGTAGGCGAGCAGTACGCGCGGGACGTCCTCGTCGGCACCGACGACGTTGAGGCGGAACTTCTCGAGGCTGTTGGTGGTGGCGGTCATGGTCACTTCCCCAGCTTTGGGAGGATGAAGAACGCGGCGCCGGTGAGGCCGACCGCAGCGAGGAGCCAGACCCAGCCGCCGGAGGACCCCGGATTCGGGTTCGTCGGGTCGGGCGTGGGCGAGTTGGGCGCGGTCTGGTTGACCTTCGCGAGTTGGTCGGCGATGGACGGGTCCTTCTCGACGAGCGCCACCTCGTCGGAGAGCGTCTGCGCCTCCCGGTAGTGGACGACGGCCCACGCGACCCCGGTGAACGCGACGGCGATGACCGCCCCGGCCGCGGCGAGCGCGATCACGACGCCCGCCCACCCGACGGACACGGCGCCGGACTTCTCGGCCTCCGTCGCTGGGCGCTCGTAGGCAGTGTACCCGTTCGCGTGCGCGGTCCACGCGGTCAGCAGCTCGATGGTGCGCGCGAGCAATGCCTTGAGCGCAGGGTCACCCGGCTTGACGGCGAGCGCCTGGATCACAAGCGCCTGGGTCCGGATGATGCGCGCACCGGTGCTCGCGACGATGGAGCGGTACGCCGCGACGACCCGCGCGAGCGCCTGGCTGTTGCTCGCGGCGGCCGACTCGACGCTGGCCAGCGCCTGCTCGGCGGAGATCCGCATCGCGTTGATCCGCTCAGTGACGGCTTCTGCGTTGATCGGGAGCGTGCTCACCGGCCCCTCCGATCGTTGCAGTCGCACCCCACGTCAGCGGGGGCGGGAGCAGCGGGTTGGGCGGGAACGGCCGCAGCGGGCTGGGCCGGCGCGGGCGCTGCGGGCTGGGGCGCGAGCGCCTTCTGCACCTGCTTCTTCACGAGCGGAAACAGCAGCAGCGGCAGGATGCCGACGTTGTCCCCGGCGAGCCGCTGGGCCGCCTGGTCGCTCACGAGCTGGACGATGAACAGGCCGGGCTGGATCGTAGCGACCATCGCCCGCTGGCCGGGTCGGGTCGCGATCTTCGCGCCCGTCCCGAGCGCGACGGGCTTGGACCAGCGTGGCGTGACGAGTTGACCAGCCTTGGCCAGCAGCTCGCGGAGCGGGCGCTTCGGCGGTTCGGCGCCGACGTAGCCGTCGAGCCAGTTGCCCTCGGCGGCGGGCTCGGCCTCGGGGGCATCCGCGGGATCGTCACCCTCATCCGCCCCGTCATCCGACTCGCCAGGCTCTGGCTCGGGGATGTCGTCGAGTGCGGCGTCGGTCTCGTCCTCGCCGGGCTTCCGGGCGCGGGTCGGCTTCTTCGGCTTCCAACCGGCGGCCTTCAGGTCGCTCAACACGAGCCGCAGGTCGACCTTCGCCTTGCTGAGCGCGCGCTTCCACCCCAGCGGATGTTGGATCTGGAGGTGGCGCACCCGGGTCTTGAGCTTGCGGGCCCTGCGGAGCAGCTTGCGGATCTGCCGCTCCTTCGCGGAGAGCTTGCGCTTGGCGCCAGCGACGGCCTCCCCCGCGAACTCCGCGGAACGGAACTCGGAGGAGGAGACGACGCGGGCGCGGACGTAGCGGGACGAGGGGCTCATTCGGACTCCCGGCGCCGTTGGCGCGAGCGTTGAGAGGCGTGGTGGCGTTGGCGGCCGGCCATCCGGTGCTCGGGATCGCGGCGGATCCCCGCGAGCCGGACGCGCGTGACGATGCGCTCGTGGCACTCGTCGCCGGTGAGGCGTTCGGGCAGCATCCCGAGGCGGGCGGAGGGGTCGTCGAACCAGACGGTGCCGTTGACGACGTAGCGGACGACGCAGTGGTAGAGCCCGTGGCTTCCCTGGCGGACCTGGGTGGTCAGCGCGACTTCGGACGGGATGCTGGTGAGATTCGCCGCCTTCGCGGCGGCGTAGCCGGGGTCGCGCGGCGAGAGCGCCTTCCACCCGCGGGCGATCAGCTCACCGGCGCGCGCTGCCGCCAGCGCGTCGCAGTCCTCCCAGCCCTGGGCGAGCAGCTGGATGTAGTCGGACCAGGTCTCCTCCTCCTCGCGCCCGTACTTCACGCTCGTCGCGTAGAGCAGCGGCAGCGACGGCCGCTCCCGGAGGAGCCGCGCGTTGCAGCGCGCCAGCCAGTTGAGCAGGCTGACGGCGTCGCGTTCGTTGAAGGTGAGGGCGACCGTGATGTTCACGACGGTGTCCGGGTGAAAGGGGGTTGGGAGGCAGCGGAGGGATCAGGTGTTGGAGAGCTGGAACGGGCCCGTCGAGACGAGGTCGACCTGGGCGATGACCGTCGGGGGCGTGCCGCCGCCGAGCACCACACGGGCCCGGATCCACGGGAGCAGCGGCGCGGCTGGCGTGTCGACGATCTCGCGGAAGAGCGCGGTCGTCGTGCGGCTGGTGCCGGTGGCGAGGTCGATCGATGAGCTGCCGTCCACTGACCCTTGGATCACGATCTGCGCAGTGGGCGAGCTCGCGCCGCCGGAGAAATCGATGCTGGTGACGAAGCGGTAGTCCTGGGTGTCGTCCATCAGCCGGTCCTGCCCCTCCGGGAGGACGCGGTAGGGCGTGCCGTCCGTGGTGACCGCGACGGATGGGGTCTTGAGCAGGGGGGTGGTGACGCGGTTGGCAAAGCACTTCATGGCGGCGGTCCTCGAAAATCAGAGGTGGAGGAGGAAGACGAGGCGGTAGCTGTAGGTGCCCGCAGGGAGCACGAGGTGGACGTTGGCGGCATCCCCGATGGGCGCCCCGGGTTGGGGCTGGCCGGTCCCGGCGTACCGGGCGCGGGTGGTGCCGTTGACGTCCTGGAGCTCGATGAACGCCGTGCCGAGGAGCGTGGAATCGGAGAGTTCGAGTCGGACGAACCGGGCCCATGGGGGCGGCTTCACGTCCGCGGTGCTGGCCCCGCCGCCGATGACCTGGGAGGTGTCACCCCGCACGGTCCATTGGTTCTCGGTGTCGGTCTGTCCGTCGGCGATCGCCGCTCGGCCCTGGATGTTCGTCGAGGTCGAGAGGTTCGACCCGAACACCTGGACCATCGTGGCGTGGACGCAGAGGCGGACGCTGTTCGGCACGTCGAGGAAGACCGTGCGCTGCGCACCGCCGCCGCCGGACCAGACGACCCGGGCCTCCCAGGGGGTGCCCTCGTCCGACCAGAGGTCGATGATGCGCCAGTCGCCGTCTCCCTGCCCAAGGGACTGTGCCGTGAGCACCTCGCCTTCCGCCCCCGCCGTCCCGGCGACCGTCGAAGCGGAGAGCTTCGCGAAGCCGGACCGGCGAGAGAGCCTGCAGGTGCCCACAGCTCACCCCCGCCCGATCAGCAGCGGACCGAACGGACCCGCACCCGGCCGTAGAAGGAGAGCTTCAGCGCGGTGGTGTTGGAGCCGGCGGTGTAGTTGATCGAGACCGGGACGCCGGCCTTGAGCACGCGGCCCTCGAACCCGGGACCGTGGTACGCGGTCGGCGCGAGGAGCGCGGCGTCGAGGTTGTCGAGCACGACCGGGTCGTCGCCCGAGATGATCGTGTTGATGGTCGCCCCGGTGTCGCCCGTCGCGAAGATCTTGGAGAGGTGCAGGCTGGTGCGGGGCGTGAGGGTCACGCTCATGGCCTGCCCGACGGCGCCGGCCACGGTGCCGGTGACAGTGACGTTGCGCTGCACGACCTTCCCCTTCCGGTGCTTGTTGATCTTCCGCTCGAGGTTGTGCTCGCGCTTCTTCAGGCGGGCCTCGCGGCGCTTGATGCGGTGGAGCTTCCGCTCCTTCGCGGTCATCCCGACCTCGTCGCCGGTCTCGTCGCCGTCGAAGTCCCCGTCCACGTCGCCGTCGATGTCGCCATCGAAGTCGCCGTCGAAGTCCCCGTCGATGTCGCCATCGAACTCGCCGTCGAGGTCGTCGTCGTCGAAGTCGTCGTCGTCATCCGCGCCGAAGTCGGGGACGGATTGGGTGCGGCCGCCCGGAGGCGAGGCGCGGAGGGAAGTGCGGTCGACCAGGCACTCGCCGGTGGCGGTGAAGGTCACGAGGGCCCAGAGGGGTGCGAGGTTCATGGCAGTTGTCCTTGTGTGAAGCGGTGAAACGAAGTGGGGTGGGTGGATGGGATGGAAGCGGGTGCTCGATCAGTCGCGAGCACGGATGAAGCGACGGCGGCCGGAGACCTCCTCCTCGGAGTCCTCCTCCTCGCGATGGCGGCGGTGCGGACGCCGGTGGTGCCGGCCCTCGACGCGCTCGCCCTCGGTGCCCGGGGTCATGCGGACCATGCGGGCGATCTCGCCGATGTCGTCGGCCGCGAGCTGGGGGACGCCGGCCGTGGCGGGGGCGGCGGCGGGCCCGGGGGTCTGGGCAGGGGGCGGCGTCGCGGGGGCGTTCTTTTTCTCGGCGAGCGCCTTGCCCGCGTGGCGGCCGATCCGGCCGATGCCCGCGGCGAGGAGCCCGTTCCCGATGGCGAGCGCGTGGCTCCCACCCTTGCCGGACATCGACTGGTAGAGCCCGTACCCGCCAACCAGAAGGCCGCCGCCGAGGCGGAGGTCCACGGGGCCGATGTCCATCTTCTCCTCGCCCAGGTAGCCCTCGGCAAAGGTGGCCACGAACACGGTGCCCTGCGTCTCCGCCGTCGCGATCACCGCGTCGGCCATCGTCTCCGACATCTCCTTGGCGCGGTTGAGCTGGCTCTTGACGCTCTTGACCTTGTCGAGAGCCTCCGCGAGCACGCTGCTCTTCTTGCCTTCGGGTACTTTGCCGCCTTGGATGGCCGTCTGCAGGGTCGCGCTCATGAGGGTGCCTCGTGGGGGGTGGGTCCGGCTGGGCCGGTCGGGAGTGGGGTGGCCGAGGAGCCGGCCGACACGGAACACTATGCGGCCCATGATCGGCCTGAAAAGCCTGTTTCGCCTCCCGCGTCTCCCGCGGGGCGTCGGGAGAAGGATGGCGAATTGCGGGAGGCTGGGGCGGCGTTGCGGGAGAGTCAGAGCCCGACGCGGGAGAGCCTGAACCCGACGCGGGAGAGACCGGCGCTACGGCAGGAGAGAGGGCGACGGGCGCGGGACAGGCGCCCACCCCGGCGGGAGGCGGTGACGCAGACGCGGGAGCCGGACATCCACCCTCGGGAGATGGCATCGAGCGGAGCGGGAGAAGGCCGGCGGGACGCGGGAGGGGCGCGGGAGGATACAGGCCGAACGTGGATCGTTTCGCCGGCCGCCGATGCTTCTCCGCCTGCTACTGCAAGAATTCGCGGTGATGCGCCGCGTGGGTCTCCGCATCGTGGCCTCCCGCCTGCCGGGCCGGACCTGCGGACTGCACGAGGCGATCGCGGTCGGGCTCCAGGAGGGCAAGGCGTTCACCCAGCTCGTCGACGGGGACGCGCCGGCCGCGACCTGGGACACGCCGCTCGAGCTCGGCCGACACGACGACGGCGTCCTGCTGGCTCGCGGGCCCGCCGTGCATGGGCCCCGCGTCGAGCGCTTCGTGTACCTGGCGTGGCTCGGCGACCTCGGGGGCGAGCGCCGGATGTTCCGCCGGGCGAAGCTCCAGCTCGACGGCGTGCCGGCCGATGTGCTCGACGAGGTCCTCGCCACGGGCCGGCCGCTGGTTGCCGAGCTCGGGCTCACCGACGCGAAGGGCGAGCCGGTGTGCGCTTCCGTGCGGCCGCCGCGGGTGCGGTGGTCGGTGGGCTGACGCTCGCCGAGCGCCGGTCCCCGCGGTCCCCGACCTGACCCCGCCGCTGGCCCGCTACGGGAGCATGGGCGGGGACGGGATTGCGTGCGTTCCGGGCACCTTCTCCACGCCGGTCCCCGCGGTCCCCGCCTCCGCGCACCCAGGTAGTCCCCTCTGGGAGCAGACGATCGCTCCCTCCCTTTCCGACGCCGAGATCGGGGGGTGGATCGGTCGCGCGCGCCAGGGACTATGCCCCGCGAAAAGGCGGGGACAGCGGGGACTGAACTAGAAAGTACAGGAACTAGCTATGGAAACTGGTCCCCGGCGGGGTGGGGACCGACCGGGGACGGGCGGGGGTGGGGTCGGGGATCGGGCCGAACTCGAGGTGGAGCTCGCGATCGCGAACGGACCAGGTGATGGAGCGAATCTCCGCTGGCGACGCCATCTGCGACGGCAACCGCCCCCGGATGGTCAGGGACGCCGGCGTTGTCGAGGTAGGGCGCGTACGCCCGCAGGCCACCCTCCGGACTCCGCAGGGCAACGAGCCCGGAACGCTAGCGCAGAACCCTCCGCCGCCGGGGCCACCTCAGGGCGGCGCACAAGGGCGGCGCACAAGGCCCGTAAAAGCGTATGGTTTTGCGCCGCGGCCCGGTCCGGTCGCACCGGCGCGGGACGCGGGCGACCGGGATCGACGAGCATCCAGGGAGGCGGCTCGCCAGACCGATCGGCGAAGCTTGCCGCCAACCGGCTGAACGGCTAACGGACGCGCATGAAGCGCCTCCTTTCCCTTCGTCACGCCCGGCCGATCCTCACTATGCTCCCGGCGAACTCGCCGGTGCCAGAGGACGACGCCAACGACCTCTCGGCTGACGGAGCCTCTCAAGCGACGGAGCTCGCGAAGCGCCTCAAGCGGAGCCTGAAGGAGCTGGGGAAAATTGCGGTCGTGACATCCCCCGCGAAGCGCTGCAGCACGACGGCCTCAGCGATCGCCGCGCAGCTCGGTGCCACGGTTTCGGTGGACCCGCGCCTCGGGGCGCGGGCATTCGATCGCAGCATGGTGAGGACGGTCGCCGAGCTTCGGGCCTGGCAAAACACGGCCCTCCGGGATCCCTTTTCCCGGGTCGGTACCGGCGAGTCGGAATTTGACCAGCGCAACAGGGTTGGAGCATGGTTGGCCAGTGCCCTAGGGATGGAGACCGCCGACACCGTGATCGCGGTGACCCACGGATCGGCCATTGAGCACCTCGGAGGCGCGATTCTCGGGAGCGCCATTCAGGGGATGGAGGCGATCTTCTTGGAGTGTGACCATGCGCGGTTCCACTCATGGAGGGTTGAGGCGACGCCTTCTCAAACGCTGGGCTGGGTTCTGGAAGGCGTGAACCTCGATGATTTGTCGAGGGTCTTCGCTGATGCGGAAGAACGCCGTCGCCTGCGGGCCGGTCAGCCTGCGGTGCCGCCGCCCGGGCCCGTCGTCATGCACGAGGCGTACTACGTCCGATGAACTTGCAGTTCCTGGGGCATAATGCCTGGCTCGCGGGGACATCTTCTTTGGGGCCGTCGCTTGCGGTCGATCCGCTCCTCCTAGATGACTTCGGGTTCGGACCGGATCGCCCCTTTCTGGTACATCCGCCGAGGAGGATTTATCGGAGCTTGGTGGAGCGAATCGGGGCCGTCCTTCTTACCCACGAGCACAGCGACCACGTAGACCTTGCCTCACTGCGGATGCTCCCCCGGGAGACGTGCGTGTTCATGGGCCCGCTGATGCCTGCATGGATCGAGAGGGCGGTTTGCGAATTGGGACTCCGAGTTCTTCGCCTTGAATTCAACACGACGGTGGAAGTCTGTGGGCTCTTTCTTCGTCTGTACCCCTGCTCGCCACAAACGGCCTTCTGGGAGCAGCGAGTCTCCCAGTTCCTGATCAGCAGTACGCCCACGTTTCTCGACTCCGCGTTCTCCGCTGTGGATGCCGTGGTGTCCGATCAATTCCTAGCGGAGATCACCGCGGGAGCGATCCCGGCGCCCAGCGCGGTGCTGGTGTCCAACAATTCCTCGGTGAGGGCTGGGAAAGGGTCCGCCCTCGGATCAGATTCCCGCGCGCGGGAGTGGCGCGGACACAAGGTCACGGGCGTCTCGATCCTCCACGAACTCCTCGACGTGTTTCCTGCGGCGATCCCCGGATCACCCGCAATAGTTCTCTGCGGGGGTGGTTTTTGCCGTCGCGGAGAACTCCTCCAGTGGCCATTCGCCTGTCAATGGGATCTCGCCGGGATTGCTACGGAGCTCACCGTGAAACAGGTCTTCGGGCCTCTTCCGGGCCAGCGGCTTTGCCTTGAGCATCGAGGCATCCGTCTTGTCGATGACGACGCGAACGAGGTGTCAGTTGACCAGCCATACGCCCATGTGGCGGGCGCGCCCGGCTCAGTGTCGAAATTGGAGGAAGCCGCCCTCGACTCCGCTACGACGGGGCTCCAAGGCTCGGACGACTCGGGGCTCATTGCTCGCTGCGAGCGCGCCCTCAGTGAGTTGGAAACCGCGATCTTGTGCAGTGGAATTGCTGACTATTGGTGGTTGATGCGCGCGCGCGGGATCCACAGGCCTTTCGGATTCGTCTGCGAGTTCGTGCGCCGCCCATGTCGCCAGGGTACCCGCTACGCGCTGGACATGGAGGAGGCCAAATTTGTGCGGGTGAGGTCAGCCGACGCCGATTTACCCGTCTGCGAGCTGGCGGCGTTCGGTATTGCTGTCGAGCCTCAATCGCTATTGGATCTCGTCAACGGCCGTCGCCAGATCTGGGACTTGGTGGGGGACGAGCTCGACTCCTGGCATCCTGACATGCCGCTAGAGAGCCCGGTCGCACTGCTCTACGCGCTATTCGGTGAGCAGGTTCGCGGGGATCTTGCATCCGCGTTGTGTTCCTGATGCGCGGGCTCGTCCTGCGGAACGTGGTTCATCAATCCTGGCTCGTTAGCGTCGCTGGCCAGGATGGAGGGGTCCTCGTAGACCCCTTGATGTGTGGCTCGTTTGGGTCCTCCGGGAGCATCCGATTCGGCGAGCAGCCGGAGTTGGTGCTGCCCGAGGGCACCATGACCGGTCTCGATGCCATCGTCGTAACGAGTCCGCATTGTGACCACCTGGATATCCCTTCAATTAGACGGGCCCGGGCAGCGTCACCGCGGTGCCCGTTGTTGGCCTCGGCGATGCTTCCGAGTCATTCGCGGCGGGCGCTCGCCGTCGCGGCAGAGGACGCCATCGCCGTACCCAGAACGTCGTTCGCGCAGCTGGGGGGGTTCAAGATCGGGTTCTCGCCAGCCGAGTATTCGGGGCATCCCTGGGAGAGGGGCGCTCATCACCTGGTGGTGTCGGCAGAGGGGGAGTCGGTACTGTTCGTCTCAGACGGCGGTCCACCGACGAGAGATGGTATCCAGGCGCTCTGGGAGCAGTTGGGCAAGCCGCGCCTGTCGGCAGTGCTACTGGCCGACAACAGCTACATTCGCGGCGGACGAAGAGCCGGGCTGTTCAAGAACGAGAACGGCCGCGGCGCCCCCTCGATGCTTGACTGCGTTTCTGGGCAGTGCGAGATGGGGCTTCGACACCTTCCGAACGAGCCCAGCCTCGTGGTTCTCGCTGGAAGCGGTTTCGCGGCCGCGGACCATCACGGGATCGCCCGGTTCGATGCATGGAATGTTGGCGCGCTGGCTCAACTGGAGACCCGTTGGCCGCTCCGGCACTCGGCCCCGGGCGACGGCTTTGCCATCGAAGCCGGCCTTGCGTCCGACCTTGGGCCCGGCGTGACTAGTAGTCCTCTGGCGCTCGCGGTCCCGCAGGAGGACTCTGACGTGCCCGACGGGACTGAACGCCGGCTACTTGACGCCCTCCGAGTGCCGTTCCTTCTCAGCGGTCTCGGCCGAGGCGCGGTCTTCTGCAACCAGATCGGCGAGCGTCGTTTCGGGCCGGTTCGGCTGGCAATCAGGCTTACCAGTGCATACCACGCTACCCGGTGCTTCGGCCTGGACCTCGCGCGGGCGGAGTTCGTGCCTCTCCCGAGCCTGCCGGCTGGCTGCGATACGGAGGCGTATCCGTTCGGCTTGGAGATTCCCATTTCGTGGCTCTTAGCGATCCTCAAGGGAGAACTTGGGGTATGGGATGCGTCGATCTCAGATCGGACGCGGCAGTGGTTCGTCGGCTCCCACTCCCCGTTGAGCGTGCTCGCGGCGCTGATGTCGGCGTCCGTGTCGCCGCAGGGTCTCCGCGGCCTGCGCTGACCATAGCTGGCCCGCTGCAGGGCCGGGCATCAACCCGTGCGGCGCGCGCCGCTATACTCCCCCCTCCAAAACCTGCATCTGAACCCGGGTTTCCGCGCTCGGCCTCAAGCAGATAGTTCGAACTCCATCCACGAAGGGGACCCTGCATGGACAGCTGATCGGGCGCGGGCGTCAAGGTGCGGCCACGACACGACGACAAGGAATCGCTCCATCGCGCGGGAGACGCCCGCCTCCACCGGCGGGGGGAGAGGGAGATGCTCGTCCGACCGCGGGAGAGCCGCCCGCCTCGGAGCGCGGCGCGCTCGCCACCGCGGGAGGAGCATCAATTCTCCGCGGGAGACGCCGCCGACCCCGGCGGGAGACACCCCATTCCGGTCGCATCGCCCGCGGGAGACGGTACATGAAGCACCTCCCGCGGCGTCCCGACCCTGGTTCCAAGCGGAATACCGCACGATCCAACGCAGGAGTTGCGTGATTCCACGGGCTTGTCATCGGTCTCGCCGCTCGCCATGTTGACGGCGCGAGGCAGACATGGACCTGGTGTTCGACGACCTGAACGAGACGGAGCGGCGCATTCACGAGCTGCGCGCCGACATCGGCTACCTGTCGCTCTGCGAGATCCTCGATCGCCAGAACGACCGCACGCTCGTCCGCGTCGACTTCAGCGTGAGCCAGCTCGGCGGCTACCTGCGCGACGACCGCCCGCCCCTCTCTCGCTCCGAGCGCGAGCGGATGCCCGCGGACGACGAGCCCGAGGAGGATGAGGACGGCGACGCCGACGAGGACAACGACGACGAAGACGACCGCGGGCCCCGCCTCTCGGACCTTGGCGTGCCCGACTCCTCGCTCCCCTCCCTCGAACAGCTCGCCCGCGCCGCCACGCGCTGGATCAAGCACACCTGCGCCGGGTTCATGGTCGGGGAGACCGTCCGCGACTTCAAGATCCGCGTGTTCAGCGCGAAGGGCCACAAGACGATCCACGCGCGGCGGTTCACCGTCCGGGACCTCGACAGAGAGCGCGCCGCCAAGGCCCCTATCGCCGCGCCAGCGCCAATCGCCGTCGCCCTCACGCCCACGGTCGTTCCGATCAAGCCCGAGCCCGGACGCTCGGAGGCGCTCCCCGAAGCCCGCGCCTGGCGCGCGTTGAGCGACGGCTACACGAACTTGATCGGGCTCATCCAGCCCAGCTACGCACACCTCGCCACGCTCCAGAACGCCGCGCTGTCGAACCAACAGGGCGAGATCCAGCAGCTCCGGGAAGGACTGGAGACGTTGAGCGGTGAGCTGGTCAAGCTCCGCGTCGGCCTCGCAGAGGTGGACCAGGAAGGGCGCGCCGAGGTCGCGAAGCAGGAGCGCAACGACGGCCTGGGCAAACAGTTCATCTCCGAGGTGGGCCTCGTCGGCCGTACCTTCGTCGCCGGGAAGTTCGGCCTGCCCCCGGAGGTCGCGAAGCTCACCGAGCTGGTCACGACGTCGCCCGAGCTCACGGCGGCGCTCCAGGATCCGGCCGTGCTCGAGCTGCTCGCCCGTCCCGAGGTCCGCGCCGAGTTCGGCCAGATGCTGAAGCAGACGGCGGCTGACCAGAAGGCCGCCCAGGCCGCCGCAGCGAAAGCCCAGGCAGAAGCCGCCGCGAAGGCCGCGTCTACCCCTCCATCTCCGCCGCCGGCGGATCCCCCGCCCGCGGCCTGACTCGCTCCATCGTCCCTCACCAGGAGGCTTCCATGCCCACGACTCCCGCTCCCCGTCTGCCCCGCGCCCGCACCGTCCGCCCCGAGGCGCCGCGTCCGCCCGAATGGGCCCGCATCGCCGAGAAGTTCTACACCGACAGCTTCGACGCCCGCGACGGCGACGCCTTCGTCGAGTCCTGCGAGGCGTTCTGCGAGCTCTCGCCCCAGGAGCGCGCGTTCCACCAGGCGCACCTCGCGTTCCGGCAGGTCCAGGCGCTCGCCGACATCCATGCGACGCTCAAGGGCATCGAGGTCGGCCTCGCCCGCCTCGACCCGAAGGCGCTCGCGTCACTGAAGCACCTCTCGGGCATCCGCAAGTCGCTCGGCTCGATCTCCCGGGGCCAGCAGGACGTGCTCGACGCGCTGGAGGGCGACGAGGCCACGGTCCGCGGCGAGCCTCGGAAGCCCAGCGACGAGGAAGAGGACGAGGAAGACGACGACGACGACAGCGAGCCCTCCGACCTCGCCGATGCCGTCGGCTCCGACGGGGTGCCCGACGACATCGAGGAGGAGGACCATGGCACCGGGGATCACCCCACGCTGATCCCCGAGGTGCTCCCGGCCGGGAGCCGCCGCCCGCCCGTGCTCACGGCGGAGGACGTGCTCGCGAGCCGCGCGCGAGGTGAGTCGTGAACCCCGCCCTGCGCGATGACCCGAGGGCGCTCCGCGTCAACCTCACGGTGCCCTCGTCCGGCATTCGCATCGGCCCGTTCGCGATCGATGCGCTCAAGACCATGCTCGGCACCGACCTCGGCGAGATCCTGTCGCCGATGCTCGTCGGCCCCCGCCAGACGCGCACGCTGCCGACCGGCGGCGTGGTGGACGTGTACCCGCTCGCCATCCCCGATGGCGAAGGGCTGTCCATCCCGCTCAAGCTGTTCGGCGAGGTCGGGTTCCGGAACATGCAGGGGTTCCTCGTGCTCATCCTCCCTGCGGGGCTCGCGGAGGTGGTGCGCGAGCAGCTTGCCAGCGAGATCGCGAACAAGATGGCCGCCGGGCCGCGGATCACCACTGGCGGGTCGGGCGGGATCATCGCCGAGTTCGCGGTGCGGCTCGTGCCGGGCATGCGGAAGTCGATCCCGCTCGGCGGGGTGGGCGAGATCGGCCTGGAGGCGGCGGCGTGACCCAGGCCGGGCCGGTTCCGCTCCCGTTGTTCCCCGACCGCGCGGAGCCATTCTACGCGGGGCGAGGGCGCCGGCCGCGGGCGCAGGCGGCGGTGCTCTACGCGGTGCGGGCGCGGTCCCAGCCGAGCGGAGCGGAGGAGCTCGCCGGCACGTTGGGCCGGTCGCCGTCCAGCGTTCGACGGTGCCTCCGACTGCTGGTCATCGCCGGGCTGGTGCTTACCGTGGAATCGTCGAGGCGGGGGCGCCGCTGGGTGGGATCGGCGGCTCGGACTTGCACGGTCGACGGGGCTTGATACCTGTCCATCCGTTCTCCAAAGCGGCCAACCGATGTCAGACTTCTTATTGCCCACCTTCCTCCGGCAGACGCCGAAGGCATCCCTCGCGGCCTATTTTGTCGCGCGGGACCTGTTCTCCGACCTCGACGTAGGCCAGCTCCGCCCCAACGAGATCGCGCCGCTCTTCGAACGCCTCCAGGCGCTCCCGGAAGACGTCAACGCACAGGTCCAGCGCGACTTCCAGGAGATCGCGCTCCTCGCGCACAAGCCGAACGTCGTCCTGCTGATGGACGAGGTGCGCAACGTGCGGCCCGACCTCGTGGGCGACGTGCTGGCCATCGAGAACTCCCACGGCCTCGCGGCGTGGTTCTATCTCCACGACGACCCTGACCTCGTGCCGATACGCGAGAACTGCCTACGCATCGCCCGCGTCCGCGAGCTCTCGTTCACGAAGGCGAAGCGCCGGAAGGGGCTCCCGAACTGCGTTCCTCGAACCGACGAGGAGACGCTCGGGGTGATGGCGAACGCGATCAGCCAGCTGTTCCAGCAACAGGGACGCGGCCGCCGGTGCGTCGTCGAGCACTACCGGCAACTCAAGCCGCCGACGCACATCTTCGCCGCCTTCCCGGAGGACTTCCCGCAGGCGCGCGCGGAGTTCGAGACCGAGGGCCTCCGGTGGCCGTCACGGCGCCCGGCGCTCAACGTCGCCTTCGTGTACCGGCCCGACCAGGGCACGCTCGACGTGAGCGCGCCGGGCAAGCGAAAGGACGTGGACGCGCTCCTCGGCATCTTCATGGCCACAGCCCTCGCGTGGACCGGGCCGCTCCCCCGCCACAGCGAGCGTTGCTTCACGCTCCAGAACCTGCTCGACCCGCGCGCCGGCTTCCCCACCGAGCCAGCGGACGGCATCGAGCGAGTCGACGTGGTCGCCATGCACCTCGAACGTCTCGGCTCCACGCAGGAGGTGCACGTCATCGACGAGCCCCTGCCGCTCCCGGCGTTCCAGCAGCGCCTCGCCGACACGCTCAAGTTCAGGCTCGACGAGGCCCGCGTCGTAGGCGTCAAGCTACGGGTGACCTGGTTCGCGCCGGACGGCGGGAAGGCGCGCACCGCGACGTTCAGCCTCGGACACCCCGACTCGCACGACCTCCGCGACCTGCCCGAACATCGCGTCATCTGGCGCTACCTCGATCGCTGGGGCCTCCAGGAGTGAAGGCGGTGCTCGCCGAGTTGCTCGGCCGGGCCGCCAGCGGCCGAGCGGACCTCGTCCTTGCCGACGACCTCGACGGGTGGCCGGACGGCGCGCTGGCTGCACTCGAGGCGGTGCAACTCCTCGCCCGCGTGGACAACGGCACCACCCTCCGGTGCGATGGCTGCGAGGACCGCTGCCTTGTGACGCCGGAGTGGCGACGGCCCCGTGCTCGCCCGCCCAGCCTCGTGCACCCGTGCCACCGACCGCGCGACATCGGCCTCGTCGTGCTCGACCCGGACGGGCTGCGCCGCTGGCGGATCGACGCCGACGGGTTCGCCGCCTGGCTCGGGTCTGCGCTGCACCTGGTCGGGCGCCCCGAGCGACGCCCCGGTGCTCCGGTGTGGCATCTTGGCGACCGCACGGTCGAGGGGATGCGACGGTCCGTGTTCCTCGCCCTCGGCGACGTCGGCCCCACGGTGCTGGCCGCTCCGAACGCGGTCGTGCTGGCCGGCGACGGCGTCCGCGTCGAGGGGGCGGCGGCGGTCCCACTGGCCGCCATCGTCCGCCTCGCCGACCACGGCTTCGACGTGGATGACGCCGCGTTCGTCGCGGCGCTGGCGCCTGTCCGCCGTCGAACCGTCGTCGCTCCGCTGGCGATCCCCGCCGGCCTGCGCTGGGACCAGGTCATCCTCCGGGTGCTCGACGAGGAGCTCATCGAGGTGGTGCTCGGGAGGGAGCCGCCCCGGCGGTGTGAACCGTCGGACCTCGGGATGGTCGACGGGCGCAACGGCCAGCCGACCGAGGCGTGGAAGCTCCTCCTCGAACTCGCGGACGCCGGAGGCACGTTCGACTGGGGCACGCGCGGAGCCGACTCGAGGCGGAAGGCCCGGGTCGCCGCGCTCCGCCGCGCACTGGAGGCCGCGATCCCGGCCGAGGGCGAGGCCATCCCCGACTACCGCAAGGGCGGCCGGGGCTGGACTCCCACCTTCCGGATCACGGACCGTCGGGGACCGTGAAAACTCGCGATCGGTCCTGGACGGGCTGCGTGCCTTTGCAAACGCTTGACATTCGGGTTGGCCGGCGTTGAATGCTTCGATTCCCGGCGCTGACGACCTCCGACCACGGTGATCGTCATTTCTCGCGAGAGGGGGCGGACCCGGCGCGGCTCGCCGCCGCGGAGCGGTCCCGGAACCGCTCGTGCCCGACCGACCTCACGCTCCACCCGGCATCCTCGGCAGCTCGCCGGGGCTGCGGCGCGTCCTCGCGCAGGTCGCCCGCTACGCGCCGACCGACCATACGGTGCTGATCACTGGCGAGACGGGCACCGGCAAGGAGCTGATCGCCCGCGCGGTCCACGCGCAGAGCGGACGCGCCGGCGAGCTCGTCCCGGTGAGCTGCGCGAATCTCTCCGTGGAGCTGTTCGACTCCGAGCTGTTCGGCCACGAGAAGGGCTCGTTCACCGGGGCCAGCGGCCACAGCCGCGGCCTCGCCGTCGCCGCGAGCCGGGGCACGTTGTTCCTCGACGAGGTCGGTGAGCTGCCTCTGCCGTTGCAGGCGAAGCTCCTTCGATTCTTGCAGGAGCGCACCGTCCGCCCCGTGGGCTCCCAGGCCGAGCGCCCCGTGGACGTGCGGATCGTCGCCGCTACGCACCGCGACCTCGCCGCGATGGTCGCCGCAGGCAGCTTCCGCGAGGACCTGCTCTACCGCCTGGACGCGCTCCGTCTGCACCTCCCCCCGCTGCGCGACCGCGGCGAGGACCTGGTGGCCATCGCCCGGCACGTCGTCGCCGGCTTTGAGCACGAGCGCGGCATCGGCCACCGCGTCCTCACGCGGAGCGCCGAGGCTGCTCTCCGCGCGCACACCTGGCCCGGCAACGTGCGTGACCTCCGCCGCGTCCTCAACCGCCTCGCACTCGCGACGACCCGCGCTGACGGGGCGATCACCGGTGCGATGGTGCGCGCGGAGCTCCAGGTCGACGCCCGGCCGAAGACCCCCGAGGCGGCGATCCTCACCCTGCTCGCCGACGCCGGCTCGGCCACCATCGTCGACCTCGCTCGCGTCGCGAGGATGCCGAGGAAATCCGCCCAGCGTTGGGCGAGGACCCTCGTGGAGAAGGGCGCGATCACGATGACCGGTCGCAGCACGGGCACGCGCTACCACCTGCCCGCACCGAAGGTCGCGGAGCCACCTGCCCGCCCGTCCGCCGACGACGCACGCTGGGAGGCGGCGCTCGCCGTCCTCGCCCGCGACGGCCGCGTCACCCGCCAGTCCCTCGCCGAGCGCTCCGGCACCAGCGAGCGCACCGCCACCCGCCTGCTCGCCGAGATGGCCGCGCGGGGCCTGCTCCACCGCGAGGGCGCCACCGGCCGGTGGTGCGCCTACGTCCGTCCACCCCAGGGAGAAACCCAGCCATGAACCAGCCCAACCCCGTCCCCACCCGCGTCCGCCACTACCTCCACGGCGATCCCGTCGAGGGCAACCCCGAGCGCTTCTACTGCCAGCGCTGCGACCTGTTCGTCGAGCGCGGGCACTTCGCCACCTGCGAGCTCGACAACGTCGTGATCCGGGGGCTCCGGTACAAGGAGACGCACGAGTGGCGCTACGTCACCGCGCGGCGGCGGTGGATGCGCACGTTCGAGCCTGGGGACAAGCGGCGGATCGTCGATGACCCGGGCAACGTGTTCAGGACCGGAACGGCGTCGGAGCAGGCGCTGCCGTCGTTGGAGCAGACGGACCCGGGGGACTTCGTCCCCGAGAGCGCCGATTAGGCAGGGCGCGCGCCCGACAGGCCGCCATCCAGGAGCGAGAGCTGCGGCCGGGGCGGATGGGCTTTCCACCAGGGCGGGCGGGCCGTGACACGGTCCGCGCCGCGCTCGGCGATGCGCGTGATCGCGACGTCGAGCCCTTCGACCTGGCGGCTGAATCCGGCGATCATCGGGACGAACAGTGGATCGTCCGAGCAGGCGTCGGTGTGCGCGCCGACGATGGGGCTTCCAGGGAAGCGGCGGCCGAAGCCGATCACGATCCGTCCACTCTTGTAGAGACGTCCGCCGCAGACGGCGCAGGAGGGGAGCTTGCGTTTGTCGAGTAGCATCAGGTGTTCCGGCACGGCGAGGAAAGGGGTGGAGGGGTTGCTCGCGTGCGTGAACACCATCACATGGGGACCGACCAATTTCTGTCCGGGGGCGCGCGCCCGCCCGCGACCCACCTCCGAAGCCTCGGCCTTCAGCACAACGCCGCTACCCGCGACTTGAGCTCGCTATCCTCGATGCTTGGTCCGCTGCGCGCCGCCGCGCGAGGAGCTTCAGGTCCGACTCGTTGCTGGCGGGCCCGAGGGCCGCGTCAAGATCTGCCGGGGGATCGCCCCTCCCTGAGCACCGAGAGGTCGCCGAAGGCCGGACCCGGCTCGACCGCGATCTCAACGCGAGCGAACCCAGGGCCGTGCACCTCGGGCTCATACTCATCGTAGACCGGCGGAGACGCCGCGGGCGGCGAGGCGACGAATCTCGCGACTCCACGCGGCGTGGCCGCTGGAACGCCGGCTTGTCGCCTGGGCGCATACTGCTTCCCGGTTACCTGGAGGAGATCCCAAATCGTCTTCGACCAGCCAGAATTGGTCGTAGCTACGGGGTCGTTTGCGAACACAGCCGCGACCCGCCCACCGACCATCCCTTCCACGGCCGTTCCGATCGACTGCGCCGCGGCGCCAGGGGCCGCGTACTCAAGCGACGCGGCGGACGCATTGCGATCGAGCATCAGGTACTGTGCTCGGGCCATCGGTGATTGAAAGGGGAAGTCGCGGGCCGGGCGTGTGGAGCCGTTCATCGAATAAGTGAACGTCGGCCAAGACGAGTAGAGGTCCCACTGAGCGCCCACGTGAGCCGGCGCCGGAGGAGTGCACTTCGCCTGCAGGAGCAGCGCGTGCCGCCGGTCCGGCTGGCTGAACCGAACGACGACAAGCGCATCGGCAAGTTCGCATCTTCCGCTCGCAAACGTCACATATGGGCGTTGGTGGCAAAATACCGCGCTGTACCTGATTGTCAGCGCCGGGCTGAGGCTCGCAAGCAGGCTTTGCCACGTTGACGCCCCGCGAATGAACAGATCCCAGACCGCGGCAGGTTCCGCCGCAGCGCCTGTCCACTACGGATTTAGGGCCGCGTCGGCTCTGGCGGTCAGTCCAACTGCGGCGGCGCGATATGGGGCGAACATGGTTGATCCGGGACACCACGCCGTATCATGACGCGGTTGGTGTGCCGGCCACGGGGAGCACCGCCCTCACCATCCTCCCGAACGCCGCCCGCTGCTCCCCGTGGTCCACGATGCGCGCCAGCCGCCGGATCTCCCGCTCGGCCAGCCTCGGCGCCTCCTCCTTCGGCACGTCCAGCGCGACGATGATCTCCGGCGCGAGCAGCAGCAGGTTCAACAGCTGCGAGACCCTCTGCGCGGTGACCCCCTCGGTCTTCGCGAGGTCCCCGAGCGTCCGGTACTCCCCGGTGGCCCAGCGGGCGTTCAGCTCGCGAGCCCGCGCGAAGAGGTGCTGGAACCCCGCCAGCCGCGCGACCTTGCGGGAGTCGGCGACGTGGACCAGCGCCCCCGTGGCCTCCATGTACTTCCAGACCTGCTCCACGGCCGGGAGGTCGGCCAGCGCCCGCAGGTCCCGCTCCGTGGGCACCGGCGTGGTCCGCGTGGCGTCGTCGATGTCGGCCTGGATCTCGGGCGCGAGCCGCGTGAGCACCAGCAGCTGGCAGACCCGGGGGCGGCTCACGCCCTCGCGCTCGGCCAGGTGCTTCGTCGACCGGCCTACGCCCTCGTCGAGCCACGCCCGATACCCGCGGCCCTTCTCCAGGAAGGCCCGGAGCCTCGACCGGCGGGCCCCCCACGCCTCGGCCTCGCGTGGCGCGTTGACGTGGCGCGTTGACGTTTCGCATGGCGCGTTGACCGCTTCGCCGCCTTCACCCTGCTCATCGCCGTGGCGCGTTGAGCCATCCGCGCTCGCTGGCGCCTTCGCCGCAAGTCGGGCGGCCTCTACCCGCGAGTTCGCGCGCCGATGGCCGAACCGCAGCGCCTGCACTGGCGGCGCGTGCCGCCCCAGCCCGAAGCCGGGATGGGGCGGGATCGGCACCACGAGCTCCCACGTCATCAGCACCTCGGTTTCCTCCGGTGCGATCGGGGACGTTATGGCTCCCCACTACTGGCGCTCGGCACACATTGGGGAGGCGGGGAAGGCCGGTTTTCTGGTGCGGCGTACCCTTCCTAATTTCTAGGATCAAGAAGAAGAAGGAAGGAAGGAAGCTGGGGAAGCGGAAGGGGGTGGGCAAGGTACCGCCCTCGGTGCGGCAGACCAAGGAGCGGCTGACGGCCCTGCTGGACGGGGTGGTCATCAAGACCCGGGCTGACCTCGCTCGGCACCTCGGGGTGAGCAGGGCGTACGTCACCCAGGTTCTCGGACCGGTGGTTCACGCGGTTCACGCCGTTGGAGAGGATGAGCCACATGGGGGAGAGAGCGTCGCCGGTGGAGGTGGAGCGTGAAAACCGCGGGGACACATCAGCGTGTATCAGATGATGTATCGGCGAACGGCGTGAACCGCGTGAACCGGGAGCAGCACGGCGATCGAGCTGCGAGCGAGAGTGCAGGCAGGACCGTTCAAAGTGCCGGACAGGTCTGGCGGAACATCGGTTCCCTCCGCACGCTGCTCGGGCGTGCCGAGCGCGAACTTGCGCGTGAACCGGGTGCCTACGTCGCCGTCGCGGTGGTCCACGGCGACAAGCGGGAGGAGCAGATCGGGCGATGGGGGTGGGCGGGATCGCGGGAGGCGGGCGGGCAAGTCGCGGGGCTGGGTGCTCGGCTGGTACCCGGCGACCGAGGGTTGCGGGTGCGGGTGCACCGGGAGGGTGGGGCGCTGATCGGGAGCGCGCTGCTGCGGAGGAGTGTCGCCTCCGGCGCCCCCCCGCCCGCCGCGGTGGACGATCGGGTGGCCGCGCGGGACGCCGGCCGCCTTGTCGGCATCGAGGTTCAACTGGCGCGACTCGTCGCGCACGTGGAAGCCCAGGACCGAGAGATCGCGTCGCTGAAGGCGACGATCGAGGAGATGGGCCCGGTGAACCTCCGCCTGAGCAACCTCCACGCGCGGCTGGATGACCTCGAAGCTGTCGACCATCGGCACCCTGCGGATGACGATGGGGACGGTGACGATGGGGACGGTGACGACGGGGATGATGCCGAGGATGACGACGACGAGGATCACTATATCAAGACGGAGAATGAAGAAGATTGACCTTCACAGTCATCGACATCGGCGCGATTCGCCTCTCACGGACCGCGCTGTTGGACATGCGAGAGGCCGTCCGCGCGGGCGCGGGGCCCGCAGGCATGTTATGTAACATGACCACTGAACGGAGACTCCATGAGCCAAGGACCCAGCGGCCGCATCGTCGTCGAGATTGACTCGCTGAGGAAGCGCCGTCTCTACGAGCGCCTGTCGAGCGAGCGCCTGACGTTCAAGGAGTGGCTGCTTCGACATGTAGACGCCTACGTCGGAGACGAGGGACAGGTGAGCCTCTTCGCCCGATCCACCGGCGACGTGGGCGTGCCGACAGCTGAGGGCGGCCGGTCATGATTAAGTACCTGGGCTCAAAGCGGCTGTTGGTTCCGGCACTTCTCCAGATTTTCCGGACTGCGCACCCTGGCGGATCGGTAATCGACCTGTTCTCCGGCACCTCCAGGGTCGGGCACGCTCTGAAGCGCGGTGGCTACCGAGTGCTCGCGAACGACCACAACGCCTACGCGGCGACTCTGGCCCGCTGCTACGTTCAAGCCGACGTTGAGGAGCATTCTCGTGCCACTGCACAGCTTGTGGCCGAATTCAACAAAATGGGCGGGTCCGCAGGGTATTTCACCGATGCATTTTGCGAGCGCAGTAGGTTCTTCCAGCCCAAAAATGGGGCCCGGGTGGACGCGATCCGGGAGGCAATTGAGAGGAAGGGCCTTGCCCCCGAACTCAAGGCAATCCTGCTGGTGGCTCTGATGGAGGCCGCGGACCGGGTGGACTCGACCACCGGTGTTCAAATGGCATATTTGAAGCAATGGGCAGCGCGGGCGAACAACGAGCTGGAGCTTCGCGTGCCGGATATCCTTCCGCGCGCAGCGAGCGGCAAGGGCGAAGCGCACCAGCTCGATGCCGAGGTCGCCGTCGAGTCGCTTGAGGCGGATGTTTGCTACCTGGATCCGCCTTACAACCAGCACAAGTACCTCGGCAACTACCACATCTGGGAGTCGCTGGTTCTTTGGGACAAGCCGGAGATCTACGGGGTGGCGTGCAAGCGAGTGGATTGCCGCGACCGGTCGAGCCAGTTCAACTCGAAGCCCGCCGCGCGCGCCGCCCTCCACCACGTGATCCGAAACATTCGGACCAAACACTTGGTAGTGTCGTTCAACAACGAGGGGTACTTCACACGCGCGGACATTGAGGCGATGCTGGCGGAACGGGGTGAGGTGGTCGTGATCGAGCACGACTACAAGCGGTACGTCGGGGCGCAGATTGGCATCCACAACCCCAAGGGGGAGAGGGTCGGCGAAGTCAGCCACCTCCGCAACGTTGAGTACGTGTACGTCGCCTCCCAGGATGCCGGCTTCCTCGACCGGGTGCGTGGTCTGGGCGCGGTATCCGGGAACGCCGCGCAGGAGCGGCTCATCCCTCCGTCGGAGGCCGAGGGCAAGCGGCCGGCGCCGCAGGCCGACCTCGCGGAGGTACGGCGGACCTTGGAGGCCGAACTCAGGGTGAGGGGCTCGCTGTCGAACGCCGAGGCCCAGGCCGCGCTCCAGGCGGACGGGACAACGATTCGTGTCGCGTTCAAGGCGCTCGTGGCGGGGGGCATTGCAACCCCAGTCGGTGCTGGACGCGCGACGCGTTACCAACTGCTCTCAGCAGGTACCGCCGTGGTTGAGAACAACGCGGCCCCCCGAGACACGTTGGAACCGGTCAACCCCGATGTTGTTCGCGCATCGCTGGTTGCTTTCCTATCGGGCTGTCGCGACGCAAGCTCACAGGAAGCGCAGCGGGCGCTCTCGGTCTCCGCCCCCGACCTTCGGCCCCTGTTTCAGGCGTTGATCCAGGAAGGACATGTGGAAACATCTGGCGAGCGTCGAGGGACCCGCTACCGCTGGATCGGACCTCGGGCGGGCGCGCCCGAGGTCCGCCCGAATGGAGCGCTCCGCGCCGAGAGGGTCGTGAAACCTCCCGCGGTACCCCTTGACCTTGGCATCGCCACCAAGGCACCTGGTCAGCAGGCCCTTTTCGCCGGCCTCGCCTGACCCAACGCTCCGGGCGTCGCACGCAGACCGGTGGCGCCCGGCTGCCTACTACTCCTGGTCGAGCCAAGCCCGAAGGTCGGCTTCGAAGAGTCCGATCAGTCCTTTCAGGCCTTCCTCGTCCCAAAGCAGCGTGTCCCAAGCAATCGGTTCGGTGCCGCTTCCGAACAGCACCTCAATCTGCCGATGGTATCGCGCCGACGCAAACCGCCGCTGGTCCGCGGTCTGCACGACCGCGCCCTTGCGCGCTCCGCGCTCGCCGACCTTCTCCTCGACCGCAGCGGCCCCCCTGACCGTGACCATCGGCCCGCTGAAGATGTAGACGTAGCGAGCCTTTGACTCGAACACGGTAGCCACGCTCTTGAGGAACGCCGGGGTGGCGCGCGCTCCCGCGCGTTCGATGTGCGCGTTGCCTTCGGTGTCTCCGTACTTCGCCTCGATCAGCACGACGCGACCGGTCTTCTTCGCATAGAGCACGCGATCCGGCGCAATGCCCTCCTGGTCTTCCTTCCACTCCGTCCCGGTGTAGATCTGAACCGGGCGCCCCGCCCTGTCCCGGTAGATGTCGCCGATACGAGGGTTCGCGGGGCGCCCCGTGCGGAGCTCCGTGGAGCTCAAAGCGAAAAACTGGGTGAGCGACGACTTCAACCCTGTTGGAAGATCGTTGAGATCCCTGGTGAGGACGTACTTGCCGGGCCACTGGGAGTCCAGGTAGGCCTTGAAAGTTCCCACTGCGTCCTCGAAGGCTCGACCACGAGCGTTCGCGGCTGCCGTGGAGCCGGCGACCGAGAGGCCGAAAGTGCGGGGGCGTAGGGGCATGGGCGCGATCTCGGGGACGACTGACCTCGCTCCGCGCGAGGCCGTAGGGCACGGCCTAAGGTCTGTGGCGCGTTATGTCCACTCCCTGCCCGCCCTGCCGGCAGGCTCTTCGCCCCCAGCAGACCCCCGAAAGAGGAGACGATCATGCCGATCAGCCGCGGCGAAGGCTACCAACGTGGCGCAGGAAAGGAAGAAGTGTCGCTCGCGCTCGTGTCCGCCTTCCTGCTCGACGCTCTCGGCGAGTCGGTGGCGCGGATCGATGACCCCGAGGCGAACTACCGCCTCGGCGATCTTCGGTGCAGCACCGTCGACGCGACGATCGAAGTCAAGGGTCAGCCCATCGACCCCGCGAAGTACCCAAGGAACTTCATCGAAGTCTTCGAGGACACGTCGGCCGGGAGACTTGACCGCCGCGCTCGGGGATTCGACGACGTCGCCGGCCGCCTGGGCCTCGCTCCGTCCGAGCTCGCGGCGACGCGAGTTCAGCGGTTTGACCGGCCGGGCCGGCCCATAGAGCAGTTGGGGCGGTTGGGGCACGTGAGCGTGTCGATCACAAGCATGTTCGGCTCCGCCGCGACAATCTATGTGAACAACACCTCGACGATGCTGTACTTCTACCGATCCTCTGACCTCATCAAGCTCGTTCACCGTGCGGTGCGCGCCGAGGGCCTGCGGCGAGGCCAGGGGGGCTCGAACCGAGACACGCACGCCGTGTTGGTCCCCATCGCCGCGCTCCGCTGGAGCCGGGGCGATGGAGCTTGGCGGTTCGTCGGCGATGGTCCCGACGGCCGCGACAGAGCGCGAGAAATCCTCGCTTCCGTCCTGAGGTAAGACGTCCGCACGCTCGCCGGAACCGACGTCGAGGCGTTCAGCGGTGGCCGCGACCGCCCAACAGTCGCCCGTTGTTGAAGTAGGGTCGGCCGACATCGCCAGCCCGCGGTGAAGAATCCGACGATCACGGCCCACGGCCGACGCACATCCGTTCGGGGCAGACAGCAGATCGCCACTGGCCGGTCCGCCGAGGCCGTCACCGAAAGCGGCCGCCGTCGAAAAATGTCGGTCAGGTGTGGCGAAACATCGGCAGGGTGCGTACCCTGTTCCGTCTTGGTGCTCTCGCGAACGTCGTGCCCGCCGCACCCGCGTACCCTCGACGAGACACCGCCCAGGGCCCGGTGTGATACTCCGCGAGGTGGCCCGCCCCATCGCCAAGAACCTTCACGACGCCTGCGCGGAGTTCGGCTTCGCGGTGGAGCTGTTGGCCGCATGGGACACCACGCTGAACGCGCTTCCACCCACAGCATTTGGCTACCAGGGGTCGCACAAGCCATGGTTCCGATGCTCCCGATGCAGCGTGGCCTTCCAGCAGGAAGTCAAATTCTGGCTCCGGAACGACGGGAGGGGCGGATACACCTGTTCCACGGAGTGCCAGGGGTGCACCAGGCTGACCGCATGGGATGGCCGAAGAAGGGGTTCGATTCCGGAGGTAGCAGAAACCGAGCGCGCGTGCCGCGCGCTTCTGATCCAGTGGGCGGATCCGCGCGACCCCGGCGAGTTCCGACCAACCGAAAAGGTTGAGGTGGAGTGGCGGTGCGCCCGGGGACATCGCTTCAAGCGGAGGATCAACAGCCGATACGTGCACATACGAAGGCTGACCCGCGCCAGGGAGGGGACCGTCGCCCCAGACGACGACGGGACCCTTGGTTGCGACCTGTGTTCAAGGAAGCCATCGTGGGCTCAGTTCGTTTTGCTCTTCGAACTCGCCGACTTCCTCCCAGGACTTCTTCTTGAGGGACGTGACGACGTCCCCGCGGTCGATATCGGTGGCCGTCGCGTTTTTCCGGACGCCAGCTGGAGGCCGGATGGCCAGCCAGCCTGGATCGTCGAGTACGACGGGTTCGCCTACCACGGCGACCGGAGGGACGACGAACGCGCGACAGCGGCCCTCGTTGCCCTGGGGTTCATCGTGGTGCGACTTAGAGAGGATGGCAAGCTGGGCGTCCCCCAGGATGAGGTCGCCGGGGCCGTCAACATCCCGGTTCCACAGGAGCATGACGTGCCTACAACGACCGCTGCCATTCTGACTCGCTTGATCGACGTCGGACGCCTGTCATTGACCGCCGTAATAGCGCGCTATTTGGAGAAACCGGTCTGGCGGACACGCAATGAAGCGATGGTCGCTTGGTCCGAGCGCAGGGCGGGGGAGCCAGGGGCCCGAGTATTCCGCCTCCTTCAAGACGAACCCCGGCTGGAGGCCGAGCTGCGAGCAGGGGCCTCGTTCGCGGACATCGCTCGGCGCGAGAAGCTCTCTCACGTCGTGCTGATGACTTGGTTCAAGAAGCTGCATCCGCAAGGCCTCACGCCGTCCGAATGGTCCGTCCAGAGAGGGCTCCCGCTGCCAGCCTCCACAACGAACCGAGGGAACTTGGCCACCGGCGAGTATGACGCGGAAATCCTACGGGGGGCGGTGGCCGACGTTTGTCGACGAGCTGGCGTGAAGAAGCAGTCGGTCCAACAGCGCAGGAAGTGGCTGCAGAAGCGGCTTCGCGTCGCGAACGAGGAACCCCCGGCGGCCAAGTCCAAGGCGTCAGCGGTCGCGGGGTTTGCCGACGATCTCGGGCGGATCGCCGACTCCGAAATCGCGCGCAGCGCGGGAGTGGGCCGCTCCGCGGTGGCCGCCTATCGACGCAGCCTCGGGATTCCACCGGTCCCAAGGCCCGCCCGAGCGACTGTGGATCGCGCCGTGCGCCCAACCTTCGAGGCTTTGCGTTTGCGTCTTGAAGCGTTCAGGGCGGAGCTTGGGGTGCTTCCGGATCGGGTGATCGCGGAAAAGGCGGGCGTAAGTTGCAGCACCGTGTACAGGGTCCGCACGAACCTCGGCATCGCGCCTTGGCGACACACATCGAAGTCGTGGTGATGCCCCTCCGCCTCGCCACCTGGAACGTCGAATACGCGGCTGGCGCCGCGAAGAACGCTGCCCGCCTCGCCCGCATCCTGTCCGAGAACGCCGACATCTGGGTCCTCACCGAGACCCACGACGAGCTCTCGCTCCTCCCGACCCACGGCTCGGTCGCGACCGCCCAGCGCCCGACCGGGCGGCGCGGCGGGCGCTGGACCGCCATCTGGAGCCGATGGCCGCTCGTGGGCGTCGCGGTCGACGATCCTGTGAGGACCGTCGCCGCCATCGTTGCTACGCCCGCGGGCTCGGTTCTCGTCTACGGCACCGTGCTCCCCTGGGGCGCAGATCCCGGCCCCGACACTGCGAATCCTGCGAAGGGCTGGTCGGAGATGGACCGCGTTCTGCCTGTACAACTGGCTGAATGGCGGCGGCTTCGCGACGCGCATCCCGGCGTGCCGCTCGTCGTCGCGGGGGACCTCAACATGAACCTCGGCGGCTCGCACTACTACGGCACCAAGCGCTGCCGGGACACGCTGCTCACCGGTGTCCAGGCCCTCGGCCTCGCGTGCGCGACCACGACGGATCGTGTCCCACCGGGCGCTCTCCGCTTCCCGCCGATCGACCACGTCCTGGTGCCGTCGTGGTGGTCGACGAGGGTAGTGTCGGCGTGGGAGGGGACGAACGCGGAGGGCAGCCGGCTCAGCGACCACAGCGGCCTGGTCGTCGAGGTTGCCGACCTCGCCAGCCCGTAGTTCAGGGCTGGCGCTCCCCGGCTCGCCTCGCCAGCCGACACCCGAAGGCTGACCTTCGCGGGCGCCTCGACCAGCCCGGCCGACGCCGCTCCGCCCGTGGCTGACCCGGAGTCGTGAGCGGCCGACGACGCGCCCGAATCGGCTGGTGCCCACCATGTCGATCGACCTCGCGGCCGACACCTCTCCGACCCCGTTCGTGCCCGGCTGACGCCCACCGCCAGCCAACGGCCCGCGGCTGACGCGGCTGACGATTCCGCCGCCCAGCCCAGAACCTCGCCGCCAACGTCACTGGCCGCGCAAATCGCTCCGCTGCAAGCTCCCGCACGCCCAAGATGCCGCCTCAATCGGTCGCTATGCTCATCCCGAGCGCATCCCGCGCCGTCCCGCCGCACCCCCTGCCCCCGAGCCTCCCAATGTCCGAAATCACCATCACCGGCCTCGACCTCACCAAGATCGTCATGCGCGACCAGAGCGACGACATCGCCTACATCGCCCTCTCCGAGATCAACGAAAAGAACCGTCCCGTCGGCGCCGCGCGCGTCGACTTCAGCGCCGTGGGGCTGGGCGTATCCACTCCTCCATCCCCATCCTGTGCACCGCACCGCTCGCGCGTAAAGCGCCCATGTGCCTGCACCCGTTCTACAGCCCGCTCTCCTTGGCCAGCCGCCACTGCAGCGGCGTGAGCGCGTCGACGCGGTTGACGG
>CAIUMM010000236.1 GCA_903900265.1 uncultured Pseudomonadota bacterium
GATCTCGTAGCCACCGAGGCACTGAAGCGGATCGCCCCCCGCGTGCAGCTCGAGCCCACGCGCGACGGCGCCGACCTTGCGCGCCCACGTCGCGTCGCCGACGCCGGTGCCCCGACCTACGATGGCCTCCGGATCCGCGCCTAACAGCGCGCACACGATCGCCGCGGCCGACGTGCTGTTGCCGATGCCCATCTCGCCGATCGCCAGCAAATCGCAGTCCGGGACCAGCTCCCGGCCGACCTGAATGGCGCGCGCGCACTCCTCCGGTGTCATCGCAGGCTCAACGGTAAAGTTTCGCGTTCCACGACGGATCTTGCGATGCACTACGCCAGTCGCTGCGCCGAAGTCGTGGTCTACGCCCAGATCCGCCACCGTCAACGCGATGCCGTTCTGGCGCGCAAAGGCGTTCACCGCCGCCGCGCCAGCGACAAACTGCGTGACCATGCGGGTCGTGACCTCGGGACGGTAGGCGCTCACGCCCTCGGCGGTCACCCCGTGGTCACTCGCACAGAGTACGAGGGCCTTGCGCTGCCACCGCGGCCACGGCGTGCCCTGTACGCCCGAGATCTGCAGGGCGATCGCCTCTAATCGTCCGAGGCTGCCCGGAGGCTTCGTCAGGTTGTCGTTGCGTTCGGCCGCGGCGCTGGGGCCCACCGGAGCGCTCAACGGTGCGCTGCGCTCCACCGCGCCGCCCTCCCAGCGGTCGCGAAAAACCAAGCTCTCGAGCGGCAAGCGGCTACGCCAGCCTACCGACTGAAGCATCGGCTCGGGGGGGATCTCCACCGGCCAGCCCAGCGTCAGCCAGGCGATGATCTGCACGCGTTCGGGGATGCCGAGCAAGGACCGCACAAAAACGGGCTCCAAGATGCTGACCCAGCCTACGCCGAGGCCCTCGGCCCGCGCCGCCAGCCACAGGTTCTGGATCGCCAGACAGGTGCTGTAGCTGTCGGTCTCCGGCATGGTGTGGCGGCCAAGGACGTTGCCGCCCCGCGTGGGGTCGCAGGTGACGACGATGCTGACGGGGGCGTCGAGGATGCCTTGCAGCTTCAACGCCCCGTACGACGCGGCCCGATCGCCGGCGTAGGTCTGCCCCGCGCGGTTGGACACCGCGACAACGTGCTCCCACGCGGCCGTGCGCAGGGCTTCGTCCTGCACCAGCACGAAGTTCCACGGCTGCATGAAGCCCACGGACGGCGCCTGATGCGCCGCCTCGAGCACACGCCAGAGCACCTCGGGCGCGACGGGGTCGGGACGGTACGCGCGGATATCCCTGCGCGTGTGGATCGCGCGATAAACCGCCGCGCGATCCGCAGGTGGAAACGTCACAACGCTACAACACGCCCAGCGCAGCGTGCGCTGCCGCGAGGCGCGCGACCGGCACGCGGAACGGCGAGCAGCTCACGTAGTCCAGACCGATGTTGTGGAAGAACGCGACGCCGGTGGGGTCACCGCCGTGCTCGCCGCAAACCCCAAGCTTGAGCTGGGGATGCGCAGCGCGGCCTTTCTCAGCGGCCATCTTCACCAGCGCGCCGACGCCGTCGACGTCGAACACCGCGAGCGGTGAGTCCTTGATGACGCCGCGCTGCTGGTACTCGGTGAAGAACTTGCCCATGTCGTCGCGGGAGAACCCGTAGGTCATCTGGGTGAGGTCGTTCGTGCCGAAGCTGAAGAAGTCCGCGTGCGCGGCGATCTTGTCAGCGAGCACGCATGCGCGCGGCAGCTCGATCATCGTGCCGATCTTGTACTGCACGCGCGAGTTGTACTCCGCGAGCACCTGCTCCGCGGTCTCCTCGACCTGCTTGCGGCAGCGCTCCAGCTCGGCAGGCATCGACACCAGCGGGATCATGATCTCGGGGATGACATCCTTGCCTTCTTTCGCGACGATGACCGCCGCCTCGAGGATCGCGCGCACCTGGGTGTTGTAGATCTCCGGCGTGGTCACGCCGATACGGCAGCCACGATGCCCCATCATCGGGTTGGACTCGTGGAGCTGCTTCAAGCGCTCTTGGAGCGCCTCGGTGCGCACGCCGAGGTCCTTCGCGACCGTCGAGACCTCTTCCGGACGGTTGGGGAGGAACTCGTGCAGCGGCGGATCGAGCAGGCGGATCGTGACCGGGAGACCATCCATCGCCCGGAAGATCTCGATGAAGTCCTGACGTTGGATCGGGAGCACCGCGTTCAGCGCCCGTTGCCGCGAGCGCTCGTCGTCCGCGAGGATCATCTGGCGCATCGCCCGCAGCGCGACCGGCTCAAAGAACATGTGCTCGGTGCGGCACAAGCCGATGCCGATGGCGCCAAGGCGACGCGCGTTGGCCGCGTCCGCGCCGGTGTCGGCGTTCGCGCGCACCTTCAAGCGCGCGCGCTTGTCGGCCCACGCCAAGAGCTGCCCCATCGCGCCCGCGTCGGTAGGCGGCGCGAGCGTCGGGATCTCGCCCTCAAAAACCTCGCCGGTCCCGCCGTCGATGGTGATGAAGTCCCCGCGCTTGACCACGCTGTCGCCTGCGTAGAACAGCTGACGCCCGTAGTCGACGAGGATCTCGGTGCAGCCGACCACGCAGGGCTTGCCCATGCCGCGCGCGACCACCGCGGCGTGGCTGGTTTGACCGCCGCGCGCGGTGAGGATGCCCTTGGCCATGTTCATGCCCTGGATGTCTTCCGGGCTGGTCTCCAGACGCACGAGGATCACGCTCTCGCCCTTGTCCGCGAGCTCTTGCGCCTCCTCTGAGTGAAACACGACCTTGCCGCTCGCCGCGCCGGGGCTGGCATCAAGACCACGAGCGATGCGCTTCTTGCGCGCGTCGGGGTCAAGCACCGGGCGCAGCACAAGCTCCAAATCGGAGGCTTTGACGCGACGGATCGCCTCTTCTTCGGTGATCAAGCCCTCATTCACGAGGTCCACGACGATCTGCACGGCGGCGGCAGGCGTGCGCTTGCCGTTGCGGGTCTGCAGCAGGTAAAGCTTACCTTCTTCAATGGTAAACTCGATATCCTGCATGTCGCGGTAGTGCGTCTCCAACCGCTTCTGGAGCGCGTTGAGCTCGTCGTAGACCGCGGGCATCGCCTCCTGCAAGGTCACAAGCCCGGCGGCCTTCTCGCCGGTGCCATTCCCGCCGCCGTCCCGGTTGATCGGATTGGGGTTGTGCGTCCCGGCGACGACGTCCTCGCCCTGCGCGTTCGCCAGCCATTCGCCGAAGAACACGTGCGCGCCGGACTTGGGGTTGCGCGTGAAACAGACGCCTGTAGCAGAATTCTCGCCCATGTTGCCGAACACCATCGACTGGACGTTGACGGCGGTGCCGCAGTCATCCGGGATGTTGTTCATCTTGCGGTAGTAGCGAGCGCGCTGCCCGTTGAAGCTCTTGAACACCGCCTCGACGGCGAGCTTTAGCTGCTGCTGCGGGTCCTGGGGAAACGGTCCCCAAACGTCCGCGACCACGGCCTTCAGCTTCTCCACCATCGCTTGCAGCTGCTCGACGCTGAGCTCGCGGGGCTCCTTACCCTTGCTCAGGTCCTCGACCACGCGCTGGAACCGCGTGTACGGGATCTCCAGCACGACATCGCCGAACATCATCACAAAGCGGCGGTAGCTGTCCCACGCGAACACCGCGCGGCCGGTCTTCGCGGCGAGCCCGAGCACGGTCTGGTCGTTCAGGCCAAGGTTCAACACCGTGTCCATCATGCCCGGCATCGACTGCGCGGCGCCCGAGCGCACGGAGAACAGCAAGGGATTCTCTGCATCCCCGAAGCGCTTTCCGGTACGCTCTTCCACCAACCGCAACGCGGCCTGCGCTTGGTCCCACAGACCATCGGGGTAGGCCCCGGCGTTCTTGAACCAGTGGTTGCAGGCGTTCGTGGTGATGGTGAACCCCGGAGGAACCGGGAGCCCGATGCGGGTCATCTCTGCGAGACCCGCACCTTTGCCCCCGAGGAGGCTCTTCATCGCACCGTCGCCGTCAGACTGCCCATTGCCGAAGGAGTAGACCCAATTGCTCACGAAAGACCCCAGTGGTGTGAGGCGCCCGTAGGCGCCGGTTCTTCATGCTCGATCCCCGCGACGACGCCGCGCGGGAATCCATCCCTTCGGAGGGGCCAGACGGCTTAGTGACCGACGATGTCGCTGCGCATCCCAGCGAGCGCGAGCGTCAGCGTGTCGGCTGGCAATCCGCCGTCAAAGGTGTCCGCGGTGTACGGCACGCCGAGGGTGTCAAGCGCAGCGAGGTAGTCGCCGACGAGCGCGTTGAACTCATTATCGGTGATGTTGAGACCGGTGTGGGTCTCGAGCATCGAGCGACCCGAATACGTGCAGTAGCCGCCCGTGGCGGAGCAGATCTGCTCGACGAGCAGATTGTTCAAGTTGACGAGGTCGGTAGAGGCGAAGCGACCGTTGATCGAGCTGTCAGCGCCGACGTTGACCAACAGCTGCGCCACCACGGCCGAGACCGCAGCGTGCCCGCCAAGCTGGTTGAACAGCACGCCGGAGCCGTCCGCGTCGGTCACGATGTCGTCGTGCATGCCGACAAGGGCGACGAGCAGCGGATCGATGGTCTCGGAGCCGTCGAGCGTCGGGCTGTAGGGGATGCCGAGGTCATCCAGCGCGGCGAGAAGGTCGCTCACGACGGCGGTGAACTGGGCGTCGGTGATCGCCATGTCGGCGTGTACGGTGACCATGTCGCCGCCGCTGTACGTGCAGCCGCCGCCGGTGGCCGCGCAGATCTGGTCTTGCAGGCTCTGCGAGAGCGCGGCGCCGTCGGCGTTCGCGAACATCCAGTTCACTTCGTCGTCCGCGACGAC